>NZ_JBNCKO010000001.1:0-14415 GCF_049841595.1 Micromonospora sp. DT228
CTCATACCTCCGGCATACCGAACCCATCGACCCGGATCACGCAGACACGCCGACGGACGTCAGCCTTTCAACCTCTGCAGCAAACCCCGCTGCACCCAAACGAATTGATAGATTGCCACATTCCGGTCACCGAAAGCAAGGTGTCGCCTCGCCAACCTATTGATCGTAGCGAATCGCTTGTCCTCGTCGAAGATCACACTGGAGCTCCCGGAGGATCTTCGCACCGTCTAGCTTATTGATCGACTCAAGTCTAATCGCGCAGTCCTGGGTGCAGCGGTGCACCGTGCAGGACCACGGTTCACCTGGCCACCGGCACCGACGCTTCGAACCCAACTGCTCCAAGATTGCAGAGCCAGATGTGCCGGCGACGCACCGAGTTTCACGGAAGGCGTTGTGGCTGCGTGGGCGGAGATTCGGATGGCGCGATCAGACGGAATTGGCGAACGCCGCGACGAGTTCAGCTTCGAGGTCGGCGATGCGTTTGTCGAGGAAGCGGTTGTTCGAGCGCGCAGTCCGTAGCTTCTCTTCCAGGCCGCGGGTGGCGTCGGCAAGCTGCCGCACCTGCTGTTTCAGCGTGCTGTTCTCCTCGGCGACGCGAAGGCTGGTGTCATGGGTGTACTCCACCTGCAGGTCGCGGATGTGGCCGAGGAGGACGGCGATGCGCTCCCGCTGGGTGCCGATCTCCGCGTAGCTGGCCTTGAGGGCTTCCTCGGCGTTGAGGGCGCGCTGGCACCAGGACGCTTCCAGGTGTGCGTCGTGTTCGGCGCGCCGGCTGCGTCGATCGTCGCCGGAGTCGGCGACCGCCGCGGTGACGAGAGCATGGGCCTGCGGGTTCTGGTAGAGGAATGTGCGGGACACCTCGGCGCGTCGTGCGACGGCGGGGTAGGTGACCGCCGAGCGCTCACGGCGTATCACCTTAAGTGCCTGCTCGACGCGGCGGAGTTTGTCTCGCGTGCTGGCCTGACGGGCATGGTTCGCTGCGGCCGTGCGGGGCGTGGGGGTCATACTTGGTCCTCGTCGTTGCCAATGGCTGCCAGGTCTGAGGTTCGGAAGCCGACGCTCCATAGACGGTGGAAGTAGTCCTGTGGACGGCGCATGTCCATGGCCAGGGCGTCTTCGAGGAGCCCGAGTCCGCCTAATGCCCGTTCGAGGCCGTCGATGGCACGGGCGGTGGGTTCGAACACGGCATGGAGGTAGTCGGACATCTCGTCTGTGGGTGCGCGTTCGGCAATGGAGCGCCACTGGTCGCGTTTGCGGCGCCAGTAGAGCAGGTCCGCGCCGGTCATGACGAACTTGTCGCAGTTGTGGCAGTCCAGCTTCCAGGGGCAGGCGCCGCCGTCGACGACGACTTGGAATGTGCAGATGCCGCCCTCGGTGGGGGTGCTGCGCCGGTTGAGGTCTAGGACAAGAGCCTGAGCCGCTTCGGGTGCCAGTGGTGTCACCCTGTGGGCGCGCAACTCGCCCGGGCTTGGTGAGCCCGGGCCCGATACCCAGACGTGGTGAAGGATGTCGTCGATCTCGGAAAGAGCGACCTTGGCATAGTGCTCGGTCATGCGTTCGGAGACGTGGCCGAGGTAGCGCTTGATGTGATGCAGGCTGGCTCCTGCAGCGAGCAGCCTCGTGGCGAGAGTGTGTCGGGCTTGATGCGGCACAGCCCCACCGAGGTCGAGACTGGCGACCCAGGGGCGGAAGCGGGAGTGGAACCAGGCGTAGGACACCGTGCGGTCCCCGTGCGGGTTCTTCTGCCGTGCTGGGAACAGCGCCATTCGCGTGCGTTCGGCGTCGGTGGGTGCGCGGCCGTGCCGGTGCTCGAACTGGGTGAGGGTTTTGAGTTGCCGCGCTTGCAGGCGTTGCTGGGTGTATTCGGGTATGCGGATGGCCTCGTTGAGGTTGCCGACCTTGGTCTGGTCGTGCCAGAGCAGCGGGACGCCGTTGTGCATGCTCACGCAGTCCACCCGCAGTCCGAGCACCTCCCCGGCGCGCCGCCCGGTCACGATGATCGTCTCCCAGATGTCGCGTAGGCCTCGGTCAGTGGTATCCAGACCGTGTAATGCGGCGAGGTTGGTCTCGTCGGCCAGCATGCGGGCAGTGTGGTCGGTGAATGGACTGCGCGGTCGGTATGGGGGCCGGCCACCTTCGGGAAACGCCAGCACGATCGCGCGGGCCAGGCCGACACGGTCGGCTTCGCCGGTCTCCAGCGCCCACCGAAAGATCCTGCGCAGAATGTCGAACGTGCTCTTGCAGGTGACCTCGGTGACGACCACCGGCTTACCGTCGTCGCTGCCACGCAGCGACGGCAGCCGGCCACCTGCTCGGTGGCGATGGTCCGCGACGAAGGCGTCCACGTGCTCAGCGGTGAGCCTGCGTGGGTCCTGACCGTCGCTGGGCGCGGCATCCAGCAGAAAAGCGCCGAGCTCGTGGCCAGCTACCCGCACGGCGTAGTAATAGCCCCGCCCGCGGGGGCAGTTCACCGAGCGAAGCTGAGCGGCGAGATAGTCCCACCACAGCTGGCGTAGCCACTGCTGCGGTATACGAGTGAGGTCGAACTTGTCGCTCAGGTAGGGGACCTGGCGCCCGAAGTGGGCCAGGTCGAGGTATCCGGCGTCGCGGGTGTCCGCCGGCGTCATGTAGACGACCTGCAGGTCACGGCGAATCTCGGAGACGATCATCCGCTCGTAGGGCCGCGCCGATTGGTCGTCGAATTCGTCCAACGAGCGCAGCCCGCGGCAGGAGCGTAGGACCGCCTGGATCCACGGCAGCCACCACCGGGTGCGGTTGCGGCGTTGGGTGTAGCAGAACAGCCCCCAGCGCAGCTCTGCCCGCACCAGCGGATGCAGGGCGAGGAGGTTGAGCTGTCCGGGGGCCGGACGCGGCATCACTGCGACGCACCAGCGGCGGAAGGCCGTCTCGTCGCCGTAGGCGACCGGGACCGGCAGGCCCTTGGCCTCCCGGTATCGCTGCCAATTCGCCGGCAGCCTGGCCGCCCCGGGTCGTCCATCGCTGGCGTACTGGGCGTCGTGTCCTTCGCAGAGCCCCAGCGGTGAACGCGCCAGCTCCCCGCAGCAGTCCGCCAGGCACTGGCCGTAGGACTGGCAAGGCTGTTCACTGTTCAACCAGTCGTCGAGCAGCTGAGGGTCGTTGACCTTCGTTGAGCCGCGCAAGTAGGCCCAACGGCGCAGATGGAAACCGCACAGGCCCGACGACGCGCCCCGCTGGGCAGGCCTAACGCCGCCAGGGACGCGGCAGAGCGTGGCCCGCTTATGCCAGGTGTTCGTTTTCAGGGGTGCGGCGGTGCGCAGGAAGTCGGCAAGGCCGATGCCCGCAGCCTGCGACTCCCGCCACTGGGCAGCGTGGCGTCGACACCACTCGCTGGTGACGTGCAGGTGCCCCTCGCAGGCTGGTACCAGACAGTGCCAGCGGAACACCGGATGGTCGCGGGGGAATTCGATCACGTCGTCGCGTAGCTGCGGGTCGAAGGCGGGACCGGCGATCAGGGCCGTCAGCAGTTCCAGCCGGTCTCTGCCGCGTCGGCCTGTGGAGACGAGGGACAGGGCAGGAGCTGTCACGACTCGGCAGCCCAGACCTTGCGCAGGGCGGCGTCGAACTGCGGGTCGTGGATATCGGCGTGGCCGTAGATCTCGTCGACGGTCGCCGCCGACGACCATCCGCCTGCATCGCGGGCGATCATGACGTTGCCGCCGGAGGCGTCCAGGACGGCGGAAGCGAAGTTGTGGCGCATCTGGTGCGGCTTCACTCGGCCCAGCTCAGCGCGGACGCCAGCGCGGCGAAACATCGCCCGAGCACCATCGGGCGACCACGGCTGCCCGTGGCCTTCCCCCGCCAACTGGACCAGCAACATCCCGTGGCCGCCCGCAGCAGGCGGGTACTCGTTCGTCACGTACTCGAAATAGGTGTGGATCATCGCGGGACTGGCCCGCCGGATCAGGCCGCCGCGCACGATCCCGTCAACCAATTCCCACGGGTACTTCGACTTCACCCTTGCACTGTTGGGGTTGCCGTCGCGGTGACAGATGTGCACGTGCGCCGATCGCGCCTCGGCGCACTCCGCCCGCTCCCGCAGGTGCAGATCCGCCACGTGCAGCCCGCAGAGCTCCCCGATCCGAAAGCCGCCGTCGTAGAGCCACGTCACCACCATCCGATCACGGGCCGTGGTGACCACCTCCAGCAGCCGGTCGCGAGCGCCGTCGGGCAGCATCTTTGGATGCCGCCGACTGTTACGCCTCGGCGCCAGCGGGTTCGCCGGCATCGCCGTCTTCACATGACCGAGCAGCGCCCGATTGCGGTCCGCCTTTGACGGCAGCCGCGTCGCATCAAGTTGCCGGCCCAGCTCGACGTTCCGGCCATCCGCGGCCAAGCCAACGTAGAAGGCTTTCAGGCACGACGCCGCCGTCGACAACGTATTCCTGCCGTAGGGCCGCTTGCCCAACCGCCACGGCTCGCCCAACGGCATCAAAACCACGGCGCCGACGATCCCCATGTAACGTTCAAGATCGCGCAGAGTTACCGCCTCGAAAGCGAGCTCCTCCCGCTGCAGCCATCGCAGGTGATCCACCAGCAGGAATGCGTACGTCCGCTGCGTACCAGGCTCACCGTCGTAGCGCCGCAGATACCGATCAGCCTCGTCATGGACCGCGCCCTCCGGCCACACGATCGTGCACGACCGCCGGCCATCACCACGCCGGACCTCCTGCACCCGTAGCGTCCCCATAACCCGCTGACGCCCCATGCAACCCCGTCCCCACATCGCGCACGTCAAACCCGCGATAGGTTACAGAGATCAACTCGCCGATCAAAAGAACGGCGAACGTCACGTACACACCATGGACCGGTCGGAAAGCTCGACAAGCGCGCAGCCCCGGCCGTGCCGACGCCGTAGCTCACGAACGATGCTGCTCTTACCCGAGCCGGAGTTGCCCCGGACGCAGACGAGGATCGTCTCCGGGCTGCCGGTCGGGACGGCGTCAGCGACCACGGTGCTCCCTCGCAGACAGTCGGCGCGCGCGCTCGGGGCCAAGACCGAGAGGCCAACTCGATGAGGTCAGGCACCTGACCCTCCGCGAGGGTAACGCCGGACAGGTCGCCGACCTCGCCGCCGCCGACAGCTACGCCCCTGGCCGGCAACGGCCATCCGGATCGACATGTCTCCGCCACTCCGAGGCCGATTCATACGACCCCATAGAGTCGCCGGAGACGTAGCGGCTGCGTGACATGGAGGTTCTCGATGGCGTTGCTTGCCCGACTCGCAGGTCAGCTCGGAGCGCTGCGTGAGACGGTGGCGACGGATGCTCTTGGGCACCTGCTGTCGGACCCGAATGCGGCGGCTGCCCTCACGGCGGCGATCGGGTCGGGTGTCGCCGAGTTGCCCCGGCCGCTGCGCTACCTCACCCAGGCGGCGGACGGCGACAGTCGGCCGGATGTCGTCGGGCGGGACGGGTATCGCGAAGTCGTCCACATCGAGGGCAAATTCTGGGCCGGGCTGACCGATGCGCAGGCGAACGACCGATACCTTCAGCGCCTGCTGGACAAGCACAGGGGCAGTGGCACCGGCAACCCGTGCCGGGGTGTTCTGGTGTGGGTGTACCCGCAGCGACGCGTGGAGTCGCTGTGGCGCGAGGTCTGCCACACGTCGGAGGCCGACCCGCGCCCCGTCGCTGGTCGGTGGCGGTTCGCCGACACCCGGTCCGGTCAGGTGGTCGCCCTGACCGATTGGGTCGCCGTGTGCGACGTCCTCGAACAGGCAGGCGGAAAGAACCTCGCCGAGGACGTCCGCCAGTTCCGCGCCCTGATCGCGGAGGTCGACCGGCACGGTTTCGTCCCGTGGTCGGTGAGCGACTTGACCGATCAGCATGCCGCGCGGCAGTGGGTCGCGATCTATGACGTCGCGATGACAATCCGGTCGGTGGCGCAGAAGAATGGCGTCGCCACGCGCGCGACCGCCTGCACGACGAATCGTCGAAGCGCTTCGACGATCCGGCCGCGGTGACCACGGCCATGATCTAGCAATGGCGGCAACTATCGACGCATGGCGATTGCCGGCACCACCGGCAGCGCATCACCGCCCCCATCAAGCGGCGCCCATTTCCGACATAGGTGGCTTCGACCAGTTCAGGGCATCCGGCCCGCGAGGCGCCTCTATCTCACTGGCGTTAACCGATCGACAACATCCAGTGAGCTTCGCCCCGGCGACAATCCTCCAATCCTTTTCGACCGGTCGGCCGGTTCCTAATACCTGCTGGTCGGCGTCGATGCCACGGGACATTACCGGACAGCACGTCAGGCGATGATGAGCGAATGATCCGGGTGCTGCTGGCGGAAGATATGAACATGGTGCGCGGCGCCCTCGTCGCACTCCTGAATCTGGAGCCCGACATAAAGGTCGTCGCCGAGACCGCAACCGGCGACGAGATTATTCCCCTCGCCCTAGAGCACCGACCGGATGTCGCGGTGCTGGACATCGACATGCCGAGAATGAACGGGCTGACCGCCGCCGCCCTCCTGCGCGAACAACTACCCACCTGCCGCTGCCTGATGCTGACCAGCCTGGGCCGGCCGGGCAACCTGCGCCAGGCGATGGCGGCGCACGTCGCCGCGTTCATCCTCAAGGACGCGCCGTCGGACGAGCTGGCCGGCGCCATTCGCCGGGTCGCCGCGGGACATCGGGTCATCGACCCTCAGCTGGCGCTGACGGCCTGGGACAGCGGGGAGAACCCGTTGACCAGTCGGGAGCTGGAGGTGCTGCGGCTGACCGCACACGGTGCCGAGCCGACGGAGATCGCCGCCCAGTTGTTCCTGTCCCTGGGGACGGTGCGCAACTATCTCACGATGACGGTCGCCAAGCTGAACGCCCGCAACCGGATCGACGCTATCCGGATCGCGCGTGACGCAGGTTGGTTGTAGCCGGGCGTTGCAGGGGAATAACGTCGGCACCCTCGGGTGACTCGGCCACGGTCGACGGCAGCTCGGCGTGCAGCTCGAACCATCCGTCGCCACCGAGGTCGCTGGAGAGCGTGCCGCCGAGCGCACCGACGCGCGCCGACAGGTTGCGCAGCCCACTGCCGCGGTGCGGATCGGGCGACCTCGGTTGCATGATCGCGCCGTCGTTGCCGATCGTCATGTGCACCCTGTCGCCGCAGCAGGCGACGGTGATCCGGCAGTGCTCGGCCTTGCTGTGCTGAAGCAGGTTGGTGACGCCCTCGCGGAGCACGGTCGCCAGGGCCGTGCCGACGTGCTGCTCGATCGACCGCTCAGTCATGTCCAATTCGACCTTGATGTCGGCCGCCGCCAGCACCGACCGGGCCGAACGGACCTCATCCTCCAGCGACATGTCCCGGTATCCGCTGGCCAGGACCCGGACGTCGGCGAGCGCCTGCCGCGCGATGTCCCGGATCTCCTCAAGCTCGACGAGCGACCGCTCGGGGTTCTTGCCGACCAGCCGCCGCGTCAGCTCGCTCTTGAGGCTGATCGCGGAGAGGCTGTAGCCGAGCAGGTCGTGCAGGTCGCGGGCGAACCGCAGGCGTTCCTGGAAAACGGCCAGCCGGGCCATCTCGGTCCGGGTGCGGTGCAGCTCCTCGACCAGAACTGACATCCGGGACAGGCCGTAGACGATCAGCCCGGTGAGCACCGTCGACACCGTGGTGTAGACGACCAGCAGCACCGTCGCATTGAGCAGTGCCTGGACAGCCCCGGTCACGCCGACGACGACCGCGAACGTGACAACCGAGTACGGTGCCGGCAGCATCAGCAGCGCGCCGCCGGCCACAAAGCCGGGCATACCAACCCAGGCCTGTCCGAAGACGAGGAACGGTAGCAGGCCGACCGCCGCTTGCAGGGCCACGCAGCCGATCCGGCCGCGTTGACCAAGCCGGCGGCTGCGCTCGGTGAGGAAGAACAACTGCATCAACAGCAGGGTGGCCATGAACGCGATGGCGAGCAGCACCTTCGGCACAGACTTCGCGGCGGCGACGAGTTGCAGCAACGCGACCAGGCACAATCCACTGAAGACCGTGGTCACCACCAGCCGCGCCAGACGCGCTCCGACTCGCGGCTGGTCAACGGCCTCGACGGGCTGTTGCTGCTCCTGACGCGCCTGGTCACCTGCTGCGGAGGGCGATGTGCGGAATGCACCGCCTCCCCTTACAGACACGAGATACCTCCCGGACAAGGATGCCGCACACGGGGAGGGTACCTCGACGGACAGCAATGTGGGGTGACACGATCAGTAGCGGCGGGTGAGCTGCTCCTGACACAGGCGCCGCCAGTCGGCGTCGTTCACCGGCACCTCCCCGGGATGATCCTCGGACACCGTCCCGGCCGGACAGCCGAGCACAAACCCGCCCACGGTGGCCTCGACCCGCCAGTCAAGCCCCAGGACGTCGCTGGTGAGGTCGTCGTCATCACGGGTCGGCACGACGCAGGCCGCCAACCCCATGGCGGTGGTCACCAGGTACAGCGACTGCAACAGCGCGCCGACGTGACGCAGCGTCGCCGCGTAGGCACCACCCTGGTAGACCCCGGAAATCCGGCGGAAGCGAGCGGTGATCTCCAGCAGCAACGTCGGTTGCTGGGCCAGGCCACCGGCTATCCGGGTGCCCTCCAACAGGCCCGAGACGTCTTGCGGATCCTCGCCGACCAGGGTCAGGATGTGGTCGCGCGGGTCGTAGTGATGGATGCCCGACGGCACTCCGCCGGGCCCACTGGCGACGACGTAGAACTCGAGCTCGTGCAGCCCACCGGTGCTCGGGTACGGCCGGTCACTGGCGTCCGGGGCAGCGCCTCGTCCGGGCCGCAACGCCCGCACGCGCGCGGTGCGGTAGAGCAGCTCACCGACCTGCTCGGCGGTCACCGACGCCGGCCCGAACCGCCGGTCCGCGTGCCTCGCCTCCACGGCCGCGGTCAAGGGCGGATCGGTAGCCAGCAGATCGGCGAGCCGCGGACGGAACAGCGGGTATCGGGGGCCCGAAGGTCGGGTCTTGAGCACGGGCTCCGGCGGCACACGTCCCTCGCCGGGAAAGGTCGCGCCAAAGGCGAGATCGCTGCGACCAGGCCGGGCACGGGCGTGGAAGAGCAACTCGTGCGGTGCCCAGAGCAGTAGCACCGGGTCGTCGTCCTCGGCGAAGCGCGGCGGCGACATCGCGCCCGCGACCACCACCATCCCCGCTGCGACCAGGTATCCGACCAGCTCCGCGATCCAGGCGACGGGCAGGCTCGCGGCCTCGGCGAGCACCCCCAGACCGCACGGCGCGGCCAGGGTCGCGGCCAGCGCCCTGGCGTTCGGCCGGTGGAGCAACACCCGGTGCGTGGCGAGTGGCGACTCCAGCGCGAGGACGTCGTCCAGGCCCCGCATCAGAGTCATTCGTGAGAACCGCACGACCGCGTCGGTGGGCACCGGACGCGGGTCGAACGTGGACCGCTGGGTCGTGGGCACCACGGACAGCAGTGGGCCCCCGCCGTCCGCCAGGCCGACGGACCGGATGACCACCGGTGCCAGGGCGTCGAGCAGGTCGGTCAACAACCGCCGGTCCGCTTCGGCGCCGACCACGTTGTCCAGCGACACCGGGCCCAGGCTCATCCGGTGCAGGAACTCCAGGACCACCGGCTCGGGGAGGTGGAGCGGAATCTCACCCCAGCGGGTCAGCAGCAGCACACTGCCGTCCGCGGCGCCGGTCTCGAGCGCGACGTCGTCGCGCAGCGACCAGAAGGTGATCAATGGGGTTTCCGTGGCCGCCACTGCGGCGAAGTGGTTCACGCTTCCGCTCTCAGACGAACAGGGGTACGGGATTGAGGTCCTCGAAAGCAGTCGAGCTGGACAGCCGCCCAAGCTGGACGGGTACGTCATAGAGCCGGCCCGGGGCGAAGCGTGCCCAGAAGTGCCGCAGGCCGGGCACGATCACCTTGGCGACCGGCAGCCCGATGTCGGGCCGCGTCTGGTCCAACACCATCAGTTCGAGTCCGCGGGCGGTCACAATGTCCATGCATCGGCGGACATCATCCTGAAGATCGACTGTGGGTACGTACCCGTAGTCGGCTGGGCCCAGGGCGGAGGTGTCCGGCTGCGGCGACAGGTACGGATGCCCCGCCACCGTCGCGTGCCGCCACCAGCGCAGCGCTTCCGGGTCCGCGCAGCCGTACCCCTGTCCCCTGCCGTCCGCGCCGACGGCGGCGGGCAGCAACTGGTTCAGCTCGGTCAACGCACGTCGCAGCGCCACAGCGGGGTCGAAGTGCGCGCCGAAGCCGAACACGATGTCCTCGGCGGGCTTGTCGACGCGCCGGGACAGCGCCACCATCGCCGGCACCCCGAGATCGGTGGTGAGATCCAGGACCCACACCTCGCGGCCCAGGTCGCGGTGCACCCGGCGCAGCTCGTCAAGCCATTCGTCGGCGAAGGCCCCCAGGTCGACCTCCGGCATCCGGGTCCGGTTGTACCACCACAGCGCGACCGCGTCGCGTTCGACGAGTTCAAGGAAACCCTGCAGGACGGCGTCCTCAAGGCTGCATCCGGCGGCGTTGCCGTTCGAGTCGGCGTACAGGCCGCGCGAGCCCGGGTCCGGCGGGGTGCCGTAGTAGAGCATCGCGGTGGGCAGATACCGCCGGGTATTGCCGGTCAACGACCAGACCGGAGTCCAGTCCAGGGCGGCGCTCTCGTCGAACGGATCACCGATCCACTGCAACGCCGAGTGCTGCTCGTTCCATTGGTGACGGCCGGCGTACTGGCGCTCGTGCACGAGTCGTACGGCGTCGGGGTGCACTGCGGCCGAGCCGAGGTCGCGCAGGCTGGCCCGCTCCCGCAGCTCGTCGCCGTGATAGGAGCCGGAGTGCCGTTCCAGCGCCTCGCACAGGGCACTGACCTCGGCCTGAACGGTGGTCACACCCTTGCCGCCGTGTTCGCTGCGCAGGCTGCTGCGCAGGTCTTCGATGCCGTTCGGACGGGTGGCGAGATTGGCACCCGCGCGAAAGGCGTTCAGGAAGGTCGGCCCGCGGGTGTCGCGGCGGATCTCCCGCACGATACCGGTGACCGGGCTGACCAGATGGCTGAAGGTGTCCTGGACATCCTCCGGCGTCATCGACCGATGGCCGCCGCCGGTGGTGCTGACCTTGGTCCGTTGTCGCAGCACCACCGGGCGCCGCGTCTGCTCCCGGACGAGATCGGGTCGACCGCAGGCCGCACACTGGGGCCGGTGGGGGGCGCGGTGGTGGTGACCCTGCATGGTCAGGGTGTCCAGGACCCAGACGGCGCGCTGCCCGGCGTATCGGTAACCGGCCAGCCACTTCGCGGCCTCCATGGCGACAAGCTCGCCGGCCGTCGCGCTCACCGAGTGGATGGTGGCGGCCGGTCGGGCGACCGGCCCGGTCCGCCCGAGCATCTTCTGGACATGGGCCTCGGCGGGACGGTGCAACCACAACCGGTGGGCCATGCAGTGCCAGCAACCGGTGCCGGGGGTGAAGATTGGACCGAGCCAGAGCTGGGCGCCGACAGGCCGGGCAAGCAGCCAGGGCCGTCCGGCGGCCCGGTGCTCGGCGTCGATGTCCGCCAGGGCGGGATCCAGGTAGTCGGCACAGGCGACCACGCTGAGGTCCGCACCTGCCGCGGTGCCGCTCGCCAGCCCGGCCGCGGCCAACGCGGACCGGAGGTGTCCGTCGGCCAACCCGCCGACGGTGAGCAACCGGACCGAGCCGGACTCGCAGGCGGAGTGCGCACGGTGCCCGTCGAGCCCGGCTGCTTCCCAGTAGGCGACGGGTGGCGTGGCGACCGCGCCAGCCACCGGGTCGGACACGACCAGCAGGCCCGCCTCGGCCAGCTGCCGCAGCAGCGGGCCGACCCGATCGCCGGCGAGCGCCGGCGCGGTGTCGCGCAGCACCGCGGCCACGTCACGGGTGCCGTCGAGCAACGGTGCCAGCACCTCGATCTCCTCCCCCTGGAGCGCGGTCACACCGTGCTCGGAGAAGAGATAGGCGGCTTCGCGAGCGACGATCTCCAGGCGTAGATGCCGCCGAAAACCGATCCGGGGGCCCGCGGCCGTGTCCGTCATCTCAAGCCTTCCGCGCGAACGGGGGGTCGGTCAGGCAGATCCAGGTGAAGGCGGCGGTGGCCGATTCCGGCAGCGCCGGCTGGTCGAACAGGTTGATGTGCAGACCGCCGGCCGGGGCGGCCGGCTCCAGGTCCAGGTTGGTACCGGTGGTGAGGATCTCGAGTGTTGACCGCTGGCCCATGACGTTTACCCCGTTCCGCTGATGCGATGGGCGGTCAGTGGCCGCCCGGTGACGGAAGGAATCTTTCCGCCCACCCGGTAACGTCGCCAGTGGCAGAGTCACGCCGCCAATGTGAGAATCACACATCGTCCGGATGTGAATTCCTCACCCGCCCACGGTCGCTTTCTCACTCCCGGATCGGTGATCTGCGCACTGTGCGAACCGGCGAGGAATCGCCATTCTGATCGACAGATTGGACCAGCATTCGCTCTACTTACTCACGGGGTGCATATGTGGTTTCATCAGAGCAATTCACAGCCCGGCGCCGCGAGGGCGGGCCGGCGATGACCGCCGTCGCCGCCACACCGGTCGTGGCGTCCAGACCGACCGGTGTCTTCCGGACCGTGTTCGGCGGTCCGGCAGAGGAGCAGCAGACGGTGGCGAAGGTGTGCGCCGCCCTGCACGGGATTCCTCAGGACCTGGCGCTCGCCGGGCGGACAGCGCGTGAGGTCGGGCTCGAGACACTGGCCCGCGCACTCGTGGCCGGTGACCCGGATGCGCTGACCCGCCTGGTGGAACCGTTCTGTGCCACACCCGTCCCACCCCTCGCGGGGTCGACGGCCGAGCGGATACTGGCCTGCGCGTTCGTGTGCCACGGGGGGTTCAGCCTCGACGCGATCCACTGGATCAGTGGGACCACCGGGATCGAGGAGGAGCTGCGCGACCTGGTCGAGCAGGGCAGTCTGGTGGAGACCGACACCGGTACGGGCACGCTGAGCGGGCACCGGACCCGCCGCTGGGCGGTGCCGTTGACCGGTCTCCCCGCGGCTCGCCAGGCGGCCCGGCGGCTCAGCACCGACGAGCCCACGATCCGCGCCGCCCACGCCGAGTTCTACCTGCGGCAGGCCCGTGGGCACGCCAACCGGCTCGGCGAGCACGGCGGCCGTGCCGGGTACGACGCACTGCGCCGGGAGGCGCACAACATCGAATCGGCACTGACCTGGTTGTGCGGCACCGCCCGAGCAGCGGAGGCGCTGTCGACCGTCGAGGCGCTGACCCCGTACTGGCGGCACACCGGCGGGCTGGGTATCGCCCGGGACCGTTACATCGACCTGCTGCGGGCCACCGCCGGGCTCGATCCCGCACTGGTCAACCGTCTGCGGCTGGCCGCCGCCGCGGTGTTCGCCCAGCTCGGCGAACCGGAGACCGCCCGGTCGCTGGTCCCGGTCGGCCCGGCCGCCGATACCGACGGGCTGGACGAGGCCACCGCCGCCTATCTGCACGGCACGGTGCGGGCCGCGGAGGACTACGACGAAGCGGCGGCGCGCTATGAGGAGGCGATCGCCGCCGGTCCGGACGACGGCGTCGGAATCACCGCGTGGGCGGGGCTCGACCTCGCACTCGTGCACGCCTGCCGGGGCCGGCTGACCGAGGCCCGGCGGGTCGCTGAGCACATGCTGGTCCGGGCGACCTACAACGGGAGTGACCGGATCGCCGGGGCGGCACTGCTGCGACTGGGTGCCATCGCGGCGGCTGCCGGCTGCGAGCCGGCCGCCGTCGGCTACCTGGACCGGGCGCTGGGCCGGTTGCGCCCGCTCGGCCCGAGCGTCCTGGTTGGCGAACTTCTGGACCTGGTGGGCAGCTACCTGATCCGGGACGTGGTCACCCGCACGACGAACGTGGCCCGGTTGCTCGGCGCCTTCCGGGCACACTGGCGGCTCGATGCCGAGACCCCGTGGCCCGACGACCTGCTCAGGCGGCCGGAGGATCTGCTCGCGCAGATCGACGAAAACACGATCCGGGAGGCACTGCGGGGCACCGCCGTACCGCTGAGCGCGACGATCGCCGCGATGGCGGCATCGGGCTTCAGCGATCAGGCGCCGCACTCGGCCGGGTCCGATCGCGACGTGCTGACGCGTCGCCAGTGGGAGGTGGCCCGGTGCATCGGTGAGGGACTGACCAACAAGCAGGCCGCCCGACGGCTCACCATCTCGGAGTGGACCGTCGTCAACCATATGCGCGAGATCATGCGCAAACTCGACTGCTCGTCCCGAGTGCAGGTGGCCCGCTGGGTGCACCAGCACGGCATCTGACCACGTGCGGAAAAGACGGAGGTGGGCCCCCCGGGGGGGGGGCCCCACCCGCAGCCGGGGGTCCGGGGGGACCCGGTGGGGGGTGTGTAGGGCACCGGCCCCCACCGGTTGGACC
>NZ_JBNCKO010000001.1:14425-291596 GCF_049841595.1 Micromonospora sp. DT228
GCGGGCGCGTCCCGGGGGCGGGGGGCCGGGGGGGGCCACCCGCCCGGCTGCGCCCCCGGGGCGCAACCGCGGGGGGGGGCCGCCCGGGGGGGCGCCCACCTCCGTCAGCGGGTGGAACTGCGATCCCGTGTCGTGGGTCTCTCGGACTCAGGCCACAACGGTTGTCACCGTGGTCGCGTCACCCACGGCGGCGAGGGTGAGCCCCGGCACGTCGACGTGCCGGGCGAACGCGTCCGAGACGTCGTCAGCGGACTGAAGCGGCAGCGCCGACATGTATCGGTCCAGGAAGTCGTCGTCAAGGTCGGCGCTGACGAGTTCGGCGCGCTGCCGGGCGACCGCCTGCGCGGTTTCGAAGGTGGCCGGCGCCGAGTGCACCAGGTGTGCGGCCGCGGCCATGCACTCGTCATCGGTGAAGCCGTTCTCGTAGGCGTCCACGAGGATCGCGCGCAGATCGGCCAGGGCCGGCCCGGTCATCGCCGTAGCCACCGCGCCGGCCACGAAGAAGGTGCCACCGCGGCGCAGCGGCACGAACCGCGCGTCCAGGCCGTACGTGTAGCCGCTCGTCTGGCGTAGGGCCGCGTTGATCCGGGAACTCATGCCGCGGCCCAGCACCAGTGCGGCGATCCGCAGTGCCAGCCAGTCCGGGGAGCGGCGGTCAGCGCTGCGGCAGCCGAGCATGAGCTGGGTCTGCGCCGCCCCGGGTCGGTCCACCACGATGAGTGGCTCGCCCGCACCAGGTGGCAGGCCGGTGCCCGGTACGGCGGGTTCAGTGCTGGTGTCCCAACCGGCGAACGCGCGCTCGACGGCAGCCGGCACGTCCACGCCGCTGAGGTCGCCGGCGAGAACAAGGGTCGTCCGAGCCGGTGCGACGTTCCGCCGGTGCGCTTCTGCGATGTTCTCCGGGCTGAGCCGGCCGAGGGAATCCGCGTCACCGTCGAGGCGTCGGCCGGCCCGGCTGCCGGGTGGGGCGACAGCCGCGTGGAAGGCGAGAGCGGCGCAGGCCGCGGGATCGGCGAGGTCATGGGCGAGCTGGGTGTGTGCCGCGCGGGAGTACCTGTCGACCGCCTCGGCGCTGAACCGGGGCGCGCGCAGAGCGGTCGCGATCAACGCCAGGGCATCGGCAAGCCGCGATACCGGCAGGTCCACGGTGATCCGGACGCCGTCGAGCGAGGCGGCCGGTCGCCAGGTCGCTCCGATCGCCTCCAGTCGTTGCAGGAACTGCCGGCCGCTCATCCCGGCGGCGCCCTCGTTGAGCAGGTTCGCCATCGCGGCCACGACCCCGTCCAGGCCGCGCGGTTCGCTGTCCAGTGGTACGTCGAGCAGGATCACGATCGACGCCAGGTACTGACCCCGCAGGTCGATCGTGTCCACCGTCAGACCGGCGCCGACCTGGTGGCGCACGGTCGGTGGGAACCGCCACGGCGCGGGCGGGCGGACGGCGGGGCGATGGTTGCTCATGTGGCACTCCTGACCAGCTCCGTTGCGGCTACCTCGGTGGTAGGCACCGCCAGCCAATTCCGGGCCGCACGCGTGACGTCCCGGACGGTTACCGCATCCAGTGCGGGCAGCCGTTCGTTCAGCAGGCCCGGGTCACCGGCCCGCCACGCGAGCCGGGACAGCTCGTCGGCCCGGCCGATCCGGTTGCCGACCCGCAACAACCAGCCGTGCTCCAGCCGCGCCCGGGCGATTGCCAGTTCCGCGTCCGTCGGCCCGAACTGGGCGACATCCTCGATCGCGGTTTCGATCGCGGCCGACAGCGCGGAGCTGTCCCGCCCGGGTGCGGGCCGCGCGGTGAGAGTGCCGAACGAGACGCCGGCGAGCCGGCTGACGGAGGCCGTGACCTGGGCGGCGAGCCCGCTGATCACGAGCCGGCGGTACAGCCGGGCGTACGCGCCCCCGGCGAGCACATCGAGCGCGATCTCGGCGGCGTCGAGGTCCCGACCGGTCGCCGCGTCGTCAGCCGGCAGGAGGAACACGTACTGGATCAGGTCGTGGCCTGTCAGGGCGGCCCGGCCAGGGCCGGATCCGTGCGCGGGAGCAGGATCGGCGGGGCCGGCAGCCGACACGCCCTGGACGTCGCCGAAGTAGCGGTGGGCCAGACCGAGTGCCTCGTCCGGGTCGACGTCGCCCACGACGCTCAGCACCGCGTTGGCCGGCCGGTAGTACCGGCCGTGGAAGTCGCTCACCTCTGCCACCGTCGTCTCGGCGAGGTCCGACACGGATCCGATCGGTGCCCGACGGTAGGGATGTGCGGCCGGCAGCAGTTCCCGAAGGGCCGCTTGGACGCCGTTCGCCGCAGGACCGGCAGCCCGGCGTTGCTCCTTCTCCTGGCCGATGACCCGGCGCTGGGTGTCGAGCGCGGCCGGTGTCACCCCCTGGGCGGCCGAGGCCATCCGGTCCGCCTCGAGCCAGAGGACGAGGTCGAGAGCGCCGGTCGGCGCCTGGGTGAAGTAGTTGGTCCGGTCGTAGCCGGTGGTGGCGTTGCCGCTGCCGCCCGCTCGGTGAACGAGCAACTGGTGTTCTCCTGACCGGACGTGCCGCGAACCGTCGAACATCAGGTGCTCGCACAGGTGGGCGGCACCGCTGCGGCCGGCCGGATCATGTGCGGCGCCGACGCCGTACCAGAGGTTGACCGCGACGACGGGCACGCCGCGGTCCGGGCACACGGCCACCCGCAGTCCGTTGTCCAGTCGGGTCCGGGCGATCGGAAAACGGGCGGCGGTGCTCACGCCGCGACCGCCTTCGCGAGGTCGACGTTCTCGACCGTCTGGAAGCCGACCAGATCCCGGTAGCCGGCGCAGTGGCGCCTCAACTCGTCGTGCGTGCCGACGCCGGCCACCCGGCCCTGATCCAGGAAGACGACCTGGTCGGCGTGGCGCACGGTGCTCAACCGATGGGCGACCATGACCACAGCCCGGTCCGCGATCAGGCGGTCGACGACCTCCACGAGGCGTTGCTCGTTCAGCCCGTCGAGCTGCGAACTCGGCTCGTCGAGCAGGACCACGTCGGCCGCCGACAGCAGGGCCCGGGCCAGGGCCAGTCGCTGGCGTTGGCCGCCGGAGAGGTCCGTGGCGGCACCGATGACGGTGTCCAGTCCGTCGGGCAGTGCCCGCACGGCCGCCTCCATACCGACCTCGGCCAGCGCCCGCAGCAGTACGTCGTCGGGCGTCGACGGGTCGCCGCCGAGGGTCAGGTTCTCCCGAACCGAGCCGGCGAGCAGCGTGAACGACTGGTCGACGTACGCGATTCGGGCGCGCAGCGCAGCCGTCGGCCAGTGTGCGAGCGGTCGGCCGTGTAGCAGAGCGGCGCCACTGCGGACGTCCACGAAGCGTTCGAGCACGTTGAGCACTGTGGATTTGCCGGCGCCGGATCCACCGACCACAGCGGTGAGCCCGCGGGGGGCGACGGTGAAGCTGACGCCGTGCAGGACGTCGCCCTGGTCGTAGCCGGCCGACACGGACCGCAGCTCGAGCGCGGGGGCGCCGGGCACCACGTCCGGATTCCGCTCCGCGCCCGGATCCTCCGGCTGCTGCGCGCCCAGCGCGTCCAGTCGTCCGACCGCGGCCAGCCCCTGCTGGAGGCGGCCGAAACCGGAGGCGACCATGGTGAGCGGGCTCACGATCTGGAACAGGTACATCATGAAGGCCACGAAGTCGGCCGCGCTGAGCTGCCCGGAGCTGAGCCGCGCCCCGCTGCCGGCCAACACGCCGATGATGGCGATCTGCTGGGCCACACCCATCAGCGGAGTCAGGAACGCCTGCGCCCGGGCACCCGAGATCGCGGCATCCGCGGCGGCGTCGGAGTGCGCCATGATCGGCGCCCGGACGTGCTGTTCGGCCCGGTACGCCTTGATCACGGTCAGCGTGGACAGCGCAGCCGCCAGGCGTTCCGCGAGCGCACCCAACGCCTCCTGCTGGGCGGCGTTGCCGCTGCGCATCCGGCGCAGGAAGGCGCGCATCGCGACCGCGGCCACGGCGAAGGTGGCGATCACGACGATCAGCAGCACCCAGTCCAGCGTGCCCATCAGCACCAGGGAGACCAGCACCACCAGGGCGGAGACCGGCAGGGCTGTGACGCCGACGTCGGTCAGCGACCGCAGCGCGGCGGCGTCCGCGGTCACCCGGGCCACCATGTCGCCCACGCCGAGTCGGCGGATGGCCGCCGGGGGCAGGCGCAGCAGGTGGGTGACCACGGCGTCGCGAACGGCGGCCACTCCCCGCTCGCCGACCGAGGCGAGCAGGAACGACGAGACGCCCGCCGCGATCGCGCCGAGCAGCACTGTGGCCGCCAGTTGAAGTGCGCCCAGGACCGGGGAGCGGTGCTCGGCGAAGTCGACGACGAGAGCCCGCACCAGCAGGGGTGAGGCGAGCGAGACTGCGCCGGACAGTACGCCGAGCAGGACGGCGCCGCCGGCGACGAGCGGCCGTCCGAGCACCGCCCGCCGCAGGGTCCGCAGGGCAGGTACGTAGGCGAGCGTGGTCATCGGGATCACCGATCCGATCGTGGGTCAGCGGAAGTCGGTCAGGATGTCGGACAGGTCCGCGAGGGCGGCGTCCGTGCCGTGCAGGTTGGACACGGCCGTCGAGTTGAGGATCACTTCGTCGACTCCGGCGTCGAAGTGCGCGCGGATCGCGGCCCCCACCTCGGACACGGACCCGTAGACGTACACGTTCTCCTCGACGAGTTCGCGTGCGCCGGCGATCGGGTCGGAGGCGTGCACGTCCAGGCCCGCCTTACGGAGCATGTCGGTGTAGTGCGGGGCCCGCAGGTGGTTGCCGCAGCCGTGCTGGGCCAGCAGCATCGGGCTGCGACCCGGACGGTCGACCGCGACGTGCACGACCGTGACCACCCGCGGGGCGGCCCGGCCGGCTGTCGCCGCCGCGGTGGCGATCATCGGGTTCAGGGTGTCGCGCAGATATCCCGTCGGCGTCAGCCAGGTGATGGCCGCGTCGGCCGAGCGGCCCGCTGCCCGCGCCATGGCGGGACGCAGAACTCCGGCCCCGATCTCCACCGGTGGGTGGCTCATCGGCGGCAGGAACTGATCGACGGTGAACAGCCGACCCTGGTGGACGATCTGTTCACCGGTGAGCAGGCCACGGGCCACGGTCACATACTCCTCGACCGCCGCGGCCGGGGCCTCGTAGGGCGCGCCGTACAGCCCACGGACGAAGTTCGGGTCGGCCGCGCCGTACCCGATGGTCACCGGGTTGTCCATGAGCGCGGCCAGCGAGCGGGCCTGGAGCGCGGCGTCGAACGGGTGCCGTAACGCCATCAGGCCGACGGACAGTCCGACGGGGATCTGGCAGCCGGTCCCGGCCAGGTACGCGAACGCCGGGTGGCTTTCGATCCGCAGGGACTGGCCCATCCAGAGCCGCCGTGCCGACGACTGCTGGACGAGTCGACCGAAGGGCAACAGCTCCTTGACGTCGGTTGGCTGTTGCGGGAACAACACGGAGACTGTGCTCATCGGACTGCTCCCGCAAGATCGAACTCACTGGCCAGCACCGGGAACTCCGGGGAGCTGAGGTTACGGGCCGGGCTGGTGGGGTCGGCCGAGGCGTCGCGCAGCGCGGCGGCGACGGTGTCCCGCAGCGGCCCCTCGCCCGCGACGTGCCGCAGCACACCGTCGGCGATGGCGGCGGTGCGGTGCTGGCCGAAACTCATCCGTTGCCAGCCTGGCCGCGGGTCGCGGGGGTCCCAGGCCAGAGCGACGCCCGGTCCGATCCGGTGCGCCACGCTCGAGGTCGAGTCGCCGATTCCGGGCAGACCGGCCACCGCTCGTGCCACGGTGGCCACGTGCGGCCATGACGGCTCCGGCAGGTAGACCACCACGGCGTCGCGGCGGGCGAACGACGTACGCCGCGAGAGCACCTTCGCCCGGTACCGGGCGCCGTGCTCCTCCAGCGCGCTCAGTGTCGCCTGCCACACCGGGGCGACCTCGTCGGAGTCGGTGACGTGCAGGTACATCCGGAGCACCTCCCCGGGCCCGTCGACGCCGCCCGCCGATCCGCTGACCATCAGGAAGCCCGGGGACAGGGCGGGCCGCGCGGCCGGCACGGCGATGCTGATCTCGGCACCGGGTCGTCGGTCCTTCTCGGCGACGACGTCGGCGGGCACGCGGACCCGGACCCGGCCGATCTCGGCGATCACGTACTCGCCCCGATCGTCCTGCTGGGTCGCGCTGCGGACGGTCGCCGCGGTCTCGGCGGTGGGGTGCGGTACGACGCCGGCCAGGACCTGCTCGAAGTCGGGGTCACGGCGGGGCGACCGCTGACTGGGGTTGTCCGCGCTCATTCCCGCGTGCCAGGCGCTGTAGAGCATGCTGCCGAGCTTGCGGCGCAGCTCAGCCGGGTCGTCGGCGGTGACCGTACGCTCACCGGAGGTGATTCGCAGGCCGTCGATGACGAGCGCGTCCAGGTAGGTGTCAAGCTCGGGGGCGAGTTCGGTGTGCTGGTTCATGATCACTCCTGGCTGAGTCCGACGGACCCGACGAACTTGTCCGGGTTGACGAGGGCGTTGCGGCCGATGCCGACCATGCCGCGCTGCGCGGCGGTCAGGCTGGCACTGAACATCGAGGCCGCCAGCAGGCGGTCGAAGAGGTGCCAGCCGGCGTACGCGGTGGCCCGCTCGGCCAGGGAGGCGTCGGCCGCATCGGCGCGGCGTTCGCGGTAGCCGGCCCAGAAGGCCGAGATCAGGACCCGGACCTTGTCCAGCTCCTCGGCTCCCCGCCGGACCAGTTGGGCGTGCACCTCGCCGGCGTCGATCACGGGTTCGGCGTCGGCGTCGCCTCCCAGGCCGGCGAACATCTGGGCGGCCGCGCGGTGCAGCAGCTCCCCGGCGAACGAGCCGAGGTCGATGGCCGCGTCTGCGAGCCGGAACTCTTCCCAGTCCACGATGTACATCTCGGTGCCGACCAGAAGGAACTGGTCGAGCCGCAGGTCGCAGTGACTGGGTACGCGGGCCGCGACGGCACTCTGCCCGGCGAGCCGGTCCAGCGCCCGGGCCAGCTGCCGGTCGTGCTGCAGCAGGCTCCACGCCTCGAGGTCGGCGCCGCTGCAATCCGCGTAATCGGCGAGTTCCAGGGCGCGCATCCGGTTGCCGACACCACCGCGCGGTTCGCCGCGCTGCCCGTCCTGGACAGGCGCGGGGCGGGCGTGGAGTTCACCCAGCGCGCGCCCGGCGCGTTCGGCGAACACGGTGTCGAGTGTGTCGTCGGCCAGCAGCTCGGCGGCCGAGACGCCGTCGGTGATCCGCTCGAAGGCCACGATCCGGCTGGCCCGGTCCCCGCCCAGGTAGGTGGGAACACTCCAACCGTCGAAGGACCGTTCGCCGACGAACCTTTCGAATGCGGTGGTGCGGTCGAACCGCGCCTCGGCGCCCGCGCCGTTGAGCCGCTTGACGAACACGTCGCGGCCCGCGTCGGTACGCCCGGCCCAGTTGTCGTTGCGGCCGAGGTAGCCGGCCACGTCGGCGTTGTCGAAGATGCCCAGGGTGAGCCCGGTCATGACCTGCGCGAGCGCCGGAACACGATCGGGCGGTACGGGCTCCACCATGCCTTTGGAATCGCTTACGCGTACAACCGAGGTTTCCATGCCGGCGACGTTATCGGCGCGCGTGGGTCAGCCGTAGAAACAATTGTCTGCCAGCGGCGGCAGGCCTGGGGGCAATACCAGCGTCTGTTAGCAGACCGGTCCGAGACAATGACACGGTTCTGCCGCTGTTCCGAGGGCCGGCGAGCCTGTCTTATTGGTGGCAGGACGCCGCAGCGGAGTCCCGGGGGAAACCTCAAACATTTCCTGAAGGAGAACCACAATGAACGCAGACCTCATGGGTGGCTACGTGGCCTACGCCAGCCCGCTGGCCATCGCCGAGGAGGCCACCAACCTGGTGGCCAACGAGCAGGCCCCCGCGACCAGCATCTCGCTGTCGCTGTCCGTCTCCTACTCGGTGTCGGTCTCCTGGTCGATCTCCTGGTCGCTCTGATCCTGAAAGCTGGACGCCGGCCGGGACATCCCAGCCGCCCGTCCGACCCCCTCTGACGAGGGGCCTGGTGGCGCCGGGGCGTAGGCGGAGTTGGTTCATACCTCCGTCACCGCCCCGGCGACCACCCTATTCGTGTGTCGGCAGCGTGCTCGCCGGGCAGCTCAAGCAGCTGCCTGGACCGCGAGGGCCAGGACGATCACCGCGATGCCGGCGAAGACCAGCTCCCCACGCGGCACCGAGCGCCTGACCAGCACGGTGATGGCGAGGTTTGCCGCGCTGTGTACGACAGCGGTGGCCACCGCGTACCAGGGGTTGGCGAAGACGAGCAGGGTGAACCCGAGGTGCAGCGCCGTCGCCGAGACCCGCTCGAGCACGCCGTACGCCGGTGCGGCGCCGAGCACGCCCTGGCTCTCCAGAATCTCCTTGATCTCACGTGACTTCTCGTCGCCGCGGCGCAGCAGGATCGGTACGACGACCGCGTTCGCCGCCGCGAAGACGACCTCGACCGCCGCCCAGCCGAGTCCGAACCAGACGGCGCGCGGCAGGGCGGCGACGAGGAGCGTCACGCCCACCACGCGGACGATCTCCTCCGCCGGGCCGGACGCCAGGCTGACGGCGGTGGCGACCCGGCCCTTGTCACCGGTGAGCTTGCGGGCGACCAGGACCACGGGGATGCGCAGCCACATGGACGCCAACCAGCCCAGGGCGCCCAGCCCGGCCGCACCCCAGGCGGGTCCGCCGACCACCACTGCCGCGACCACAGCGGTCACGACCGGTACGAGCAGGAACGCCAGCGCGGTCGCCGGGCCGGGTCCGGCACGCGCGGTTGGCGTCGGGCGGATCCGCGTGTCGCTCATGCCGAGCGCTTCGCCCGCTCGATGAGTTCCACCGTCGCCCGGGGGTCGTCGACCTCGATGACGAGCCGGGTGTAGCGCTCGTCGGAAAGCTCGATGACCAGCGCCTTCGCGGGATCGCGGACGTCCCAGAAGACCCGTTCGCCGTCGGCGCGGAAGGTGCCCGCGACGATCACGCCGGGCACGTTGGTGCCCGGTCCTCGTACCCCCTTGGCGTCGTTGACGATGCCCGGGTCCTGGGTGGCGCCCCGCACGTTGGCGAGCGGGATCGCGAGGCGGCTCTTGAGCGCCCACAACTTGTCCAGTCCTTCGACGTTGACCACAAGAGTCTCGCCGTCGATGCCAACCTGCGCCATGTCAATCTCCTCCGTCGGTGTTGAGGCTCAGACGAGCCGGGTGAGCAACGCCTGGGCGGCGTCGGTGGTGCTGGCGGGATTCACGCGGGCCCGAAGCAGCAGGCCCAGCGTGACCGCGGTCAGCCCGGACGCGAGCGCCGCCGCGTCCGGGTCGGTGAGCAGTGGGCGGATCGCCGCGTCGAGCAGACCGAAGGCGCGGTCCACCTCCTTTGCGACGTCCTCGTCGGCGGCCGCCCGCTCGACGGCGGCCAGGAGCAGGAAAGCCAGGTCGAGATCGGGGGTGTCCGCGACGAGGGCACGGCGCACGGCCGAGGGTGAGCCGCCGGCGTCGGCGATGCCTGCGGCGAACCGGGTCACTTCATGGTCGACGTGGTGTCGCAGTGCGGCCAGGTAGAGACCTCGCTTGCTGCCGAAGGTCTTGTAGAGGCTGCCGCGGTGCACGCCGGTCTGGTTGACGAGATCGTCGACGGAGGTGCCGTCGTAACTGCGCCGGGCGAACAGCTCGGCTGTCGCCGCCACCGCCTGCTCCTCGTCGAACCCTCGTGGTCTTCCCATGTGGACCATACTAGCCAGTTCGAGAACGGTCAGTCAAGAACGACTGTTCTCAAACGACCGGAGCGGCGTGCCGGTCCTCACGCGCCGCCACGACGAGCACGGGGCACGGGCAGGTACCTGCTATGGCAGATGACAGCCGACACCGACCACATTGAATACCACGAAGGCCGAATGCGTCGTCCGAAAATGCGGCGGCGCGTTACGGGGTCACGACTGACGGACTCTGCGGCAATCGCCAACCCAGATCGCCCACTCATTCATATCGGGATTGTGGGCACCGTTTCCTAGAGGAGGAAACCATGTTCGAGAACACCAAGTTCGACGCCGCCGGCGACATCCTGCGCGAACTCACCGACCAGGAGATCGACCTGGACGCCGCGCAGGCCGCGGGCGGCACCTGGACCATTCCGACCACCAGCACCATCGGCTACGTGTGCACCGTCTCGGCCGAGTGCAACGCGCTGCACATCCCCTGCGGGATCGGCTGACCAAGAGGTGGCGGCGGCCCCGGGGGACACCGCGTCCCCGGGGCCACGCCCGCACCGTCCCGGATGCCCGACCGCGACCAGGTGGAGACCATGAAGATCACCGAGATCCGGCAGCTGTTCCCGGAGTACCGCACGGACGCCGACGTTCTGCGCCTGCTCACCGACGTCTCCGGCGACCTGGTGAGCAGCTCACCGGCACCGGTGGACCGGACCGCCGAGCTGGCCAGCCTCGGTCGACTGTGCCGCGAGGCCGGCCCGGTCGGTGACCAGGAGACGTCGGGCTTCGAATCATTCGCCCGCGCGTACGCCCGCCAACACCACGACACCGTGGTGGCGGCCTTCACCCAGTCGGCGCTCACCCGGACCCGATCCGGCGACCTCGCCAACGGCTTCCTCGGCTGGCTCGCCGGCCGGGCGCACCAGGCGTCGCTGCGTACCCTCGTGGCCGTCCTCGACCAGTTGCAGATCGGTGGCCATCTGCCGGCAACGAGCCCGGCCGAACGGCTGCGGGTGTTCGGCTGGGCCGCGGCCCAGCCCGCGTTCCGCACCTGCGTCCTGCGAGTCTTTCCGGAACTCGACCGGCAGCTGCGCGTCCTGACCGACAACGCCCTGCAACACCTGCGGGACATGCTCGCCGCGACGAGCGGCGCCACCGCCGGGCCGGCCGGCCCACTGAGCGGCCGACCCACCGAACTCTCCGACATCACCTACGGACTCGGGGACACCCACGCCGGTGGCCGGGCGGTCAGCCTACTGACCTTCGCCGACGGCCGCCGGCTGGTCTACAAGCCGCGCCAGATGGAGATCGAACGCGCCTTCAACCGCTTCGTCACCCGGATCAACTCGGCCACCGGCCTCGATCTGCCCGTGCTGCGGGTCTGGTGCGCACCGGGATGCGGTTGGCAGGAACACGCCGACGGCAGCGCCCCCGGCGAGCCGGACCATTACTACCGCGCCTGCGGCCATCTGCTCGCCGTCCTCCACCTACTGCGCGCGTCCGACATGCATTTCGAGAACGTCCTGAACCACTGCGGCGGACCCGTCGTGGTCGACGCCGAGTCGCTGTTCAGCGTGAACCGCCGAGTCGGCGGCGACGGCGACGCCGGGGTCTGGGCCCTGGCGGGCACCGCGTTCTCGGTCGGCATGCTGCCGACCCGGCTCACCGACCCGGCCGACGAGGACCGCTCCATGGACATCGGCTTCCTCGGCTACGAGCCGGGTCAGGAGGCGGTCACCGCCGCCCCGGTCGTGACCGCCGGCGACGGCGAACGGCTCCGCATCGAGTACCTGACCGGCGACATGGCGGCTCCCGCGGTCCGGCCGGACAGCGCCGACCGCACGGCGGAACTGGCCGCCGTCTGCGCCGGCTTCACCCAGGTGTACGAGTGGGCGCTGACACACCGCGGCCAGCTCGAGACCTGGATCCGTGCCGACTTCACAGGCGTCGCGGTCCGCTCGGTTCTCGACGCGACCCGCAACTACACCCGGTTGCTCCAGACCGGCAGCCACCCGATCTTCCAGCAGTCCACCGCGCTGAAGAAGGTGCTCTACCACCGGGTCGGCGTCGGCCGCATCGCCCACGTCACCCCCGCGGTGGTCCGGGCGGAGATCGACGACCTGCTGCTCGGCGACGTGCCGTACTTCTCGCTGCGCACCGACACCACCGCCGTCTACCACTGGGACGGCACGGCTCTCGGCGACGTGCTCGATCGCGCCCCGCTGGACAGCGTCCTGACCGGGATCCGCGAGCTGTCCCCCACGCTGCTGCGCAACAACCTGCGCGTCATCCGTGCCGCGTACGTGGACAAGGTCGCCGCCGACCACGACGTTCCGCGGTACCGTCCGGCCGGCGCCCGGTCCCGACCCTCGACCGTGGCCGCGGCGACTCGGCGGATCGTCGCCGGGATCGCGGGCGAGCTGCGCGAGAGCGCCACGATCACCGACGGGCAGCCGGTCACCTGGGTGGGCGCCACCATCCGCAACACCACGCTGCGTCACCCCTGGCGCGTGGAGCCGCTGGGCGACGACCTCTACGCCGGCGTACCCGGAATCGCCCTGTTCCTGGCCGCGGCCGGGACCTACCTGGGCGAGACGGGAACCACCCGGCTCGGGCTGCGCGCGCTGTCGGCACGCGTCGAGGCGTTGCTGACCGAGCCGACCCGCCGGGCCCAACGGGCCACCGGCGGCATGGCCGGCGGATATCCCGGTCTCGCGTACGCGGCCATCGAGGCCGGCCGGCTCAGCGGTGACCATGCGCTGTTGGACGCGGGCGCGCAACTCTGGGCGCACCTCACCGACGACATGGCGCTGCTCGGCACGGGCTACGACTTCCTGCTCGGCCCGGCCGGCGTGCTGGCAGCGGCGCACGATGTCGCTGCGGTACTGCGTACGCACGGCCGCTCCGACGCCCCGGCCCGGGCGGTCGCCGACGCGGCGTACCAGCGCGTGGCCGCCGCCCCGACCAGCGGCGGCGCGTTGTTCAGCGGCTTCGCGCACGGCACCAGCGGTACGGCGGCCGCCGTCGCCCGGCACCTGGTGGTCACCGGTCAGGGCGGTGACACCCTCGCGCATGTGCTGGACGTTCACCGCGGCCTGTACGACGAGAGCGCCGGGCAGTGGCCGATCAGCGATCACGCGGGCGACCGGTCCGGCCGTGGCTGGTGCCACGGCACGCCGGGCATCCTGCTCGGGGCCTGCGAGCTGGCCGACGCCGGCCTGCCGCTCGACGGATTCGCCGGGGTGGCCGAGCTGACCGGCGAAGTGGCCACGGCCGGACTGGGCCTGAACCCCACCCTGTGCCATGGCGACCTCGGCAACCTGGAGATCCTGCGTCGGGCCGCCGCGTACGACGACTCGGGTGCGACCGCCCGGTACGTGACAGAGCGGCACGGCCAGCTCTGCCGCGACCTGATCCCGGACCTGCTGGCCGCCCGCTGCTCGCGGACGGTGCTCAACAACTCCCTGTACGTCGGCCTGGCCGGGATCGGATACGGCCTGATCGCCCTGAGCGGCGAGGCCGTCGCGTCCCCGCTCAGCTTCAGCCGCCCGGTCGAGGGGCGGTGAGCGCCATGGTGCGCCGCCGGATACGACTCGTCGAGCAGATCGCCCAGACGGAGTGCGGCCTGTGCTGCAGCGCCATGCTGCTGAACGCGGCGGGTCTGCCCGTGTCCATCCACGACCTGCGCAGCCGCTACACCGTCGGCCGGGACGGGCTGACGGTCGCCGACCTGGTCCGGGTGCTCACCTCCGAAGGCGGGACACCACACGTCTACCGCACCACGACTGCCGGCGTCGCCGCGCTCGGTCGGCCGGCGATCTGCCACTGGCAGCAGTCGCACTACGTCGTCGTGCTCAGCAACGACCGGCGCGGCGCGACCCTGCTCGACCCGGGCAACGGCCGTCGTCGCGTGAGCGCCGCCGAGTTCGCGGAGGGCTTCTCCGGGCTCGCGATCACGGTCGATCACGGCGTGGCGGCGTACCCGTCGACCCGACGCCGGCCGCTGCTCGCCAGCTTCGCCTTCGCGCAGCGCGGCCGCCTCACGTTGGCGCTTGTCGTGTCACTCGTCTCGGCGCTGCTGCCACTGGGTATCCCCCAGCTGCTGGCCGGGGTGCTGGGCGGCACAACCGAATACGGCACGGGCCTGCTGCTGCTCGGTGCGGGCCTGGCGTTCACCCTCGTGATGTTCCTACGCACGGTCGTCGCGATGGTCGCCTCCGTGGCCGTCGGCCGGTCACTGTCGGTGGCCGTCTTCGACCGTCTGCTCCGGCTGCCGTACGACTTCTGCGAGGTCCGCTCCACCGGTGATCTGCTGTTCACCCTGGACTCGGTACACCAACTTCGGTCGGTGGTCTGCACCGATCTCGTCCAGGCCCTGGTGGGTTCGGTGCTCGCGGCGGTCCTGCTCGGCTGGCTCGGTACGGTCTCGCTGTCCGCGCTGGTGGTGACCTTCGGGTTGGTCGTCGGGACCGTCCTGCTGACGCTGGGCGCCACGACACTCGTCCGGCGGTTCTCGCTGGCCGAGACCCGCGCCCGTGCCCAACTGCAATCCACCCAGGTGTCCGCGATCGCCGGCCTGGAGGCGATCCGCACCAACGGAATGGAGGACACCTACCTGCGCCGCTGGTCCACGGAGAACAACCGCGTCCTGCGGCACTTCGCGGCACTGCAGGCCGTCCAGGGTGCGATCACCGCGGCGACGGCGGGGGTCATGTTCATCGGGCCGATCGCCGTCCTGACCGCCATCACCCACGCTCGCGGCGGCCAGGTCGACGCGGCGACCCTGGTCTCGGTGCAGGCACTCAGCGCGGTGCTTCTCAGCCAGGTCAGCTCGGTGGTGTCGGCGCTGTCGCGGTCGGTGCAGAGCGGCGCGCTGCTGCACCGGGTGGAGGATGTCCTACTCCGCCCGGCCGACGACCGGTTCCAGGGCACCGTACGGCGGGCCCCGGCCGGCGACATCGAGGTCGACAACGTCACCTTCGCCTATGGAACGTTCGCCCGGCCCGTACTGCGCGGCGCCTCGCTGCGCGTGCCGGCCGGCGCCAAGGTCGCCATCGTCGGCCCCTCCGGATGCGGCAAGAGCACCCTCGCCCGGTTGCTCGTCGGTCTGCACCGCCCCACGACCGGGCAGATCCGCATCGGTGGGCACGACATCGGTGACTACGACCGCAACCGCTTCTACGACGCCATCGCCTACGTGCCGCAGAACGTGGAACTCGGCCACGGCACCATCCGCGACAACATCGTCTGGGGCTGCGGCGACGTCGACGACGCACGGGTCCTCGAAGCCGCAGGGCAGGTCGGGCTGCACGAGCAGGTGGACGCGCTGCCGCTCGGCTACCACACCCCGGTCGCCGCCCTCGGCAAGAACTTCTCCGGCGGGCAGCGGCAACGCATCGCGCTCGCCCGCGCCGCCCTGAAGCGGGCATCCATCGTGGTGCTCGACGAGGCGACCAGTTCCCTCGACAACGTCTCCCAGTCGTTGGTCACGTCCCACTTCGACGATCTGGGGACCACCCGCGTCGTCATCGCACACCGGCTCACCTCGGTCGTCGACGCGGACCTCATCGTGGTGATGCGGGACGGCGAGGTCGTCGAGGCCGGCACGCACGACGACCTGTGCGCGCGGGGCGGCCTGTACCTCTCCCTGTACGCGAGCGACGGCCCCGACCGGGTCCTGGTGCCCGCCGGCGGTCGCACGCCGAGCAACGGAACGGATGGAGCGCGATGATTGACGTGCAACGACTGACGAAGCGCTTCGGTGCGGTGACAGCGGTCGACGAGCTGTCCTTCACCGTGCGACCCGGCATCGTCACCGGTTTCCTAGGTCCGAACGGCGCCGGCAAGTCGACCACCATGCGCATGATCCTCGGCCTGGACCGCCCGACGTCCGGCCGCGCGACCGTCGACGGACGACCGTACGGCGAGATTGACAGGCCCGCTCGGCACGTCGGTGCCGTGCTCGACGCCAACTGGGTGCATCCCAACCGCTCGGCGCGCAGCCACCTGCGTTGGATCGCCGCAGCCAACGCGATTCCGACGAGCCGCGTCGACGCCGTGCTCGAACAGGTCGGCCTCACCCCGGTGGCCAGGCGCAGTGTCGGCGCGTTCTCGCTCGGCATGCGCCAGCGGCTGGGCATCGCCGGCGCCCTGCTGGGTGAGCCTGGCGTCCTCATCCTTGACGAACCGGCGAACGGCCTCGACCCGGACGGCATCCTCTGGCTCCGTCGGCTCGTCCGCGACTACGCGGCCGGGGGCCGCACGGTGCTGCTCTCCAGTCACCTGCTCGCCGAGGTGGCCGGCACGGTCGACCAGATCATCCTGATCGGCAAGGGCCGGTTGATCGCGGACCAGCCGATCGCGGACTTCCTCGCGGCGTCCGGCCCGGCCGAGGTCCGGGCCCGGGTCGACCGTCCGGACCACCTGCACGCCGCCCTGGCGAAGCAGAACCTTCCGGTACGCGCGGAGACCGATGACCAGGGCCGCCCGGTCCTCGTCGTCGTCGGTGCCGCGACCGACGAGGTGGGCACCCTGGCCAGAGCGGCCGACTGCACCGTCTGGGAGTTGTTCACCAACCGGATCTCGCTGGAGGAGGCCTTCCTGAAGGCCACCGACGAGGCCGTCGAGTACCGCGGCCCCGGCGCCACGCCACACCTCATCGGGGAAGGGACCTCACGATGATCCAGACACTGCATGCCGAGTGGCTGAAGCTGCGCTCGACCCGATCGCCCTACCTCTGCCTGCTGAGCGTCGTCGCCGCGACCGTGCTGATCGCCGCCGCCCTGGGTTCGCTCGGGCGCAGCCAACACACCGCGCCGATTCCGAGCCAGGTGCTCGCCGGCCTGCTCGGTTACGGCCTCATCATCCTCATGGTGCTCGGCGGCATGAGCGTCAGCAACGAGTACGGCAACGGCACCATCCGGGTGTCGCTCGCGGTGCAGCGCGGTCGTACCCGGATCCTCGCCGCCAAAGCGGTGCTGATCGCCGTGTTGTCCGCCGTCGTCGCCGCCGCCCTCACTCCGGTCGCGCTCGTGGTGGGCGCCGCGGTGTCCGGCTATCCGATTCCGTCGACCGGCGGCGTACACCGGCTCTACTGGGGCGTCCCACTGATCGCGGCTCTCGCCGGGGCCGGCGCGGTAGGGCTGGCCTTCCTGATCCGGCGCACCGCCGGCCTGGTGGCAGTCGTGATCATCTGGCCGCTGCTGCTGGAGGGACTGGCCAGCTTGATTCCCGAGTTCGGGGACCGGATCGCCACGTTCCTGCCCTTCGCGAACGCCCACTTTTTCCTTGGTGACAGGCAGGGTCTGCCGTTCACCTGGTCACCGACCGTCGCCCTGATCATTTTCACCGGAGTGGTGGCGGTGTTACTCGGAGCAGCCGGCTGGACCCTCAACCGGCGCGACGTCTAGATAGCCCGCTCCGCGGGCCGACCGCACACGCGTACGACACATGGGAGGAAGAATGCGAGTAAGCCGTAAGGCAGCAACCCTGGCAGCAACGGCGGCGGTCGCGGCGATCGCCTGGGCGAGCCCGGCGCAGGCGGCATCGACGGCCACGGTTCCGGGAGGGTTTCAGGCCGCCCGGGGCTCGGCGACGGCCAGCGGCACCCTGGTGTTCCGGGCCGGCTGGCCCGGCTCCTACAGCGTCACCGGAACGCTTACCGTCTCCGAGAACGACGGCCAGTGCTACTACGTGCGGTACTACCTGCCGACAAGCCTGCTCGGCACCGGGGTGAACTCAAGCCGTCAATGCGGTCCCGGGGCGGTTCCGATGCAACGCACCCTGGGCGTTCAGCTGGTCAACTACGGCGTCGTCCTGGCCCTCTGCAGCACCACGCCGGGCGCGCCGGAGGAGGCCACGTTCGTTGCGCCCGGGGCGAACTGCACCATCATCTGACACCGCCCCGGAACGTCCGCCGGTCCACTTGTTCCCCCTCAAGTGGACCGGCGGGCCTTTTCCTGCCCCCTGGTAGCAACTAATTGCGGGCTGATCACCATCGGCACGGGTGGTCGGATGAGGTGCAGCGTTCGTCACGAACGGCGCCTCGTCGAAAGGCACGACATGAAATCACTCGCATCCGTCATATCCGTGGTCACCCTGCTGATCGCCGTCGGCGGCGGCACCAATACCCCGCAGGCCGCACCACCGGCGGAGGCCGGCTACGTCCCGCCCGCCGTCTCCTGGGGAACCTGCGAGAACGCAGTACTGGCAAGCGTGGGCGTGCAGTGCGGCTTCGTCGAGGTGCCCCTCGACTACGACCGCCCGGACGGCACGAAGATCAAGCTGGCCGTGTCCCGGTTGCGGCACGCCTCCCCGGACGCGCAGTACCAGGGCGTCATGCTGGTCAACCCGGGCGGCCCCGGCGGATCCGGACTGCTGTTCTCCGTCCTCGGCGCCTACGTGCCCGGCGGCGCGGGCATGTCCTACGACTGGATCGGCTTCGACCCGCGCGGCGTCGGCGCAAGCCAGCCCTCCCTGACCTGCGACGGAAACCACGTCGGCTACAACCGGCCGTACTACGTGCCGATCACCCCGAAGCTGGAGAAGACCTGGCTCGATCGGACGAAGGCCTACGCCGAGGCGTGCGACCGGGCCGGCGGCGAGTTGCTCGACCACCTCAAGACGACCGACTCGGCCGCGGACATGGAGAGCATCCGCAAGGCACTCGGACAGACCCAGATCAATTACTACGGCTTCTCGTACGGCACCTACCTCGGCCAGGTCTACGCCACCCGCTACCCCGACCGGGTCCGACGCATGGTGCTGGACGGCAACGTCGATCCCCGTACGGTCTGGTACCAGACGAACCTGAACCAGGACCTCGGCTTCGACCGCAACATCAAGATCTTCTTCCAGTGGATCGCCGACCACGACGACGTGTACCACCTGGGCACGTCCGGCAACGCGGTGGAGAGGCGCTACTACGCCGAGCAGGCAAAGCTGATCAACAAACCAGCCGGCGGCGTCATCGGCCCCGACGAGTGGGCGGACACGTTCCTACCGGCGGCGTATTTCGTCGTCGGCTGGCCGGCCATCGCCGAGGCATTCTCCGGATACGTCAACAACGGAGACTGGCAGACAGTGCGGGCGTTGTACGACTCCGGCAACCCTCACGGTCCCGGCACGGACAACGTCACCGCCGTCTACCTCGGCGTGGAATGCACCGACGCCCCGTGGCCGACCCAGTGGAGCCGCTGGCGGACCGACAGCTGGCTGACCTTCGCCAAGGCCCCGTTCGAGACGTGGGACAACACCTGGTTCAACGCACCGTGCCTCAACTGGGGAGCAGCACCCGGCACGCCGGTCACGGTGACCGGTGCCGACGTCCCGCCAATCCTGCTCATCGGGGAGACGCTGGACGCCGCCACGCCGCTCGAAGGCAGTCTCGAAGTACGCAGTCGCTTTCCCCAGTCGGTCCTCATCGAGGGTGTCAACGGCACCCACCATTCCGGGTCACTCACCGGCGTCGCCTGCACCGACCTCAAGATCGCCGCGTACATCGCGACGGGTGAGCTGCCCGCCCGGCTCCCCGGCCGCACGTCCGACGTGAAGTGCGACCCGGTGCCCCGACCGGAACCGGTGGCACGCACGATGTCCTCCAGGGCCGCGACGGTACCGTCCGGCCTTCCCACCCGCGAAGACCTGCAACGACTCATCGGCCGATGATGACACCTCTGCTACGACTACAACGGGTGCTCGCGGGCCAGGTTCGCTGCACAGTGCGGTAGCCGGGCCGGGACATGATCCAGGGGGCATGGCTGATGAGCCATGCCCCCTGGATATCGCTGGTGCGCCGCCAGGGACTCGAACCCCGAACCCGCGGATTAAGAGTCCGCTGCTCTGCCAGTTGAGCTAGCGGCGCTCGCCGGCAACGGGAAGAGACGTTAACACCGCCCCGGACGGTCGCGCCGGCGACCCCATGTCTGGCCGCGCGACCCGGGCGCGGAGGTGCGGATCGCCGGCGTCGGCCCCCTGGTCATCCTGCTACTCGGGGCGCCCTTCGACTCTCGGTGATCATGAGGTTAGCGGCGCGACACGCCGGGGCGAGTGGCTATAACCCCATGATCAACGCGGGCGTGCGCGTGCGCCGGGCCGGGCCGGGCCGGGCCGGGCCGGGCCGGGCCGGGCCGGGCCGGGCCGGGACGGGACGACTGTCGTCCCGGCCCGGGTTGCGGTCACCTGATGGAGAACTCGGCCAGCCGCAGCGGGGAGTCGAACACCAGGTACACGTCGTGGGCGCCGGCGGCGCGGGCCAACTCGGCGGTGACGCTGACGTACCGGTAGTCGTCGCCGGTGCTGGGCACGGTGGCCGTACCGAGCAGCCGACCGGTGGGCGAGCCCAGGCGCACCTGGATCGTGCCGGCTTCCGCGCCGGCCCTGGCGACGGTCGCGGTGAAGGTGTCGGCGCCCGGGCGCAGCGCCGAACCGGCGAACGAGATCCACTGGCCCGCCGCGGTCGCGCCGACGGCCGTACCCTTGGCCTTCGTCTCGTCGACAAGCCGGACCCCGGCGTACCTGTCGAAGTTCTCCGCCCGGGTGGTCCGGGACAGATCCCGGGCCGGGACCGTCTCACCGCGTACCCGAATCGCGGCGCGGGCCCGGATGTCCTCGGCGGACGCCCCCACCAGCAGGTCGTAGGTAGACGATTCGACCACCCACCGGCTCCGGGTCACGTCCCAGTGCGCCAGGTCGGCGGCGGGCAGGCGCAACGTCACGGTCCGGGTCTGCCCGGGTGCGAGGTTCACCCGCTGGAACGCCTTGAGCGCACGGTTCGGGGTCTTGACCCGCGAGGTGCGCTGGTGGGTGTAGAGCTGGACCACCTCGGACCCGGCCCGGCTGCCGGTGTTTGTCACGTCGACGCTCACCGTGATGGTGCCGTCGGCCGCGACCGGCCGGTCGCCGGTGCGGGCCGCACCGTAGCGGAACCGGGAGTACGACAACCCGTAGCCGAACGGGTAGAGCGGCTTCGCGTTGCTGTACAGGTAGGTCTGCCCGGACGAGATGATGTCGTACTCCAGCAGGTCCGGTGGCAGTTGCCCGTCCGAGCGGTACCAGGTCTGGGTCAGCCGGCCGGACGGGTTGCGGTCGCCGAACAGGACGTCGGCCACGGCGTGCCCGGTCTCGGCGCCCGCGTGGGTGGTCCACACGATCGCCGGGACGTGCTCCTGCTCCCAGGTCATGGTGACCGGGTAGCTCGTCTGGAGCACCAGGACGGTACGCGGGTTGGCCCGGACGACGGCCTTGACAAGTGCCTCCTGGCCGGCGCTGAGGGCGGTGGAGGCGCGGTCGTGCGCCTCGCGTCCGTTGATGAACGGGTTGCTGCCCACGACCAGCACGGCGGTGTCGGCCGCCTTGGCCGCCGCCACCGCCCGGTCGATTCCGCTGCTGATCACCTCGCGGCTGAAGCGCGTCGCCGCGGCCGGGGTGGACGCGCCGAGCTTGAGCGCGCCGTCGTCGCCGACCGTGACGTACTTCTCGGCGGCGAACCAACTCTCCTTGGTCTCGTAGCCGGCGTATCGCAGCACCACCGTGCCGTCGTCCTGCGGCTCCAGCTTGAACTGCTGCTGGACGTACCAGCCGTTCGGCTGCTCGTCGCGGGTGATGAACGGCCCCCAGTTGTAGCCGAGGTAACGGCCGTTGGCGGCGTTGCGCAGCGTCACCACGTCCTGGCCCCAGTCCACCACGTCGAACTGGGCGGCGGGCGTCGCCGTGGCACCGGTGGCGGCGACCGGGTCGGCGTCGGTGGTGCCGGTGGCCGTGACGTACCGGCCGGTCGCCGCGTCCTTCAGGGCGATCCGGTCCGCCCCGTCGAGCCCGTTGACGCTCGCGGAGTTGCCCAGCCGCTCGCGGATGCCGTCGAGCGCGGTCACCTGGTACGGCAGGTCACCGCCGTACCAGTCGGAGTAGAGGGTGTCGGCCAGCGGACCGAGCACGGCCACCTTGCGGGTCCGGGCCGGGTCCAGCGGAAGAGCCTGCCGGGAGTTCTTCAGCAGCACCATCGCCTCGCCGGCGGCCTGCCGGGCCAGCCGCTGGTGTTCCGGGCTGTTGATGACGTCCGGGGTGATGCCGCCGTGGCGACCTCCGCCCGGGTCGAACTCGCCCAGCCGGAACCGCACGTTCAGGATCTCCCGGATCCGGGCGTCGATGTCCGCCTCGGTCAGCAGGCCTGTCGCGAGCGCCTGCTTGATGGCCGTCACCGTCGGTTGGGCGTTCGTGTCGTCGGTGATGAAGCTGTTGAGGCCGGCCTTGACGATCGCGGCGTTCGCCTCGGGCTGGGTGGCGTAGTAGCCCTGGGAGGCGACGAGGTTGTTCGGTGCCCAGGCGTCGGTGACGTTCATCAGCGGCTGGTCCGTCCAGCCGCGGACCACGGTGGCCAGGTCCGGATCCACGGTGGCGGGCCGTCCGTTGATCAGGTTGTACGCGGCCATCACGCCGGTCGCCGCATCGGCCGCGATGGCCGGCTTGAACGCGGCGCGCTCGTACTCGTTGAGCACCCGAGGCGGCACGTTCGACGAGGTCACGTCACGCCGGATCTCGTTGTTGTAGGCCAGGTAGTGCTTCAGGGTCGGCGCGCTCTTCAGGTGGTCGGGATCGCCGCCGGTCATCCCCGAGCCGTACGCGGTGGACATCGCGGCGGTGAGCAGCGGGTCCTCGGAGTAGCCCTCCTCGTTGCGGCCCCAGCGGGGGTCGCGCAGCAGGTTGACCACCGGCGCCCAGAGGTTGAGACCCCACACCCGGGGGTTCTGCGCGTGGTAGCCGCGCGCCTCGTCGCCGACGGCCGAGCCGACCCGGTTGATCAGGTCGGTGTTCCAGGTGCTCGCCATGCCCACCGGCTGGGGGAATGTCGTGCCGCGGGCCTTGACGACGGCGCCGTTGTTGTCGATGTCGGTCGACCAGGCCACCCCGTGCAGGGCCTCGGTGCCGGTCTTGAACAGGCCGATGCCCAGCCGGGGAACGGCCGGCTGGTACTGGTGCAGCCAGGAGATCTTCTCGTCCAGGGTGAGCCGGCCGAGCAGGTCGTCGACCCGGGCCGGCACCGGTAGGTGCGGGTCGCGGAAGGGGTAGGTGGGTTCGGCGAGGGCAGTGCCGGGAACGGCCGGTAGGGCCAGCAGGACGAGCGCGAGCACGGCGATTCCGCGCCGAAGGCGCTTGTTCCCCATTTGCTTCTCCTCATGTCGTACGACAGACGCCCAAAGGACGCCCCGACCGGCGTGGCCAGGCTCGACACCCGGCTGACGGGCCTGGACGACGGATCGTCGAAGCGCTTCGACAATCCGGCCGCAACCACCACGGCCATGATTGTTGTGATCCGCGCAACTATAGATGCGCGCCAATGAGCAGGCAATACCCCGGGCGTCCAACCCGGTTCTCTGCACCGAGCACCGCGGGTCTCGGTGCGGCAGGCACGGCGCACCGCGACGGGCACTGGCGCATCGACGGTGCTGTTACCATCGCCGCGGTGTGCGTGACCCGATCATCAATGAGATCCGGTGGAATCCATGCCCTCTGACGGACAGGATCCGTACACTCTCCTCGGCGTGACACGCGATTCGTCGCTCGCGGAGATTCGGGAGCGCTATCTCGTTCTCGTGCAGATCTGGCATCCCGACCGGCATCAGTCCAGCCCGGAGAGTGTCCGCGACGAAGTCACCCGGCAAATGCAGTGGATCAACGCGGCGTACAAGAACCTGACCGACGCCCACGAGCGTGAAGCCCGTGCACGCCAGGCCCGGGATCGACAGAACCGCGAACGCCAGAACCGAGAACGCCAGAACCGTGAACGCCAGGACCGGGAGCGGAAGGACCGTGAACGCCAGAACCGGGAGCGGCAGGACCGGGAGCGGCAGGACCGGGAGCGGCAGGACCGAGAACGCGAGGCCCGGGAACGGCAGGATCCCGAACGTCTGCGCAAGGAACGCCAGGATCGTGAACGCGAGACCCGCGAACGCGAACACCCGAGGGCGCGGTGGACGCACCCCCGATGCGGTGGCACCAGCCAGCAGGGCACGCCGTGGGGCACGACGTCGAGCGTTCAACCGGTGGCGATCGCCCTGCGGCACGGCGAGGTCGGTTACACCCTTCGCGCCTATTTCGACGACCAGCGCGGCGAGGCGGCCTTCCTCGGCGCCCAGGGTCACCTCCTCCTGTTCAGATCCCTCGCCTCGATGCGCACGTATCTGACCCGGGTCGAGGCACATGAACTGTCGGGCGTTCCGGGCTGGGAAAGCCTTCTGGACCGGCTCGGCGACACAACCATCGAGCCCGACGACGAACACTTCTACGAGTTCGACCTCATCCTGCACAGCCTGCGCTTCCCGCCCATGCAGTGGGTGCCGGCACTGTTCATCGCCCACCGGGACATCATCGGCGAGATCGCGGAGGCGTTCAGCCTCGACGACGTGCTGAACCTGCTGGCCGCGGGTTCGCCCCTGGATCAACTCGACGATCTGTTCCGGCGCGCGCACCGGCCACTCGCCGGGTGGGGCGCGCGCCGCCACCTCGCGTCTCTGCAAGGAGCGCAGGCCAGCACGGTGTGGCGAAAAGCGGTCCGCGGGATCGAAGAACGCGTCCGCTGGCTACGGTGAGTCGCCTGCCGGCCATTCGGCCCGGTAGGCGCCACCGACATCGACGTCCACTACGACGACTTTCCGGCCAGATTGGGGGTCTGGCGCCGCACCAGCGCGGCATACCGGCCACCCAGCGCCATCAACTCCTGGTGGTCACCGCGCTCGATGATCTCGCCGTGGTGCAGCACGACGATCTGGTCCGCGTCACTGATCGTGCTGAAACGATGGGCGACCACGATCCTCGTGCAGCCCAGCGACGACAGCTCGTCGGCGATGGCCGCCTCGGTCAGGGCGTCGAGATGGCTCGTCGCCTCGTCGAGCAGCAACACGTTGGTCCTGGAGAGCAGCGCACGGGCGATCGCGATCCGCTGCCGCTGCCCGCCGGAGAGCGAGCCGCCGCCCTCGCCCACCCGGGTCTCCAGACCCATCGGCATCCGCTGGAGATCCGGGAGGAACTGTGCCTTCCCCAACGCGGCGAGAAGCTCGTCGTCGTCGAGGTCCGTGCGTCCGAGGATCAGGTTGTCGCGAATCGAACCACCGAAGATGTACGGGAACTGGGTGACCACACCAAAGCGGTGGCGCAGGGGTTCCAGGTCGTACTCGTCGAGCGTTCGGCCGTCCACCAGCAGCTCGCCGGACGTGGGTGCCAGCATACCGGTGAGCAGACGCACGAGCGTCGTCTTGCCGGAGCCGGTGGAGCCGACGATGGCGACCTTGGTGCCGGCCGCCACCCTCAGGTCGATGTCCCTGAGCACCAGCGGCGCTCCGAGGTCGTACCGGAAATTGATGCCCCGCAGCTCGATGTCGCCGCGGAGGCTGCTCGGCTGGAGGCCCTGAGGGCGGGTCGGCTCGGGCTCCTCGCCCAGGACGTCGTAGATGCGGTCCAGGTGGGAGCCGATCGTCTGCAGGAACCGCAGCCCGCCCATCAGCTGGGTGATGGGTGCGAGGAGGAGGCCGGCGATGACGTTCAGACCGAGCATGGTGCCGAGCGACATCCCGTTGTCGACGACCTGGATGATCCCGAAGATGAGCAGGGTCAGGGGTGCGGCGCTCTGGAAGATGCCCATCGCCGAATCGGTGAACACGTCGACCTGGCGCCGCTTGAACGACGCCTGGACCGAATCGCTGAACCTGTCGTTCCACCTGCGCAGCGCCCACTCGGAGAGCCCGGAGCTCTTCAGGAACTCGGCCCCGGCAAGGGTGTCGATCGCACTGCTCTGCGCCTTCCCGTCGGCGTTGAGTTCACGCTGGGCGCGTTCGTGCACCGGCCGCAGGGTGAGCAGGATGATGCTCGCCTGGGCCACCGCCAGCACCGCGACGATGGCGGCGTGCGAAGGGCTCACCGTCAGCAGGATGACGGCGTAGACGAGGACGAACAGGACGTCCAGCAGCATCGTGAACACCTGCGAGGTGAGCATCTCGCGGACCGCCATGTTGCTGCCCAGGCGGGTCATCAGGTCACCCGCGCCCCGGGTCTGGAAATAGGCGTACGGCAGCCGCATCAGGTGGGTCATGAAACGTCGACCCAGATAGCCGTCGAGATGCCGTTGCAGTAACAGCAACGACATGCCTCGGGACAGCGTGACGAGCCCCTGCGTCAGGACGTACGCCACGACGCAGACCGCGAAGACACGCAGCGTGTCGGCACCCTTGCCGACGAGGTCGTCCACGCCGTACTTCGTCGCCCAGGCCGAGGCGAGGCCGAGCACCTGCACCACGGCGGACAGGGCGATCGCCAGGATGATCAGCCCCGGCGCGAGCCGGAACAGATCACGCATGAACCGGATCGCGAGATGGTCGCGCAACCGGGACCGTTTGTGCTCCAGCTCGGCCGACGCGGTGAACTCCATGATCGTCCCGGAGAAGTCCGCGAAGAACTCCTGTCGGGTCAGTCGCCGCCGGCCCAGCCCCGGGTCGACAACACTGATCCGACGGCGCTCGACCTTCTCGACAACCGTGAAATGGTCCTTGCCCCAGTGGGCGATGGCCGGCAGGCGGACGTCGGCCAGACCTTCGGCGTCCACCCGCAGACCGCGCCCGGTCAGCCCGTAGTCGCCGGCCACCTCGATGATCCGGCGCGCACTGGTGCCGTCGCGGCCGACACCGAACTGGGGCCGCAGTTCCCGGACCTCGGTGGTCCGGCCCAGACCACCGAGCACCATGGCCAGGCAGCTCGGCCCACACTCGGTGGAGTGCGTCTGAATGATCACCGGTACGCGTGGCATGACGCCTCCTCGGTGCCGGCGCTCACCGGGACGACTGCTGCCGGGCGCGGGGAGCGTGCGGTGTTGGGCGGTTCGAGCAGCAGGACGTTCGGCGCCAGGTCCGGGCGGGCGGTCCGGAGCAGGCCGTAACCGATGCCGGCGGCACCCATCAGCAGCCCCGGCACGTGCAGCCCGAGGGGTACGCCGGTCCGCTCCTCGCCCGCGAGGACGGTCTCCGCGACCGACCGCGCGGATCGCCCGGCCAGTGCGGCAAGCGTGCTGTCTCCGGTGTGCCGAGCCGCGCTGAGCAGGGCCTCGACCAGACCGAGGTCGCCGTGGCACAGGCAGTCGTTGCCGGTGCCCGTCAACTGGTCATCGGCCAGGAGATCCCGGCGTACGGTGGCTACCGCGGCGGCGAGGTCCATCCGCACCTCGGGGATGTCGACCGAGTCGAGCATCGCGGCGCGAGCCAGGGCGATACCGGCCGCGCCGTGGCACCACGCGTTCATGAAGACACCCTCCGGCGTGATGTCCCGGTGGTCGGGCCAGTTGCCGGCGGCAGCGTCGTACCGTCGGTGCTCGTACCGGACGGCTCGTCCAGCCGCGTCGATGAAGCGTTGCTCACCCGTCGCCCGGCCGATCTCCGCCAGGGCGTAGGCGAAACCGGAGACGCCGTGTGAGAAGCCGAGCAGGGGTGACCGCGCGCCGACCAGCGCGCGCCAGGCAAGCCCGTCGGCCGACTCCTCGGCGGTGGCGAGGAGTTGTTCACCCGCCAGGTGCAGAGCGACAAGCGTCCGGTCGCTCGGGTCCACCGTGTGCAGCGCACGCAGCGCGAGAGCCGCCCCCGCCGTGCCGGTCATCACGTCGAGGTTGCGGTCCTCGGGGATCCGCCGGGCCAACTCGGACGCCAGTCGACGCGCCTGGGCCAGCAGCGGCTCCGAGCGCCACAGGGCACCGAGGTGCGTCAGCGCGTGCACGTAGCTCCCCAACTCGCCGAAGCCACCGATGTTCAACCTGTCCCGGTCGCGCTCGCGCCAGTCGAGCACCGAGTCGACGTGCCGGCTGAGCATCGTCGCGGTCGCCTCCGCCGCCGATCGGAATCTCAACAGACCGGTCTGCTCGCCGAGCTGGCCCAGGAAAATCGAGATTCCGCAGATTCCGCTGAAGCTGTCGAAACCGGTGGGTATGACGTTCCAGTAACGGTCGGCCACCAGGCCGAGCGTCAGCCACACCGGACGGTGTGGCGACCCACCGACCGCTGTCGACAGGAGTTTGTCGCCGAGACGGATGGCGGCGCGGCAGGCGACCGACTCGTCGACCTCCGCCGCAGGCAGGTCGCGGACACGCGGCTGCGCTTCGCGCTGGCCGTCACCGATCTGCATCGCGGCCATCGACGCGGTCACCGTCCAGCTCTGCTGGCGGAGGTCATCGGCGGAGAGCCGGGCCACCCGGTCCTGGACGAGCGCCAGCCCGCTGTGGGGCAGAAAGTCGGGCACGACGACGACGCCCTGGTCGTCGTGGAGGTCACGTGAGTTGGGCCGGGTCCAGAAGTACGGGATGTCCTGCCGGGCGAGCTGCCGGATCTCGCTCGCCGCGACGGGAACGCTTGCCACCAGTTCGGGGTGGCGGCCGAGGACAACCTCGAACAGACACTCCCGGTCCAGTGCGTCGCCGAGCACTCTGGGGTGCCACGACTCCGAGAGGATTCGGGCGTAGACCATTGTTGGCTGCACGATGACGCGGATCTCGTCGGCGGCGAACGCGGCGATCGGCCCGTCGGCCGCGCTCAGTTCGTTCCGGAGGGTGAGCAGCAGCCGGTAGCAGGACTCGAATCCGGCGACCAGCTCGTCCCGGTACCGTGCCGGATCCACAGTGGCGCCGCCCAGTGTGGGCCGATTGAGTGCCTCGACGATCGCCGCCCGGTCCCTGGTACGCCGCATCTGGTCGGTCCCGACGTCATGCCACCGTGGCACTCGCATCGGCGTGAGCTCACCAGCGCCGCCGGTCATCCCGGACAACTCGGTGGACACCAGATCGTCGCCCTCCTGGCGCAGCAGGCGCTGCGGGAGCAGCCCGATTGCCAACACGGACTCCTCCACGAGTCGTGCCGCCTCCTCCGGTATCCCCGTGACCTGATCGGGCAGGGTCGGCCTGGGTTGCTGGAAGAGCGCCTCCAAATCGACGATCACGGGCTGCTCTCCGGCCGCGATGACGTTCTCAAGGTGGATGTCGGAGCCGCGGAGCAGATAGAGCAGGCTGAGGTACGCGCCCTGGCGCCAGAAGAAGTGTCGCAGCCCTTCCTCGTCGGAGCAGCCCTCCCCGCGGACGAACTCCACCCAGCCGTAGTCGTCACGGTTGAGGATGCGCAGCCGGCGCAGCGGATGGGTCAGCCCCTTCTCGTTGAGCACATCGATCAGCTCGTAGAAATGCGACTCCACGGCGAGGACCCGCGGCTTGTAGACCACCTTGGCACCGCCGGTGAAGGTCAGGATCGCGACGCTGCGTCCACCGCGATGGGTGTCGCCAGCGCCCATCTGAATCTCGACGAGATCGTCGAGCGAGTCGCTGGCCACGCCGAACGCCGCACCCAGGGCGGTCAGATCGGAGAGCGTCCGCGTCGCCAGCTCACGCCGTACGTCCGCCCATTTCTCCAACTCGTCGACGAGTTCCCGGGCGAGCGTCGGGTATCGGGCCAGGATCCGCAGCGCGTACGCGGGGTCTTCGAGCCGCTGCGCGAAGTCGGCGAACCGGTGGCTCGGCGTGTCGCCGGTGAGCGTGCCGTCCCGGCTCGCGAGCCGTAGCTGGACCGCGAGCACCGAGGTAACCATCGCGATGTGGGTGCCGTGGTTCGGCCTGAGCAGGGGGTGCTGGCGTGGCATGACCTGCTGGTGGCCGTGCTCACGGGCGAGCATGGTGAGTTCGGCGTGCAGTCGCGTCTGGTACCACGAGGACAGTGGGTGGACCAGTGCCAGGAACGCCGCGGACGGACCGTATTCACCGAGCGTCTCGTCGTCGAGCGGGGGACGCTCTGCCGCCTCGACCGACCAGGCCTGCGCGATGGTGGTCAACCACGACAGTTCCTCGGGCAGGCGGGCTCGCAGGTTGTCGGGCGTTTCGCCGAGCAGCAGGATCAGCTCCTCCTCACCCAGCCCGGATTCGCGCCACCGGGAGAGGTCCGGTTCGAGGCCGCCGGTCACCGCCCTTTCGGTCTGCCAGGCCGAGAGGCGGCGGGCGCCCCGATCACGTGGCTCAGCGGCCGGGGGCACCGGCCGGGTTCTCCGCTCGTCGAGTCGCAACGCGGCCCACCAGTCCGCGCTAGCCAACACATCAAAACTGTTGTCGGTCCTGGGGCCAGTTGCGGTAATGGGCGAGACCATCATTGCTCCATTTCGGTCGTCACTGTCTACGGAAAGCCGGGTGGGCGGAAACCGTTGCCGATTTCCGCCCATCCAGGTCGACGATCGGGTTGCCGATCGCCGTTCGGCAGGTCAGCAGCAGCCCACGCTGGCCACGCCACAGGTGCCGCAGAGGGTGTTGCGGGTGCAGGCCAGAAGCGTGACCACCGGGATTACGGTGGGGTGCGTGCCGCCGTTGACGTCGTCGAACTCGAGATCCGTCAGGTCCATCTCGCCGATCGAGTCGTCCATGAAGTCCTCGTTGCCGGTCATGATTAACCTTCCCTTTCGACAGTAGTTCCGCCGTTGTTCTGGCTGAGCGAAATCAGCTTCGCAAAGCCGAGTCGACTGGCGGTCCGGCTGCGGTCGACGCCCGTATCGGTTCAGGTATAGCGTCGGTAGATTCCGGGTGACAGGCCCTTGACCGCAAGCAGAGCCAACGTCAAACATGGACTCACCGCCGTTCGGACGCATTGCTTTCTGGTTGAGCCGAGGGGTGTTTGGTAAATGCCTTCATCCCCCGTAAGCGTCGGTTCTCCGACGGCGCTCTTCGTCGCCAATTCGGGCGAGAAGCAGTGGACCACCCTGATGAATCCCGACCGAGGAGGAATGTCATGACTGAAGCAGTGAAGGCGTGGAAGGATCCCATCTACCGTGCGACGCTCACCGACGCCGACCTCGCCGCGCTTCCCGCTCACCCGGTCGGCGACGTCGAGCTCGACGAGTTGGGCCTCGACGAGACCCGGGGCTTCGGCAGCGAGGCCAACATGACCTTCGGTTGCTGCCAGACCCAGATCATCACGTTCCGCACCTGCTTCACCTGCGGCTGCTGATCGCGCCGCGTCGGCACCTGTTGACGAGGGAGTCGCGCCGGTCTTCGCCTGGTGCCGCTCGTTCGTGAATCCACCCGGGGGTGGGCACCGCAACCAGTGCCCACCCCCGGAACCGTGCAGCCGCGAGCCGCACGAGACCAGGAGCGGCCAGCGCTCATCGCGTTTCGATCTCACCGCCGAGGCAGGACACCATGTTTGATCACATTCTCGATGCGCCCGACTGGTGGCGTGGCCTGACACTGACGCAGCGGGCCGAGGGGCACGTATCGGTCGGCAGCGAGCAACTCGACCATGGCCGGCGACGCCGCGAAGCCTGGCAGGACGGCCGGATCCTGCGGGGACGGGCCATCGCACTGGACCGCTGGGATCGACTCGGGCTGACCGAGGAGCGTCTCGTCGAGTTGCTCGCCGAGCCCGCCGAATCGCTCGCCGCGCGTTTCCCCGGCCGGCCGCCGTGGGTGGAGGTCATCGCCGATGCCTGGCGGCGGTTCGGGCCGGCCGAACCGCCGGAGCCGGTGTCCGTCGGCGCGCAGCCCGATGATGGCCCGGGGCAGGCGCCTGGTCTGCGTCCGGAGGACACCCAGAAGGCGGTGTACCTCACCGGGATCGCGCCGTTGCTGGCCTGGTGCCGCGACGAGTTGACGGTCCGGTTGGCCGAACAGTCCGCCCGCCAGGGGGTCGACGAGGAACTGTCGCCCGGCCATCCCCTATGCGCGCCGCCGACGGCTCAGCTCATCCCGATGATCATCCCCGTCATGATCCTGGAGGTGCACGTCGCCCGGTTGGAAGGTCGCCTGGTCGGGGAGTCATCGGCGGAGCGGATGGCCTCGTTCGTCGAGCAACTCCGTGAGCCAGCCACCGCACTGGCCATCCTCGCCGAGTACCCGGTGCTCGCCCGGGAACTGGTCCGCTGTGTGCGGACGACGGTGCGGGTCAGACTCGAGTTTGCCGCCCAGTTCCTCGCCGATCTGCCGGCGATCCGGGAGACGTTCGGTGGTGGCTGGCAGGGGCTGGCGGACCTGGCGGACGTCGACTTCGGTCGGGGGGACACGCACGCCGGCGGGCGCAGCGTGGCGATCCTGACCTTCACCGACGGCCGCAAGCTCGTGTACAAGCCGCGCAGCCTGCAGGTCGAGATCCACTTCAACCAGGTGCTGCGCTGGCTCAACGCCAAGGGTCTCCGTCATCCACTGCGACCGTTGGTCGTGCTCGACCGTGGTGGGCACGGCTGGGTGGAGTACGTGGCGCCGGAGTCGTGTCAGGACGAGGAGCAGGTGGACCGGTTCTTCTGGCGACACGGCGCCTACCTTGCGCTCATCTACGCCCTCTGCGGTTCCGACATGCACCTGGAGAACGTGATCGCGGCCGGAGAACACCCGGTCATCGTCGATCTTGAGGCGCTCTTCCAGACCGCTCCCCGGCTCACCGCCGACACACCGCCGCCCCTCGTCGCCGGAGCCGCGCCTCGGGTGGTCCGGGATTCGGTGCTCCGGATCGGACTACTGCCCGAACGCATCATCGCCGTCGACGAGGACGGCGTATACGACGCCGAGGTCAGCGGCCTCGCCGGTGGTGGCGGGCAGCTCTCTCCGCTGCGCGTCCCGACGTACGCCGACAGCGGCACCGACCAGGTGCGGGTGGTACGCGCCCGAACGAGGATGCCGGAAACCGACAACCGTGCACGCCTGACCGGGCGACCGGTCGACCCCCTGGCCCACGCGGACGTTCTCACCGCTGGCTTCGAGGACTGCTACCGCCTCATCCGCGCGCAGCGCGAGGAACTGCTCGCCGCCGGCGGCGTGATCGAGGCGTTCGAGAACGACGAGGTGCGTTTCATCCCACGGCCCACGCTCACCTACGTCCGATTGCAGCACGAGACCTGGCATCCGGACCTGCTTCGCGACGGACTCGACCGGGAGATCTTCACCGAGGCGTTGTCGGCCGGCTTCGCCGATGTGCCCGACCGCGACCTCCTGCTGGCGAGCGAGCAGCGCCAGATCGCCGAGCAGGACGTGCCGTCCTTCCACACCACCCCCGGATCCACGGACCTGCACGACGGGTACGGCCTTGTCGCGACAGGCTTCCTGGAGAGCAGCGGGATGGCGGCGGTGCGCAGGCGCCTGACGGAGTTCGGCGACGACGATCTGCGCAGCCAACTCTGGTGCATCCGGGCCTCGATGTCCGGCCTCACGGTGGGCGCGCTGCGCGCCGCGCCGGTCGAGTCCCGGGCCCTGCCCTCCCCACCACTCGATGCGGAGTTGGCGGTCCGGGCCGCGCGGTCGGTCGGCGACCTGCTGCTGGACGCCGCGATGATCACCGAAGCGGACGCGCCGTCCTGGCTCTCGCTGAACTTCCTCGGCGACCGTTACTGGACGGTCGGCCACGCCGGCCTCGATCTCTACAGCGGGGTCACCGGTATCGCGCTCTTCCTGGCGCAGCTCGGAGCGGTCACCGGCGACGAGCGGTTCCAGCGTCCCGCCGAGCAGTTGGTCGCCCAACTGGTCGACGTGACCGGGCAACTGGCCACCACCGCGGACCGTGGAGCGACGCTGTCGATCGGCGGGTTCGGTGAGCTCGGTGGCCTGGTCTACGTGCTGAGCCAACTCGCCGAGCTGTGGTGCGAACCGGCACTGCTCGACGCGGCCCACCAGGCCGCCCTGCTGTGCCGACCCCGGATCGCCGAGGACACCACCCTCGACGTCATCGGTGGGACCGCCGGGACCGCCCTGGCCATCCTCACGCTCCATCGCCTCCGACCCGACGACTGGACCGTCGACTGCCTCCGGGAGGCCGGGGCGAGGTTGGCCGCCCGCGCCGTGCCCGTCCCGGGCGGGACCGGTTGGATAACCGAGTTCGAGGCCGAGCGTTCGTTGCTCGGGTTCGCCCACGGCGCCAGCGGCATCGCGTACGCGTTGGCCAGCATCGCCGAGGTGACCGGCGAGGAGCAGTTGAACGAGCTGTGCGGGCAGGCGTTGCACTTCGAGCGGCACCACCTGTCGCGTACCCGCGGGAACTGGCCCGATCTACGGACGATCAGTGGTCCGGACGCCTTCATGGACGCCTGGTGCCACGGCGCCGGCGGAATCGCGATGACCCGCGCCGCCATGCTCCGCCTTCCGGGTCTCGCTCCCTGGCACGACCTCGCCCGAGCGGATCTGGACGTCGCGATCGGGACGGTGTGCGAAGACCTCGTCGTCGACGGCAGGTACGTGGGCATCGGCAACGACTCCATCTGCCACGGTGATCTCGGGTTGGTCGAGACGTTGCTGACGACGGGCTCGGTACTCGCCGACCCGACGCTGACGCTCGTCGGTCGTCAGGCCGCGCGGGCGGTCGCCGAACAGGTCGTCGCGGGCGGCGCTCGGCCGGGTGTACCGCAGGGCGTCACCACCCCCGGCCTGCTGATGGGGCTCGCCGGAATCGGCTACGGACTCCTCCGCACGGTAATGCCGGAGCGGATCCCGAACGTCCTGCTGCTCGATCCGATCGGTCTCGCCGACCGGCCGGGCACCAGCGACGGTAACCGCACCGCCTCCGCCGTGCCAGTGCCGGCCGCCTGACCCGGCCGCCGTGCCGACACCCGGGATGTGAACCAGGTGTCGGCACCGAGGCCCGGGTTTCCCGGTCAGTGCTGGGACGCCGACTCCGAGCCGAACGGAACGGCACTCGACGACGGCCGGTCCAACAGATCCTCGTCGCACAGGATCGCCTGGTGCAACTGCTGCGCCTCGGCACTCGGGTGGAGGCCGAGTTCGTCGTCCAGGGTGCGATTGAGATCTCGGAAGGCCTCGAGCGCATCGGCACGTCGGCCGGAACGGAAGAGCGCCAGCATCAGGTGGACGCGGAGTTGCTCGCGCAGGGGGTGGACGGCGACAAGCGTCTCGATCACCGGGGTGAGCCGGGCGTGTTGCCCGCAGATCAGCTCGGCTTCGATCCAGGCCTCCATCGCGGACAGTCGGCAGCCCTCCAGCCGGTTGGCCTCCGCACCGGTCGCAAGCGTGTCGGGGACGTCGACCAGCGCCGGCCCGCGCCACAGCGCCAGCGCCCGGCGCAGGACCCTGGCGGCGGTCTCGGCGTCGCCGTCGGCAAGCGCACGCTGTCCGAGTGCCGCGAGGTCGATGAAGCGGTCCCCGTCCACGTCGTCCCGATCCGCGGTGAGCAGGTAGCCCGGCGCGCGCGTGCACAACTGTCGCCCGTCCGGGTCGCCCAGGGCCCGGCGCACCTGGTGAACGTACTGCTGGATCAACTTCGCCGCGGTGCGCGGAGCCGAGCACGGCCAGAGCTGCTGGCAGAGCGCGTCGGTCGAGACGACCTGGTTGGCGTTCACCAGCAGTACGGCGAGCACCGCCCGACACTTGGCCTGCGGCAGTGAGATCCAGTCACCGGCACTGCGGACCTCGACCGGACCGAGCATCCGGTACCGCAGTGGGGGGTCGTCATGGGCTGGTTCGTGCGGCGCGTAACCGTTGGCTCGCGGCGCCCAGTTGAGATCAAGGGTGCGGTCGTCAAGCACAGCTTCCTCCCCGTTGCATAGCCCTGCCGGTCGGTGGCACCGGGTCCAGTCCAGTCGGCCTCCACTCGACACCGAAAAGCTGATTGGCGTCCGAGCCGCGTCAATTACCTTGATCCTGGGGCTCGATATCGTCCGCGGACCGGAGCCGAATCAGGCGAGAGCCCCACCAGGCCGAAGTTATGACGGCAGACTCAACCCTGCAAGCTGGGCAGTGTTTGCGAATGTTCGGGAGTGTTCGAGATTCACCTGACCTGCTGTTACCGCGTGCGCGAAACGCGGTCGACGACCCGGGGCCGCAGGGGCAGACGAGGACCGGATCGCCTGTACGTCAAGGGTTCGGGCATCGGACAGCCGGCCGTTGGCGGCCCCCTCGGCGCTCCTCCCCAGCTCAAAATTCCAGCAAGCCTCGCGGCTCCTCGTTGACGCGTCCGGGCATATCTTCGAGGCTTGGTCAGCAAGCGCGTCTCGGCACCGCCACGCGGTGTCAGCGGATGCACTGAGTCGATAATTCGGGGAAGATCAGCAGATGGAGCCCGACCTTTACGGTAGTCCACCGGCACCCGAGGGCACGGCCACCGCAATGGAGTTCGTCGGCGCGCTGCGGCAGTTGCGCCTCTGGTCAGGCTTCACATACCGACAACTCGCGGCAAACGCGGCGGCCTCCGGGGAGATACTCCCATTCGGCACGATCGCTTCCGTGCTGAGCCGCACCAGCCTGCCGAGGCGGGAGTTCGTGGCGTCGTTCGTCCGGGCCTGCGGCCTGGACGAAGCGTCGGTCGCCCGATGGGTACGGGAGCGCAACGCGCTCGTGGTCGACACCGCACAGGCGGGTTCCGGTGCCGTTCGGGACGAGGGGTCCGACGTGCTGCCCGGCGAACCGGCCTGGCCGGCACCGGCCATGCTCCCACCGGACATCGCCGATTTCACCGGACGCGCCGTCGAGGTGCGGACGCTTGTCGACCGACTGACCGCCGAGCACGCCAGCGGCTGCGCGCCCGCCGCGCTGCCGGTCACCACCATCGCGGGCATGGGCGGGGTGGGCAAGACCGCACTCGCGACGCACGTCGCGCACCTGGTCCGGGCGGCGTACCCGGATGGTCAGCTCTGGGCCAACCTGACGAACGCGGATGCCAGCCCGGTAGACCCGGCAGAGGTGTTGGGTCGGTTTCTGCGGGCGCTCGGCATGCCGTACCGCGCCATCCCGGCCTGCCCGGCGGAGCGCGCCGAGGCGTACCGGACCCGGACGGCCAACCGCCGGGTGTTGGTGGTGCTGGACAACGCGGTCTCCGAGGAGCAGGTCCGGTCCCTGCTGCCCGGTGCGGCCCCGTGTGCCGTGCTGATCACCGGTCGGGCCCGGCTGACCGGAGTCGAGGGCATCCGGCGGATCGACCTCGACGTGTTTCCGCCCACCGAGGCGGTCCAGTTCCTGGCCCGGCTCGCCGACGACGAACGGGTGGTGGGGCAGGAAACGGCGGCGGCCGATCTGGTGGAGCTGTGTGGGTACCTACCCCTCGCGGTGCGGATCGCCGGGGCACGCCTGGCCGCGCGGCCCACCCTGCAACTCGCGCATCTCGTCGGACTGCTCGGCGACGAACAGCGGCGCCTGGACTGGCTGGTGACCGGAGACCTGGCAGTACGGGCCTCCCTGGCCTCCAGCTACCGGGCGCTGGCGCCGGAGTCCCGCCGCCTGTTCCGACTGCTCGGCCTCTTCGAGGTGCCGGACTTTGCCGCGACACTGGCCGCCACGGTCCTCCAATGTCGGGTGGAACAGGCGATCGAGCACGTCGAAGCCCTCGTCGACGCCCAACTCCTCACCGTGGACGCACTTGACGTCGCCGGGCAGACCCGGTACCGGTTCCACGACCTGACGCGGCTCTTCGCCGCCAGGTGCGCCGAGTTGGAGGAGGCACCAGGCGAACGCGCGCAGGCGGTGCAGCGTGGGCTGGGCGGCTGGCTGGCGCTGGCGCGACGGATGGCCCGATGGATCCCGGGCCCCTGCTACGCGGCCATCAGTGGCCACGCTCGCCACACCACGCTCGACTGGGCGGACGACTACACCGAGCGTGTCTCCCCCGCGGACTGGTTCGACGCCGAGTGCGCCGCGCTCCAGGCGGGAGTCCGCCAAGCGTGCCGGCTCGGCCTCGACGACCTGGCGTTCGACCTGGCCGGCAGTCTGGAGAAGTACTTCGACCTGCGTGGCAGGTACACCGAGTGGACACACCTCAACACCGAGGTGTTGGCGGTCTGCCGCGTCGCCGGCAACCGGTTGGGTGAGGCCGTGATGCTCCGCGGTCTGCTCGACGTGAGCACCTGGATCACCGACAGCCGCGACGGTGACGTGATGGCCCGATCGAGTGTCGAGGCCCGCCGCCTGTTGGAGATGTTCACCGCCCTAAAGCACGACGCGGGCGCCTCCGACGCCGCCGTCATGTACTCGTGGGCACTGAGCGCCGGCGGCGCCTACGCGGAGGCGGTGGCCGTGGCGACCCGCGCGCTGACCCTGGCCGAACGCTCGGATCATCTCGGCGGTCAGGCGCGGAGCAACCTCGCGCTGGCCATGGCCTACTACGAGCAACAACACGTCGACCTCGCCATCGGCCACGGTGTCGCCGCACTGGAGAACGCGCGCGCGTTGGGCAACATGCGCTGGGTCGCCACCGGTCTGCAGTACCTCGGGATCGCCTACCGGCAACTCGGTGACCACGACACCAGCGAGCGGATGCTCAACGAGTCGCTGGCCATCTCCCGCGCGCACCGCGATCACTACCCGGAGGTGCTCACCGTCCTCGCACTGGCGCGCCTGCACCTGGAACGCGGCGACAGCGCGGCGCGCGAGGCCGCCGAGACCGCCCTGCTGCTCAGCCGCAAGTACCACATGCGGCACCATCTCGCCGAGGCGTACGCGATCCTCGGTGAGATCGAGCTGCGGGACGGCCGTTCCGCCCGCGCGATTCGGCATCTCGAGGCTTCCGTCGCCATCTGGCGGACCCGGGGATGGCACTCCTTCCAGGCGGCTTCGCTGACGACCCTGGGGAAGGCGTACCTCGGCATCGACGCGCGTGCGGCTCGACAGAACTTCGTCGACGCCGAGGCCCTCTACGCCCAGCTCGGCTACACCGACAAGGTCATCGAGCTGAAAGTGCTTGTCGAGAGCACATTGGATCGCCAGGGACCGTCACTGCGTCTCACGTGACGCGGCTCCGAGCCGAAGCGTTCGGCGCCATGGAATCCGTGGAGCTGGTGCTGGCGGTCATCAGCGGTACTGATCAATTCCCGGCTGGTCGCCCACATGGTTGCCTGCGACGTAGAGCTGTCTCAACGCGTATTCCAGCGCCGACAACGCCATCTCGGCCATCTCCAACTCCGAGTGGGTAAGACCACCGCTAAATAGGGCGTGTTCGATTGCGTTCTCAAGCTGCTCTTGCGCTATCTGCCCACGCCGGACCGTGGCTGCCAGCTCCCCGCGGAATGTCCTGCTGAACTCGGCGGCGGCGCGGAGCCTGGCTTGCACATCCTCGCGCCGCTCCATCCGGGTGTGGTCGTAGTAAGGGTCGTCCTCCCACGACGTGGCCTGCGAGGGCATGACAGCCTCGTCATGGTCGTGAACGCGCTGCGATCGATCGTGCACCGGGCATGCGCTCTGCTGCGGGCCCACTGACTCGCCGTTGCTCAACTGGCGGCAGGTGCAGCCGAATGCTAGCTGCACACTGCGCTGCACAAGCTGTTCAAGCATGGCAGTAGAAGGTGGATCCTCCATGCCGCTGATCAAGCTGCCCAACGTCGCGCGAGCGCGATCGGCGATTAGATCCGGGAAGGAAGGATCCGTGGTCATGCTCGCGAACCTAGACAACTCTCGACGCGCTGCATACCCCGGTCATTGTCCGAAGAGGAACATGTCGGTGTCAGCGGCCGTCAGGAAGGTCCGTTTGGTCAGTGAACTGTGCCAGCTTCTGTAACGCATCCTGCGTGGCCCGCCGCGCATGGGTAGCGGCTTGGGCAGTTGCCTCCTGGCTACGCCGCTCGCCCTCGGCACGTATGTGCCGGGCACGGGCGGCAGCGCCGACGGCGATCCGGCGGGCTGCCTGGCGGGCGCTCGCCGAAGCGGCCTGACGGGCAATCGCCTCCTGTTCGTGCCAAATCGCGTCGCGGGCCCGCGAGTGTTCCTCTTGGCGGCGCGCGGCAACTCCCATCGCCTTGCGCATCTCGCTCCAGCCGCCCGGCATGATGGCGTCAGCGTCTTCACCTTCGGCCCACCGCCATTCCCTCAACCGTCGCCGGACCCGGTAGAGCAGTTGCTTGCGTGGCAGACGGTCGTTCCAACCGGTGTCTGGGTGAGGGGCGCCGTTGGGCAGCTGATTTAGTGCGTGCCGCACGTCCCGGACGCACCAGCCAGCGTCAAAGTAGGGCCGCAGCACCTCGTAGAGGTCGTCCGCATCCAGTGGGCCGTCCTGCCCGTTACGCAGGCCGATCACCAGTAGCTGCAACACCCGCACCGCCGCGTTGCCCTGCTCCCGACCGGACGGCACCCGCCGGGGGTCGAACTCGTAGCTCTCGTCCTCAGCGTTGGTCAGGCACCGCTTGCACTGCCAAACCCTGCCCTGCGGCGTCGTGACAGCCTGCCGGGGGGTATAGGCGTGGCACACCAGGCAGGGAGCATCCGGCGGCGGCATACTCATCAGCCCGTCGTCAGTGGCGTAACGGGGCTTCATATCGTCACCTCACCAACATGATCTCACCTGGCAGCCTGCTACCCCCAGCAGCGTAGCCAAGCTGGTCGCCACTCAGTGGTCGTGGCCGTGCGCCGCATCCGCGCGGACCTCGATGCTGAGCGCGAGGACGGCCATCCGGGTCAACTCGGAAGCTGGTCCTCGGTGAGGGCGATGCCCTGAAGGTTGTCCAGTGGTGCCGTGAAGGCGTGCGGGCGGCTGCCCCGCAGATCGGCGCCGTCGAGACGGCAGGAGTCCAGTTCCAGATCGCTGAGGTCGCATGACCGCAGTGCGACACCGGAGAGCCGGCGGCCTCGGATACTCCAGCCGGCGATCTGTCGAACTCAGCCGCGTCGATCGACGCTACCGCGCGCTGCGGGTCGACGCCGAGGAGGGCGAGGCGGTCCGGCGGTGCGACGGACAGACAGCCACGCATCTGACCCGTGCGTCCACGGCGACAGCCAGGCATCCAAGAGGACGACGGCCGGGTCCAACGGCTGCCGAGCACCCACCGAGCGACCACCCGCCGCCCACGTACACGAAAAAGGCCCCGACCGGGTGTGAATACCAGGTCAGGACCTTGATCGTTGGTGCGCCGCCAGGGACTCGAACCCCGAACCCGCGGATTAAGAGTCCGCTGCTCTGCCAGTTGAGCTAGCGGCGCTCGTTCGGCAACGGAGAAAACATTAGCACCCGCCTGAGCCGGGCTCCAATCCGGTTACCCGGCTCCCCCCTTCGGTCGAGCTTTGCGGGCAAAAACCCGCAAACCTACCAGGGCGCTCACGACGGGGGCGTGGGTTGGCGCGATGATGCGGCACGATGTCCGCCAGGTACGCGAGAACAGAGGTGGGGATGACACGGTTCACGCGAGCCGGGGCGGTGGTGGGCGCTCTGACTCTGGTGGCGTCGCTGGCACTGACCGGGTGCGGCGACAAGCAGAAGCAGCCGACATTCGTCGGCGGAACGCCGGTGGCGGACGCGGGCGCCGCACCTGGCTCCTCCGCGCCCTCGGCACCTTCCACACCGAGCGAGCCGAGCGGGCCGACACTCACGCTGAGCCCGGCCAACGGCGCGAACAACCGACCGGTGAGCACGGAGATCAGCGCGAAGCTGCCGGACGGCGGAAAGGTGTCCGCGGTCACCCTGACCGCGGACGGCGGGGGCGCGGTGGAGGGCAAGCTGCGCATCGACGGCTCCGCCTGGGTGCCGTCCGCCCCGCTGAAGTTCGGCACCCGTTACACGGCCACGGTGACGGCGAGCGCCGCCGACGGGACGAGCAGCCAGGGCACCAGCAGCTTCACCACGATGGCCAAGCCGAAGTCGACAATCGGATCCGGCCTGTACCTCTTCGACGACAAGAGCTACGGGGTGGCCATGCCGGTGGTCACCGAGTTCCACCCCGGCATCCCGAAGAAGGACCGGGCGGCGGTGCAGAAGCGGATGTTCGTCCGCACCGATCCGCCGCAGCCGGGGGCCTGGCACTGGGTCGACAACGGTACGCAGGCCTACTACCGGGCCCCGGAGTACTGGAAGCCCGGCACGACCATCGCGGTACGGATCGCTCTGGCCGGGATGCCGCTGAGCAACGGCAAATACGGCGACATGGACCGTAAGGCCACCGCCAAGATCGGCCGGTCGCTCCAGATGAAGGTCGACAACGCCAACAAGAAGATGACCGTGTTCGAGAACGGCGCGCTGGTACGCACCATTCCGGTGAGCCTGGGCAAGAAGAGCACGCCGTCGTCGAGCGGCACCATGGTCGTGATGGAGAAGAAGGAGGCCACGGTCTTCGACACCCGCGACGATCCGGACCCGGCCAACCGCTACGTCACCGACATCCAGTTCGCCCAGCGGCTCACCTGGGGTGGCGAGTACATTCACGCCGCGCCCTGGTCGGAGCACGTGCAGGGGCGGCAGAACGTCTCGCACGGCTGCGTGAACGTGTCGACGGCGAACGCCCGGTGGCTGTTCGAGAAGACGCGGATCGGCGACCCGATCACGGTGAAGGGCACCGAACGCAAGATCGCCGCCGGCAACGGCTGGACGGCGTGGAGCCTGAGCTGGTCGGCGTTCATCAAGGGCAGCGCGCTGCCCGTACCCAGTGGTGGGGCCGGCCCTCTGCTCTGAGCCCTGTCGGCCTTCTCGCGCCGGCCCTGCCGATGGCAGGGTCGGCGCGTACCCTTGCACTCCGGCGAGGCGACGATGCCGCGGCGACCCCAGCGCCCCCCGCGTGGAGACGAGCCACGCTCACGAAACGCCGGATAATAGCAAAAATCCGGCAGCGTAATCGGCGTGTTTCGGTTCACCCTCGGCAACCGGGGCCGGCTCTGGCGCGTCAGTAAGAGACGATGGGGCAGCGACCACGACTGTGAGGGAATCATGCGAGCTAGCCAGGATCAGCTGATCAGGCGCCGTGGACGACGTCGCGTGTTCGCGGCGGGGTTCCTCGCCGTGGCGCTGGCCTTCACCGCCGCCTGCACCGACGGCGACGGCGGCAAGCCATCCTCGTGGCACGGCGGCGACGAGGCCCCGCCACCGAAGGCCGCGGCGACGATCAGCGAGCCGGCGGCCGACGCCAAGGACGTCCCCGCCTCGACCGGCATCACCTTCACCACGAAGGATGCCGTGGAGACCGCGGTCGCGCTCAAGGACGCGGCCGGCAAGGCGGTCGAGGGCGCAGTCGCCGCGGACGGCAAGACGTGGCAGCCGGCCGGCACGTTGGCGTACGGCACGAGCTACACCGCGACCGTGACCGCCACCGGCGACGACGGTCGTCCGGCCACCGTGACCAACACCTTCACCACCATGGCCAAGCCCGACAACCAGGTACGGGTGAGCAGCTTCCTCGGGGACAACCAGGTGGTCGGGGTCGGCATGCCGCTGATCGTGAAGTTCAGCCGGGCCATCCCGGAGGACTACCGCGACGACGTGCAGCGCCGGATGACGGTGACCTCGACTCCGGCCCAGGAGGGTGTCTGGCACTGGGTCAGCCCCACCGAGGTCCGGTACCGGCCGAAGGAGTTCTGGAAGGCCAACAGCAAGGTCTCCTACCGGGTGCGGGCCGGCGGCCTGCCGATGGGTGAGGGCTGGTACGGCCGCGCCGACCTGGCGGTAGACGTCAAGATCGGCCCTTCGGTGATCATGACGGTGGACAACAAGACCAAGCGGATGACGGTGACCCGCAACGGCGCTGTGATCAAGACCATCCCGGTCAGCCTGGGCAAGAAGAGCACCCCGTCGTCGAGCGGCACCATGGTGGTGATGGAGAAGCTGCGCAAGACGGTCTTCGACACGATGGAGGAACTGGGCCCGGAGGAGGGTTACCGCACCAACATCGACTTCGCGCAGCGTCTCACCTGGGGCGGGGAGTTCATCCACGCGGCCCCCTGGTCCGAGGGGCAGCAGGGCAGCGTGAACGTCTCGCACGGCTGCGTGAACGTGTCGATGGCCAACGGCAACTGGCTGTTCAGCAACACGCAGGTCGGCGACCCGATCACGGTCAAGGGCACCGAGCGCAAGCTGCAGAACGGCAACGGCTGGACCGACTGGAACATGAGCTGGGACGAGTACGTCAAGGGCAGCGCCCTCCCGTACGAGCCGCCGGCCGACCCGGCCGCCACCCCGACCCCGGACGGCGCGGTCACCCCGTCGCCCACGCCGACCGCCTGACCCGAGCGATGCGAAAGCCCCCTCTTCGGAGGGGGCTTTCGCGTGGTCCCCGATCGCACCCCCACAACGACTCAGGCCCCCTCCGAAGAGGGGGCCTGAGCAGCACAACCAAACTGGGTGACTGATGGGAATTGAACCCACGACAACCGGGACCACAACCCGGTGCTCTGCCAACTGAGCTACAGCCACCATGCCGCCGTCGCCCGGTCGATCGCCCCGGGCGGGGTGCGGACCAATAATAGCCGCACCGCGGTCGTCCCCGTCCAGCGGGTATCCGGGGCCGCCCGAGCGGGGGTCAGAGTTCGGCGGCGATCGCCTTGGCGGTCTCGACGTCCGGGCCGGGCAGCGGGACGAAGAGCGTGCGCCGGTAGTACTCCAACTCCCGGATGCTCTCCCGGACGTCGGCCAGCGCCCGGTGCGCGAGGCCCTTCTGCGGCTGGCCGAAGTAGACGCGCGGGTACCAGCGCCGGCACAGCTCCTTGATCGACGAGACGTCGATCATCCGGTAGTGCAGGTGGGCGTCGAGGCGTGGCATGTCGCGGGCGATGAAGCCCCGGTCGGTGGCGATCGAGTTGCCGCACAACGGCGCCGTCCGCGGATCTTTGACGAAGGTGCGGACGTAGTCCAGGACCAGGTCCTCCGCCTCGGCGAGGGTGACCACCGAACGGCGGACCTCGTCGGTGAGGCCGGACTTGGCGTGCATCGTCTGGACGATCTCCGGCATCCCCTCCAGCGCCGCCTCGTCGGCGTGGATCACCACGTCGACCCCGTCACCGAGCACGTTGAGATCGGGATCGGTGACCAGTGCCGCAACCTCGATCAGTTTGTCCCTGCCAAGGTCGAGCCCGGTCATCTCACAGTCGATCCAGACAAGGAGATCAGCCACCGGCACAGCCTACGCGCAGCCCACACCCCGCGGCTGCGCGCTCTCGGCGGACCAGACCGCTAGGGTTTCGGGGTGCCAGCCGATTCCGTAGCACCGCCCGCCGTCACGGACGACGATCCCGGCGGCCGTACGGTCCGTCGCCTGGTCACGGTGGTGGCCCTCATCGCCGTGCTGCCAGCGCTCTACCTGCCGGGCCTGAACCACAAATTCCTCGACCTCAAGATCTACATGTCGGCGGTCGACTGGTGGCGCGTCGGCCACCCGCTCTACGACTACGTCCAACCCGACCGGGTGCAGGGCGAGTTGTACTTCACCTACCCGCCCTTCAGCGCGCTGCTGCTGTGGCCGTTCGGCCTGCTGCGGCTCGACGCCACCGTGGCGATCTTCACGGTGCTCACCGTGCTGGCCGTGGTGCTGACCACCCACTGGCTGATGATGCCGGTCATCGCCCGGCACGACCTGCCCCGGGCGTTCACGCTTATCGTCGCCGTGCTGCTGGTGCTGGCCGTGGAGAGCACCCGAGAGACGATCACCTTCGGGCAGATCAACATGCTGCTGGTCGTGCTGATCCTGGCCGACCTCCTGTTCGCCGTACCGCAGGCGCGGCGCTGGGCCGGCGTCGGCGTGGGGCTGGCGACGGCGCTCAAGCTCTTCCCCGGCATCTTCATCGTGTACCTGCTGGCGACCAGGCGGTGGCGGGCCGCCGCGGTGGCGAGCGCGACCGCGGCGGCGGCGACCCTGCTCGCGGCGGCGATCGCCCCGCGTGACTCGTGGCGGTTCTGGACGCACGAGCTGTGGACCACCGAGCGGGTCGGACGCAGCGACATCGTCGGCAACCAGTCGCTGTTCGGCCTGCTCAGCCGATTCACCGCGCCGGAGAAGCCGGATCGCCTGGTCTGGCTGCTGCTGGTCGCCGTGGTCGCCGCCTACGGGCTGTGGCGGGCCTCCCGCGCGGCGCGGGCCGGTGACCCGTTGACGGGGCTGACGTTGACCGGGTTGGTCGGTTCCCTGGCGAGCCCGATCACCTGGACGCACCACATCTACTGGTTCGTGCCCGCGGTGGTGCTGCTCGCCGACGCGGCGTTGAGCGCCGACCGCCCGGACGAGGCACGTCGACGTCGGTGGCTGGCCGGGCTCGCGCTGGGCATCACCGCCGTGATCGTCTACGGCGTGGTGACGTTCCAGAAATGGGGCGCGGGATCGATCCGCACGCACGACCCGGCGGACTTCGTCCTGCAGAACACCTACGTGCTGCTCTGCCTGCTGCTGCTCGCGGTCCTGCCGGTGCGCGCCGGTCGCCGTCGCCGCGCCGAGCAACCACACCCTGAGGAAAAATCGCACCAAATGGACAGATCTACCCAGTAGCCGCCACCGGCGCTAATCTGGACTCATCTACCTCAAGCGTCGCTCGGGTAGCACCGATCCCCCGGTGAGGGTGGCCCTCCGCGTCGGCAGCGCGGAGGGCCACCCGCCGTTTCGTCGACCGCCACCGGCCGCGCCGCGGCCTTCGCGCCGGCCGGCGGCCAGGCGAGACTCAGCGTCACCTCCGGTGGTCGGGGCACCCGGACCGGCCTCTCCGAGTCGGCGCGGGTCGCGGACCGGGCCGGATCGGCGCCGATCCCCGCACCCGAACCGACCATGGTGAGCTGCCGCACGGCCGGAAACGGCGAGGCCGGTGCGGGGTCCCGAGCGCCCAGGCCACTCAGCGAGGTGACCCCGAGCCGGCCGGCGAGCACCGGGACCTGATCCGGCTCCACCACGAAGATGACCTCACGCGGGCGCAACGGTCGCAGCAGGAGCAGCAGGGCGCACGCCACCAGCAGGACGCCAGCGGCCAGCAGACTCCAGGTGGCGGGCCCGGTCCAGCCCGCCCGCACCTCGGCGCGCAGGTCCAGCGTCAGGTCGGCGACGCCGTCGGGGCGCATCAGCACCAGACTCATGGGCTCACCGGCCAGGTCGTCCGCGCTCCACTCCAGCGAGCCGACACCCTGGCGTACCCAGGACGGCCGAGTCGGCGGGCCGACCGGCGCGACGGCGGTCGGATCGACCGGGTCGCCAGCGGCGGGATTGGCCGGGTCCAGCCGAACCGGCAGCGGGCCCCGGGCCAGCGCCACCCGACGGACCACGGCGTGCGGCACCGACGCCAGCCAGCTCCGCACCTCGGCGGTGGGCGCGAGCCCCACGAAGGCCGGGCCGTCCGAGGTGCGGGCGTCCAGTCGCAGCCGGGTCTGCCCGGTACGCGCGAACGGCGCCTCCTGGCGCAGCAGGCGGTCGAGGTCGGTGACCACGACCGCGTGACCGGGCGTGCGGACCGTCTCGAGGCGGGCGGCGAAGGCCCCGTCGGGGTCGGCGTGTCGTGTCACAAACCACAACGCGCCACCGGCGAACAGCGCCGGAATCCCCATGGCCACCAGCAGCACACCGACGATCGCCCGCACGACACGCATTCGCACCGTCTCCCTCCGTAGCCAGATACTCGGCCGACCTTACCGACGTAGGCGCGGTGATCAGGGGATATCCACGGCACCGCCGGGTCGGACGGCGGAAAGCGCGCTGGCCCGCCGGAACGTGACGGCGGGCCAGCGGGTGGGACGGGGGTCAGGACCTGGCGACCGGCTCCCGACGGGTCCGGGAGAACGCCAGCCCGCCCAGCACCAGACCAGCCAGCCCGGCGACGAGACCGGCCACACCGAGGCCGACCGCGAGCCCGTTGCCGTCGTCGTCATCGTCGTCGTCCGACGACGAAATGGCGGCGGCACTGGCCGGGGCCGAGCCTGCCGGCGCCGCGGCGGCGGCGGCCAGGGTGAGAACCGGCGCCGGGTGCTCCGGCTCCTCGCCACCCTGCGCCGGCGGGTCGATCCAGCGCGAGATCTCGCCGTCCGAGTAGGTCTGCAGGACCTTGAAGACCATCGAGTCGACCTTCGGCAGCGGCCCCATCGAGACGGGGAACTCCTGGAACTGGCCGGGCTTCACGGCCGCGTCGCCGGTGGCCGTCCAAGTGATCTTGGAAATCGCCTCGGTGAGCTGGCTGCCGTGCACCTCGATCGGCGGGTCCACCTTGCGCTTCTCCGTCGCGACCGTCCAGCCGGGCACCGGCATCGTCGACACCGAGCCGACCGGGGCGTTCTCCGGCAGCGTCACCTCGATCTTGTTGGTCGAGGCGGTGTCGCTCTCGTTGGGCACCCGGAACGCCACCCGGGCGTACCCGCCCTGGGCCGCCTCCTTCGGGTTGACCGTGACATGCGCGGACGCCGGTCCGGCGAAGCCGAGCACAGCGGTGGCGGCGGCGGTGAACGCCAGGGCGGCAGCGGCGGTTGCGGTACGCCGGAATCGGGTCATGGGTTTCGCGAGCCTCTCTAACGGATCGGCACGGTGGCGGTCACCGTGGCCTGGTCGATGTCTGTCGTTCGGGCGGTGATCTTGATTTGCCAGTCGCCGGCGGCCGGCAGACTGATGTCGCCGTAGGCGTGGTTGTCCGTCAACGGCAGCAGCGGGACGTCGATCGGTTCGATCCCGGCCGAGGGCAGCGCCGCGGTCGCCTTCCACTCCACCACCGGCAGCGGCTGGTTGTTCTTGTCGTAGGCGTACAGGTGCACCGAGTTGTTGCCCCGCTGGGCCGGGCTCACCTCGATCTCCATCTCGTAGAGCGAACTGGACAGCTTGGTGCTGAAGGAGCTGGCCTCGGTGCTGGACGGCCCGGCCACCGCGGTGCGGGCGGGCGTGGTCTGCACGAGCGTGGCGGACAGGCCCAGCACCACCACGGTGACGGCCAACTCCACCCAGACCGCCCGGCGGACCGGCGCCGGGCGCTGCGCCGCGACGCGTCGACGCACCAACTGCCGGGAGTACGCGGCCACGCCGATCACCACCGCGAACAGCCCGATCTTGGCCAGCAGCAGCCGTCCGTACGTGGTCTCGATCAGCGCCTGCGGTGTGGCCACCTCGATCAGCGCCTGGACGGTGCCGGCCAGCAGCAGCGCCGAGACGGCGAGCGCCGCCCAGCGCGACCAGATGGGCAGGATCGCGCCCAGCTCCCGCTCGTCGGCCTGGCGCAGCAGGAACGTGGCGAGCATCAGCAGACCACCCAGCCAGACCGCCATGCTGCCCAGGTGGACCGCGTCGACCACCACGGAGACCGCCGGCGCCGGGGAGGCCGCCGGGTGCCCGGCCAGTGGCCAGGTCAGCAGGGCGGCGCCGCCGAGCACGGCCAGGATGGTCGCGTCGGTGCGGCCGGCCGGCCGGGTCAGCAGCGGCCGGAGCAGGAAGACGGAGGCCGCCAGCAGGCCGAGTCGGACCAGGTGGGCGGCGCCGAAGGTGCTGCCGAACACACTGCCGAACCCCTCACCTGTCACCTCGAAGAGACCACCGCCGGCCGTGTAGGGCACCTGCAACCACAGGTCGGCGAGGGTGGCGACGGTCACCAGGCCGAGGCCCGTCCAGGCCAGCCGCGCCGGCCCCCGCCGGGAGAGCCGTCGCGGCCACAGCGCGGCGAGCACAAGCGCGGGCCCGACCAGCAGGACCAGACCGAGGTAGCCGAGGAAACGCGCCACCTTCACGGCCGTACCCACCACCGGGTTGGCGCGGCTGTCCGTGCCGGAGTCGACGGGCGGCGTCGAGGGCGCGCCGACCGAGTAGGTGAACGCCCCGGACACCGGGTGGCTGTCGGCGGAGATCACCCGGAAGCTGACCAGGTAGGTGCCGCGCCCGCCGGCCGGGTCCACCGGGATGCGCACCGCGCCGCCGTCGAAGGACGGCTCACCCCGGTCGGCGCGGGAGCCGTCCGGCGCGATGACCCTGATCTTGCCGGGCACCTTGCGGACCGACTCACTGAACCGCAGGACCACCTCCGACGGCGCGCTCGGCACGACGGAGGAGGTGGCCGGGCTGGTGCTTTCCAGCACCGCGTGGGCGCTGGCCGGGGTGGCTGGCGCGATCAACAGGGCGACGACGGCGACCAGCAGGCCTGCGGCGGCAGCCAGCCGGGTGATCCAGCGGCGGGGGGCGACAGTCATGCCAGCCATGGTCGCCGACACGTGTGGATCTCGGCGACCCGAGTCGGGCAAAGGGCTCAACGCTGCTCAGCCGCCAGCGCCGCGCGGGAGGGGATCGCGTGTCATGAGCAGGTAGTCGGTCCGGGTGCCGAGAAAGTTCCCGACGTGGTGCAGACCATCCAGGCGCCAAAGGACCGTGACGCTGCGTCGGGTACCGCGTAACCTGATTTGTCGTGATCCCCGTCCCGCGTGACACAGGTGCCGCCGGTCCGGCAGAGCCGGCCGGTGACGTCGCCCGGGACCCGGCGACCGAGTGGGCGCTGATCGCCCGCGACGGTGACCCGAGCGCCCAGGCGGCGTTCGTCCGGCTGACCCAGAGCGAGGTCTGGCGGTTCGCCGCCGCGCTCGTCGACCCGGACAGCGCCGACGACCTGACCCAGGAGACCTACCTGCGGGCGTTTCGGGCGCTGCCCGCGTTCGAGGGCCGTTCCAGCGTCCGCACCTGGCTGCTCGGCATCGCCCGGCGGGCCTGCGCCGACCACCTGCGCACGGTGATCCGCCGCCGGCGGCTCGACGAGCGGCTGGCCGCGAACGCGTACACCGACCGCCCGCACCCGGACCCGGCCGGCCAGTTCGGCGCGGCGGACCTGGTCCGCCGGCTCAGCGCCGAGCGTCGTGCCGCGTTCGTGCTCACCCAGTTGCTCGGCCTGTCCTACGTCGAGGCGGCCGACGTCGTCGGGGTGCCGGTGGGCACCATCCGCTCCCGGGTCGCCCGGGCCCGCGACGAGCTGGTCGAGGCGGTCGGCGACGCCCTGACCGGCTGACCGGGGAACTTCCGGCGCAGACGGGACGACAAATGAGCGTGACCGCACCTTCCCCTCCGGTCGGCCGTTGGCCGGTCGTCCGGCCCTGGCTCGGCACGGCGGCACGGCTCGGCCTCGCCGCCGTCTGGCTCGTCGCCGGCGCGTCGAAGGTCGGTGACCTCGCCGCCTCCGGGCGTGCCGTCAACGCGTACCAGGTGCTGCCGTACGACGTGGCGACGGTGATCGGCGCGGCCCTGCCCTTCGTCGAGCTGGCGTTGGGCGTGCTGTTGCTGCTCGGGCTGGCCACCCGGCTCGTCGCCGGGGTGTCGGCCGCGCTGCTGGTGGTCTTCATCGTCGGGATCGCCTCGGCCTGGGCACGAGGGCTGGCCATCGACTGCGGCTGCTTCGGCAGCGGCGGGCAGTTGGGCGAGGGGCAGGCACCCAGTTACCTCCCGGAGATCCTTCGGGACCTGGGATTCTTGGTACTGGCCGGATTTCTGCTGATCTGGCCACGTACGCCGGTATCGGTGGACGGATGGTTGTCCGGCGAACCCGCTGTGGAGGACGAGGATGAGTAGTCGCAAGGGAAAGCGGGACTCCGCCCGGGTGGTCCGCGAGCAGCTCGCCCGCGAACGACGGCGCCGCCGCACGATCTGGGTCTCCGCCACGGCGGTCGTCGTCCTGGTCATCGCCGGTGTCGTCGGCTGGGTCGTCTGGTCCAACCAGCGCTCCGACACCTTCACCACCCCGCCCGGCGCGAACGCGGCCGGCACCGGCATCGTCACCGGTGGCGGCCCCGTCACCGTCGACGTCTACGAGGACTTCCTCTGCCCGGTCTGCAAGCAGTTCGAGCAGGCCACCGGGACGACGCTCGAGCAGTTGGTGGCCGACAACAAGGCGACCGTGGTCTACCACCCGGTGGCGTTCCTCAACCGCTTCTCCACCACCGAATACTCCTCCCGGTCCTCGGCCGCCTCCGGCTGCGCCGCGGCGGGAGGCAAGTTCCGGGAGTACGCCAAGGCGCTCTTCGACAGGCAGCCGCCGGAGGGCAGCGCCGGGCTCCCCGACGACCAGCTGATCGACATCGGCACCGGCGTGGGCCTCGACCGGGGCTCGTTCGGGGGCTGCGTCAAGGACGGCACGTACAAGACCTGGACCGAACACGTCACCGACGAGGCCGGCCGGAGCAAGGTCACCGGCACCCCGACGGTCATGGTCAACGGTCAGCCGCTCACCAGCCCGACCCCGGAAAGCCTCACCGCGGCCGTGGCGGCGGCCGGCAAGTGATGCGTACCCTGCTGGCTCGCGCCGGCCTGGTCGTCGCCGCCGCCGGCGTGGCGACCCTGCTCACCGCGGCGCCCGCCGCCGCGCACGGCGCGGACGCCCCCGACGGCACCGACTACCGCACCCGGACCACCGGGGTCACGCCGCAGCGGCCAGGACTGGAGGTACGCGTCGTCGAGGCGGGCGCCCGACTGGAGCTGACGAACGACACCGGTCGGGCCGTCGAGGTCATCGGCTACTCCGGCGAACCGTACCTGCGGGTCACCCCGGACGGGGTCTTCGAGAACAGCCGCTCCCCCGCCACCTACCTCAACCGCACCATCGCCGGGGACACCGCGCTCCCGGCCGAGGCCGACCCGGCCGCCCCGCCGACCTGGCGGCGGATCGCCGACGGGACCACCGTGCGCTGGCACGACCAGCGCGCGCTGTGGCAGGAGTCGGCACCACCGGCGGCGGTCCGCGCCGCACCGGACCGGGAGCACCGGGTCCGGGACTGGACGATCCCCCTGCGAGACGGCGCCGACCCGGTGGCGATCGGCGGGACGCTGGACTGGGTGCCGCCGCCGGACGCCTACACCTGGTGGGCGGTGACGATCGTCGGGCTGCTCGCGGTGGGCGCGCTCGGCCTGGTCGCCGCCGCGGCCCCGGCCGGCGGTCGCGCGCTGTCCGTGCTCGGGGCGCTGCTGATCGCCGGCGGCGTGGCGGCCGTCGGCTACCCGGTGGGACGGGAGCTGGACGCGGGCGCCCAGGGTGTGGGCGGGGTGCTTCTCGGGCTGCTGTCCGGGCAGATCTGGTCGCTGCTCACCGGCCTCGGCGCGATCGCCGCCGGGTGGTACGCGCTGGCCCGCCGACCGGCCGCCGACTTCGCGGTGACGCTGGCCGGGGCCTGCGTGGCACTGTTCGCCGGTGCGGCGAACGCCGCCGTGTTCGCCCGATCCATCGCCCCAGTCCCCTGGCCGGCCGAGGTCGCCCGGGTGATGGTCGCGCTGGTGCTGATCACGGGCACCGGAGCAACAGCAGCAGGAGTCCTCCGCCTACACGCAACCTCCCGCACCCCCCAACCCACCCCACCGGCCCCCGCCCCACCCACCCCCGTTGATCATGAGGTTATTGCCCCCGACACGCCGAGAGAAGGGCGATAACCTCATGATCAACGGGGGTGGGGTGGGGGTGGGGTGAAGCCTTGGGGGAGTTCTAGGCGGTGTTGAGCCAGCAGGGGCGCGTTGTTCAGCAGGGCCGGGGTGGGGGCGTCGGCGACGATTCGGCCGCCGTCCAGGATCACCGATCGTTCGCACAGCTCCGCCGCGTACGGCAGGTCGTGCGTGACCATCAGCAGCGTCACCGGCAGGCCGCGCAGGATCTCGGCCAGCTCACGACGGGCGGCAGGGTCCAGGTTCGACGACGGCTCGTCGAGCACCAGGATCTCCGGGTGCATGGCGAGCACGGTGGCCACCGCCACCCGGCGGCGCTGGCCGAAGGAGAGGTGCTGCGGGGCCCGGTCGCGGTGCGCAGCCATCCCCACCGCGTCGAGCGCCTCGTCCACCCGGGCGGCCAGCTCCGCCCCGCGCAGCCCCAGGTTCGCCGGCCCGAACGCCACGTCCTCCGCCACCGTGGGCAGGAACAACTGGTCGTCCGGGTCCTGGAAGACGATGCCCACCCGGCGACGCACCTCGGCCAGGGTGGCCCGGTCCGGCGTGACCGTCAGGCCGCCGACGCTCACGCTGCCCTCGATCGGGGCGAGGATCCCGTTGAGGTGCAGCACGAGCGTGGTCTTGCCGGCGCCGTTGGGCCCGAGCAGCGCCACCCGCTCGCCGCGCGGCACGCTCAGGTCCACCCCGTGCAGGGCGACGTGCCCATCCGGGTACGCGTACCGAACGCCACGAACGTCCAGCGAGAGAGCGGTCTGCACGACACCGATCATGACAGCACGACGGCGGTGGCGGCGATGGAGGCGGCCAACACCGGCACTGTCGACGCGACAAACCACTGACCGGCGCTGGCAGCGCCGTCGCCCTGCCACACGGCGGGCATCCGCCCGGTGTAACCACGCGACAGCATCGCCAGGTAGACCCGCTCACCGCGTTCGAACGCGCGCAGGAACAACGCCCCGATCCCGGCGGCGAAGCCGCGCAACTGCCACAGGAAGCGCGGATCGTCGCCCCGGGAGATCCGAGCCACCCGCATCCGCCGCGCCTCACCGACAAGCACGTCGAGGTAGCGCAGCATGAACGTGGCGATCTGGGTGAGCACCTGCGGGCAGCGCAACCGGTCCAACCCCACGATCAGGTCCCGGGTGGTGGTGGTCGCGGCGAGCAGCAGCGACGCGAGCACGCCCAGGGTGCCCTTGGCCAGGATGTTCCACGCGCCGTGCAGGCCGTCCTCGGACAACCGCAGGCCCAGCACCTCGACCCGGTCGCCGCTGCCGAGGAACGGCAGCGCCACGGCGAACAGCACGAACGGCAGCTCGATCAGCGCTCGGCTGAGCAGCCACCGCGGCCCCACCCGGGCCAGCGCCGCCACGACCGCCACCAGCACGGCGTACGCGCCGAAGGCCCAGAACGCCGTACGTGGGGTGGCCACCACGGCGATGGTGAAAACCACCATCGCCACGATCTTGACTTCGGGCGGGAGCCGGTGCACCGGCGAGTCCGACTCGCGGTACAGCACATGCCCGTGACCGGCACCCATCGCGCGTACCCCTGCTCAGCTCGTCGCGTCGGCGCGGCGCCGGACGTCGCCGGCGTCGCCCTCGGCGGGTGTCGTCGTGCCTCCGTCGGACGGCGTCGTGCCGTCGGACGGCGTGGCGCCTCGGCGGCGCAGCAGCCAGAACCCACCGGCGCCGATCGCGAATGTGACAAGCACCCCGAGCACCCCGGAGAGGCCCGTGGAGACGAAGCTGTTGGACACGCCGCGCACGCCGTAGTCGGCAAGCGGGCTGTCGGCGAACTCGTGGTCGCGGGCCTGCTGAGCCGGGCAACTACCGCCGACGATGTTGTCGTCGGCGTCGACCGTGCAGCCCTTGAGCAGGGACGAATCCAGCCCGTCCGGGTGGGACGAGGCGTAGTTGCTCACCACCCCGGCGAGCAGGAGTGCGACAAGCAGGCCACCGGCCAGGAACACCCACGAGCGATTCTTCATCGGACACCTCCAGCGACCGGGACAGCGGGGGCGGCGGGGGTGCGCAGCGAGCGCAGCGCGTACACCAGGTCGGGTCGCACCTTCGCGACGGTGAGCACGGTGGTCGCGGTGATCAGGCCCTCGCCGATGCCGATCAGCAGGTGGACGCCGGCCATCGTGCCAGCCAGACCGGTCAGGTTGCTCCCCAGGTCGGTGGTGCCGCCAAGCCAGTACTGCAGGACGAAGCCCTGCGACGCGACCACCACGCTGAGCGTCGCGGCGACGAACGCGGTCACGGCCAGACCTGCCCGCGTACGGGGCAGCACCCGCAGCAGCACGGCGATCAGCACGTACGCCGCGGCGGTGCCGATCAGCGCCATGTTCGTGATGTTGAGGCCGAGCATCGCCACGCCGCCGTCACCGAAGATCAGTGCCTGCACCACCAGGACCACGGACACGCAGAGGGCGCCGACCCACGGGCCGACGAGCATGGCGGCGAGCGCGCCGCCGAGCAGGTGACCACTCACGCCGGCCGTGAAGATCGGGAAGTTGAGCATCTGGACGGCGAAGATGAACGCGGCCACCAGGCCCGCCATCGGGGCCAGCCGGTCATCCAGGTCGCGCCGGCCGCGCAGGACACAGACGGTTAGCGCGGCAAGAGCGAGCGCAGCGAAGATCGCCGCCACGGGACCGTCGATGATCCCGTTCGAGATGTGCATCGCAACTGTTTCCACGCGACCTCCCACACGTCAGCGGGCCCGACCCGGCCAGCGAGCGTCAGCCTATTTCCCATGAGTCGTTGTTGCCAGAGCCTGGCAACAACGCGAGGTGATGATCACCTTTCGGCCGGCCAAACGCGGCGGCGCTCGGTCACCCGGGTGATCGACCCGCCATCCAGAGACCCGGCGCGCCCACGACGTGATCAACTCGCCTTCCTGAAACCCGGCGCGTCCACGACGTGATCAACTCGCCTTCCTGAAACCCGGCGCGTCCACGACGTGATCAACTCGCCTTCCCTGATGTCGGGGTGTCCGCGACCCCGGGACGCCCCGATTTCCTGGACGACGAGTCGATCACCAGCCGGCGACGCCGACGGGCTCGCGGGTGGCCCGTGCGATCGGCAGGCGGGTCGTGGCTTCACCAGATCCCCAGCTCCGCACCGAGCTGCCCTGCCTCGCCGCCGACGGCACCCGCCCGGCCGGCGGTATCGTCGGGCCATGACCACGCCCGACCGCCTCTCCCCCGGTGACCCCGCGCCCGAGTTCACCCTCGCCACCGACACCGGCGACCAGCTCTCCCTCGCCGACCTGCGCGGCCGCAAGGTGGTCCTGTACGCCTACCCGGCCGCGATGACCACCGGCTGCACCAAGCAGGCCTGCGACTTCCGCGACTCGCTCGCCTCGCTCCAGGCCGCCGGCTACGAGGTCGTCGGCATCTCCCCGGACAAGCCGGCAAAGCTGGCGAAGTTCCGCGAGCGCGACGCGATCACCTTCCCGCTGGTGTCCGACCCGGACCGGGCGGTGCTGAGCGCCTACGGCGCGTACGGCGAGAAGCAGCTGTACGGCAAGACCGTCACCGGCGTGATCCGCTCGACGTTCGTGATCGACGCCGACGGCAAGATCGAGCGAGCGCTCTACAACGTCAAGGCCACCGGACACGTCGCCAAACTCCGCCGCGACCTCGGCCTGGACTGACTGTCACACCGGGCCGCTACGGTCCGTCAATGGTTCGCTACAAATACACGCCGGAGGCGCTGGCCGCCGCAGCCGCCGCCGCGCGCAACATCACCGAGGTGATGCGGCTGCTCGGCGTACGCGTCAGCGGCGGCTCGCACGCGCACATCAGTCGTCAGCTGAAGAGGTTCGGCATCGACACCTCGCATTTCACCGGCAGTGCACACAGCATGGGCCGGCGGGGTGAACGGCGCACCACATCCGCACAACTCCTGGTCGTGCTGCCAGAAGGGTCCCGCCGGACACCAGGCGTGCGGTTGAAATGGGCGCTGCGCACACTCGGCGTGCCGGAGGAGTGCGAGGGGTGCGGGATTGGGCCAGTGTGGCGGGGCGCTTCACTCACCCTGCACGTCGATCACATCAACGGCGATTTCCTGGACAATCGGCCGCCGAACCTTCGCCTTCTCTGTCCGAACTGTCACAGCCAGACCGCGACCTATGCTGGCCGGCGAAACCGAACTCCTGATCTCGCCATCCACGTGGAGCCGGGCGATGGGGAGCAGCGCTCACCCGAGACGGCCGACTCCGATCGCCGACCGGCCACGCCGGAGGAGATCGTCGACCTGTTCGGTCGAATTGACGCACAGCAGATGACGGCCCTGGAGGCGGCACGGCAGGTGGGCTGGCCCTCGGCCTATCTTTACAAGGTTCGGCGGAGACTTGAGCAGGACGGCGTCCTGAGACCACGGCCCCATCGCAGTTGGCGTTCGAGGGCCCATCGTGACACGGTCATAGAACAGGCGCTGGCGCATCCAGAGGTCGGGCCGAAGAGACTGTCCGGCATTCTCCGCAACCTGCCCGACGGCGGATGCAGGGTGAGCCACGGCACGGTCTCGACCATTCTCCGGGAGGCCGGGCTCAACACCGCCGAAGCCAGACGTTCTAGACTCAGGGCGTTGGCGGGAGTGGCGTAACGGCAGCCGCGCAGGTCTTAGGAACCTGTATCCGGAAGGATGTGGGGGTTCGAATCCCCTCTCCCGCACAGGTCGGGCACGCACCCGCCCCAGCCCGGGCTTGTCGGGCGTGTCACTGTCGAGGGTCGCGGGCCTGGTCGGCGGGTCAGGATGGCGAGCGTGAGTCTGCGCTTCGTCCTCGACCCCGACCTGACCCCACGCCTGTGCGCCGAGATCGTCGCCCTCTGGACGGACGCCAGCAACGCCGGCGGCGCGGTCGGCTTCGTTCCACCGGTGACCGCCTCCGACGTGCGCGTGCTCGCCGACCCGACCTTCGCCGGCATCGCCGACGGATCGGACCGCCTGCTTGTCGGCTATGCCGGCGATCGGCTGGTGGCCCTGCTGGTCTTCACCGACAACCGCTTCCCGCTGAAGGCGCACTGGTGCGTGTTGAAGCGGGTGATGGTCCACCCGGACGCCCAGGGCGCCGGTTACGGTTCGGCGCTGATGGTCGAGGCCGCCCGGTTGGGCAGGCACCTCGGCCACGAGGCGCTGCACGTGACGGTCCGCGACGGGTTGGGGTTGGACGCGTTCTACGGCCGCCTCGGCTACCGGGAGGTCGGCCGGTTGCCGGGCGCGTTGCGGGTGGCGCCCGGTGACGACCGGGACGAGATCCTGATGTGGTTGGACCTGACGCCTACTGACTGAGCGGTCGGGCGCCGCACCAGCGGGCGTCGGCCGCGGCCGGCTGGGCGCTCGGCGTGCCGGTGGCCGGCGCGCTCGCCTTCGCCACCTCGACCGGGCGGCGGGCCGGTGTCGGCGTACCGGCAGCGGGTTTGTTGGCGGGCGGTCGGGCCGACGCGGACGGTCGCGGCGTGGCGGCGACCGCGCCGCGCCCGTACATCCGGACCGCGCTGTTCTGCACCTGGCCGGGCGCCATCCGGATGCCGCTGGCGGTGGCCCGGTTGCCGTACACGTCGCTGATGCGGAGGGTGAACGGGCCGGCGCCCGCGCCGGAGGCGATCAGCCAGTAGTTGTAGTCCTGCCGGGCGGCCGAGCGCCACGGGCCGCTTTCGCCCTGCCGGACCTCGACGGACCGTAGCGGGTTGCCGTGGTTGCCGACCCGGACGGCGAACCAGAACTGCGACGCCCCCTCCTTGATCCGGAAGGTGAGCGGACCGGGCAGCGGCGGGTTGACCACCGCACGGTAGGTGACCGGGACGAGGCCCTGGACCGGTTCGGCGATCCGGGCGAACGCCTCGCGGGACAGGTCGAGATGCCCGGGGGCGCACTCCGGGCACTGGTCCATGATCAGCACTCGGACGGTGCCCTTCGGGCCGGTCACGTCGAGGAAGCCACCGCAGGCGGCACCCGCCGAGTATTCGGTCGGGCCAAGCGCGACGTAGAGCTTGTTGGCCGGGGCGGCGGGATTCGAGCAGTTGCCGCCGGCGCCGTTCGAGTCGTAGAAGGTGGCCTTGCCGCTGTGCGTGGCGGTGCCGGTGGGCGGCGCGGCGGCGAGGGTCCGGCCGGCGGCGCAGGCCGGGGCGGCGCCGGACCGCAGGGTCAGGGACAATCCCAGGGCGGCCGCGACGACTGTGACGCCGGCCGCGACCAGCCAGGGCGTCGAGCGGGACGACGACGCCTGCGGCTGCTCGGGAGCATGGTCCAGGTCGATGTCGACAACGCTTACGTCCGTCACGACGGCGATGCTGCCGGAACGGGACGCGGGCGGACAAGCCGGCTAAGCCAAAGCTAAGACAGCAGTGACGGACGGTGATCGGCGCGCTCCACGTGCCGGTCGCGGTCGAGCTTGGTCAGGGTGCGATGACGAGCGGGGCGCCCACCGCCAGGTGGCCGGTGTCGAGCGGCACCAGGTGCAGTCCGAAGAGGAGCTTCTGCCGGACGTTGCGGTGTCGTCCGAGGGTGCGCAGCGGTTCCGTCGTGCGTACCCCGGTTTCCTGGTCGGTGGTGGTCACCACGCAGCGGCCGCACGGCCCGGCGGCGCGGAACAGCAGGTCACCGATGCGCAGCGAGCGGCCGACCCAGTCGTCCTCGGCCCAGGCCGACGCGCCATCGACCACCAGGTTGGGCCGGAACCGGGTCATCGGCACCGGTTCCTCACCCGCCTCGGCCAGCCAGGCGTCGAGGGCGTCGAGGGAGGCGGTGTTCGTCAGCAGCAGCGGGTAGGCGTCGGCGAAGCTGACCTGGTCACCGGTGTCGTGTTCGCGGTCCCCGGCGGCCAGGTGGCGGGTCGGCCGACCCAGCCAGACCAGCCGGACCGGTCGGCCGAGCAGCGCGCCGAGCCAGTCGTCGGCCGTTCGACCGGCCGGCAGGGCCGGGACGGGGATCGTGCGGTGTCGGAAGGTCCGCACCGGGACCGGTGCGCCGTCGGGCGGCTCCGGCACGTCGAGGTCGGGCTGCCCGTCGGCGCGCAGCGACAGGACCCCGGGGCGCACGGTGGCGTGCAGGCCGACCAGCCGGGTGACCTCGCGCTGGGTGACGCCGACGCCGTCGGCGTCCACGACCATCCAGCGCCGGTCGCCGGCCAGGCCCCACGGCTGCACGAAGGCGCCGTCGTGGTCGAGCCGGTGACAGCCCTTGACGGGGTACGTGTGGATCGACCTCAGCCGCACCTGGCTACCATGCCACGTCGATCCCGTCGCCGGGGTACCAGTGGTCGGCGGGGCTCTCCCGGCCGCTTCGGCACGGCGGCGACCGGGGTGAATGGCGTGCGGGCGATGGCTCGGCGCAGTTGCGTGGCGTCCACCGCTGCTTCATAGCAGGTTCACCGCAACGATCGTCGGAAAAGTTTCGGTCGGGATGCGGAACCCTACGATCCGGACGGGGGTACATCCCCGTAACCGGGAATCAGTAGCATCGCGGCATGCAGTATCGCCAAGAGTACGCGGAGCCCGAGACCCAGTTCATCGCGGCGCAGCAACCATCGGAGCCCACGAAGAAGGCGCGTTCGAGGCGGCCCCGGTGGCAAAAGGTCGCTTTGATCACTTTCGTGGTCCTGGCGTTGCTCGGCGGTGGCGGGATGATCGCGGGCGGTTTGTACTTCCGTTCGATCAACTCCGGCATCGAGCGCGTCAACGCCTTCGACGATGTGCCGGAGGCCGATCGCCCGCAGGTGGGTGAGAACGCCAAGGGCGCCATGAACATCATGATTCTCGGCAGCGACTCGCGCGATCCGGACAACGAGTCCGGCTCCCGCACCGACACGATCATCGTGGCCCACCTTCCGAAGGACCGGTCCAGCGCCCAGCTCATCTCGATCCCCCGGGACACCTGGGTCAGCGTGCCGAAGTCCCCGAGCGGCCGGGGTGGCAAGGACGCGAAGATCAACGCGTCGTTCGCGTGGGGTGGCGTGCCGCTGCTCGTGCAGACGGTGGAGAAGTTCACGGGTGTACGGATCGACCACGTGACGATCGTCGACTTCAGCGGCTTCAAGGAGATCGTGGACGCGCTCGGCGGCATCAACGTGGACGTGGAGAAGGGCTTCACCACGTTGTACGCGCTCAACGGCAGCCGGACGTTCAAGGCCGGACGGCAGAAGATGGACGGGGCGGCAGCGCTTGACTACGCACGCGAACGGCACGCCTTCGCCGACGGTGACTTCGCCCGGATCAAGCACCAGCAGCAGGTGATCAAGGCGATCCTGGACAAGGCGGCGTCCGGCGGCACGCTCGCCAACCCGGCCAAGCTCAACTCCTTCGTCAAGGCGACGGCGGACGCGGTCGCGGTGGACAAGAAGTTGAACCTTGTGGACCTTGCCTCCGAGATGCGTGACCTGCGCAGCGGCAACCTGACGTTCCTCACCTGCCCGGTGAAGGGCACCGGCATGATGGGCACCGAGAGCGTGGTGCTGGCCGACAAGGAAAAGGCCGCTAAGGTCTTCGATGCGGTCCGCAACGACAACGTTCCGGGAATCCTCGCCGCCGCAAAGTAGGAGAAGGAACTGGCTTGGCGGCTATGGTGGCACGACCCGGTCGATCGTAGAGTTCGGTCGCCCTTCTGGTCGGGACGCATGACCGAGGGCTTTTACGGGGAGGTCCACTAGTGTCAGGCCATCCGGCGACCAGCCATTCGTCCACGCCGCCCGTCGGCGGGGACGATCTTGACGTGCCGGGCGACGAGGGCCGCCTCTACGGGGGTGCCCCACCCGTGCCCCAGACGAGGGCGCCTGGGGTTCGGGCGCAGGCCAAGGTCGAGGTGCCAGGTCTGGGCACCACCGCGGTCCTGCCGTACGCGAGGTCGCGCACCTCGTCGCGCACCCGGTGGCTGCGGGCGTGGATGATGAATGCGCCCGTCGACGCCGTCGCGCTTATCGCTCCGCTGCTGCTGAGCCAGAGCTACTGGCGCGGGACGCTCGCCAACGCCGTCCTGACCGTGGCCCTGTTCGCGGCCGGCGGCCTCTACCGGCCGCGCCGTCACGTGAGCATCCTCGACGAGTTGCCGAGCCTCTGCGGACGGCTGCTGGCCGCCGCCTCGGTGGTGGCCATCATCGCTGCCGAACGCCACGCCTCCGTGACGTACGTCAGCGGGTTCATGCGCGACGTCGCGGTGTCGGCGTTGCTGGTGATCCTCGGACGTGCGGCAAGCAGGTCCTTCACCGTCCTGTCCCGCAAGCGTCGGTGGGCGGAGCACAACGCCCTCGTCGTCGGCGGCGGGCCGATCGGCCTCGAGATCGCCCGGTTGCTGCGTCGCTACCCTCAGTACGGCCTGCGGTTCGTCGGCTGCGTCGACGCTCCGTCGCGCAAGAACAACGCGGCGCTCGCGCTGAGCGGGACCATGACGGACCTCGAACACCTCGTCCGGCTGACGGAGTGCGAAGTCCTGATCATCGCCGACCCGGACTGCGACGAGTCGACGCTCATGGAGACCCTGCTGCAGCCCCGCAGCTCGCGCTGTGATCTCTGGGCCGTGCCGCGTCTGTGGGGCTCGCGCTCCCACGGCGGTTACCCCGACCACATCGGCGCGTTCCCGATCGTCAAGATCGGTGACATCACGCTGAGCGGCCCCCGGTGGGCCATCAAGCGGGCGTCCGACATGTTCTTCGCCGGGTTCGCGCTCCTGCTGTTGAGCCCGATCCTGCTGCTCTGCGCCCTCGCCACGTTCATCGATGGTGGCCGTGGGATCTTCTTCTACCAGGAGCGGATCGGCCGGTACGGCAAGCCGTTCAAGGTCATCAAGTTCCGGTCGATGCGTCCCGTGAACGAGCAGGAGTCCCAGACCAACTGGTCCATCGCGCACGACAACCGGGTCGGGCCGATCGGCCGGTTCATGCGCCGGACCTCGCTGGACGAGCTGCCCCAACTGTGGAACATCCTGCGCGGCGACATGAGCGTGGTCGGCCCTCGGCCGGAGCGGCCGTACTTCGTGGAGAAGTTCTCGGCCGAATACCCGGACTACGCGGCACGCCACCGCGTCCCCGTCGGGCTCACCGGCCTTGCCCAGGTCAGCGGCTTGCGGGGCGACACCCCGATCTCCGACCGGGCCCGGTTCGACAACTACTACATCGAGAACTGGTCGCTGTGGTTGGACGTCAAGGTGGTGCTCCGCACCGTCTCGGAGGTCTTCCGCGCCGGCGGTCGCTGACCAGACGCCGAAACGCCGCGGGTGGCGGCGCCGACGGAGTTCGCATCGTCGGCGCCACCACCCGCGGCGTTGTCAGTTCAGGCGGTGGGTGTGGTCTTGAGGGGTTCCCACCAGGTGCGGTTGTCGCGGTACCAGGTGACGGTGTCGGCGAGGCCCTGGTCGAGGGTGATGCTGGGGGTGTAGCCGAGTTCCTGGTGGATCTTGGTGATGTCGAGGGAGTAGCGGCGGTCGTGGCCCTTGCGGTCGGTGACCGGGATGACGCGGTCCCAGTCGGCGTCGCAGGCGTCGAGGAGCCGGCCGGTGAGTTCCTTGTTCGTCAACTCGGTGCCGCCGCCGATGTTGTAGACCTCACCGGCGCGGCCCTTCTGCTGGACGAGGGCGATGCCGCGGCAGTGGTCGTGCACGTGCAGCCAGTCGCGGATGTTGCCGCCGTCGCCGTAGAGGGGGACGGTGCCGCCGTCGAGGAGGTTGGTGACGAACAGGGGGATGAGTTTCTCGGGGAACTGGTAGGGGCCGTAGTTGTTGGAGCAGCGGGTGACGACGACGTCCATGCCGTGGGTGCGGTGGTAGGACAGGGCGAGCAGGTCGGAGCCGGCCTTGGATGCCGAGTAGGGGGAGTTCGGTGCCAGGGGCCAGGTTTCGGTCCAGGAGCCTTCGTCGATGGAGCCGTAGACCTCGTCGGTGGAGACGTGCACGAAGCGGTTGGTGCGGTGGCGCAGGGCGGCGTCGAGCAGGGTTTGGGTGCCGAGCACGTTTGTGGTGACGAACGGTGCGGCGCCGGCGATGGAGCGGTCGACGTGTGATTCGGCGGCGAAGTGCACGATCACGTCGTGGTCGGCGACGACCTCGTCGACGATTGTCGGGTCGCAGATGTCGCCCTGGACGAACCGCAGTCGCGGGTCGTCGCGGACGGGGTCGAGGTTGGCCAGGTTGCCCGAGTAGGTCAGTTTGTCGAGCACGGTCACGACCGCCGGCTCGAGTGGCGGCACGCCGTCGGCACTGCCGAGGGGCTTGCCCAGCAGCAGGCGAACGTACTCCGACCCGATGAATCCGGCTCCGCCGGTGACGAGGATCCTCACGGGTCCGAGAGTCTACGCCGACGGATTGGCGTCGACGGCAGGTGTTTCGGCATTATCGGGTAGAGCCGACCGGGCGATTGCAGGTGCAACGGCCGTCCGGTAGAAAGTGCCAGCGAAGTACGACTTGTCGTGCCCGCACGTATTGCATCTATGGGGGGCGAGTGGAGCGCGTGTCGCTGGTCAATACTGCTCGGCCGTCGCCGAGCCCCGGCACGAAACCATCGCCCGGACGCCGCCTGCTGGCCCTGCTGCGGAAACTCGTCGCACCCGAACGTCTCTACATCGGCGCTCTCGGGCTGACCGGGCTGGCGGCGGTCCTGTCGGTGGCCCTGCCGCCCGCGGAGCGCGGTGAGCTGTCCGCGAACATGGTGAGCGCGACGCTCGGTGCGGCCGTCGGCGGCCTGTCCCTCGACACCTTCCTGTTGTCCCGTCCGGGCGGCTGGGTCTTCTCCCGGGGACGCCCCTGGGTCCTCGGCATGTTGGCGGCCTCGGTCCTCCTCTCGGTCGTCGCCGCCGCGGTGCTCACCACGGTGGCCGGGCTCGGCAGCTACCTGGTCGGCATGGGGTCCGCGGCCGGTCTGACGATCTTCAACACGGTCTCGTCGATCGCGCTGCGCCAGAAGGGCTTCCTGGTCGTCTACGCGATGCGGGCGGCGAGCGGGGCGGTCCTGGTCGGTGGCTACGTGGCGCTGTACTTCGCCGGCTACCTGGACGGCGGCCTGTGGAGCATGGTGTGGCTGGTCGTCCAGTGGGTCAGCGCGCTGTCCGTGTGCGCCCTGGTGCTGGGGATGCTCCGGCGGATCGGGCCGGCGCCACGGCCGGAGGCGACAGCGGTGGACTACCGCGCCGACCTGGCCGCCGTCGGCAACCTGCACCTGGGCATCTTCGCCCAGATGATGACGCTGCGGTTCAACCAGATCCTGGTGGCCAGATTCGTCGGCGCCGGCCCACTCGGCGTGTACGCGCTGGCGGTCGCCGCGCTGGAGTTCGCGCAGGCGGGTGCCGTCGTGCGGGCGCAGCGGATCCTGGCCAGCCGGGACGGCGACGGCGGCCCCGACCCCACCCGAGCGGTGGTCACCGCTGCTCTGCCGGTCGCCCTGGCCGCTGTCCTCGGGCTCGGTGTGCTGGGCTACCTCCAGCCGGAGTACCGGTACGCCTGGATCCTCGGTCTTGTCCTGCTGCCCGGTTCACTGGCCACCGCGGCCGGCAAGAGCTGGAGCGCCCTGCTGTTGAAGAGGCGGGGCGAGCGGGCGACGACTGTGGTCGCACTGATCACTCTCGGGTTCGCGATCCCCGCATACTTTGCGATCATCCCGTGGGCGGGTGTGATCGGGGCGGCGATCGCCTCGACGCTCGCCTACGCCGTACACGCCTTCGCCTCCAGAGCAAGCCTGCGACGAGCACAGTCGCCGAATCATGGGACGGTTTGACATGGATGTCTCGATCGTTGTCCTCGCCTGGGAGGACTTTGAGCGCACGCGCGCCTGCGTCCTGTCGCTGCCGGCGGAGGCGGAGATCGTTGTCGTCGACAACGGCAGCTCGATGCACATTCAGGAGTCGTTGAGCGCGTTCTGCGCCGAGCAGGGTGTCCGGTACGTCCAGTCCGGCTCGAACCTGGGGTACGCGCGGGGGATGAACCTCGGCGTACGCCACACCAGCCGGGCGAACGTGATCCTCTCCAACAACGACATCATCGTGCACGAGGACGCCGTGGCACGCCTGCTGACCGCTCTCGAGGACCCGAAGGTGGGCGCGGCCTTCCCGGGCGTGGTCACCCCGTCCGGCGTGTCACAGACCGAGGGCGGGCGGTTCCTGGGCCTGGGCGTGGGTCTCGCCCACGCCACCGGGCTGAGCATGGTGCTGCCGAACCTGCGGATCGTCGCGCCGCCGGAGAAGGCGGACTGGCTGACCGGCCCCTTCGTCGCCATGCGCCGCGAGACCTTCGACGCCATCGGCGGCGTCGACGAGACCTCGTTCTTCTACTCCGAGGACATGCGGCTCTGCTGGGCCGTCCGTCAGCAGGGTCTGGGGCTGGCGTACGTGCCGGAGGCCGTGATCATGCACGAGGACGACGCGACCGCCAAGCGGCGCTGGTCCGAGGAGGAGATCTCCGAGCGCCGGACCCGGGAGTTCATCCGGGCGAGCCGGACCATGGGTGGCACGCGCGGTCGCATCGCCACGACGGCGTACGTGGGCGGGGTGCTGCTGCGCGCCGCGGTAGGCGGTAACCCGGTTCGCCGCGCCATCGCGAAGGGCGCCGTCGAGGGGCTGCGTACCTCGTGAAGGTGTTGTTCGTCTGCACCACAGGTGGTTCCGGACGGCGGCAGCTCGGTGGCGCCGAGCGCATCCTGACCGAGATCATCCCGGCGCACGCCCGAACGGGCCTGGACGTCATCGCCGCCACCTCCGACGACGAGGTGGGCCACGCGCTGCGCGAGGCCGGGGTGCCGTGGATCGGGCTCAGCGCGACCAGCCGGATCGACCTCGCGTACGCGCGGGAGATCCGCCGCCTGGTCGACGAGGTGCAGCCGGACGTGGTCTGCGCCCACCTGCTGTCCGCCGCCATGCACTCCCGGGCGGCGCTGAGCATGGGACGCCGGCGGATCCCGCTCGTCGTCACCCTGCACAACAGCCTGTGGCAGTACCGGGACACCGCCGGGTCGTTCCAGCAGAAGGCGCTCATCCAGTCCAACATCACGCTGGACCTGGCCATGCGTCGGGCCCGTCCACACGCGACGGTGGCGGTCTCCGAGTTCGAGGCCTCCGAGCTGCGTGACCGTGGTGGCGTCAAGAACATCCACGTGATCCCGAACCCGCTGCCCGTCACCTGGCCGAGCCCGAAGCCCGCGCACCTGCCGGAGCCGGGACGACGGCCGGTGGTCGGCTATCTCGGCCGGCTGGAGAAGGAGAAGGGCGCGGATCTCCTGCCCGAGATCGCCTCCCTCCTCCCGGACCTGGACTTCAAGGTCGCCGGGGCGGGTTCCATGGCGATCGATCCCAGGCCCAACCTCGACCTCGTCGGTCGGGTCGCCGCCGCGGACTTCCTCCAGGAGATCGACTGTCTCGTGGTGCCGTCCCGGGTCGAGTCCTTCGGGCTCAGCGCGCTGGAGGCGTTGTCCCTCGGCGTACCCGTGGTGCACACCGGGGCCGGCGGTCTGGCCGAGGTCACCCGACACGCGACGGGCACCCTGGCGTTCCAGGCGGACCTCGCGCCCGCGGCGCTCGCCGGTGCCATCCGGGAAGCCGTCAACCGGCGTGCCGTCGACGAGGGGCAGCGGGTGGCCGAGTGGTACGCCCAGGAGTACGCCTTCGACAGGTGTGTGCAGCGGTGGCAGAGCTTGTACAGGTCCCTCCTGTGACGAGCGCGCCGCCGGCCAACAGATTGTCCGCGCGTGACCAGAAAACGATGAGGGGGGTGTCCGAGTGGCAGAGACGCTGACGATCGTCACGGTCCTCTACCGGTCCAGCGACATGCTCGCGGAGACGCTTCCGACGTGGGTACGCGCCGCCGAGGGCCTGCCGGTGAAGTTCGTCTTCGCCGACAACTGGCCGGAGGACGAGTGCGCTAAGGTCATCGCCGACGCTCTGGACGACGACAGGTACGAGTATCTGCCCGACTCGTCGAACCCCGGGTTCGCCGCGGGCTGCAACCGTGCCGTCGCGCCGGTGCGGACAAGCCACGTGCTGCTGCTGAACCCGGACGTCTGGTTGCCGGAGGACGCGCTGACCCGTCTCTTCGCCAGCATCGCGGCCGACCCGGAGAGCCCGATCGCGGTGGGGCTCGCCATGCACGGCGGCGAGTACGTCGGCATCGACCTGCACCCGGTCTCGCTGTTCATCGACAGGTCGGCGACGGTGCCACGCGGCCCACTCGGTCCGTCCGGCGGCGCGGCAGTCTTCCCGACCGCGCTCTTCCACCGTTTCGGCGGGTTCTACGAGCACCTGTTCGCCTGGGGTGAGGACGCCGACCTCGCCTTCCGCATGTATGCCGAGGGCCTGCGGACCCGGCGGTTGGACTTCATGCTCCCGCACGCTGGTGGTCACAGCGTCGAGGGCGACAACAAGCTTCAGGGATTCCGGGCGTTCCTCCTGGCCCGCAATCGGCTCCTGGTCGCCGCGCGGACCTTCACCTGGCCGCTGATGCTCGTCGCGATACCGGTTCTCGCGCTGGCGCACCTCGCACTTGCTGCCCGGCGGGCCCGTCAGGGCCTGCTCCGACCCTTCCTGCGTGGCGTGGGACGTGGCCTGCTGGAAGGGCCCGCGGCGCGCCGGCAGTGGAAGGGCAAGCGATTCGGTTATGCATCCCTGATCAGCTATCTGAAAGTTCGGAGCGCGTGATGGCAGGACAACCGTGGAGCGTCGTAACGGTCACCTACAACTCCGCGGACACCCTCCGCCGGTGCTGGAGCGGTGCCGACAAGCCCTACGAGTGGATCGTCGTCGACAACGACTCCGCTGACGACTCGGTCGCCGTGGCCGAGGAGCTGGGCGCACGGGTCATCCGGCTGCCGGAGAACGTCGGCTTCTCCAAGGCCAACAACGTCGGCGTCCGCCAGGCCGCGGGCGAGTACGTGCTGTTCGCCAACCCCGACCTGGAAATCGAGCCGGCCGGGTTCGTCACGATGCAACGCCACCTGGACGTGCACGGCGGCCTTGTCGCACCCCAACTGCTGGGTACCGACGGCATCCCCCAACCCAACGGCCGTGGCTTCCCGTACGCCACCGCCAAGTTGGGCAACCGGAAGATCTGGCCGCTGTCGCGGATGCACGCGAACTACCGGGTGGTGGCGAACGCCGGCGAGGCCGTCTACGTGGCCTGGGTGATGGGCGCGGCGGTCGCGGCCCGCACCGCGGACTTCGTCGCCATGGGCGGGTGGAACGAGCGGTTCTTCCTCTACTACGAGGACCACGAGCTCGGGCTGCGCGCGTGGCGGCACGACATGCCCGTGGTGCTGCTCGGCGACGTGCGGTGGACCCACCACTGGGCCCGTGCGACGAACTCGTTCCAGTGGTCGCGGGCGCACACCCTGGAGTTGCAGAGCGCCCGTACCTTCTTCGGCCTGTTCCCCGAGTTCGTGGTCGGGCTGCCGACTGCCGCCCGACGTAACCCGCAGGCGGCACGCCTGATCGGTGCCCAGGTGCCCGCGCAGCGCGACGGATCACTGCCCAGCTCGACCCAGCCGGCCGGCGCGAACTAGGCCGCAAACCGGCCGCAGCGCACCGATCCTTTCGCGAGACAGGCGGTGCACGGTGCCTCGAGTTGCAGGTATTACCCAGGACTCGTGCTTCTTCTCGTTCGGGACGGTCATCAGTGCTCTCACTCCTCCAGCGTGCCGTGCGGCAATCGACAGCGTCGACTCCCCTGGCGACGGCCTACAGCGGACGCGCGAACAGCTTCGGGGCCCTCCGGCTCGCATTCGCGCTCGCCGTGGTGCTGTCGCACTCGGCGGCCCTCGGCTTCGGGCGTCCGCTCATGCAGCGGATCGATTTGGGAGCCTTGGCGGTGGCGGGGTTCTTCGCGATCTCCGGGTTCCTGATCGTCCGCTCCGGCAGGCGCAGCTCGATACCGCGCTTCCTGTGGCACCGCGCCCTGCGGATCTGGCCCGGCCTGTGGGTCTGCCTTCTGTTCACGAGTCTGGTTGTCGCGCCCCTGCTCTACCTCGACCGGCACGGCACCCTCGACGGCCTGTGGCGGAGTCCGGGTGGCGTGCTGGACTACCTGCGATTGAACTGGTGGGGCGGGCTGCGCCAGTTTGGCATCGCCGACGTTCTGGTGGGCGACACGCCGTACTGGCGGTGGCAGGGCGGCAATACGATCAACGGGTCGCTGTGGACCCTTGCCTACGAGTGCTTCTGCTATCTCATCGTGGCCGTCCTGGCCGCACTCACCATCCTGCGTCGGCAGCTCCGCTGGCTCCCGCTACTCGCCCTCGTTGTCGTCTTCGGGGTGCTCTGCTGGAACTACTACCAGGCTGGCGTGCCTGGACAACAGGTCTGGACGACTGGCGAGATCGGGCCGCTTCCGCTGCTCGGCGCACTTCGGGAGGACTCGTTCCTCTGGTACGGCTTCATGTTCCTCGCAGGCGGGGTCGCCGAGCTCTACAGCGATCGGATGCCGATCAACGACCTGCTCGGCGTGCTCTCCCTCGTGGTCATCGGGTGGTTCGCCGCGACCGGGAACTTCTTCGGCCCGGGGTTGCTCGCCTACGCGTACGTCGTCTTCTGGCTCGCCGTGCGGCTGCCGCGTGCGCTGCACCGGATCGGGAAGGTCAACGACTACTCGTACGGGTTGTACATCTACTCCTTCGTGGCTCAACAGGTCATGGCCAAGTTCGGCGTCCAGGCGATCGGTCTCGCCGGCTTCTTCGTCGTCAGCGCACTGGTCAGTACCGGGCTCGCGGTGCTCTCCTGGCATCTGGTCGAGAAGCAGGCACTGAAGCTGAAGAACTGGACGCCTGAGGCGCTGCGGGAGCGACCCGAGGAACCGGCACCTCCGCGGGACGGCGACATGACCCCAAACCCGTCGAACGGAAGCGTCGCGGCGTCGCCCCTGGCCGGCCGAGCACCGGATTTCGGCCCGGCACCGGCCACGGCACCAGCGGTTGGTTGACGGGCACCCGACCCGTCCGCCCGACCGTTTCGTACACAGCAGGAAGAGGCTCCGCATGGCGACCGACCTTGACCCCCGAAGGGTGGGCGATGACCTGGCGTCGCCGCCCGCATCCAGACGCCGCGCGATCCCGTGGGACTGGATCGCCGTCGCCGCCCTCCTCGCCCTGATCCCGATCGTGCACGACGTCAAGACGATGCTGACGGCGCCGTACTGGCTCGACGAGGCCTGGGTGGCGCTTTCGGTGCGGTTCCCACTCGGCGACCTGCCGGTTACCACCTCGTCGACCCCGATCGGGTGGAGCCTCCTCCTCCGTCTGGTCCCCGACCAGGACTACCTGCGGGTGGTGCCGCTGTTCTTCCACGCGCTCGCGATCGGCGCCGCGTACGCGCTCGGTCGGTTGGTGTACCCGCCGGGGCGGCGTACGGGCATCGTGGCGGGCCTCGTCTGCGGAGCCGCGGTGCTGCTCTTTCCGGCCCAGCAGGTCCGCCACGACCTGAAGCAGTACTCCGCCGATGCCTTCGTCGCGGTGGGGCTGCTCGCACTGACCGCGTGGACGGAGCGGGGTTGGTCCCGGGAGCGGTTGGGGATTCTCGCCGCCGCGATCGGTGTGGGGATGTTCGTCAGCCACACGACCGCCATCCTCGCTCCGTGTGTGCTTGGCGGGCTGTTCCTGGCCACCGCGGTTCGGCGGCAGTGGGCACGGCTCGTCGAGGTGACCGTGGCCGGGTTCGCCGCCGCGCTCGCCGCGGCGGCCGTCTACCTCACCTTCTCGGCACGAGGGCGAAGCGGCGCGATGCAGGATTTCTGGGCCGCATACTTCCCCCGTCTCGGCGAGTTGCCCGGATACCTCGAGCAGCGGGGCGAGGCACTGACCCGTATCTTCGGCGCGCCCGTGCTGCTCGTTCTGTGCCTGTTCGTCGTCGGCGTCGTGACGTTCGTGCGGTGGGGCCGCCCCGCCACCGCGACTGCGGTGCTTCTGCTGCCGCTAGCCATGATCACCTTGGGTGTCTCGAAGATCTATCCGCTGTTGGATTGGCGCACCTCGCACTTCGTCTTCGTGACAGCCGCGGCGGTCGCGGGTGTCGGACTTGGCGGGCTGGCGCACCTCGCAGCCGCGATCGCCCAGCGGGTGTACCGCCGCCTGCCAACCACCATCGCGACCGCGACGATCTGCGCGGTCCTGGTCGGGGCCTTCGCTGTCCACAACAGCCAGTGGTACCGGTTCGACGGGGATGAGGCCGAGCTCGAACGCACCCCCATCGCCATGACGGACGTCCGCGAACAGACCCGGTACGTGAACGCGCACCGCGCGAAGAACGACGTCGTCGTCCTGAGCTTTGCGGCTACGTACGGCTTCGCGTTCTACTCCACCCGGGACCACGTCGGCCTGGTGGCCCCCTATGGCAACACGGTCGGCTGGTGGGTCGACATACCCGCCGACTCCGGCGTGGTCGTGATCCCGGGGTTGGACGAGAAGGCCGTTCGGGGCGGGCTTGGTCGGGCGCTGACGCTGGCCGGGGAACGCGGTGGCGCGCGAGTCTGGCTGATCCGATCCTTCGTCGTCGGCGAGGAAGTGGGCTCCTGGCAGTCGGTGCTCGCCGACTACCGGGTCGAGCAGATGACCAACGGAGTGGAGCCGGTTGTCGTGGTCAGCGAGAACTGACGCCTTCAGCACAGGCCTTCTTCAGTTCACCTCGGCGGGCGTCTCCGGACGGACGAACACCCACACCCGGTAGAGGGTGAAGTTGACGACTGTCATCACGGCGAGCACGCCGATGCGGGCGGTCAGATAGTGGGCGCCGAGCCCCACGAGCGCCGTCACCGACGAGACCGTGATGATCCAGTTCGTCACCGCCAGGACCAGGTATCGCCGCAGTTGCCGGACGGCCGAGCCGTTGGCGGCAAAGACCCACTGCCGGTTGAGCACGAAGTTGAGCACGAACGAGAGGACAACGCCGCACAGGGTGGCGGCCGGCAGCCACACGTCGAACAGACCATGCAACACCCAGAGCGTTCCCGCGTCGACTGCGAAGCTCGCCCCTCCGGTGGTGACAAACCTGGCCAGACTGAACGCGATCAACCACGGGCGCGTGCGAGTGCGGGTGATCGGCGCCTCGGCGGAGGAGTTCACGGGGAGGGTCACGGGCGGATTCTACGGGTGCCGATCGTGCTGGAGTGAATGGGGTTCCCGTTAGGAACGGACGCTCCGAGCCCGATAAATGGTCCGGAAAAGGTGGAATGCCGGCCGCGGCAAAGCATCCCGCAAGCAGTTTCGGGGGTTGCCCGGTGGCCGACTCTCATCTGATCAGAGCCACGCCGAAGTCGCGCTGCGGCGAGACGAGAAGGGGCGGACCGGGTCTTCCCGGTCCGCCCCTTCTTCGCGTTCTCGGTATGCCTACGGCGCCCGCAGGATCAGTTGGGCAGCGCCGGTATGGGAGCGTCGTGCGCGCCGGGCCGTTCCGTCTTGCCGGACGCCGGTTCGGAGGCCACGTCGCCCAGGTCGCGCCCTGGTGTCGCGGAGTCACCAGAGTGACCATCTTCGTGGATCACGTCTGGCCCGAGCCCTCTCAGGCCGATGGAGTAATAGACGACGAACAGGATGGCGGCGCCCACGGCCATGGCGATCGGAAGAATCGAGCCCACCGCCGGTTGCCACGATCCACCGATCGGGTTGAAGGACGGGGGCTTGTCAACGGGGATGCCTCGCTGATACCGAATCATCGTGAAGCAGAGGGCAACGAGATGCATCGGCAGGAGGACGATCGCGAAGAGCCGAGCCAAACGCGGGGCCAGGTCGAACGGGATGCGATCGGCCAACAGATAACCGGCGAGGATCGGCACGCCCACAAGCATGGGCAGCAGGTACCGACCCTGCGAGATGAACCCGTACTCGTTGACGTTGAAGGCCTCGAGCAGAATCGGCACGACAAGTCCCAGGCCGCCCAGCCCCAGCACCCGCCACCTGTCGACAGGTCGCCCGACGGCGAGGGCGAGCAGGACCACGACGCCGAGAGCCATCCACCACGCGAGGTGGACCACAACGGGGAGCGAAGTGTCGAGCCAGCCCATCACGCCGACCAGTTCGGCGAGTGTGGCCGGCAACTCCCGGATGAACTCGTACTTCAGGATGTCATCCATGCCCAGCGGCGCGTCCGGCGGAAACGGGACGATCTCCTGCGTGCGTCGCCACAGGGTCCAGGCGACGCCGACCAGCCCAGCCACCGCCCAGACCCCCGCGAGCCACCACGTGCGGCGGTTGCGAACCAGGGCCACATAACGGGACCGGCCGAGCGGCACCAGCAGGACGGCCACGATGATGGCGAACCAGAGTGGGCCAGCCGATCGCACGTTCAGCATCACGATGCCCGCGACACCGGCAAGCCACCAGGCGGACCGCGACCGACCGGCCCCGTCCGGCTCCAACAGGAGCGCGATAAGTGCCATCACCAGGCCCGCGCCGGCGGCGATCTCCACACCGTTCGGATTGACCGCTCCGCCGAGGTGGGCGGTCATCGGCGTGAGCGCGACGATCAGCCCGGCCAACGCTCCGCGTCGGCGCATCGAGAGGGCAACCAGAGTCGCCCAACCGAACAGGCCGGCGACAAGTGCGGCGTTCAACAGTCGGGCGGCGATCACACCAGCCATGTCCGGAGAGATGACGAGCGGCCAGCCAGTCACCAGGTAGTAGGCCGGGTTGTAGCGACCCGCCGAGTTGTCGACCAGAACCAGGGTCTCGTCACCACCGGGCTTTCCGATTGAGCAATCGGCGGCGACGGACAGCTTGCGGGCGAAGCAGGCGTCGGGCGGGAGGCTCAGCGGGACCTGCTCGGCCGCGCCGTTCGCGGCCAGATCCGGTGTGATCTGCCCGGACGACACACTGTATCCCTGCCACAGATGGGCTACCTCGTCCGGCGCGCCGTTGTAGGGAACGGCCAGCCCCCAAGCCGCGAACAGGAGGAAGTAGGCGACGAATGGCACTGATCTCCGGGCGACTGCCCTGGCCCTACCCGCACCCGCGAAACGCTGGTTCAACTGCACTCGGCTCGAAGACACGCGTGGCAGCATAACGTGAACCGGGCAACGCCATTCTCCTACGCTGACGGCCCCACGAAGGTCCGTGTCACAGCCCGTGGCCGGCGGGCACGTCGACCCCGGCGCGGTCTTCTCCCCGCTGGGTGCGTTGCCTCGCTACGGCGTGCCCCGCCGGTCGCCGGAACGGCCAGGTGAAGCCGCCGGCACCCGCGGCACCCAGGCCGACAGCCAGGAGGAGTACGGCCACGGCGGGCAGCCACAGCCACACGTCGAAGAAGAAGATCTGCGCGGCGAACCCAACCATGATCAGTCGGGCGACAAGCGACCGGGAACGCCACCACAGCGTCAGCAGCAGACCGAGGAGGCTGACCAGGCCGACCAGGCCGTAGTTGTACCAGGTGCTCAGGTAGGTGTTGTCGAGCACCTGCGCCTGCCCGTCGTTGATCCCGACGTTCTCCAGGTAACGCACGCTGGACTCCGGTCCGTTGCCGAAGATGACCGTGGACCAGTTGCGGGTGATGCCGTCCCACGCGACGTCGATGCGGTTGAAACGGGCGTTCGCGCTGGCGGACTCCAGCGGGTCCGACATTCGTGACCCCGCGACGCCGACCGAGCCAGCCGAGCTCTGGGGGGAGTTCACCGAACCGGGATTGGAGCCGGGGCTTGTCGGCGTCGGGCTGACCCAGGCCGGGGACTCTGTGTCAGGGCCGACCCCGAAGGTCGACGGACTGACCGCCACGGCGGCGAAGGCGATCGCGCCGATCGCGACCGCGCTGAGCACGCTGTGCCAGGAGAGCTTACGGAGCTGCAGGACCAACCAGATCCCGAGCGCGAGGACCAGGCCCACCCAGGCGCTCCGCGTGCCCGACAGCACCAGCCCCACGAGGTTGGCGGTGAAGGGGATGTACCAGTACCGGCCCCGAATGGTCAGTGCCACGAGCGCCATGGCCATGGCGAAGGAGCCGTAGACGATCGGGTGGCCGAAGATTCCTGCCGCCCGGGTCGGGTCGAACGCGGACGTGTAGGTCCAGTCGTACGCGAACTGGTCGAAGAAGGGCCAGGTGCCGGTGAGGGTCTGGTACTTGGCGAACACCGCGACGGCGACGCTGACCCAGGTGAACGCCTCGGCGATGCGCAGGATCAGCTTCGGGTCACGACGCGCTTCCTCGACGAGATGCCAGCCCAGGACGCCAAAGCACAACAGCGGTGCGGCGCCGACCACCACCGGCTTGACCCCGTGCCAGTGCGCCAGGCCCGCGATCACGGCGCAGAGCGGGAGCAGGAGGACCGCACCGAGCAGCCGCGGCGGCCATCCGTCGCGTTCGGCGCGGTGCAGACGCCCCCAGCTCGCGAGGACGAAGAGGACGAGCAACAGCGTGTACGAGGGATTTGTCGGGTAACCGAAATTGACTGTCACCGGGACCAGGAATGCCACCACGAAGATGGCCCAGGTGATGCGGACCGGCTCCTGCAGTGCCCAGCCCAGCAGGGCGCCGGCGCCAACGGCGAGCGCGAGATCCCACCTGCCGACCACCAGGAACGCAACGGCCAGCAGCAGGAGGCACGAGCTGAGGAAGCGCGCGGGGCGCCCCATGTCGTTGAGCCGGTCAGTCAACACTCGCACCGTGCGATAGTACGGATCAGCCGGCGAGATCGGACGCCGGCCGTCGGGCAAATCGCTGCCCGGGCGTCGGCGTCGCGCGTCGGGTGTCAACTGTACCGACGCCACACGTCACGCAGCGCCTCCCAGTTGCCCCCGATGCCTGTCTCACAGGGCGTTTCGAGAAAGAATGCGCCGTCGACGTCGTCCCGGTCCCACCAGAGGGCGCAGACCGCCTGGCCGTCCGCGGCCTTGTAGGCGTACTCGACGTAGCTGCCGGCCGCCCCGGTCGTGCCGCCGGTCGTCTGGGTCGCCCCCTTCAGCCCGGGGGCGAACGCACCGGCAGCGGCGTTGAGCTGCTGGCGGCTCGTACGGGCCAGGTCCTTCTGGGGCCGTTCCGGATAGAGCACGAAGTGCAGCCACAGGCTGCCGTAGGGGCAGGAGATGTGGCGCTCCTCGTCCGGCGGCAACGGCGGGCCACCGGCACTGTTGTAGACCGTGCAGCCGCCGATGTCGGCCAGCCACGGTTCGCCAATCGGGGCCAGATCGCCGACGAACTTCGCCTTGTTGATGGAGAGCTGGGTCGCCTTGAAGGGCGAGAGGGAGGCGGTCCCGGACGGGGAGGGGGAGGTGCTCTCGTCGGCACTCCCGCGCAGGGCGTAACCCGCGACGCCGGCGACGAGCGCGAGCGCCAACCCACCGGCGATCCACATCCAGCTCAGGCGTTTCCGGACGACCCGGACCGGTGCGATCCGCCGCCCGGCCATCGCTGGCTCATGGTCGTACGGGGTCAGCCCTCCGGAGGAGGGCACCGCCGAGATCGGTGGGGACGACTGGGCCCTCCACGGCACCTGCGGATACAAGGCCAACTGCTGTGTCGACCCCACAAGCGCGTCCTGCGTGCCACGCGCCGGGTCTTCGGTCGGGCCGACGGCAGACACGGGAGTGCCACTGACCGGCGCGGCCGGACCGCTGACCGGCGCGTTGAGGTTTTCGACCCGGTACTCCTGCTGCAGCAGCCCGAACAGGCGCTGCGGGGCGTCACCCTGGTCGTCACCGTAGGCAACCCACGGGTTCGCCGCGGTCAGGTCGGCCTCCTCGTAGGGGGAGCCGCCGGGCGCGTCACCCAACATCCGGACGGCGTAGGCGAAGGCGTCTCGCCAGCGCGGGTCCGCCGCAGCGGGTCCGTCCAGCAGGACGACCGTCCTGGGTCGCCCCTGCTCGTCGACAGCGGCCCACGCCTTCCCCACCGGAGACGCGCCGAGCGCGTGGGTGAATCTGTAGGGACTTTCCGGCTGCATGCGCACTCCTCTGTCGAACTGCCGTCGGGATAGTACCGATCCGCACCGAGCCCGGCGGGCCGCCTTCACCGCGTGCCCGTGGCGGCGCGACGGCCGACAGAAGCCGCTCGTACGCCGCACCGGTGTTGCTCGTTGAAAGTTTTCATGCATAGAGTCACGGTGTGAATGAAGGAGCTGTCGGGGTGTCGGTCGAGCAGGTGCTCGACCTGTTCGACGGGGTGCGGCTGACCCCCACCCAGCGCCGGATCGCGCACTGCCTCGTGCAGCACGCCCCCGCCGTGGCCTACCTGTCCGCCGCCGAGGTCGCCGAGCTGGCCGGGGTCAGCCAGCCGTCGGTCACCCGGTTCGCCGTCGCGCTCGGCCACGACGGATACCCGGCGCTGCGCCGCCGGCTACGGGACCTGACCGTCGCGGCGCCGGCCGGATCGGACGACGCCGGCAACGAACTACAGCAGGCGGTACGCGCGGAGATGGGCAACCTGGACCGGCTGGCCGGCCAGCTCGCCGACACCGACCGGATCGCCGAGACCGGGCGGTTGCTCGCCCGAAGCCGCCCGCTGCCGGTGCTCGGCCTGCGCGCCGCCGCGCCGCTGGCCGCGTACTTCGCCTACTTCGCGGCGAAGGTGCACCCGGACGTACGGGTGCTCGACGACGGCGGCAGCCTGCTCACCGACCGCCTGGAGCAGGCCGCCGAGGCCGGGGCGTCGACCCTGCTCGCCTTCGTCCTGCCCCGCTACCCCCGGGAGACCCTGGACGCGCTCCGCGACGCCCGCGACGCCGGGCTGACCGTGGTGGCGATCACCGACTCACCGGTCAGCCCCGCCACCGAGCACGCCGACGTGGTGCTGCCGGCGGCGGTCGGCGCGCAGCTCGTCTTCGACCTGCACACGGCCCCGATGACCCTGGCCATGGTGTTGTTACAGGCGATCTGCGACGCCGCACCGGCCGACACCCAACGCCGACTGGAGGCGTTCGAGGCCTCCGCGGCCCGCCGTCAGTTGTTCCGCGGATGACCGGAGGAGACCCGAGATGACCCAGCCCGTCCGTGCCGCACGGGGCAACCAGCTCACCGCCCGCGGGTGGCAGCAGGAGGCCGCCCTGCGGATGTTGATGAACAACCTCGACCCGGAGGTGGCCGAGCGCCCCGACGACCTGGTCGTCTACGGCGGCACCGGGAAGGCGGCCCGGGACTGGCCGTCGTACCACGCGTTGGTCCGCACGCTTACCGACCTGCGCGAGGACGAGACGATGCTCGTGCAGTCCGGCCGCCCGGTGGGCGTGCTGCGTACCCACGAGTGGGCGCCCCGGGTGCTGCTGGCCAACTCCAACCTGGTCGGCGACTGGGCGACCTGGCCGGAGTTTCGCCGGTTGGAGCAGCTCGGCCTGACCATGTACGGGCAGATGACCGCCGGTTCGTGGATCTACATCGGCACCCAGGGCATCCTCCAGGGCACCTACGAGACGTTCGCGGCGGTGGCCGCCAAAATCGCCGGCGCCCGCGGCGACGGGCCGGGGCTCAGCGGGGGCGACCTCGCGGGCACGCTCACACTTACCGCCGGCTGCGGTGGGATGGGCGGCGCGCAGCCGCTCGCGGTCACCATGAACGGCGGCGTCTGCCTGATCGTCGACGTGGACCGCACCCGGCTCGACCGGCGGGTGCACGACCGCTACCTGGACGAGGTCGCCGACTCGCTCGACGACGCGGTACGACGGGTGCTCGACGCGAAGCGGGACCGGCGCGCGCTCTCCGTCGGCGTGGTCGGCAACGCCGCCGAGGTGTTCCCCGAGTTGCTGCGTCGCGGTGTCGAGGTCGACGTCGTGACCGACCAGACCAGTGCCCACGACCCGCTGTCGTACCTGCCGGTGGGGGTGGAGCTGGCCGACGCCCGTGACTACGCGCACGCGAAGCCGGCCGAGTTCACCGACCGGGCCCGCGCGTCGATGGCGACGCACGTCGAGGCGATGGTCGGCTTCCTGGACGCCGGCGCCGAGGTCTTCGACTACGGCAACTCGATCCGCGGCGAGGCACAACTCGCCGGATACCAGCGCGCCTTCGACTTCCCCGGTTTCGTGCCCGCGTACATCCGGCCGTTGTTCTCCGAGGGCAGGGGCCCGTTCCGGTGGGCGGCGCTCTCCGGCGACCCGGCCGACATCGCGGCCACCGACCGGGCCATCCTGGAGTTGTTCCCGGAGAACGAGCCGCTGGCCCGGTGGATCAGGCTGGCCGGCGAGCGGGTCGCCTTCCAGGGCCTGCCGGCCCGGATCTGCTGGCTCGGCTACGGCGAGCGGGACCGGGCGGGTGTGCGGTTCAACGAGATGGTCGCCTCCGGTGAACTCTCCGCCCCGGTCGTCATCGGGCGGGACCACCTGGACGCCGGCAGCGTGGCCAGCCCGTACCGGGAGACCGAGGCGATGGCCGACGGCTCCGACGCGATCGCCGACTGGCCGCTGCTCAACGCCCTTGTCAACACGGCCAGCGGCGCCTCCTGGGTGTCCATCCACCACGGCGGTGGGGTGGGCATCGGCCGGTCGATCCACGCCGGGCAGGTCTGCGTCGCCGACGGCACCGCCCTCGCCGGGCAGAAGATCGAGCGGGTGCTCACCAACGACCCGGCGATGGGAGTGATCCGGCACGTCGACGCCGGCTACGACATCGCCCGCGACGTGGCGGCCCGCACCGGCCTCCGCACGCCCATGGCCGAGGGATCCGCGTGAGCGCGAGGAGTGCAGCGCAGCGGAGCCCCGCAGTCGCGATCATCAGGAGCACCGTGAGCGCGAGGAGTGCAGCGCAGCGGAGCCCCGCAGTCGCGAACACCAGGAGCAGAGCGTGAGCGACGACCTGCCCGGCCGGTTCCGGGCGTTGTGGGACGAGATCGCGCCGGTCGGGCGGGACGCCGACAGCGGCGGCTACCTGCGGTACGCGTTGACCGAGCCGGAGCGGGAGCTGCGCGCCTGGTTCCGGGCACAGGCCGGGCAGCGCGCCATGCCCGTCAGTGAGGACGGCAACGGCAACCTCTTCGCCCACTGGGGTGACCCGGGGGCATCCGACGCGGTGCTCACCGGCAGCCACTTCGACTCCGTGCCGCACGGCGGGGCGTACGACGGGCCGCTCGGCATCGTCAGCGCGTTCCTCGCCGTGGACGAGCTACGCGCCCGCGGTGTCACCCCGAACCGCCCGCTGGTGCTCGCGGCGTTCGTGGAGGAGGAGGGCGCGCGCTTCGGCGTACCGTGTCTGGGGTCGCGGCTGCTCACCGGGGCGCTGTCGGCCGAACGCGCGGCCGGCCTGCGCGACGCGGCCGGGGTGAGCTTCGCCGAGGCGCTCGGCGGGCGGCCGGCGGGCGCCCGCCCGGAGCTGTTGGGCCGGATCGGCGCGTTCGTGGAGCTGCACGTCGAACAGGGCCGCGCGCTTGTCGGGACGGACGAGCCGGTCGCGGTGGCGAGCGCGATCTGGCCGCACGGCCGGTGGCGCTTCGAGGTTGTCGGCGAGGGCAACCACGCGGGTACGACCCGGATGGCCGACCGCCGCGACCCGATGCTCACGTACGCGTTCACGGTGCTGGCTGCCAACAAGGAGGCCCGGCTGCGCGACGCGCACGCCACCGTGGGCCGGGTCGCCGTCGAACCCAACGCCACGAACGCGATCCCGTCGAAGGTGACCGGTTGGCTGGACGCGCGGGCCGCCGACGCGCAGACGTTGTCCGGGCTGGTCGAGGCGGTGTGGGGCAAGCTCACCGAGCGCGCCCGCCGCGACGGTACGGCGGTGACTGTCACCGAGGAGTCGGCGACGCCGCTTGTCGCCTTCGACGGCGGTCTGGCCGGACGGCTGGCCACACTGCTGGACGCGCCGGTGCTGCCGACCGGCGCCGGGCACGACGCCGGGGTGCTCGCCGCGCACCTGCCCACGGCGATGCTGTTCGTCCGCAACCCGACCGGGGTGTCGCACTCCCCCGCCGAGGCCGCGACCGACGACGACTGCGCCGCCGGGGTACGCGCGCTGGCCCGGGTGCTGGAGGAGCTGACATGCCCGTGACACCCACCCGCTGGCTCGCCGAGTACGCCTGGCTGCCCGAGCACGCCGAACCGACTCCCGACGTGCTGATCGAGGTCGAGGACGGCCGGATCACGGCGGTGACGCCGCTGACCCCCGGCAGCAGGCCACCGGCCGGGGTCGACGTGTACGCCGACGCCGTGCCGCTGCCCGGCCTGACCCTGCCCGGCCTGGCAAACGTGCACTCGCACGCCTTCCACCGGGCGCTGCGCGGGCGTACCCACGGCGGTCGGGGCGACTTCTGGACCTGGCGGGACCAGATGTACGCGGTGGCGGACCGGCTGGACCCGGACACCTACCTCGCCCTGGCCCGCGCGGTCTACGCCGAGATGGCGCTCGCCGGGATCACAGGTGTGGGCGAGTTCCACTATCTGCACCACCGGCCCGACGGCGGCGCCTACGACGACCCGAACGCGATGGGCGCCGCGCTGGTGGAGGCCGCTGCGCACGCCGGGATCCGGCTCACGCTGCTGGACACCGCCTACCTGACCTCCAGCGTGGACGGTCAGGCCCTCGCCGGGCCGCAGCGCCGCTTCGGTGACGGCGACGCGGTCCGCTGGGCCGAGCGGGCGGCGGCGTTCCAGCCGGCGGACTCGCACGTGCGGGTCGGCGCGGCGGTGCACTCGGTGCGGGCGGTTCCGGCCGACCAGCTCCGTACGGTCGCCGACTGGGCCCGGGACCGGCGGGCGCCGCTGCACGTGCACCTCTCCGAGCAGCCCGCCGAGAACGACGAGTGCCGGGCGGTGCACGGGCGTACGCCCACCGCGTTGCTCGCCGAGCACGGCGTGCTCGGGCCGGACACCACCGCCGTGCACGCCACCCACCCGACGAGCGCCGACCTGACCCTGCTCGGCGACAGCCGGACCGGGGTGTGCCTCTGCCCGACCACCGAGCGGGACCTCGCCGACGGGATCGGCCCGGCCCGCCGGATGGCCGACGCGGGAATCCGGTTGAGCCTGGGCAGCGACAGCCATGCCGTCATCGACCTGTTCGAGGAGGCTCGCGCGGTGGAGCTGGACGAGCGGCTGCGCACCCGCCGCCGTGGCCACTTCACACCTGCCGACCTGCTGACGGCGGCCAGCGTCACCGGGCACGCCGCCCTGGGCTGGGCCGACGCCGGCCGGATCGCCGTCGGTGCCCGCGCCGACCTGGTGACGGTGCGGCTGGACGGCCCCCGTACCGCCGGGGTGCCGCCGGTGGGGGTGTTCTTCGCGGCCACCGCGGGGGACGTCGCGCAGGTGCTGGTGGACGGCCGGGTGGTGGTGGCCGAGGGCCAGCACCTGCTCGTGGACGTGCCGGCCGAGTTGGCCGCCGCCGTCGAGGCGGTGACACGCCAATGAGCGGCAGTCTGCTCGTCGACAACATCGGAGAGTTGGTCACCAACGGCCCCGGCACGCGCCCGCTGGGCATCCGCCGGGATGCCGCGGTGCTCGTCGAGGAGGGCCGGGTGGCCTGGGTCGGGCCGTCCGCGACCGCGCCGGCCGCCGACCGGCGACTCGACGTCGGTGGGGCCGCCGTGCTGCCCGGCTTCGTGGACAGCCACGCCCACCTGGTCTTCGCCGGGGATCGGGCGGCCGAGTTCGCCGCCCGGATGGCCGGTGAGCCCTACACCGGCGGCGGCATCCGCACCACCGTCGGCGCGACCCGGGCCGCCACCGACGACGAGCTGCGGGCCACCGTGCGCCGGCTGCGCGGGGAGGCGCTGCGCCAGGGCACCACGACCATGGAGATCAAGAGTGGGTACGGGCTGACCGTCGCCGACGAGGCCCGCTCCCTGCGGATCGCCGCCGAGGTCACCGAGGACACCACATTCCTCGGCGCGCACGTGGTCCCCGCCGAGTACGCCGACCGCCCGGACGACTACGTCGGGCTGGTCTGCGGGCCGATGCTGGCCGCCGCCGCGCCGCACGCGAAGTGGATCGACGTGTTCTGCGAGCGGGGCGCCTTCGACGTGGACCATTCGCGAGCCATCCTGGCCTGCGGGCAGGCCGTCGGGCTCGGTGTGCGGGTGCACGCCAACCAGCTCGGCCCCGGGCCGGGCGTGCAGCTCGGCGTGGAGCTGGGCGCGGCCAGCGTGGACCACTGCACCTACCTGTCCGACGCCGACGTCGACGCGCTCGCGTCGTCTCTGGTCGACTGCATGTGCCATGAGGGCCCGCACAGCACCACTGTCGCGACCCTGCTGCCCGGCGCGGAGTTCTCCACCCGGTCGCCGTACCCGGACGCCCGACGGCTGCTCGACGCCGGTGTCACGGTGGCGCTGGCGACGGACTGCAACCCCGGCTCGTCGTACACCTCGTCGATGGCGTTCTGTGTGGCCCTGGCGGTCCGTGAGATGCGGATGACCCCGGCGGAGGCGGTCTGGGCCGCGACCGCCGGCGGCGCGCGGGCCCTGCGCCGCGACGACATCGGCGTGCTCGTCCCCGGCGCGCGGGCCGACCTCATGATCTTGGACGCGCCGTCCTACCTGCACCTGGCCTACCGGCCCGGTGTCCCCCTGATCCGCCAGGTAATACGCAACGGAGTTCCGCTTTGAGACACGTGACCATCCAACCCACCGGGATCGCCGCCGAGGACGTGCTCGCGGTGGCCCGCGGCACCGCCACTGTCGTCCTCGCCCCGGCCACCATCGAGGCCATGGCGACCAGTCGGGCCATCGTGGACGGCATCGAGTCGTCGGGCCGCCCCGTCTACGGGGTCTCCACCGGTTTCGGGGCGCTGGCCAACACCTTCATCGCCCCGCAGCGGCGGGCCGAGCTGCAACACGCGCTGATCCGCTCGCACGCCGCCGGGGTGGGCGCCCCGATGCCGCGCGAGGTGGTCCGAGCCATGATGCTGCTGCGGGTCCGGTCCCTCGCGCTGGGCCGCTCCGGGGTCCGGCCCCTGGTCGCGGAGGCCCTTGTCGACCTGCTCAACCACGACATCACCCCGTGGGTGCCGGAGCACGGCTCGCTGGGCGCCTCCGGTGACCTGGCGCCGCTGGCGCACTGCGCGCTGGTGCTGCTCGGCGAGGGCTGGGTCCTCGGGCCCGGCGGCGAACGCCAGGACGCGGCGGACGCGCTGACCGCCGCCGGGCTCACGCCTGTCGAGCTGGCCGCCAAGGAGGGGCTGGCGCTGATCAACGGCACCGACGGCATGCTCGGCATGCTGCTGCTGGCCATCCACGACGCGGCGCACCTGTTCGCCATGGCCGACGTGACCGCCGCGCTCGCCATCGAGGCGATGCTCGGCTCCGAACGGCCGTTCCTGCCCGAGCTGCACGCCATCCGGCCGCACCCCGGTCAGGCGGCGTCGGCGGCGAACATCCACCGGCTGTTGCAGGACTCCCGGGTGATGGACTCACACCGCGACGACCTGGCGCACGCCGTGCAGGACGCGTACTCGATGCGCTGCGCCCCGCAGGTGGCCGGCGCGGCCCGCGACACCCTGGACTTCGTCCGTACGGTCGCGGGCCGGGAGTTGGTGTCCGTGGTGGACAACCCGGTGGTGCTGCCGGACGGGCGGGTCGAGTCGACGGGCAACTTCCACGGCGCGCCGCTCGGCTTCGCCGCGGACTTCCTCGCCATCGCCGCCGCCGAGGTGGGCGCGATCGCCGAACGGCGGGTGGACCGGCTGCTCGATGTCACCCGCTCCCGGGAACTGCCGGCGTTCCTCTCCCCCGACGCCGGGGTCAACTCCGGGCTGATGATCGCCCAGTACACGGCCGCCGGGATCGTCGCCGAGAACCGTCGGCTGGCCGCTCCGGCCTCGGTGGACTCCCTTCCCACAAGCGGGATGCAGGAGGACCACGTCTCGATGGGCTGGGCGGCGGCCAAGAAGCTGCGCACCGTGCTGGACAACCTCACAAGTCTGCTGGCGGTCGAGCTGCTGGCCGGCGTACGCGGCCTGCAACTGCGCGCCCCGCTGCAGCCGTCCCCGGCCGGCCGGGCGGCCGTCGCCGCGCTCGGCCCGGCGGCCGGTGAGCCCGGCCCGGACGTGTTCCTCGCCCCGGTGATGGAGGCGGCCCGAGCGGTCGTCGCCGGGCCGGAGCTGCGGGCCGCCATCGAACGGGAGCTCGGCCCGCTGGGCTGACCTCCGTCGGGTCGCTGTCGTCCGCCGCGGGTCAGGCGGCGGGCGACAGCACCCGGTCTGACCTCGGCTCGTCCTGTCGGCGGACACTGCTAGCGTTCGCCGTCGTGGAGATCGAGGAGCCTGAACTCACCGAACAGATCCGGGACTTCGTCCGCCGGCAGGTGGCACGTGGCGAGTTGCCGGCCTCCGCGATCGTCACCCAGACGATCGAGTATCTGTCCGACGAGATGGCACCGGCGGAGATCGAGGTCCACGCCTGGCCGGTGGTGACCGAGGAGTTGGGCGCGCACCTCGCGGCCCAAACACAGTGGCCGGAGGTCACCGACAACGATCGGCTCACCGCGGCCTTCCGGACGCTCTCGGCCGCTGGACTGGTGGCCCGGGAGGGCTTCAGCTGCTGCCAGACCTGCGGCACCGCCGAGATCGGCGACGAGGTGCCGCAGGGGCACACCGTCCGGGGTTACGCCTTCTACCACCAGCAGGATGCCGAGAATGCCGTCGACGGCTCGGGACTCCACGTCGCGTACGGCCTGTTCGGGCAGCCGACGACGGCCGACATCGGCGCGGAGGTGGTGGCGGCGCTGCGCGCCGAGGGGTTGACGGTGCGCTGGGACGGCAGCACCGGCGCCCGGATCGGGGTCTCGTTGACCTGGCAGCGACGCCGGGTCGGTCGGCTGGCCGCGCTGCCCACCACTGTCGACGACGACGTGGATCTCGACGTCGAGCTGCTCTCCCCGTGGACCGGGAGGTACGCCCCGACCGAGGGGCTGTCGTCGGCCGCCCGGCTCGCCGGCCTGCACCTGCCCTGGTTACCTGCCGGCGCGCGGATCCGGCTGACCCACCGGGACGCCGTCGTCGTCGTTCGACGGGAGGGGGACGCCCTGGTGGGCGCGTACCCGGAGCAGGACGGGCGGGAGCTGACCGTCGGCCGACACGATGGCATGGAGCTGGTCCGCCGGTTGACCGACGGATCAGCGCCGGCGGTCGCCCGACCGGCGCCGCCCGATTTCGTCGAGGCGACCTACCAGTACCGCGACGACACCCAGAAGGACGTGCCGCTGGACGCCGCCGAGGCCTGCCTTCTGCTGCGCGCGATGCGCCCGCTCAGCAGGGACTTCCTGACCGCCTTCGGTCGCTCCGGCGGCTGCGTGCAGGCCACCTGGGAGCGCGACGGGCTGTGGCTGGAGGAACTGGACACGGCCCAGGCCACCTCGACCGGCCGGATCGCCACCGTAGCCGAGGCCGAACGGATGCTCACCGTCCTCGCCACGGAGGACCGCGTCCCGATCGACGAGCTGGGCGGCGGCCTCGTCACGAAGCACTGGTGAGACGTGTCGGGTGCTCAGGCGGCGGGCGGCAGCACCTTGGCGATCAGCTTCGCCAGCTCGCGCAGCGCCTTGCCCCGGTGGCTGATCGCGTCCTTCTCCGCCGGGGTCAGCTCGGCGTTCGTCCGGTCCTGTCCGTCGCCCAGGAAGATCGGGTCGTAGCCGAACCCGCCGTCACCGCGCGGAGCACGCAGCACCCGACCGGACTGCCGACCGTCGACGAGGTGCTCCTTGCCGCCGGGCAGCACCAGCGCCACCGTGCAGACGAACGAGGCCGCCCGCTGCTCGTCGGGCACGTCGCCGATCTGGTCCAGCACAAGCTGAAGGTTGGCCCGGTCGTCGCCGTGCCGGCCGGACCAGCGGGCGCTGAACACCCCCGGCATCCCGTTGAGCGCGTCCACCGCGAGCCCGGAATCGTCGGCGATGGTCGGCAACCCGCTCTGCCGGCACCCCTCCCGCGCCTTGATGAGCGCGTTCTCGCCGAAGGTCAGGCCGGTCTCCGGCAGCTCCGCGTACTGCTCGACGTCGTCCAGCCCGAGCAGGGCGATCCGCTGCGCGCCGAGGGCGCCGTCCAGGATCCGCTGGAGTTCCACAAGCTTCTTACGGTTACGGGTGGCGAGCAGGACCTTGTTCATGCTGAAACACCTCTGTTCACGACTGCGGGGCTCGCAAGCCCACTCCTCGCGCTCACGCGAGTGCCTTCCGCTGGGCTTCGGCCAGCTCCGCGCACCCGGCCACGGCCAGGTCGAGCAGGCTGTCGAGCTGGTCGCGGGCGAACACGCCCGCCTCGCCGGTGCCCTGCACCTCGACGAAGTCACCCGCACCTGTGCAGACCACGTTCATGTCCACCTCGGCGGCGACGTCCTCGGTGTAGCAGAGGTCCAGCCGCGCCTCGCCGGCGATGATCCCCACGCTGACGGCTGCCACCGACCTGTGCATCACCTTCTCCGGCTTGCCGGCCAACGCCTTGCGGGCGGCGAGCCAGTTGACCGCGTCGTGCAACGCGACGTACGCGCCGGTGATCGCGGCTGTCCGGGTGCCCCCGTCGGCCTGGAGCACGTCGCAGTCGAGCACCACCGAGTTCTCGCCGAGCGCCTTCAGGTCGATGCTGGCCCGCAGGCTGCGGCCGATCAGCCGGGAGATCTCGTGGGTACGGCCACCGACCCGACCCTTGACGCTCTCGCGGTCGGAGCGGGTGTTCGTGGCCCGGGGCAGCATCGCGTACTCGGCGGTCACCCAGCCGAGCCCGGAGCCCTTGCGCCAGCGGGGCACCCCCTCGGTGACGCTCGCCGTGCAGAGCACCCGGGTGCCGCCGAACTCGACGAGCACCGAGCCCTCCGGATGGGTGCTCCAGCCTCGGGTCAGGGTCACCGGTCGAAGTTGATTGGGCCCTCGCCCGTCAGGTCGCGCCATGCCTGCACCCTATGCGGTGCGCTGATCCACCTCAGCCGGGGTGCCCCGACCAGTGCCCGCGTCGGCCCCGATCAGGACGTGGCAGGTCAGACGTCGTAACTCGCGCCGGGTCGGACCACGTCGATCGGCCCGGTGTACGCGGACGCGGCCGACTCCAGGGTGTGCGCCTCGCTCCCCCAGGCGGGCACCAGGTGGGTCAGCAGGAGCCGGCCCACCGCGGCCTTGGTCGCCGCCTCGCCGGCCTCCCGGCCGGTCAGGTGCAGATCCGGCGGGTTGTCCATGCCATCGAGGTAGCTCGCCTCGCAGAGGAAGACATCGACGTCCTGCGCCAGCCGCAGCAGCGCCGCGCAGGGCGCGGTGTCCGACGAGTAGCACAGCGACCGGCCGTCGTGCTCAAGTCGCACGCCGTACGTCTCGACCGGGTGGTTGACCCGGTCCACGGTGACGGCGAACGGGCCGATCGGAAAGGTGCCCGGCTGCAGGGCGTAGAACTGGTAGACGTCCTCCACCGAACCGTCGTCGCCGTACGCGGCGCTGAGCCGGTCCGGTGCGCCGGCGGGCGCGTACACGGGCAGCGCCGGATAGGGGCCGTCCGGGGCGTACCGGCGCACGACCACGTACAGGACGGCGTCGAACATGTGGTCGCAGTGCAGGTGGGTCAGCAGGATCGCATCCGGCGCGTGCAGACCCGCGTACCGCTGGAGACTGGACAACGACCCGGAACCGAAGTCGACAAGGAGCCGGAAGCCGTCGGCTTCGACGAGATAGGCCGAGCAGGGCGACTCGGGGCCGGGAAAGCTACCGGCGCTACCAAGCACGGTCAGTCGCATCGAGTTGTCTCGCTGTCACTGTCAGTAGCATCCGTGCGGGCAATCGCCTCAGCCATGATCTCTACCGACGCGTACGTCACGCTGCGCAGCCTACGCTGGGGTACCCGGAGGCAAGAATCATCCACCGGAAGTTGTCACGAACGTGACACCTGCTCACGGCGCGCCGGACGGCGTACGGGCCGCCGACGCACGTCGACGGCCCGTACCGGGAAGACCAGTCCGGTCAGGCCCAGAGCTGCCCCTCCAGAGCCTCCTCGGCGTCGGCGAGCGTGCCGCCGTACGCCCCGGTGGACAGGTATTTCCATCCACCGTCGCAGACCACGAAGGCCACGTCGGCCCGCCGACCGTCGCGGACCGCCTCGTGCGCCACCGCGAGCGCGGCGTGCAGGATGGCGCCCGTGGAGAAGCCGGCGAAGATGCCCTCCACCTCCACGAGCTGACGGGTACGCAGCACGGCGTCCCGGGTGCCGACCGAGAAGCGCCGGGAGAGCACCGAGGCGTCGTAGAGCTCCGGCACGTACCCCTCGTCGATGTTGCGCAGGCCGTAGACCAGCTCGCCGTAGCGCGGCTCGGCCGCCACGACCTGAATGCCGTCGACCTTCTCCCGCAGGTAACGCCCGGTGCCCATCAACGTGCCGGTGGTGCCGAGCCCGGCCACGAAGTGCGTGATGCTGGGCAGGTCGTGCAGTAGCTCCGGCCCGGTCGTCTCGTAGTGCGCCCGCGCGTTGGCCTCGTTGCCGTACTGGTAGAGCATCACCCAGTCCGGGTGCTCGGCGGCGATCAGCTTGGCGGTGGCGACCGCCTGGTTGGAACCACCCGCCGCCGGCGAGAAGATGATCTCGGCCCCGTACATCCGGAGCAACTGGACCCGTTCGGTGGAGACGTTCTCCGGCATCACGCAGACCAGCCGGTAGCCGCGCAACTTGGCCACCATCGCCAACGAGATGCCGGTGTTGCCACTCGTCGGTTCGAGGATGGTGTCACCCGGCCGGAGCCGGCCGGCCTCCTCCGCCGCCCGGACCATGAACAGCGCCGCGCGGTCCTTGATGCTGCCGGTGGGGTTCCGGTCCTCCAGCTTGGCCCAGAGCCGCACCGGTGGGGCCCCGTCGGACACCGTCGGGGAGAGCCGGGGCAGACCCACAAGCGGCGTGCCCCCGGACGCGTCGAGCAGGCTGTCGTACCGCGCCATGGCGGCCGACCTCAGCCAGCCGCGACGGCGCTGCGGGCCACCGCCGCGGCGCTGTGCGAGCTGATCGCCGCTGCCGCGGCGCTGTGCGAGCTGATCGCCGCTGCCGCGGCGCTGTGCGAGCTGATCGCCGCTGCCGCGGCGAAGCCGAACGCGCCGCCGGCCACGGCCGGCAGGATGGTGACGCTGTCGCCGTCGGAGAGCTTGGCGTCCAGGGCGCCGAGGAAACGGACGTCCTCGTCGTTGACGTAGACGTTGACGAAGCGGTGCAGCGCGCCCGCGTCGGTGATCAGCCGACCGCGCAGGCCGCCGTGCCGGGAATCCAGGTCGGTGAGCAGGTCGGCGAGGGTGTCGCCGGCGCCGTCGACGACCTTGGCGCCGCCGGTGTAGCTGCGCAGGATGGTGGGGATGCGAACCTCAATGGCCATGATGGGGAACTCCTCGATCGGGTGTGCCTGCGGTGACGGGACAAGACGAGTGCGAACGCTGACGGATCAGCGACCGGAACACTCGTAGTCGACAGTCGCCGGGCTCTGCCCGAACATGTAGGACTGGACGGCATGCGGGTCGACCCCGGCCTCCACGACCCGGACCGGCTCCTCGGCGACCACGCCGTCGACGATCCGGAACGAGCGGATCTCCTCCGAGTCGGGTTCGCGGGTCGAGACGAGCAGGTAGTGCGCGCCCGGCTCACCGGCGAAGGAGATATCCGTCCGCGACGGGTACGCCTCGGTGGCGGTGTGCGAGTGGTAGATGACCACGGGCTCCTCGTCCCGGTCGTCCATCTCCCGCCACACGCGCAGATGCTCCATCGAGTCGAACTCGTAGAAGGTCATCGACCGAGCCGCGTTGTCCATCGGGATGTGCCGCGTCGGGGTGTCGCTGCCGACGGGACCGGCGACCACGCCGCACGCCTCGTCGGGATGATCCCGGCGCGCGTGGGCGACGATCGCGTCGATGATCGACCGGTCGATGCTCAGCACGAGGACCAGCCTAACGCCTAACGCGCGTGGGTCGAAGTGGCGCCGGTCACGCCTAGTCGATCAAGGCGTTGAGCAGCGACTCCTGCAAATACCCGAGATACGCGTAGACCGAAAGCTGGAACACCCTGCTGGAACCCGGGTCATCGGCGACCGCGTCGTCCAACTCCTCGCCCAGATCCGTGCCGTCCTTGATCTCCAGACGGACGCCCATCGCGAGCCGGGCGTCGTTCAACGCCCGCAGCCACGCCTCGGCCGCCTCGGCGTCGAGCCGCACCTCGCCACCGGCGTCGTCGGGCAGCGCGGCCAGGATCGCCCCGGCCTGATCGATCTTGGCGGTCTTCAGATCGCCCTCGGTGTACCGCCGGAACTCGGCCGTTCCCGGCGCGTCCTGGGGGTAGACCGCCGGAAAGAGCCGACCCACGACCGGGTCGGTGTGGTCGAAACCGTCGGTGAGCAGGCCGACCACCTCGGAGGCAACCTTGCGCAGCACCCGCACCTCGTCGACCGCGAAGGTGGCGACGTAGCGGCCGGCCTGGCGACGGAACATGCTCACGACCGATCCACCGTCGCCCACAGCCCATACGCGTGCAGCTGCGACGCGTCGTGCTCCATCCGCTCCCGGACACCCGTGGAGACCACGGCCCGGCCCTTGTGGTGCACATCCAACATCAGCTGTTCGGCCCTCTCCCGGCTGTAGCCGAAAAGCTTCTGGAAGACCCAGGTCACGTACGTCATCAGATTGACCGGGTCGTCCCACACGATCGTCACCCATTGCCGGTCAGCCGCCGGCACCTCGTCAGTGTCCGGCGTCTCGACCGGTGCAACCTGTGGAGCCGCCATACCCCCCATCGTGCCACCGGTTTCCCGGAACCGAGGAACCGGAACGCCGGCCCGGCGCGGATCGCCCACCCGGGACGCCTCCGACCCGCCCTCGGCGCCGTCGGACCCGTGGCGCGGCGCGGACCCGGACCCGGGGGCTGGCACGCCTTCAGGCCAGCAGAATGCCGTGATCGACTGCATCGGAGAGCACCGCGCCCAGCGAGAGGCGGATCACCTCGAACCGTCGGGATATCTCCCGGGACAACCCCAGCTCGACCTCCCGCACCGCGCGCTGGGACCAGGCCCGCGCCGCGCTGTGGTTGTCGCTGCCGGGCGTACGCCACTGCTGCCAGCACCCGCCGGAGAGCGCCACCGCGACCGGTGGAAGAACCTCGTCGCGGAACACCGCCGGATAGGTGGCGAGGGCGTCGATCGCCTCCGGGCCGGTCAACCCGGCCACCCCGGCCGTGCTGGTGATCAACAGAACCTTGTCCAGCTCATGGCCGGGCCGGTCATCGTCCAGGCCGTACCGCACGGCGGCGGCGATCCGCCGCCGCACTCCTTCGACCGGCGGCGCGCCGAGCACCCGGGTCGCGGCGTCGGTCACGATGCCGCGCACCGCCTGGTCGCACTGCGCGGTGGCCAACAGCGACAACGCCGCCATCTCCCGATCCAGGAGGTCGGGTAGGCCCGCGCAGCCGACCCCGAACACGATCTCCTGGACCGCCCGCAGGTGGATGTTCGCCAGTTCCAGTGCGAGGTGCTGACGGATCCGTTGCGCACACGTCCGGGTCTGCCTGTCGAGCTGCTCCGACCAGCCACCCGGATCGGCGGCCACGGCCACCCGGTCGTGTTGCCCCGGCAGCACCGGCGGCTCGACGCTGGACCGCCGCAACCCCTCCTCCGACGACCAGCCCACCAACGCCCGCCGCAGGGCGGCGGCAGAGTCGGCGGAATGGGCGTCGACCGGGAACCACCGTGCGTCGGCCAACGCCGGCACCGCGGCCAGCAGCGCCGCGCGATGCGCCGCCACGGTCACCGCGGCCGCGTCCATCTCGGTCGACTGACCTCCGACCAACGAGACGGACGCCCCCGCGTCCTCCGTCGTCGCCGCGCCGTCGGCCAGCGGTGCCCACCCTGCCGCGCCAGGGGTCACCGCGAAGACGACCTCCACCGGGGCTGGGGCGACCTCGGCGAGCAGGTTCAACTCGGCGGCCGTGAACGCCTGGTCGGCGGCGATCACGAAGAGCAACGCGCCGGCCCGACCCACCGCGTCGAGCAGCACCTGCTTTCCGGACACGCCGAGCGTCGCGGTGTCCGGTACGTCGATGAGCGTGAAGTGCCGCAGCAGCGGCTCCGGCACGCTCAGCTCGACCCGCCGGGGTGGACGGGCCAACGCCGGGCCGGCGGCGTTCCGGTCGGCGCCGTACGAGTGGGGCTGGCGGTAACCGGGCACGAACGCCGCCCGGGTGGGCACCTTGGCGTTGCGCACCAGCAACCAGCTGCCCGACGGCACGGTGAGCATGACCGGGTCGAGCCCGAGCAGCGTGGCGAGCACGGCGCGTCGTTCGGCGCCGGCCGGACCGACCGCGACCACGCCGAGCGGCTCCTCCGGGCCCGGGTCGGTCACGCCGACCCGGGAGGGCAGCGGACCGCAGCTGGGCAGATCGGACGGGCCGACCACGTCATCCGAGGAGTCGACCGAGGGGAGAGGGCCCTGCTTCATCAGGTGGCCTCCCGTGGCAGGTGACCGGATGCCCGGTCAGGTGGGAAAATCCGGTCGAAAAACCCGGATGCCGGAAGACTACGGGCGGGCCGGCAACCAGGTGGAACACCTCGGATACTCAGCGGTAATTGTGCGGCTACTCAACTTCGTTGAGTGACGGTGCGGGCGCGGACGGATTCCGGTCGATATGCTGCGCGGATGAGTCGATGGAAGTTCGTCGGCCGGACCGATGAGCTCAACCGCCTGCTGGCGGCGGTGACCGGCGAGGCTGGTCGTGGGCTCTTCTTCAGCGGCAGCGCCGGGATCGGCAAGAGTCGGCTGCTGCGCGAAGGCGTGAGCGCGTTACCCACCGAACGCTTCGCGATCTGGTCCATCGCGGCAAGCGCCACCACCGCGGCCCTGCCGTTCGGCGGGCTGGTGCAGGTCCTTCCCGCCGAGCAGCCCCAGGGCCTCTCCCCCGCCGGCATCCTGCGCTGGGCCCTCAACGTGCTGCAGCAGCAGGCGGCGGGCCGACGGATCGTGCTCGCCATCGACGACGCCCATCTGCTCGACCCACCCTCGGCGGCACTCGTCCACCTGGTCGCCCGCGCGGAGAACGCCACAGTGGTCGGCACCCTGCGCGACGGCGAGCAGATTCCGCTGCCGATCCGCGCGCTCTGGACCGACGACCTGGTCGAGCACGTCGAGCTGACCCCGATGCCGCACGCGGAGACCGCCGGCCTGCTGGCAGCGATCCTGGGCGGCCCGGTCGACGCCAACTCCGCCGACCGGCTGGGCCGGCTGTCGGCCGGAAATCCGCTGCTGCTGCGGGAGTTGGTGCACGCCGCCAACGGCAGCTCGGAGCTGAAACGGACCTACGGGATCTGGAAGTGGACCGGGCGGCTGGAGTTGGCGCCCAACCTGACCGACCTGATCGACACGCGGGTCGGCAAACTCACCGACGGCGTCCGCGCGGTCGTCGAGCTTGTCGCGTTCGGCGAGCCACTCGGCCTGCACCTGCTCAGGCAGGCCGCCGACCAGGTGGACGTGGAGACCGCCGAGGAACGCGGGCTGATCAGCGTGGTCCAGAACGACCGTCGGACGAACGTCCGGCTGGCCCACCCGCTGTACGGCGAGGTGATGCGCCGTCGCTGTCCGGTCAGCCGCACCCGCCGACTTCAGGCGCACCTCGCCGAGCTCCTCGAACAGGTCGGCAAGCGCCGCCGCGACGACCTGCTGCGGGTCGCGGTCTGGCGCCTCGACTCGGGCACCGCACAGGATCCGGCCCTGCTCGTGGACGCGGCGGTCCAGGCGTTCACCCGCTACGACGTGCCGCTGGCGACCCGCCTGGCGCGGGCCGCGTTGCACGCCGGTGGGGGTTCCGACGCGGCGGAGCTGTTGGCCACCATTCTGATGTTCGCCGACCGGCCCGAGGAGGCCATCGACGTCCTCGACGCGGTGACCCCCGAGCCCGGCGACGAACGGCGATACTGCCGCTGGCTGACCGTCCGCGGGATGGTCAGTTACTGGGGGCTGAGCCAGCAGTCCACGGTGGAGGAGATCGCCGGCCGCGTCGAGCAGCTCAGCGACTCCGCGGACCGGTCCCGGGTGCACGCCTTCGAGGCGATCATGCGCCTGCACCGGATGGACACGACCACCGCCGTACGACTCAGCCAACAGGTGCTGGACCGGCCGGCGGCCGGCGTCGCGGCCCGCGAGTTGGCCCGCTGCACCATCGCGTACGTCCAGGCCGCGCAGGGCCAGCTGACCCGCAGCGGTACGGCGATCGCCCAGGTGCACTCGTCCGTCGCCAACTGGCGCACCGACATGCCGTACCTGCAACTGGCCCTGGAGCTGGCCCGGGGCACCCGGCTCATGCTGACCGGGGACCTGGCCGGGATCGACGCGATAGTGGCCGACGAGTTCGCCGACCTGGCCGATGCCGGCGACTTCCGGCTCGGCACCGGCTACCTGGCCATCCTGCAGGCGTACGCGGCCCGGTTGCGCGGGCAGAGCGACGCGGCCACCCGCGCCTCGCTCGGCGCCTGCGCGGTGTTGGCCACCAGCCGGGTCTACGCCGGTCTGGCCCAGGCCGAGCGAGCCCAGTCGGCCGCGCTGCGCGGTGACGCCGCCCAGGCCGCCGCGGCGATGGCCGAGGCCGACCGCACCCACGCACCGGGCATGGCGGTGCTCTACCCGTGGTTGGAGCAGGCCCGGGGTGCGGCGCTCGCCGCGTCGGGCGACCTGCCGGGTGCGGTCAAGCACCTCGCCGACCTGGTGGACCGGCTGCGTTCGGACGGCTTCGCCGGGCACGAGGTGCACGTCCTGCACGATCTCGTCCGGCTGGATCAGGCTGGCATGCCGGTCGGGCCCACCTGCTCCGACGGTGGTCGGCGCACCGTGGCGCAGCGCCTCGCCGAGCTGTCCGAGCGGGTCGACGGGGTGCTCCCGCCGCTGCTGGCCCGGCACGCCCGCGCGGCGGTGACCGACTCCACCGCGGATCTGCTGGCGGTCGCCGACGACTACGCCGCGCTGGAGTTGACCGTGTACGCCGCCGAGGCCACCTCCCAGGCGGTGCAGCGGCTGCGCCGGCAGCACTCGACGGCGACCAACGGCGCTCGGGAACGACTGGCCGGGCTGCTCGGGCGCTGTGACCTGATCCGGACGCCCGCGCTGCACGCGGGGGCGCCGGTGTTGACCGAGCGGGAGTGGCAGGTCGCCCGGCTCGCGGCGCACGGCGCGCCCAGCCGGGCCATCGCGGAACGGCTCTACCTCTCGGCGCGCACGGTCGAAAATCACCTCCAGCGGATCTACAGCAAGCTCGGCGTGACCGGACGGGCCGAGCTGTGGGCCGCGCTACGGGCGATCCCGGGCCACGACGACGGCGACGCGGACTGAACCTTAGGCTGAGGCGGTGAGCATCAACCGCCCCGCGCTGCTGACCGACCACTACGAGCTGACAATGGTCAGCGCGGCACTGAAGGACGGCACCGCCGACCGCAGGTGCGTCTTCGAGGTGTTCAGCCGCCGGCTGCCGAGCGGCCGCCGCTATGGCGTCGTCGCCGGCACGGCCCGACTGATCGAACTGATCCGCGACTTCCGGTTCGACCCCACCGAGGTCGACTTCCTCCGGCGGACCGGCGTGGTCGACGACGCGGCCGCGGCCTGGCTCACCGACTACCGCTTCACCGGCGACATCGACGGGTACGCCGAGGGCGAGCTGTTCTTCCCCGGTTCACCGATCCTCACCGTCTCCGGTGGTTTCGCCGAGTGTGTGGTGCTGGAGACGCTGGCGCTCTCGGTGCTCAACCACGACTGCGCGGTGGCCGCGGCGGCGGCGCGGATGGTCACGGCGGCGCGGGGTCGAGCCCTCATCGAGATGGGGTCGCGTCGAGCCCACGAGGAGGCGGCGGTGGCCGCGGCGCGGGCCGCGTACCTGGCGGGCTTCCGGTTCACGTCGAACCTCGCCGCCGGCGCGCGCTACGGCATCCCGACGGCGGGCACGGCCGCGCACGCCTTCACGCTGTTGCACGACGACGAGCGGGCGGCGTTCGCCTCGCAGGTCGCCACGCTGGGCAAGGACACGACGCTGCTCGTCGACACCTACGACATCAGCCAGGGCATCCGCAACGCGATCGCGGTGGCCGGTCCGGAACTGCGGGCGGTACGGATCGACTCGGGCGACCTGGCGGTGATCGCCCAGCAGTCCCGGGAGCTGCTCGACTCGTTGGGCGCCACCGAAACCAAGATCATCGTTTCTGGTGACCTGGACGAGTACTCGATCGCCGCGTTGGCCGCCGAACCGGTGGACATGTACGGCGCCGGCACGGCCGTGGTCACCGGCTCCGGTGCGCCGACCGCCGGGCTGGTCTACAAGTTGGTGGAGGTCGAGGGGCGGCCGGTGGTGAAGCGCTCCGAGCACAAGGCGACAATCGGCGGCCGGAAGGTCGCGGTCCGCCGGCACAAGCCGACCGGCACCGCCACCGAGGAGATCATCGTGCCGCAGGGCGTACCGGACCGGCAGCCCAACGATCGCATGCTCCAACACTCGTACGTGGTCGCCGGTGAGCCGGTGTGGCTGCCCACTCTCGACGAGTCGCGAGAGCACCTGCGCGAATGCCTGATCTCCATCCCGTGGGAGGGGCTGAAGCTCTCGGCCGGCGACCCGGCGGTGCCCGTCTCCGTCGTACCCGCCGACTAGGTTCGTCGCGCACCGCCGCCGCAGACAGACCGTGAGGAGAGGGACTCGAATGGCCAACGCTCTGATCATCGTGGACGTGCAGAACGACTTCTGCGAGGGTGGCTCGCTGGCCGTCGAGGGCGGCGCGGGGGTGGCCGCCGGCATCTCCCGGCTGCTCGCCGCCGAGCCGGACCGCTGGTCGCACGTGGTCGCCACCAAGGACTACCACGTCGACCCGGGTGCGCACTTCGGCGATCCGCCGGATTTCGTGGAGTCCTGGCCGAGGCACTGCGTGGTCGGCACCAGCGGGTCGGAGTTCCACCCCGAGTTGGACACCGGCCGCGTCGAGGCGATCTTCCACAAGGGCGAGCACGCGGCGGCGTACTCCGGCTTCGAGGGGCACGCCGACGACGGCGAGTGCCTGGCCGACTGGCTGCGCCGGCACGACGTGGACCGGGTGGATGTGGTCGGCATCGCCACCGACCACTGCATCCGGGCGACGGCGCTGGACGCCGCTCGGGAGGGTTTCGCCACCACCGTGCTGCTCGAACTGACCGCCGCCGTCGCTCCGGCGACCACCGACGTGGCACTGCGTGCGATGGACGGCGCCGGGGTGACCCTGCACGGCCAGCCTGTGATCAGGGCCGCATAAGACCGTAATTGATTGGCCATCGGGACGCCGCCGGTCGAGGATGTCGCCGGAGGTACGGACCCACGTGAACATGAAGCCTTACCGGCAGGCGCTCGCCCTGCCCGGCCTGCGGTCGCTCCTGCTGGTCGCCGTCCTTGCCCGCATCCCGCTCACCGCGACCGGGGTGACGCTCACCTTCCACGTGGTGCTCGACCTCGATCGAGGCTACGGGGCCGCCGGCCTGGTGGGCGCGGCCGTCACCGTGGGCGCGGCGATCGGTGGGCCGCTACTGGGCCGACTGGTGGACCGGCGTGGCCTGCGCCCGGTCCTGGTGCTCACCGCCATCGCCGAGGCGATCTTCTGGTCCACCGCGCCCGGACTGCCGTACCCCCTGCTGCTGCCGGCCGCCTTCGTGGCCGGCTCCCTGGCCCTGCCCATCTTCTCCGTGGTCCGTCAGTCGATCGCGGCGCTGGCCCCGGAGGACCAACGCCGCCCCGCGTACGCGCTGGACTCGATGTCGGTGGAGCTGTCCTTCATGATCGGCCCGGCGTTGGCTGTGGCCCTGGTCACCGCGATCTCCGCACAGACCACCATGTACCTGGTCGGCGGCGGCATCGTCGCCGCCGGGATCGCCCTGTGGCTGGTCAACCCACCGATCCGTGGCGCCGCCGAGGCCAGCGGCCCGCAGCGCCGGACGCCTCGCCGGGAGTGGCTGACCCCTCGACTGCTCGCCGTGCTGGCGCTCAGCGCCGCGGCGACCCTGGTGCTCGGCGGCACCGACGTGGCGGTGGTCGCCGTCCTACGGGCCAGCGGCGAGGTCGGCTGGACCGGCGTGGTGCTGGCCATCTGGGCGGTCGCCTCGCTTGTCGGCGGCTTCGCCTACGGGGCCGTCCACCGTTCTTTCTCGCCGCTGACCCTGACCGCCGCCCTCGCCCTGTGCACAATTCCGGTCGGGCTGGGCGGTGCGCACTGGTGGCTGCTGTGCCTGGCGCTGATCCCCGCCGGCGCGCTCTGCGCGCCGACGATCGCGGCCGGCTCGGACGCGGTCAGCCGCCTGGTTCCGGCCGAGGTACGCGGTGAGGCGATGGGCCTGCACGGTTCCGCCGTCACCGTCGGCATCGCGGTCGGCGCGCCGCTCGCCGGTGCGGTCATCGACGCCAGCGCGCCGCTCTGGGGCTTCGTGGTCACCGGCGCCCTCGGCGCACTTGTCACACTTGTCGTGCTCATGATCGAGCTGCGCAGCCGTCGCAGCGCCGCCGCGGCCACCCCGCCGCCCGTCGAGGTCGACCTCACCCCCGCAGCCCGCTGACAACCACCCCCCTGCCGCCCCACCCAATCGCGGCAGGGGCGCGCGGAGGCCGTGCGCGCGATGTAGCAGGTCAACGTGACGCCGACGGCGAACAGGTCATGCTCCGGCCCCGTTCCACCCCCACCACGCCCCACCCGCGCCCGGCCCCGCCCGCGCCCGGCCCCGCCCGGCCCCGCCCCGCCCGGCCCCGCCCCGCCCCGCCCGGCCCCGACCCGACCCGACCCGACCCCGCGATCTTGCAGTTTCTGTCCCGGCGAAAGGGGCATACGCCGTGATCCGGCGACAGAAAGTGCAAGATCGCGCGGCGCGGGGCGGCGCGGGGCGGCGCGGGGCAGCGCGGGGTGGGGCGGCGCGGGGCGGCGCGGGGCGGCGCGGGGCGGCGCGGGGCGGACATGGCGACGGGCGCCGCTTCCGGTGTCCCGGAGGGCGGCGCCCGTCGTACAGCTTGGTTTGAGCCTTAGTTCCTGTCGATGTTGCTTGCGGTGTCCTCGCGGTAGCTGGCGCCGCCGTCCGACTCGCTGGTGAGCGGCTTCGAGCCACCCTCCGGCGGGCCGGCAAGGGTCTGGCCGGCAGCCAGCTCCGGGAACTTCGCGTCGAACGCGGGGCGCTCGGAACGGATGCGGGGCATCCGGTCGAAGTTACGCAGCGGCGGCGGGCTGCTGGTCGCCCACTCCAGCGAGTTGCCGTGACCCCAGGGGTCGTTGACCTCGACCACCGGGCCGGTCTTGTACGACTTCCAGCAGTTGTAGATGAACGGCAGCGTGGAGATACCTGTGACGAACGCGCCGATCGTGGAGATCGTGTTCAGCGTGGTGAAGCCGTCGCTGGGCAGATAGTCGGCGTAGCGGCGGGGCATGCCCTCGTTGCCGAGCCAGTGCTGCACCAGGAACGTGGTGTGGAAACCGATCATGGTGAGCCAGAAGTGCACCTTGCCCAGGCGCTCGTCGAGCATCCGGCCGAACATCTTCGGGAACCAGAAGTAGATGCCGGCGAAGACCGCGAACACGATCGTGCCGAAGAGCACGTAGTGGAAGTGCGCCACCACGAAGTACGAGTCCGACACGTGGAAGTCGATCGGCGGGCTGGCCAGCAGCACACCGGTGAGACCACCGAAGAGGAACGTGACCAGGAAGCCGATCGCCCAGAGCATGGGCGTCTCGAAGCTGACCTGCCCCCGCCACATGGTGCCGATCCAGTTGAAGAACTTCATACCGGTCGGCACGGCGATCAGGTAGCTCAGGAAGCTGAAGAACGGCAGCAGCACCTGGCCGGTGGCGAACATGTGGTGCGCCCAGACGCTCATGGAGAGCGCGGCGATGGAGATGGTCGCGGCGACCAGGCCCTTGTAGCCGAAGATCGGCTTGCGGGAGAAGACCGGGATGATCTCGCTGATGATGCCGAAGAACGGCAGCGCCACGATGTAGACCTCGGGGTGCCCGAAGAACCAGAACAGGTGCTGCCAGAGCATCGGCCCACCGGTGGCGGGGTCGTACACGTGGGCGCCGAGGATGCGGTCCGCGGCGAGCGCGAAGAGCGCGGCGGCGAGCAGCGGGAAGACCAGGATCACCAGGAGGCTGGTGACCAGGATGTTCCACGTGAAGATCGGCATCCGGAACATGGTCATGCCGGGCGCACGCAGGGTGAGCACCGTGGTGATCATGTTCACCGCGCCGAGGATGGTGCCCAGGCCGGAGATGGCCAGACCCATGATCCACATGTTGGCGCCGACGCCGGGCGAGTGCTCGACGCTGCTCAACGGCGCGTACGCGAACCAGCCGAAGTCGGCGGCGCCACCCGGGGTGAGGAAACCGGCGGTCGCGATCGTGCCGCCGAACAGATACAGCCAGTAGGCGAAGCTGTTCAGGCGGGGGAAGGAAACGTCGGGCGCGCCGATCTGGATCGGCACGATGTAGTTCGCGAAGGCGAACACGATCGGCGTCGCGAAGAACAGCAACATGATCGTGCCGTGCATCGTGAAGAGCTGGTTGTACTGCTCAGGCGACAGGAACTGCAGCCCGGGTCGGGCCAGCTCAGCACGCATGATCAGGGCCATCAGGCCACCGATCATGAAGAACGCGAACGCGGTGACCATGTACATGATCCCGATTTGCTTCGCGTCCGTGGTTCGCAGCAGCCGCGCGATGGCCGACCCCTTGACCGGCTCCCGGACCGGCCAGGGCCGGGTCACGACCGGCTTGGGTGCGACGGTGGTCACGAGTGGCCTCCGGTTCTCGGTTGTCCCGCTCGGCACACGCTGTTTATCGGCGGGCCGTCATCCGCAAGGAGGATAGTCCCCGGCAGGTCGCAGCACCGCGTGGGGTGGCGTGACACGATCTCCAACGGAGCTACAGCGGGCCGAGCAGGAGCCGGTAGTGCTCCCCGAAGATCCGGCCGCCGCGTCCGCGCAGCAGCGGGTCGCGCAGCGCCGGCGGGACGTCCCTGGTCCGGTTGCGGTCCCGGGTCCGGTCCCGCACCCATCGGGTACGCGGACGGCGACGACTCTCGTACGCCACCAGGGCCGCCTCCACACTGCCGGCGGCGCGCAACGACTCCGCAAGCACCACCGCGTCTTCCAGGGCCATCGCCGCACCCTGGGAGAGCGTGGGCGCGGTGGCGTGCGCGGCGTCGCCGACCAGGAGCACCCGCCCCCGGTACCAGCGGCCCAGCTCCACCTCGTCGGTGATCCCGACGTGCACCCCGTCGAGTGCCGCCAGCACCTCCGGCACCGGGCCCCGGTAGTCGGCGAAGAGCTCGCGCAGTCGACGCAGCGGGTCGGCGGGCGCCTCCGTGCCGGCCTCGTCGGCGTAGAGGTGCAGCCGTCCAGCACCCATCGGCACCATCAGGAACCCGGAGCGCTGGCCGAGCAGGGCGGTCCACTCGGTGACGGGTGGCCCGTCGCGCAGCACGGCCCGGTAGACCACCTGACCGACCGGGCGGGGCGGGCCGCCGAGCGCGGCCAGCGCGCGGACCGAGGAGCGTGGCCCGTCGGCGCCGATGACCAGGTCGTACTCGGTGGTGGTGCCGTCGGTGAAGGTGACCCCGACCGCGCCCGGCAGCAGCTCCAGGGTGCGGACCTCGGCACCGTGCCGGACGGCGCCGCCGGCACCGCTGAGCAGTACCCGGTGCAGGTCGGCCCGGGGCAGCGCCCGGCACTCGCCGACGCCGGCCCAGAGGGTGTCGAGGTCGACCTCGCAGAGTCGCGCGCCGCTGGCGTCGAAGAACCGCTGCCGGTGGATCACCTGCCCGAGCGGGCGGACCGGGTGGTGCAGATCGAGCCGGTGCAGCGCGCGGGCGGCGTTGCCGGGCAGGTAGAGGCCGGCTTCGGTGGACTCCCCCGGTGGCAGTTTGTCCGTAACGTCGGGCCGGAAGCCCGCGAGGCGCAGCGCCCGGGCCACGGCCAGGCCGGCGATGCCCGCGCCGACGACGAGGACGCGCAGGGGGGAGCCACCCATTGTGGTGTACGCCTCCGGAGGGGGAGCGGAACGCGTTGGAGGCAACACGCTACTCGGAGCGATCGGCGCACGCCAGGGCCGATCGGCCGCCCGGTTCCACTCCTCGGTGCGCCCGTACCACGTGGCCGGTTACCGGTCGACAGCCGTCCGGTGGGTGCCCGGCAATCCGCCCGATTCATCAGTTTGGCGCGTACGGTTGCGCAGCAGTTTCAAGCATGTAAATGTGTCGTTGAGCGTGGGAGCGCTCCCGCACCACCCCACCACATGCGGCGCCCGGCATGCGCCGAGTCAAGGAGCGTCATGAAACGTCAACTTCGGGCCCTGGCCGCCGCCAGTGTGCTGCTCGCCGGCTCGCTGGTAGCGGTGGCCTTCGGCGGCAGCGCATCCGCCGACACCCAAATCTGCGAACAGTACGGCTCGACTGTCATCCAGGGTCGGTACGTGGTGCAGAACAACCGCTGGGGCACCACCGCCCAGCAGTGCATCAACGCCACCAGCAACGGCTTCGAGATCACCACCCTCAACGGGAGCAGCCCGACCAACGGCGCGCCCACGGCGTACCCCTCGATCTTCTTCGGTTGTCACTACACCAACTGCTCCCCCGGCACGAACCTGCCGATCCAGGTGAGCCAGATCAGCAGCGCCACCAGCAGCATCTCCTACCGCTACGTCAGCGGGGCGACCTACAACGCGTCGTACGACATCTGGCTGGACCCGTCGCCCAAGCGGGACGGGGTGAACCAGATGGAGATCATGATCTGGCTCAACCGGCAGGGTTCGATCCAGCCCATCGGCTCGGTCGTCGGGAACACGAACCTGGCCGGCCGCAACTGGGAGGTCTGGCGGGGCAGCAACGGCTCCAACAACGTCATCTCCTACGTCGCGTCGTCGGCGGTCTCCAGCCTAAACTTCAGCGTGCTGGACTTCATCAACGACACCCGCAACCGGGGCGCGATCAGCAACTCCTGGTACCTGACCAGCATCCAGGCCGGCTTCGAGCCGTGGCAGGGCGGCGTCGGTCTCGCGGTGACCTCGTTCTCGGCGAACGTCAACGGTGGCGGCCAGCCGCCGACCAACCCGACGACCCCGCCGCCGGGCGGTGGCGCCAGGTGCGCGGTGAAGTACACCGCGAACTCGTGGAACAACGGCTTCACTGCCGACGTGCAGATCACCAACACCGGGTCCAGCGCGATAAACGGTTGGACGCTTAACTACAGCCTGCCCGGCGGGCAGCAGGTCACAAACGCCTGGAACGCCACGGTGAGCCAGAGCGGCTCCTCGGTGACCGCCCGCAACGTCGGCCACAACGGGTCGCTCGCGCCGGGTGGCACGGCCAGCTTCGGCTACCAGGGCACGCTGAGCGGGTCGTACTCGTCCCCGACCAGCTTCTCGCTCAACGGGACGTCCTGCTCAAGGAGCTGAGGACGACTGGGCGTTAATGGTAATGCCCGGAATTGTTCCACTATCACCTTCAGGCCAGACCTCGGCCCCGCCAAGCTCTGCTTGGCGGGGCCGAGGTGTTACTGAAAGTCTTCTACCAACTGTTGACAAATTCCGATGCGGCCCAGGGGTCGCAGGAGGCCCCCTCACCCAATATTTATCTCGATTATCTCCTGTCAGGAGAACCCATTTTCGGGACTACGACCGCACGCTAGATCAAGGCATCGCCTTCAGACGGACGCCTGCATCCTCGGCCGCACGTTCGGCTGCACTGATCATTGAGTCAACCTCCCGCGAATACATTCCCATGTCCTCCACGGCCTGCACAAACGTCATAATCTTTGCGTGCAGCAAGAGGTCGTCCGTCGAATCAACAGAGTTGGTTGACCGAGACAGGAGAACATCACGGACCACTTCCTCCGCAAGGATCTTGTCTAGCCGAACGTCGCGGGACGAGTTCGCTACCCGAGCCGCGAACTTGCTCAAGAGTTCCACAGATGGAGGTTGCGGAAATCGCTCCTTAAGCACGACGGCGACTGCGCGGTCAATGAGATCAGCCACCGCCTGACTGGGCTCCACATCGGGCAGCGCCGACAGAAGCTTTCGATCATACAAGGATTGCGCTTTCAGGATCTGTCCGACTACTGACCTCGGCCCACTCGTATGCAGGGCACCCCCTCGCCCTTCACGTGTAAACCCCTTCCGACTCTTGCGACGTAGCCGGTCGGCCCGCATTTCGGCCGCGCTCACCAACTCTGCACACTGATCGCTGCTTGGGAACTGGCTCTGCATCAAGTCGGCAAGAATCGGCATGAGATTCTTCTTCACATTGCGACCCGCGGCAGGGGAATTATTGAACGCCAGGTCAATTAGCTCAGCAATATGGAGGGCCGACGCCGACCTGCCCGTTCGATTGATTACACCTTCCAGGTACGCGGACACACGTTCGCTGCCCGCATCTCGGGAGAACGTACGGCGCATTGCTAGCACCCATGTTTGGAATATCAATTCAGAGGCGGAACGGGGGTACGCCAGCAACAAGATGCCGTTCCTACGGCCTCCATCCTTGAGGAACCGCCATACTGCGACCCCGGCGGAGCTGCCCGGCTCCTTGGGACCACCAGTGACGCCGCTACTCATTGCTTCGGCCCCCTCACCAACACCCTAGCAATCAGAGTTACGCCCAGAATACCACCCGTGATCGGATCGTCAGCAGCCTGCTTCAAGACTTTCTCGGCTGCCCTCACCGGGGCCTCACTATGCGTACGGCGTTCCTTGACGCCTTCTGCGCTTGTGACGATTCGGTTCTCTTCAGCCAGGTTCAGCTCATCGGTCCGATCACAGGTACAGTCCTGCGGCTCACGCAGATCACGATTTGGTACGGATGTGGGCCCACCGTGCACCGAACAACTGGCATTGGCGTTGTGGACGAGGACTGAGGTGCTGCCGGTGCCCACATAGTACGTGTGGATGTCGTCAACCGTGAGGTTGTACACCGTTTGCTGGGTGGTCCAACGATCAACCGCGGAGATTTGTACAAGAGTGCCAGCCGAGGTGCGTAGCCACTGACCAACCGACAGGTTCGTAGCATCCACCCATTCACGTAGGTCTGGGACCCAGAAAGGATGCTCGTCAGTTGCCACCACGCTGCCAGTACTGCTGTCTCCTTGCTCATCGACACGGACCGTGATTCGGACTAGGTTCTTAGCTCCCGAGCCGATGATGGTTGCCACCACCTGTTTGGCAACAGTGTTACCAGGCAGCGCATCGGTGGCCAGGATGACGTCGCCAGCCTCGATGTCCTCAATCGGCTTGCGCGTACCGTTAGCCATAAGAACAAGAGTTCCTGGGGCGAAGCTGTTGCACTTACCAAGCTTCAAGAAGTCTTTGGCACCATCTATCAGATCACCGAGAAGCCCCTTGGCCCTGCTAGCAAGATTGGCGGCCTTCTTCCACTTCCAAGGAGCCCCATATCTCGCGGCGAGCTTGCCGAGCGCGCCACCGAGGGCGGAGCTGGCAACATTGATGGCGGTATTCAGGCAGCCACCCAGGTCTCCCTTCATGAAGCAGTCCAGGGCGTCAGTGATGCCCAGCTCGTCCATCATGATCTTGGCGAGAGCCTTGGCTGCGTTCAGGAGCTTCTGCTTCGCACGCGCGATCCGTGCCTGGCGCTCCTTCTCGGCTGCGGCTGCCGCTGCCGCCCGGCGGTCCTCGTCGCTGGCCCGAGGGTTGTTCCAGGCGTTCTTGGTCGGCTCGTCCGGGTCGTACGCGCCCGAGCACCCACCACAACCGTCGTTGTGACCCTTGACGTCGTGGTAGTTGCCGTACATGTCCTCGTAGTCGGCACCGGGACCGCAGGCGTCGTCGGAGCACGACTTGAGGCCGTCGGGGTCGGAGAACGAGATCGGGTTGTTGTTGGCGTACGCGTACCCGTGCATCTGCTGCGGGTCGCCGATGTCGATGATCGGATCGACCGAGATGAACCGACCCGTGACCGTGTCGTACTCGCGGGCGCCGATGTTCACCAGGCCCGTGGTCGCGTCCTGGTTGCCGTTGACGAAACCCTTCTCCGTCGGCCACTGCCCCGGTGCCGGGGACCCGCCACGGGCCTCACCGAACGGCGTGGTCCGTCGGTGCACGATGGCACCGTTCTCGTCGACCGTCGCCTGGCCCGTGCCGTGGTGGTCGGAGGCGACGTAGTGCAGGCCGTTGATCTTGCGAACGATCGTGCCGCCGCCCGGCAGGGCGTAGTAGCGGGTGCCGTCGGTCACCTTCGTGGTGTGGTCGAGCCGGATCTCCATTCCCGGCAGGTAGAGAGTCGTCGCCGTCGGCTCCTTGCGGAGCATCCGGGAGCCGTCGACGTCGTACAGGAAGCTGGTCTTCTTGCCCCCGACGTCGGTGACCGATTCCAGGTTGCCCTCGGCGTCCCACTTCAGGGTCTGGTCCTCGCCGACCTTCGTTCGACGCGTGGTGTTGCCGGCGGCGTCGTAGCCGTACTCGTGGAGCTTCGACCCCGCCGACGTCGTCTCGGTCATCGAGCTCAGGGTGTGCGGCTGCGGCTTGCCCGCGGCCGGGTAGGTGTAGGCGCGCTCCTTGATCGAGGTGCCGTTGGCGGCGAACTGCGACTCGGTCTTGCGGTTGCCGACCACGTCGTACGTGTAGGCGTGGTGGTACGCAGCCACCCCGCCCACACCCGTCGTCGACGGGCCTCCGGCGCACGGGTCGGTGGCGGTGCTCGCCGACGTCCACGCCCGGTCCATCCGGCGCAGGTAGTCGTAGGTGAAGCACTGCACGTCCCGGGTGCCCGAGGGAGTGTCGGCGATCTGGGTGATGTTGCCCGAAGCGTCGTAGCTGTAGCGGGCGTCGATGTCGATGACAGGCGCGCCGCTGCGGTCCAACCGATGGTTGGTCAGGCGCTTGGAGCCCTGCTCGTACCCGTAGGTCGACCAGACCTTGTTGGCGCCGAGCTTCGCCTCGGTCTGGATGACCTCACTTGTGGCCGAGTAGTCGACGTCGAGCAGGTACGGCACGGCACCCTCGGTCGCGATCAACCGCTCCATGCCGTCGTACGTGTAGGCGATGCTCTCGATCGGCAGGCCTCCACCGCCGGACATGCCCGTCGCCCGCACGGTGCCGTCCAGGTTGTACTCGGTGGCGAAGCCGTACATCCCGGCGAGTTCGGTGCCGGCGTGCTCGGGCACCTGGTAGTCGGTGTTGTGCGGCCGGTAGAACTCGTCGTAGCCGGTGTAGTACGTGGCGTACTCGACCCCGTCGATCCACCGGCTCGTCATGGACAGCGTCCCGAGCAGCTGGATGTCGTACATCCAGCTACTGAGGAGCGTGCCGGTCTCGGCGGTCCCCTTGTAGGTGGCGGTCGTCCGGCCGATCGCGTCGTACGTGGTGCTGATCGTCTGCTGCACACCATTCGTGGTGCTGGTCAGGCGGTCCAGCTTGTCGTAGGTCATCGTCGACGTGCCCGCATCCGGGTCGATCGACTTGACCTTGCGGCCGAGCTGGTCGTACTCGTGCTTCCAGACGTTGCCGGCGGGATCGGTGACCGACGCGAGCTGGCCGGAGCGGTTGTAGGTGTAGTCCGTCTTGTCGAAGGCCCCCGACGGCCCGGCGCCCTTGTACTGGAGCAGCTGGGTCTTCTGGCCGATGGCGTTGGAGATCGTCGTGGTGGGGGTGCCACCCTCGGGCGGGTCGATCGACACCCGGTCGCCGCCGTACGTGGTGCTGGTGCGCCACTTCTCGTTGCCCGCTACCGCGAAGATCTCCGCCTTGACCCGGTCGGCCCCGTCGTAGACATAGAGCGTCTGACCGTCGACCTCGCCGTTACGGGCAGGGAAGATGGCGTCGGTCGGAGCACCGGCCGCGTTGTAGGTCGCGTACGTCTTGTCCAGATTTCCGGTCGCGGTGTAGAAGGTGTCCGCGATCATCCGGGTGCCGTTCGGCCCCTCGGTCTGCACCTGGCGCGGCCGCAGCAGACCGTCGTGCAGCTTGTACTCGACGCTGTACGAACCGTCGTTCTGCCGCTTCTCGGTCTTGACCGCGACCGGCTTGTCGGTGCGGATCAGGTAGCTGTACTTGAGGCTCGGGCTCAGCCCCGTCGCGCCGGTACGGTCCGGCATCCACACCTTGACCATTCGACCGAGCGCGTCGTACTCCAACAGGCTGACCAGCTTGTTCGGGTCGGTCTGCTTGATCGGGCTGCCCCAGGCCGGGGCGTACTCGGTGGTGGTGATGTGACCGAGCGGGCTGGTCTCGTCCACCTTCGTGGTGAGACCGTTCGTCTCGGTGTACTTGGTGATTGTGGTGTTGCCCAACGCGTCGGTCGCGGTGAGCGGTCGACCGTACGCGTCGAAGGTCCCCGACGCGGCCGTGAGGTAGGTCGGCGTGGTGCCGTTGTGGCTCGCCAGCCGTTCCGAGGACGTGGGGTTGCCCAGCGTCGGCACCACCCCGAAGGCCTTGCCGTCATAGAGGGTCCGGGTGTCGGAGATGACCTGGGTCTTCCGGTCCACCGACGACGTGCCGCAGGCCACCGACAACGACTCGGTACGCGCCACCAGGCTGTACAGGTGGAGGCTGGAGTTGTCGGCGTAGGTGGTGGTGTTGCACGCCTCGTCGCCCGTGACATCGACGTCACCAAGGTTCTCGGTCGTGGTGACCCGACCGAAAGTCGTCTCGAAGGACGAGATGTTCTTGGTCTGCCGCCAGCCGCCGGCGGCGAGCGCGACGAAGTTCTGGGTCACCGAGGTGTTGGTGAACCAGGCCTTCTTGGCACCCCAGCTGTGCGACTCGGTGGCGGTGTTGTGCCGCCACGGCGTGGCGATGCTGCGGCTGACCACTGAGCCGCCGTCGTAGACGGTGCTCTCCAACTGGTGGCCGGAGAGCTCGTCGTAGTCGATGTGCGTGACGCCGGCGGAGTCCTCCACCCGGACGTCCCGGGTATCGGTGCTGTCCGGGATCCTGTCGCCGTGCATGCCGCGCAGATAGCGGTACTCGGTCTTCGTGGTCTGGGTCTGGCCGTTGCCGACGGTGACGATGACCTTGCCGTAGCCCCGCCACTCGCTCCAGGTCAGGTCCTTCGGGTCGGAGATCCCGTCGGGTTCGGCCTTCCGCCAGGCGGCGCCGTCCCGGTAGTCGTACCTGGTGACCATGTCCGGTGCGCCACCGGTGCGGTCGGTCTCGACGACCGCGGAGACCACGTACTTGAAGAACCAGTCGGTGATCGGGTCGCCGCTGCCGTACGGGTTCCACTTGACCGGGTAGCAGCGCCGCGTGCTGTTGCCCTCGGTCGGCAGCGTGCTCTTGGTGCAGTCCGGGTCCGCGTAGTTGACGTCGATCTGGCCACCGGTGTCCGTCCAGACCGTCGCGAGACGGGGCCGGACCAGCGGACCGATGTTGTCGTTGTCCCGGTCGACCCGGTTCGGCAGCTGGAGATTGCCCAGTTCGACCGACGGCATGGCGATGTCGGTGCCGTACAGGCCGGTGTGGGTGATCTTGTGCAGCCAGAGGGTGCGGGAGGCGTCCCCGTTGTCGAGGAGCTGGTGGTCGAGCTTCCAGGTGTCGACCGGGGCCCAGCCGCTCCCCTCACGGATCTCGGTGGTGATGTCGGTCAGCCGGGCCCGGGTCCAGAAGGTCGGGGTGATCTGGTCCAGCTTGCACTTGGTGTCTTTGTTGCAGTTGCGGTCGAAGGGCACGTCCGGCCAGTACGGCGCGGTGGTCGTGTTCAGGTCCTGCGGGTCGCAGTCGATGGAGCCGGTCGCCAGGCACCGCTCCTTGACGTCGAACCGCACCCGGGCCGGAGCGTTCGTGGTGTAGACCGCGTTGTCCCGCTGGCCGTAGTCGATCCGCTTGAGGTAGCCGCCGCGGTGGTAGGGCACACCGTTGACATCGGTGCGCTTGCCCCGGGCGTAGTAGTTCGTCTCGGGCGTGTAGTAGTACGAGCTGACGTTGCCGTAGCGGTCCTTGACGTAGTCGAGGCTCCACCGCCACGCCTGGTTGCAGTACGAGGCCGTGAAGCCGCCCGTCGGGCTGTTGCACGGTTCCTTGGCGTCGTCACCGTAGACCGGCAACGTCCAGGTCGACCCGGTGACCTCCTTGTTGGTGGTCCAGCCCGGCAGCTTGTTCAGGCCGAAGAAGTACTGCGTGCCGTCGGTCGTGGTGACCTTCCAGTACTCACCGTCGTCGTCGCCATTGTCGGCACCGGTGGACCGCTCCACCTTCGAGCCGTCATCGGTCGCGAACTTCCAGGTGTCGCCGCTCTTGACCAGCTCGGTGGACTTGCCGTTGAGCAGGATGGTGGCGTTGTCGTACGCCCAGCACTGGTCGGCGTACTGGTCCTGGCCGTCCTCGGCGCAGGACTTGTACCGACGCTCGATGTGCCCAGGCTCGTAGTTGAAGCCCTCACCCAGCCAGGAGCCCTGGTTGTTCGTCGTGGCGGTGCGGCCGTCGACCGACTGCGACGAGTACGCGAGGGTGATGCCCGGAGCGCCACCACCGGGAACCGGGGGCGTCCGCAGCGGGTAGCTCCAGGAGAACCCGCCGGTGGACGGCGCCACCGACCACTTCGACGACGGGGCGAGCTTCGTCGCCCCGTAGTCGCCCTGCGAGGACGACTCGGTCGCGGCCAACGCGAAGGTCGAGCCCGACGCGGCCGCGCTCACCGTGGCGAAGACCGTGCGCGACTCACCGTCGTTGACGGTCGGCACCGGTTCCGGCGCGCAGCCGGTCTTCTCCGGGGTGGTCAACGCGCAGTCCGGCAGCTTCACCAGCTTCAGGCGCGACCCGAAGTCACCGCCGAAAGCGCCGGCCAGGCCGTCGTAGCCGACACCGAGCTGGATGTCGCCGGCGCCTTGCTGGCCGTCGGCGCGATTCACCCGCACCAGCGGGCCGTCGACCCGGGCCCGCTCCGAGGCCGCGCGGTCGAGCACCTCGACGCGTACCTTCGCCGGTGCGGAAGCCGGCGACGTGCCGGCCTTCTTCGCCGGGTTGGCAGCGGCCGACACCGAGACCGCGAGGCCGCCGGCCTTGCCGGTCGCGGCCGGTCCGCGTGCCGTCGACCCAGCGACGGTACGCGCGCCGGCCTGCTCGGTTGCGCCGGCGGGCGGGGCGGGCACCGTGATCTCGGTGGCTCCCGCCGCCGGCCAGGTGACCTTGACGGGCGTGGTCGTGGCGGGGGCCGCACCCGGATTGGGCGTACGCGGCTTCACGCCGAGCGGCGCACGGTTCGGAACGGTCTTGCCGACGTCGGTTGCCGTCGGACGTTTGCGCTCGGCGGCAGCCGATGCGGGGGCATTGACGACCTGGATGGCGCTCGCGCACATCACGATGGTCATCGCCCAGGACACCTGTCGCACTGCCCGGCGCCGCACCGCGCCGGACGTGCCCAGTAGTCGGGAGAACATCCACCCTCCCCAGGGTTGTCGGTCAGAAGGCATGAGGCATCGGGGCCGCCCTCGCAAGGACGGCCCCAACGCTTGTGGTGTCAGAGGTTGGGCTGCTCGGCGGGAATGGTGAGCCGATCGATCTTGACCTTGTCGGCGATGCCGTTGTAGATCCGGATGTCGTCGATCGCCCCGGACAGGATGTCCTTCTCGGCGTTGTTCACGACGGACCGGCCGAACTGCACGTTGCTGAGAGTGGGCAACGGCTTGTCCAACTGAAGGCCCAGGGGTCGGCCATTGAGATAGAACAGCAGCTCTCGGCTGTACCCGTTGTAGACGAGCGCGACGTGGTCGCCCTTGGGGGAAATGGACGGGGCATTGTCGAACTGGGCGGGCTGCTCGACACCGGCGGCGGCCATCTCCCAACGCCCCGCATCGTTGCCGCGAATGGTCACGATGCTGTTGTCAGTGGCGTCCTTGATGGAGAGCGCCGTCATCTGATGGCCCTGCGAGCTGCTGGTGAACCGCACCCGAGCGGAGATGGTGAAACTTCCCGCCGGGTCGACGACCGGGGTGGTCGTCTCGGCGTACTCGCCGGCCTTGCCGGTGAACTGCAGGTATCCCGCACCCAGCATGGAGTTGAACGGATTGGTGGTCCGAATGAGAGTGCTCGGCTTGCCGAGTCGAAGCGCCTCACCGCCGGCGTCGTAGTTCGGGCTCAATCCCGAGGTCTCGGTGCTCAGCTGCCAGTAGCCCTTACGGTCGAGTTTGTGCTTCTCCAGGCCGACCGTGTCCTCGCTGACGACCGGACGGTCGAAGACGGAGACGTCCGCCATCGCGCCCTTCCAGAAGTCGGAGTAGCCCCCGCCCTTGTACGTGTGGCGGCCGAACTGGAGGGCACCGCGAGCCTCGACAAGCGAACGTCGGTCCTTGACCACGGGGGCACCCGTACCGACCTGGAGGGAGATCTTGTTGTTCGTGCGGTCGAAGACAGCCGTGACGAAGGTCCAGGCGGTGGTCGCCGGACCCGCGTTCACCCTCCACTCACCCAGGTTGATGACATCGTTCGTCGGCATCCGGAAGAACCAACTGCCCTGGTCGACACCCAGGCTGAAGCCCGGCTCGCCGGTGGCGTCCTGACTGACCGCCACCTGGCGCCGGTTGGGGTCGTCCACCCGGAACCACCCGGTGAGCGAGAAGCTGCGGGTGGTGCTCACCACCGAGTTCTCGGTGACGAGGTACGCGTTGGACGTGCCGTCGAAGGTGGCGGCGGTGTCCCACGGACCGAGCGACCCCGCCACGCCGAACGTGACGCCACTACCGATCTTGGCATCGTGTGCGCCGAGTTGGTCGCTCGCCACCTTCGCGGTGGCGATGTCCGACAGTGGCCACTGCGAGACCGGTGGACGCTTACCCACCCGGAAGGTGCAGGTGGCGATCGTGCTGGATCGTTTCGCCACGTCGATCGCCTTCACGAAGAGCTGCCGCGGCCCTTCCTTGTCGGGCGTCCACTTGATCGTCACCGGGCCACCGCTCGTCGCCGGCTTGACCGACACGGTGGCGCTGTCGTTGAAGTTGTACTGGTACTCCACGACGTCGGTGGCAGCCGAGTCGAAGGTGAAGCTGCCCTGGACCCCGATGGAGCCGCGCCACTGGTCGTCGTCGAGACAGTCGGCCGTCGTGTCGATCGCGTCATCGGGCAGATACTCCAGCGAGTCCACGTCCGGAGCGCTGGGGCTGGTGATGTCGTACAGGAACTGGCAGACGTTACGCGCGCCGTCGGAACTCCAGGGTCCCCAACTCACACCGTCACTCGCCCGGACCTCCCAGGAGATCGGCACGTTCTGCGCGATGTCGGACGGCACGTAGTAGCTGAACACCGAGCCGCTGGCCTTCAACGGCGTGGTGTAGCTGCGGGTCTGCAGGCTCCCACCGGCCGGCGTCCAGGTGACCTTGAACTCGGCCTTGACCTGCTCGGTGTGCGCGGACGAGTGGTCCGGGTCCCGCAGGACGGCGTTGAGCCGCGGCGGAACGTCCGAGTAGGGCGCGGCCGAGCCGTACACACAGCCACCGCCGGGCGACATCGTCAGCTCGGACTCGTTCGCGATCACCGGCGCCCGGTTGTAGCGGACGGAGAGCACGCCGTTGTCGCAGAACCGCTTCGTGTGCGTGGAGTCGCTCTCGCTGACCGACCGGAGGCCGAGCGTGACACTGCTCCAGCCCTTGCTCACCGCCGTTTGGACCGCGGTCTTGGCCTCCCACTCGGTGTTCTGGTTCGTCGCGGTGCACGACGACTGCACCTTTGTCGGCGAGTTGTTGGCCAGGTGCGTGGCACCCGACCACCCCGACCCGCCGGGCTGGTTGCTCCAGTTCGTGCTGGACTTGATCCCGGAGGGCATGAGGTAGAGCGCCGCCGCGCGGGCGGTGGTGTTGTAGACGTGCTGCAGGGTCACCCGGAACTTGGCCTCCAGGATGGTCTTGCCGGCGTACGGCGTGGCCAACTGGTAGAAGACGCGCTTGACCTTGGAGTTGTTGCAGGAGCTCGGGCAGAGACCGATCCGCTCGTGACGCTTGGCGTCGAACTTCCAGTACTCCTCGGACGGATATCCGCTGTCGACCATCGCCCAGGCGCTGTTGGTGTTGCTCTGCCACACCGGGTCCACGTACACGGGATAGGTGGTCTCCGGGTTGGCGAGCATCGCGGCGTCCGGGGCAAGACGCAGCGTGCCCTGGGTGTAGTCGAGACCGACCTTCGCCACCCGCGAGTCCTCCCCGGGACCCCGGGCCGAAGCGTCGTCCGGGTCCGCGGGCTCGGTGGTCGCGGCGGCGCCGCGTTGGGCCTCCCCGCCGCCCTCCTGGTTGCCGCTGTCCCACATCGTCGGGGCGTCGGCCTCCATCACCGGGTTGCCGGTCGCGGGGTCGAGAGCGACCACGCCACCTTCGGCGGTCTCCTCGATGTCGAGCCCTTCGCCGGTCACCCCCAGCCGGAGGTCCCGCAGCTCGGGCAGGTTCGCGGCCTCGGGGGTCTTCAGCACCAGGACGTGGGAGAAGCCGTCGACCGTGACGTTGGCCACCAGGTCCACGTCGGGGAAGACCTCCGGGTAGGTGGCCTGGTCGCCCGAGATGGTCGGGGTGGGCAGGGAGTTGGGCCAGGTGAGGGTCATGACCCGGAAGTCGCGCTGGACCACCATGAGGGGCGTGGTGCCACCGCCGGACAGACGCATGTCGAGCAACGCCGCAGCCGGGGTGATCGTCCCGTCCGACTGGGCCACGAGCGCCGCGCTGGCCGGCACCCAGGTGTCACCCCGGATGACTCGCACCGCCTGGTTGTACTCGTTGGCGATGAGCGTCCCGTCCGGCTGGGCGAAGACGTCCCGATACTCGCCGCGCTGCGCGAGCACCTCGACGGGCTGGTTGAGGTCCGCCGCCGCGACAAGCGCCTCGGCCTCGGTGTCGCGCACCGGGTCGGTCTCGAGGGCGGCCACCGGCGCGGTCGGTGGGGCCGGCTCGGGAGCGGCCACGAAGGCGGTCCCGGCCAGCAGGCCGGCGAGGCCGGCCGTGAGGCCGAGCGTGAAGAGCCGACCCCGCTTTCTCGTACGACGGCTCACCGTCAGGTCCTCCCCCGTTGAACTGCGCACATTCGTGTTCTTCATCAGTTGACCGCCGCCCCGAACGTGCTCACGTTGGCCGGGAACCCGTTCACGCCGGGCTGCCAGGTCTCGGTGGGCGCCGACGACCCGCTGGCCAGGCTCGACCAACTGAAGCCGTAGACGGCGTCGGTGCCGTACGGGGTCGCCACCAGGAGCCGCTTCGAGGTGGCCCCGAGCGAGGTGCCGACGATCTCATTCGTTCGGGGGCTGCCCGGCAGACTCGTCCCGTTGCGTTCGATCCTGACCGGGGTGGGGATGGTCTGCTCCGCCAGTACGGAGAAGACCCACACCTGACCGGTGTCCATCGGGACTCCCTCGCCCTGGGCAGACTGGGCGCCGCCGTCCCCTGACGCGGTGTAGACGGTCTCCTGACCGGGGACTCCCAGGCCGACGAACATCGTCGAAGCGGTGCTCTCGGCCGCTGGGTTGGTGTTCACCACGACAACCTTTTCGCCTAGGTAGTCGCCGCTGCTCAGGTTCGGCATCCGGCCGTTGTAGCCGTAGGACTTGATCGCCGAGTAGGTGTTGGCCCCGGTGACATGGAAGACATGCGCCGTGCCGACGTCCGAGACGTTGACGATCGGTCGGACGCCCAGTTCGTCTTCCCCCGGCACCCCGACGACCAGCAGGGAATCCGGGGTGCCCTGCGCCGATCCGACTGGGCGGTATGGTGCAAGGGCGATCGACTTGCCGAAGTTGTCGTTGGCCTCGGCGGTCTCTGAGAGGGTCGCGGAGTCCTGGTTGAGCTCGGCGGCGAGCGTGGGCAGCCCACTGGTCAGCGTGTGGCTGAAGACGTTCACCGCGCCGGCGAACACCTCGGTGCCGATCGCCTCACCCGGCGAGCTGACGGCCCAGTGGTACTTGGACGCGGCCACCGCGTAGCCGGTGCGGTCGTCGATCTCGGCCACGCCGGGGAGGCCGGCGCCCTGGCTGAGCGCCACGTTCACGTTGCCCCGGATGTAGTGGACGATGCCGGTGACCGGGGCCGCGAGGGCTTCACCGGGCGCGCCGATGACCAGGTACGGCTGGCCACTGGCGGTCCGGCTGCCGGCTACCGCGTAGCCGAACCAGTCGAAGGCCTCGGCCGCGTCCGGCACGTTCGCGACGTCCTGGTGGTAGGTCAGCGAGGCCGGCCCCTTGGCCAGCCCTGCCGGCGAGCCGAGCAGAACGAGCACGACGCCGGCGTCCTGCAGGCCGGAGACGTCCTGGAACGGGACACCCACCGCGAGGTCGGTGCAGCCGTCGTTGTTGGCGTCGTACGAGGAGATCGAGGTGCCGAAGCGGTCACCCGGCTCGGGCGCTCCGGGCACCTTGTCGACGCCCTCCTGCAGGGTCTGCACTGTGGACCCGCCGCCATAGCTGACGTGCACCTGCCCGGCGCGGATCTGGCTGTTCGCCGTGGCCTCGGGGTCGGCGATCGCGACATCGGCGACGCCGTCGCCGTTGAAGTCACTCTCCGTGCCGTTGGCGCAGCCGGCCACCGGCGCAACCGTGGTGTAGACCTGCATCTCGCAGAACGACGACCAGGAGTCGCTGCCCGTCACGCCGTCGGACGCCTTGACCCGCCAGCGGTAGATGCCGCCGTCGGCGAAGGCGCCGGCCGGAACCGTGGCCGCTGCGGTGGCCCCGTTGGCGACGTTGGCATAGACGGCCGAACCGATCGGCGAGTCGGCGTTCATCGCCCACCACTCGAAGGAGACCGTCATGGCGGTCCCCTCCGCGTCGGAGACGGTGGCCTTGAGCTGCGGGGTCACCGTGTTGACGGTGGGGCGACCGGAGCCGGTCACGCAACTGGTGGCCGGCACTGTCGACCTCGCGGTCACCGCCGGGTACGAGTTGTACGTGACGCTGGCCTTCGGCACGCTCGTGGTGCCGGAGTAGTTGCGGGACCGGAACTGCTTGAAGGCCGTGGAGTCGGTCTCATCGGTCGCCCGCAGGCCCATGTCCGCGCGGGTGTCGCCGGCGTTGGCCGCCCGCTGGAAGAAGCTGGTGGCGGTGACGCCGACCCAGTTGTCGTCGCACGACTCGTCGTAGCCGGCCGACGCCGTGGAGGTGCTCTCCAACTGGCTCCAGGCCGGCTGGTTGCTCCACACGATGCCGTCGGAGATCGAGCCGGTCGTCCACAGCTGCCAGGAGCGTGCGGCGCACTGCACCCCCCACCAGTTCAACAGCGAGATGGTCGCCGTGTTGATCTGCTTGCCGACCAGGGCGGTCGTGTCCCAGCGCGCGAACGACCTGGTGATCGGGCCGGTCGTGCCGAGCTTGCCGAGCCGCAGGTCCGCCTCGCCGCCCCGGTCCGTGCTCTCGTTGGCCTGCACGAAGGTGTCGAAGGTGGTGGACAGAGGATTGATCTGCGGGTCGATGGTGATCGGATACTTCCGCTCCGGTGCCGCGAGCCACTTCTGGTCCGGCGTGAGGGTCAGCGCGAGGCCACCCCTCGTGGCGGCTCCGGCGACCTTGGCAACGGCGGAGGTGACAGGCGTCTTGCTGGTGGGCTCACCCTGCGCGTCGACCCGCGCGTCCCACATCTTCAGCGCCGGGGTCGTCGCGATGGTGCGGCCCGTCGCGTCCTTGATGGCGAGGTCGCCGCCCACGCCGCGGTGGATGTCCGCCACGTTGGGGCCGGTCACCGGCAGCGAGAGCGTCGCGACCCGACTCAGGGCGTCGCGGGTCTTCACCACGAACAGCGTCTCCTGGCCGATCCGGCTCGCCCGGACGACGAGGTCGACGCCGGGAAGCGCGTCCACGTAGGTGGCACGGTCCTCGCGCAGTTGCGGCTCGGGCAACGCGCCGACCCAGTTGACCGCCACCCGGTCGTCACCCTTGCCGACCACTGCCAGCTCGTGGGTGCCTTCCGGTTGCGGGCCGGAGATCGTGAGGTCGAAGGGGTGTGCCGCGGGACGGACGGTGCCGTCGGCGTCGCGACGGAGGGTGAGATCGACCGGAACCCAGTCGTCACCACGGCGGACCCGGGTCGGCCCGAGGGACAGCTCCGCCCGGAACTGCCCGTCGGGCAGGGCGAACACCTCGGTGGTCTCGGAGGTGAGGCTCTTGACCTGCACCGGCTTGCCGGTCTTACGCGCCGTCCGTGCGGAAACCGCCTCGTCGGACTTGTTTTGTACGCCACCCGTTACGCCATCGGGCCCGGCGGCGAGGTACTCCGCCGGTTCGCCCGATATGCCAGCCAATGCGACCGCCGTCAGCACGGCAACACCTGCCGCAAGGCATGAACGAACGGTGGCAGTCTTTCGACCTGCCACGAACCCCTCCCCCGTGTGTCCCTGATATCGATCGGGACTGTAGGGAGAAGCCCGCTCTACGCACAAGTAGCGTCACAAACAGTGAGGACGAAGGCGACAATCCACCGTTTTCGCCGAAGCCGGTGACACAGTGGAGTCTTCCCTGCTCAGCGCGGGTTGGCCGGCGGCCCTCCGCCAGCCCTGGTCAACCAGCATTTGCCCGACAATCGAAGGCCGAAAACATTCGTCCGGCCGGCAGAAATTCAACCACCACAGTGGACCGTGTCCGCAACTCCATTCGGGTCGCATGGCCTCGTGCGGTCCCCAGTGGCGTCGGCGGCGAAAGCAGCCCTTACCCGATCGGACCCCGGGTCAATCGGCTACTCACAGGTTTACGAATTGACGAGTCGACACGCCTCCCACCTGCGACAACGCCCGTATCGATGACTGGCCGGCCGCCGCTAATCCCGAATACTGGACGCCCCGTCGCCATTTCCCAGGCAGGCGGAGAACGCTACCCGGCGGGGTTGACCGACGCGGTCACCGGCCGTGCCAGGAGGGACAGCGCCCCACCTCGGCTTCTCATCCGACAAATCCTCGTACTGGGCATCAGCCACCGTCATGATTCACTCGGGTTACGTGAAGTCGGGGCATCATCGCGCCCGGGACACCCCGACTTCCGGAAAGTCGAGTCGATCAAGCCCGGACGGCCACGGTCGGACCCGGACCTCGGAGGTCAAGCGCGGGCGGCCGAGGTCAGACCCGGGTGAGGCGGACGGCGTCGGCGATGACCAGGCCGGCGGCGTTGCTCCACCGGCTCACGCCCACCCGGTTGGCGTCGCCCGCCGGGAGTGCAAACGTGCCGAGGACGCGCCACTGCCCGCCGGTGGCCCGCTGGTCGACCCGTACCGTCTGGTTGCCGGTGCTGGTAGCCACGATGTACGGGGCCGCGCTGTTGTAGCCCGAGTTCGCCGGCCACCAGGCCTCGACCCGGTAGTTGCCGGCCGCCGGCACGTTGAACCGGTACCAGGCGGGGTCGCTGGCCGCGACCGGGCCGGCGTACCGGTAGTCGGCGCCGTAGCGCTGACTGGAGTACGACGACACGCCCCAGTTGGCGCTGGCGGTGAACCGGCCGCTTGTCGTGTTGTCCACGGTGGAGGACCAGGCCGTGCCGCCGGCCATCCTCGCCGCCACGTCGGCGCGCATCACGTTCAGGTCGATGAACGACGGGTCGATCTTGCCGGTGGTGCTCGTCTCCCGGTGCCCCCGGGCGTAGCTGCTGTTCCGGCCGAGGCGGGTGAGCACGGCGGCGGTGGCGGCGAGCGACGCGTTGTACTGCGCGGCGGTCATCTCCTGGCTGACGCCGTTGTAGTCGATCTCCCACCCGATCATGAGGGTGTTGCCGTCCCCGGCCGGGATCGGCCCACTGCCGCCGCTGACCCCGGCGTGGTTGCACCGGCCGGCGGAGATGACGTGGAAGACACCGTTGTAGTCGACGAGCGCCTGGCAGAGCGGGCCGGGCAGGTCGGACCGGCCGTTGATGCAGATGCCGAGCGCCGGGTGCGGGTTGCTGGCGCTGGACGTCGAGGCGGTGTGGTGCCAGAGCACCCCGATCGGGTCGAAGGAGCCCGGTCGCATCCGGTTGAGCCAGTCCCCCTCGACGACGACCTGGACTCCGGCCGCACGCAGCACGTCGACCAGCCATCCAATCGTCGCCATCAGGCGTCCTGGAGCAGGTCGGCGAGGCACTCGGCCGTCGGCGCGGCGCTCGCCGCGGCGGGCCGGGTGACGACTGTCAGCGCGGCGACCACCAGGGCGGGGATGCCGAGCACCCCACGGCGGCGCAGACGGACGGACGGGGTTCGGGCCATGGCGATCCTCCAGCGACGTCGGGTACCAACGCATCGACGAACGTGATGACGGGCACGCTATACCGTCACGTACGTGAATGTCGACACCCTTCATCACCGGGTCGCTGAATGAAGGAATTCGCCGCTTCAGACGTCGCCGAGCGCGTCGATGTCGCGCATCTCCTCCGCCGTCAGCGCGAAGTGGAAGACGTCGAAGTTGGCGGTGATCCGCTCCGGGGTCACCGACTTCGGGATCGCCACGATCTCGTGGTCGATGTGCCACCGCAGCACCACCTGCGCGGGGGAAACCCCGTGCGCGGCAGCGATCCTGGTCAACACCGGGTCGCTGAGGTCGCTGGTCTTGAACGGGCTGTAACCCTCCAGCACCACGCCCCGGTCCCGGTGCTCGGCGTGCCGCTGCCGGTCGTACAGCGCCGGGCTCCACTCGATCTGGTTGACCGCCGGGTTCTCCTCGGTCGACTGGATCAGCTCGTCGATCTGCCCGGTGCTGTAGTTGCTGACACCCACCGCCCGGACCAGGTTCTCGTCCCGGGCCGCCAGCAGCTCCCGCCAGAGCGGGATGCTGTCCGACGGTGACGACGGCGGCCAGTGGATCAACCACAGGTCCACCTGGTCGACGCCGAGCGCCTCCAGGCTGGCCTCCAACGTCGCGCGCTCCTGGCCCACCCGGTTCGGCGGGAGCTTCGTGGTGAGGAAGAGGTCCTCCCGGCGCAGCCCGCTCTCCTGCACGGCCCGGCCGACCTCGCGCTCGTTGCCGTACACCGTGGCGGTGTCGACGTGTCGGTAGCCGGTGTCGAGCGCGGCCAGCACCGCCTCGTAACCGGCCTGGCCGGTGGCCTGCCAGGTGCCGAAGCCGAGCAGGGGCATCCTTACGTCCCCCGGGAGCAGGGCGGTGGGCTGGTCGGTGAGGTCCATGAGGTCCGTTCTACCCCGCCGAGCCCTCCGCCGCCGAGCGAACCGGACACTCCGGCATCCAACGCATCGGTCGCATGTGCCGCAGAATGGGTGCGCACTGGCTGGTTGAGCATCGACGCGGTCTGAAACGGCGAGGAGCGATGTGTACCTGACCCACCTGGACTGCCCGCGCTGCGGCAAGGAGCACTCCGCCGACGAGCTGCGCAACCTCTGCGCGTGCGGCTCCCCGCTGTTGGCCCGCTACGACCTGCCGGCGGTGGCGAAGGCGGTCACCCCGGAACGGTTCGGACTGCGCCCGGCCGACCTGTGGCGCTACCGGGAGCTGCTGCCGGTCGGCGACCCACGGCACGTCACGACGCTCGGCGAGGGCTGGACGCCGCTGCTGCGCGCCCCGGCCTACGGTGCCGAGATCGGCATCGCGGACCTGATGGTCAAGGACGAGGGGTTGATCCCGACCGGCTCGTTCAAGGCGCGCGGCGCGGCGGTCGGCGTGAGCCGGGCCCGTGAGCTGGGGGTCGAGCGGATCGCGATGCCCACGAACGGCAACGCCGGATCGGCCTGGGCGACGTACGCCGCGCGGGCCGGCATGGGCGCGACGATCGTCATGCCGCTGGAGGCCCCGAGCATCTGCCGGCGCGAGTGCGTCGCCGCGGGGGCCGACCTGCGCCTGATCGACGGGTTGATCAGCGACGCCGGCCGGCGGGTCGCCGAGCTGATCGCGGAGTCGAACGGGGCGATCTTCGACGCCGGCACGCTGCGCGAGCCCTACCGGCTGGAGGGCAAGAAGACGATGGGGTACGAGATCGTCGAGCAGCTCGGTTGGCAGACGCCCGACGTGATCATCTACCCGACCGGCGGCGGTGTGGGGCTGATCGGCATCCACAAGGCACTGCACGAGCTGCGCGAGCTGGGCTGGGTCGGCGACAAGCTGCCCCGGCTGGTGGCGGTGCAGTCGACCGGCTGCGCACCGATCGTGCGGGCGTTCGCCGCCGGCGAGGACCGGGCGCGGCCCTGGGCGGACGCGCACACGGTGGCGTTCGGCATCACCGTGCCGGCGCCGCTCGGCGACGAGCTGATCCTGGCGGCGCTGCGGGAGTCCTCCGGCACGGCCGTCGCCGTGGACGACGCGGACCTCCTGGCCGACCTTCGGGACTTCGCCGGCCGGGAGGGGTTGCTGCTCTGCCCGGAGGGGGCGGCCTGCCTGACGGCGGCGCGGCAACTGCGCGCCGGTGGGTGGATCCGGGCCGGCGAGCGGGTGGTGGTGCTCAACACCGGGGCGGGGCTGAAGTATCCGGACACGGTCGACGTGTCCGGCGTACCCGTGCTGGGGTGACCCGGCGGGCGGCTCAGTAGCTGTCCCGGCGCGGTCAGCTCAGTAGCTGTCCGGCGCGGTCAACCGCCAGGCCGCGTTGATCAGCCCGACGTGGGAGAGCGCCTGCGGGGTGTTGCCGATCTGCTCCCCGCTGCTCAGGTCGATCTGCTCGCTGAACAACCCCACGTCGTTGGCGTACCCCACCACCCGCTCGAACAGCGCCTCGGCTCGCTCCGGCTCACCCACCATGACCAGGCACTCCACCAACCAGAACGAACACAGCAGAAACCCGCCCGGGTCGGTTGACCACCGTCGGACCAGCCCGTCGTCGGTGCCCAGTTCCCGCTCCACCATGGCTATCGTCGAGCGCATCCGCGGATCGGTCGCGGGCAGGAAGTGCGCCACCGGCAGGGTCAGCGCCGAGGCGTCCAGCTCCGCCGAACCGAACGCGCCGGTGAACGCCCCGATCCGGTCGTTCCACCCCTCGCGCAGCACGGTCTCGCGGATCTCGTCGCGTACCGCGGCCCAGCGGCGTGGGTCGGCCCTCTCGCCGAGCCGGTCGGCGAGGCCCACCGCCCGGTCCAGCGTCAGCCAGCAGATCACCTTCGACGACAGGTAGTGTCGCTCCTCGTCCCGGGTCTCCCACATGCCCCGGTCCGGCAGGTGCCAGGTCGCCGCCACCTGCTCGGTCAACCCGAGCACCATCTCCCGCAACTCGCCCTCGAACGACGTGCCGAGGTAGTCGCGCAGCCGCCACACGGCCGACATCACCTCGCCCGGCACGTCGAGCTGCCGCTGTTGCCAGGCGTCGTTTCCGATCCGGACCGGCCTGCTGTCGCGGTATCCGCGCAGGTGGTGGCAGTGGTGCTCGGAGAGGTCACGCTCACCTTCCAGCCCGAAGAGCACCGGCACCGGTTGGTCGCCGATCCGGCCGATCGAGCGCGACGCCCAGGCGAACAGCCGGGACGCCTCGTCGGGACAGGCAGCCACCCAGAGCGCGCGGATGGTCAACGAGAAGTCCCGCAGCCAGGAGTAGCGGTAGTCGTAGTTACGGTCGCCGCCGATCCGCTCCGGCAGCGACGTGGTCAGCGCCGCGGCGACCGCGCCGCTGCGGGCGTACGTGAGGCCGGTCAGGACCGTCGCGCTGTGCCGGACAAGGTCGGGGTACCGGCCGGAGTACTCGTGCACGTCCCGGTACGCGTCCCAGGCCTGTGTCGTCTCGGCGAGCGCGGCCACCGGGTCCAGTCGGGCCGGTGGGTCGCCGTAGGCGGCGCCGTACGCCACGTCCACCCCGACCACCTGACCGGCGGACACCTCGAACTCGTGCGTCACCCGGTCGAGGCCCGCGCGCAGGCGCAGGCCCGGCGCGCGCAGCACCAGCACCACCGGGCCGGCGCCGGCCAGCACCCCACCGTCCGGCTGCTCGTGCAGGTACGGCGTGAGCAGGCCGTACTCCGGTCGGGGTGCGAAGTCCAGCTCCATCCGGACGCGGCCGGACAGCCCCTCGACCACCCGGAGCAGCACGGCGGGCGAGTTCATCCCCAGCTCGTGGGCGCGGGCGCCGACCTCCGCGGCGAGCGCGTCGGTGACCGCCACGCTGCCGTGGGGTGTGTGGTGCACCGTGCGCAGCACGAGTGTGCCCGGCCGGTACGCGCGCTGCACCCGGTGCCCCGGCCCACCGGCGCCAACCGGAGCGAGCCGGAAGTGCCCGGCGGTCGGGTCGAGCAGCCGCCCGAACACGGAGGCCCCGTCGAACCGGTGCGGGCACCACCAGTCGATCGAGCCGTCCTTGCCGACCAGGGCACCCGAACGGGAGTCCGAGAGGAATCCGTAGTCGGAGATCGCCGGCTGCTGCTCCACCCGCCGCGGGTACCCGCATCGGCCCGGATCAGACCGCCTTACTCGGTGGGGGGCTCGTCCTTGCCCGCCGCCTCGGCCGCGTCGGCCTCCTCCTTGGTCCGGTGGACGGCCTTGGCGGCGTGCTCCGCCGGCCCGTAGACCGTGTACAGCACCAGCGGGTTGGGGCCGGTGTTGACGAAGTTGTGCTTGGTCCCGGCGGGTACGACCACCAGGTCGCCGGAGACGACCTTCCGCTTCGAGCCGGCAACCCGGGCCTCGCCGACGCCACTGACGAAGGTCAGGATCTGGTCGACGTCCTCGTGCACCTCTTCGCCGATCTCCCCGCCCTCGGGGATGGTCATGATGACCAACTGGCTGTGCTCGCCTGTCCACAGCACCCGCCGGAAATCCGGACTCTTCTCGGCGACTGTCGCGATCGTGAAATGTTCCATGACCACGCTCATACCCCGTACGTCGGCGCGTCACGCAGGGACTGAACGGATGGCGAAGACGTCGAGGTGCCGGGACTCGCGAATGGCGGAATTCCCCACGGTCGGCGGGTTTGGATCCGCGCCGGCCGGGGATCGAGTACGCGGACCGGCACCAAGAGCCGGTCGAGCCAGGTCCCCGCCGGCGTACCGCCGAACGGCTGCGATGGTGGGAGACGGCCAGAGCGCGGCGACGTTCCGACAACTGTCGAAGCGGCGCCGCGCGCTCCTGTCCCCAGCACCGCGCGCGCCTACTGCCGCTCGGTGAAGCCGAACTGGATGACGCCCTCGTCGTCGACGGTGGCGTCGACCGAGGCGTCACCGAGCAGCTCGGCGGCGTCCTCGTCCAGGAAGATCCGGGCACCCTGGTTGTCGACCACACGGTCGCCCTGCACCGGTTCGGGCACCAACTCCACGGTCAGCGAGCCGGCCTCGGTGTCGGCGGCGATGCGGACGCCGCCGTCCTGGGCGACGTCCTGCTGGTTGGCGAGGTCGCGGATGACGAGCACGGCGTTGTCGGTCATGGTGAGCATGGGCGGAACTCCTCGTGGATTCTCGGCTCGCGGTCGCAGTGACGCACAGACCGGACGGTCGGCTCGCGTACGAGCACACGTGGGAGGCGACAGAAGGGCGGACGGTCGTCGCCGTCGCATCGAATCGGGGCAGCTGACGGCCCCGTCACCTCCACCGTGCCCGCTGGCCGGTCATCCGTCAAATAGAGCCAGGTCAGTCGAGAGCGGGGGCCGGGGCCAACCAGGCGCGAATCTCGTTGACGGCGGCACGGCCGGCCCGGTTGGCGCCGATCACCACGACGTCCGCGGAGTGGGTGTCCACCTCGGGTGCAACGTCCCGGTGAGCACCGCTGTGCCCGTTCCTGCCGTCGTGTCGATCACAGACGGCCATTCCACAAACAGGCACCTGGCCTGCGCTTACGCTGAATACATGAGCGACTTCCGTCGGTACGCGGCCGAGTTCCTCGGCACTCTGCTGCTGGTCTTCTTCGGGGTCGGCAGTGCCGTCGCGGCACGGGTCCAGGGCGGCGTGGTGGTGGTCGCCCTGGCCTTCGGCTTCGTGATGGTCGCCCTCGTCTACACGATCGGCCCACTGTCCGGAAGCCACGTCAATCCGGCGGTGACGCTCGGTGTGCTGCTCTCCGGAAAGATCTCGGTGATCGGCGCGGTGGCGTACTGGATCGCGCAGTTCGTCGGTGCGACAGTGGCGGGCTTCGTGCTCTGGGCGTTGACCCGCTGGGGTGACGTCGCGGACCAGACCGGGGCGCTGGGCACGAACGGTTACGGCGCGCACATCAACCGGGGCGGGGCAGCGGTGCTGGAAGTCGTCCTGACCTTCCTCTTCGTGCTTGTCGTCCTGGTGGTGACCAGTCGTAGCGAGAATCCGGGCACCGCCGGTCTGGCCATCGGGTTGGCCCTCGCCGCGACCCAGCTGATCGGCGTGACGCTCACCGGCGCCGCGGTCAACCCGGCCCGCGCGTTCGGCCCGGCGGTCTTCGAGGGTGGCGTGGCGCTGCGGCAGCTCTGGGTGTTCATCGTCTTCCCGCTGCTCGGTGGGGCGCTCGCCGCGCTTGTCGCGCCGATGGTGATGGGCGCCCAGCGGCACTACTGGGGTGGTCACGACAAGTCGGTCGGCCGGCCGACGTAGTCCGGAGAGGACCGACGCCCGAGGCCCTTCTCCGGCGAACACGCCTCATGACAGCATCGGCGCATGCATCGCCGTCACTTTCCTCGGGCCCTCGCGCTGCTCACGCTCGTCGCCGTCGCGGCCACCGCCGGAGCGCCCGGCGCCACGGCCGAGTCGCCCACGCCCGCGACGACCCGACTGAACGCCACAATCGACACGATCCTCGCCGACGCCCGGCTTGCCGGCGCGCAGACGTCGGTGGTCGTGGTCGACACCAGCACCGGCCAGACGCTCTACGACCGCAACGGTGACCGTCGGCTGATCCCGGCCTCGAACACCAAGCTGCTGACCTCGACGGCGGCCCTTGAGTTGCTCGGCCCGGGGCACCGCTTCGGCACCGACGTACGCGCCACCGGCAAGCGCCGCGCGGGCCTGCTCTCCGGCAACCTCTACCTTCGCGGCGGAGGTGATCCGACGATGCTCGCCACTGACTACGACGCGCTCGCCGCGCAGGTCGCGGCCGACGGCGTGCGCGTGGTCGGCGGCAACCTGGTCGCCGACGACACCCGCTACGACCAGACCCGGCTCGGCCCCGACTGGACCTGGGACGACGAGCCCTACTACTACGCCGCCCAGGTGTCCGCGCTCACCGTCGCGCCGAGCACCGACTACGACGCGGGCACCGTGATCGTGCACGCCGCCCCGGCAACCCGGGCCGGCGCCGCACCGGTGATCAGCACCACCCCGCCCACCGCGTACGTGCGCATCGACAACCGCGCCCGCACGGTCACCGACGGCGCGACCTCGATCTCGATCGAGCGCGAACACGGCGACAACACGGTCGTGGTGAGCGGTCAGATCGCCGTCGGAGACGAGCCCGCCAGCGACTGGGTGACCGTCGAGGAGCCCGCCGGCTACGCGGCCGACGTGTTCCGGGCGGCGCTGCACCGGCACGGCGTCCGGGTGCTTGGCCGGACCGTGCTCGGCCAGCCCACCCCGGAGACGGCCGACCCGGTGGCGCGGCACGAGTCGATGAGTCTGGGTGAGCTGATGACGCCGTTCCTCAAGCTCTCCAACAACGGCCACGCCGAGGTGTTGACCAAGGAGATCGGCCGGGTCCGCTCCGGGTCGGGCACCTGGACGGCCGGACTGACCGCGATCAGCGAGTACGTGGCCGACGCCGGCTTGGACACCGGGCAACTGCGCCAGCGCGACGGGTCCGGGCTGTCCCGGCGCAACCTGGTCCCCGCGGCGGAGTTCGTCGACCTGCTGAGCGCCATCCGCGCCGAACCGTGGTTCGCCACCTGGTATTCGGCACTGCCGATAGCCGGCCAACCCGACCGGTTCGTCGGCGGCACACTGCGCAGCCGGATGGCGAACACGCCCGCGGCGGGCAACGTGCACGCCAAGACCGGCAGTCTGACAGGTGTCTCCGGGCTCTCCGGCTACGTCACAAGCGCCGACGGCCGGCTGTTGGCGTTCTCCATCCTGCTGAACAACTACCTGGCGGCGTCGGTCAAGCCGTTGGAGGACCAGATCGCCGTGGCGTTGGCGGGATACCGCGAGGACGGGGCGGCCACCACGGGGCGGATGGCACCGCCGGCGGTGCCGGAGACGCCCCGGACCCCGGAGGGGGTCGAGTGCTCCTGGGTCAAGCCGATCACCTGCTGAGCGAGGGCCGGGAGGCGTGTCCGCGCCTCCCGGCCGGTCGCACGGTCAGGCCGGACGGTCCGGTGGGGGGACCGCCGCCGTCGGGTCGCCGCGCTCGATCAGCGCGTCGATGTCGGCAGCCCGCAGCCCGCGCAGGGTGAGCACCTGGGTGCCCCAGCGGTGCAGGCGGCACGGGTGCGGGCTGGCATCGTTGCGGCAGACCACGCCGCCGGACCACCGCTGGGGGGCGTGCACCACCACCGCCCGCACCGCGAACTGGGTGTCCTCGCAGGTCACGTACGGCGGCAGGGGGATGTCGCGGAGCACCTCCCTGGACGCTTCATCAGCACCGGACCTGGCGGCGCGACGGACGCGGTGGACGGTGCTGCTGCTCATCTCCGCTGCCTCCACATTGGATCGTCGGATGGGGACAGCAGAAAGTTACGACCTCTTCGACAGTGCGAGACGGACAAACTGTCCCGCTGTGCGATCGATCGGTCAGCGCACCGCCACGGCCTGGAGGCCGACGTTGCCGCAGTGCGGGGTGAAGACCTTGTCGACGGTCCAGGTCAGCACCAGTCGGGCGTTCTTCGGCGCGGCGAACCGGACGGTGAACTGGGCGCTCCGACTGGTGTACGGGTCCTCCAGCACGGCGGTGCGGGCAGGGCCCCCCGTGGACAGGCGTGCCACCAGCCGACCCCGAGCCATCCAGGTGCCGCCGTAGACCTGGACCGTGCGCGGCTCGCCGCTGCCGGCGACGGCGACGCTGAACCCGTTGCCGGCACCGCAGGTGTAGACGCCCTCGGAACTGTCGTTCTCCGACCGCTGCGACGCGCCGTCGGACCAGCGGACGTACTCCTGGTTGCCGTCCCAGCCGACCCGGGTGCCAGCGCCGCCCGCGTCGACGATCTCTCCAGAGCCGGCGCGCTTACGGACCGTCGAGGTGCCACCGCGCGACCCCCAGTGCATCCAGTCCCGGGCGCCCACGGCGGTGAGGTCGACCTCGGCGGGCATCTCCGCCTGGGTCACCGACAGCACCGGGGACCCGGGTGACGCGGGTGACGCGGGCGGTGCGGCGGGCGCGCTGGTAGGGGGTGGCGGGTCGGGCGAGGGTGGGCGCTGACGCGGAAGCAGGCCCGGCATCGCCGGCCCCGCGTCTCCGGTGCGCCCGTCGGTGGCCGGGTGCGCGGCGGAACGGGCGGCACCGGCGGGCACCTCCCCCGCGCGGCCCGCCTGGTCGTCGCCGGGCTCCGGGTCGGACCGACTGGCGAGGTACGAGACCAACAGCACCAGGCAGACGAGTACGGCGCCGCCCTCCACCGCCCAACGCCGCCGCTGCCGGGCACGGGCGACCCGGCGCAGCCCGGCGCGGGTCTGCGTCCTCGTGTGGTCGTCGTCCGCCACCGACCCCTCCACCTCCACCGCCCCGGCTGCCATCGACCGTCGCGAGCCGTGCCGTCCACTGTGGGCCGTTTCACGTGTGCACCGGTGTGGACGACACGCTAGATCCGGAGCGCCGGACGTGTCCAGCCCGCGACCGGACGCTGCCGGACGGCCCGGCCCGCTCGAACGGCGTACGGGCCGGACCGCCGGCGCCTCCCGCGTCAGCCGATCCGGAAGCCGAGCAACTGGGCGATCACGATGGCCTGCTCGGCGTCGACGATGGCGCCCTCCCGCTCGACGACCGTCGGGTCGAGCGCGGTGAGGTCGCTGCCGCGCAGGTCGGCGCCGCCGAGCCGGACGTTTAGCAGTTGCGCGCCGGACAGGTCGACGCCGGTGACCGTGGCGCCCGTGAGATTGGCCCGGGTCAGGTCCACCTCGCGCATCCGCACCCCGGTCAGCCGGACGCCCCGCAGGTCGGCGCCGGGCAGCGCGACGAACGACCAGTCACCGCCGTCCACCACCATCGGACGCGTGTCGCACCCGACGAAGGTGCTGCCGACCAGCTTGCAGCCGACGAACTCGGCCTCGAAGAAGTTGCACCGCCGGAAGACGCAACGGGTGAAGGCGGAGTCGACGTGCCGGGAGGCGTTGAACAGCACGTTGCCGAACGTGCAGCCGGTGAAGACCGCGCCCCGGCTCACCGCCTCCGTCAGGTCCACACCGAAGAACTCGCAACCCACGAAGTGCCTGTCGACCAACTCCTCGCCGTACCAGTCCTCGTCGCGGAAGGTCACGTCCTCGGTCAGCTCCGGCATCCGGCCAGGCTAATCGGCACAGGCGTCGACAGGTGCGCGGGTGCGGCCGGTGGCGGCCCCCTTCCGGTCTCGGCGTACCGGCTAGTAGGTTCGGCGACGTGAGTGTGGCGCGAAGCACGGACCCGGATCAGATCGGTTTCGACCCGACGCGGTTGGCGCGGATCGACGAGCACTTCGGCCGGTACGTCGACGACGGCCGGCTGGCCGGTTGGCAGGTGGTGGTCACCCGTCGTGGCGAGGTGGCGCACTCCTCGACGTACGGGCTGGCCGACCGGGAGTCGGGCGCACCGGTCGAGGCCGACACGCTCTGGCGGATCTACTCGATGACCAAGCCGGTCACCTCGGTCGCGGCGATGATGCTGTGGGAGGAGGGCCGGTTCGAGCTGACCGACGAGATCAGCCGCTGGCTGCCGGAGTTCGCCGACCTGCGGGTCTACTCCAAGGGGTCGGCGCTCAAGCCGTTCACCGTGCCGGCGACCGAGCCGATCCGGGTCTGGCACCTGCTCACCCACACCGCCGGGCTGACGTACGGCTTCCTACAGACCTCGGTGGTCGACGGGCTCTACCGGGCCGCCGGTTACGACCTGCACCCGCCGGACGACGTCGACCTCGCGGGCGCCTGTGCGGCCTTCGGCGAGCTGCCGCTGCTGTTCCAGCCCGGCTCCGCCTGGGGCTACTCGGTCGCCACCGACGTGCTCGGCCGGCTCGTCGAGGTGATCTCCGGGCAGAGCCTCGACGCGTTCTTCGCCGACCGGATCTTCGGCCCGCTGGGCATGACCGACACCCGCTGGTGGGTGGACGGCGACGAGGCCGGGAGGCTGGCCGCGCTCTACGTACCGGACCCGCGCAGCGGCCGGGCCGTCCGGCACGACAGCGTCGGGGCCCGCGCGTACCGCAAGCCGACCCTGTTCTCCGGCGGTGGCGGTCTGATCTCCAGCGCCGCCGACTACCACCGCTTCACACAACTGCTGCTGCGCGGCGGGGAACTGGACGGGGTCCGGCTGCTCGGGCCGCGTACGGTGCGGTTCATGACCCGCAACCACCTGCCCGGTGGCCAGGATCTGGGCACGCTGTCCACCGGCGGCTTCGCGGAGACGACCCTGGACGGGATCGGCTTCGGCCTCGGGTTCGCGGTGGTCGAGGACCCGATCCCCAGCCGGGTGCCGAGCAGCGTCGGCGAGTTCTACTGGGGTGGGGTGGCCAGCACCGCCTTCTGGGTGGACCCGGCCGAGGAGGTCACCGCGCTGCTGTTCGCCCAGCTGATGCCGTCGAGCACCCACCCGCTGCGATCCCAGCTGCGCCAACTCGTCTACGCCGCCCTGGTCGACTGACCGGTACGACCGCCGGGCCGCTCGGCGCGGACCTTCGCGGACCGGCGGCAGCGACGCCGTGCCGACCCGACCTGTGTGTCGCCGCCGCTGTAGAGCTGCCCCAGATGTGGGGCACGCGGCGGCCAGCTATCCCGGCAAGCGCGCCGCACCCCGAGCGCGGCGCACCCCGAGCGCGGCGCACGCCGAGCGCGGCGAGCGACCTGCCGCCACCGGCCGCCCCATATCCGGGGCAGCTCTACAGCACGACGGTCGCACCCCGAGCGCGGCGAGCGACCTGCCGCCACCGGCCGCCCCATATCCGGGGCAGCTCTACAGCACGACGGTCGCACCCCATGACCTCCGCCTCGGGTGTCCGCGGTGGTCGGTGGTCGAGGTGATCGGGGGGCGCGCTGGCCTACCAAGCGCGGTCGACCTCAGTCGGCGAGGCGGGCGGGGAAACCTCCGGTGGCGATCGGGCCCCAGGCGTCGATGGTGACCCGGATCAGTGACTTGCCCTGGCGCACCATCGCCGCCCGGTAGTCGTCCCAGTCCGGGTGCTCGCCGGAGATGCTGCGGAAGTAGTCGACGAGCGGCTCCACCGCCTCGGGCAGGTCGAGCACCTCGGCGGTGCCGTCGATCTGCACCCAGGGGCCGTTCCAGTCGTCGCTGAGCACGCACGCCGAGACCCGCGGATCGCGGCGGATGTTCGTCACCTTGGCCCGCTCGGGGTAGGTCGAGACCACCAGCCGGCCCTGCCCGTCGATCCCCGCCGAGACCGGGGAGGACTGCGGGCGACCGTCGGCCCGGGTGGTCATCAGCAGGACGCGGTGACGCGGCCGGAGGAAGTCGAGCAGGCTGTCCCGGTCGACCCGGGTGTTCCGTGCGATGCTGCGCGCCATTCCCCGTTCCTACCAGGGCGCGGGCGGAGCGGCGGCGGCGGGTCAGTGGGGCCGGGCCGTGGAGCGGCGCGCCGCCTGGGTGGGCACCCGGGGGCGGCCGGAGGGACGCCAGGACCGACCGTTGGCATAGATCACCCGGAAGCCGAGGTACGAGGCGAGCGGCGCCCAGTGGGCGGAGCCCATCCGCAGCTCGGCGGCATTGTGCCGCTGACCGTTGGCGAGCACGTCGAGCAGGACGGTTTCGAAGGCCGCCGATTCGACCCAGTCCACCTCGCGGCTGAACCCGCAGATCAGCGCCGCCCCGGTGATCTCCAGGAACTCGCGCAACACCGCGTCCGAGGCGCGCAGCACCGAGCAGCTGCCGAAATAGAGTCGGCGCCCCTCGGCGCGGCCGGCCATCAGGTCGGCCACCTCGTTCAGCTCCACGGACTGCCAGTCGGTGAGGCAGAGCCGGCTCGGCTCGCCGTGCATGGCGAAGAAGCCCACCCGGTGGTCGGCGTACTGCTTGAGCAGCCAGCGGTCCAGGAAGTAGAACAGCTCGTCGCGCGTGGCCGCGTCCTTGTGGATGAAGCGGATCTTGCCGAGCCGCTCCAGCAGCTCAAGGGTGGGCAACACGGAACCCCGTTCGTTGAGGTCCCGGTGCCACTGACCCTCGACGCAGAAGACGCCACCGCGTGCCACGTGCACCTCCGCCAGTCCGCCGTCCGGGGCTGACGTTACCGCCCGCCGATGGCCACGGAACATCACCCTCGGTGTAGTTGATTGCGACGTTCGGTGTGCTTGGCCATGGTTGGGCCCGGCAGGGGCGATCGGTGGGGAATGGCTGTTTCGTAAATCAGCCTAATTGCCAGCCAATACCCAGGGACGACAGTTTGTGAGGACGATTCTCGTTAATCACCTCCAACGGCCCCGATGAGTGTCAGGGTGGAAATCACGGGACTTCTCGGTCGATGTCCTGGAGCCACCCCATTCGCTCTCCTATCGGGAGGACTTCTGTGCGCGTAAACACCTTGAAGCGAGTCGCCGTCGCATTCGCCCTGGCGCTGCCCGGGGCAGCAATCGCCACGGTGGTCGCCGCGCCAGCGGCACACGCGGACGGCTGTTACACCTGGAACCGCAACCTGTACCAGGGACGCTCGGGCGACGATGTCCGCCAGTTGCAGATCCGGATCGCCGGCTGGGCCGGCTACCGGGACATCGTGGAGAACGACGGCCTCTTCGGGCCGAAGACCGCCGCCGCGGTCAAGCGGTTCCAGCAGGCGTACGGGCTGCGTGCCGACGGCGTCGCCGGCCCGCAGACCTACACCAGGCTGTACGAGCTACAGGACAACGACTGCACGCCCGCGCACTTCAGCCACAGCGAACTGGATGACGGGTGCGGCGGGTCCGGTTACAGCGGTGGCCCGCTCTCGGCGGCCCAGACCCGGCAGAACGCGCTGCGCACCATGTGGAAGCTGGAGGCGCTGCGCAAGAGCCTCGGGGACAAACCACTCGACGTGTCCAGCGGCTTCCGCAGCCGTGCCTGCAACAACCAGGTCGGCGGCGCGTCCGACAGCCAGCACCTGTACGGCATGGCGGCCGACGTCACCCCGCGGTCGTCCACGCTGTGCCAGGCCGCCCGCAGTGCCCGCAGCAACGGCTTCAGCGGGATCTACGGGCCGGGCTATCCCGACCACGACGACCACGTGCACGTCGACTCGCGGCGGGAGAACAACAGCGACGACACCTCCAACACGACGAACTGGTCAGCGCCGGACTGCGGGGTCGGCAACTGAGCCGTCCGCCACGCGCGTGACGTCGGCCCGACGCGGAGGGGATCTTCGCGCCGGGCCGGCGTCCTGTCGCCCCGGGTCGGGCGGACGGGTGCTCAGCTCGCCCGGGGCCAGCGCGGCGCGGTGACCGGGCGGGTCACCGGCCGGCCAGCGGCGGTGGGCCGTACCCCGGGCGGGACGGCCCGCGCGGCCTGCTGCCGCGACGGCCCGGTCGCCGTGAAGGGGAAGGGCACGTGCACGAACGGGTTGCCGTGCCGGATCACCGCCTCGATCTGCCGCTCGTTGAGCCCGTGTGTCTCCAACACCCGTCGCCCCCAGCGGTGCAGGCGGCACGGGTAGGAGGCGCCGTCGTTGCGGCACAGCGGCCCCGTGGGCCACTCCTCGGCGGTGTGCACGACCACCGCCCGGACCGCGAGCCGAACGTCCTCCGGGGTCAGCGGTGCCGGCATTGGCACCTCCCCCAGTACCTGATCGATGGGATCCGTCGACTGCTCACCAACTCGCACGGCAGGCCTCCCGCAGCTCGGCAGCGGTACGGCGGACTCACCGCACCGACATCCTCGGCCATGGGTACGGCCGGCACCCGACGAAAGTTCAATCCCGGTACGCGCTAAGCAGATCCTCCGGCGACAAAACGTTCAGCCCGTCGACGCAGGTGCCGCTGCGCGCCACGGCAAGTGTGGGTACCGACTCGTCGGCGCCGGGCAGCTGGGACCGGTGCAGGAGCAGCCGGCCGAGGTCATGCGCGTCAAACGGCCGGTTCTCCTGCCATTTGATCGACCCGACGAAGCTGATGCGCCGAGCGACGGGCTCCCGGTCGGCACCGACTATGTCGATTTCCGGATCGTTTGTCCGGGTCCAGTAGCCACCGACCGTCGCTGCCTCCGCCGGCAGGTGCTCGCCGGGCAGCCGGCGCAGCGCCTCACGAACGACAGGTTCGATGGCCCGCCCTCGCCAGGACGTCCAGGACCGGAGGATCCGGGCCAGGGTTAGATCACCCCGTCCCCGCTCGATCTCGGAAAGGTGTGGGCCCAGGAAGGACAGCCAGAAGCGCAGGTACGGATCAGCCACCGTGTACCGGGTTTCCCGCGATGGCCTGGTGGACAGCGGAACGGTGACCTCCACGGCCCGCTTCTGCGTCAGCAGGCGCAGGGCGCGGTTGAGCGACGCCTGCGGAAGATCCCCCGCCGCGCGGGAGATCAGCGAGAAGGTCCGCTCACCGGAGCCGATGGCCCGCAGCACCAGACCCGCCTGAGACTGGGGCGGGAACTCCGCAGCCAGCGCCCGTTCGCCGCTGACCAACAGGGCCGAGGTCGGGTCCCGTACGGCGTCGGCCAGATAGTCATGCACCGACACGCCGGTCGGCCACTCGTCGAGGATCAGCGGCAAACCACCTGACACCAGGTAGGCGTCGAACGCGTCGGCGGCGGACAGGTCCAGCATGACGCGAACGTCGGCCGGGCTCAACGGCGGGATAACCATCTCGGTGGCCCGCTGGTGGAACGGCCGACCGTAGTCGTTCAGGGCCTCCATCATCGCCAGATCCGATCCGACACAGATCAGCAGGACCGGCCGTCGAGAAAGCTCACGATCGAAGATCTTCTGCAGCGTCCCCTCGAAGCCCGGGTCGCCCGCGATGAGGTACGGCATCTCGTCGAGGACGACGACGCTCGGCCGGTCGATCGGCAGCGCGGCGGCGAGCAGGCTCAGCGCGGCATCCCAGGTCTGTGGTTGCTGCTCGCGAAGGAGCTGTGCGCCCGGCAGCGTCGAGGCTGCCGCCTCCTCTACGAAGAGAGCGAGGTCGGCGGCGACGCTCGGCTGCGCGGAGGCGGTGAAGAAGAGGTACGGCACCTCGGCGCGCTCCACGAACTCCTCAACCAGCCGGGACTTGCCCACCCGTCGGCGACCGCGCATGAGGAGTGCGCGACCCGGCCGACCAGCCCTGCCGCCCCGTTGCACCCGAGCGAGCATGCCGCTCAGGAGCTGAAGCTCACGGTCCCGACCGACAAAACCGTCCACGACCACCCCTGAGACAACCAACGATGAAACAACCAAGTTTGAGTGTAACCTCATACGTGTTGTCGCGATGGGCGGTTGCCCCGGCACGACCGGCGGCAGGCTCAGACCAGGCCGGCGTCGTGCACGAGCAGGGCCACCTGGACCCGGTTGTTCAGGTCGAGCCGGGTCAACAGCCGGGAGACGTACGCCTTCACCGTCGCCACGCTCATGAACAGCTCTCCCGCGATCTCCGCGTTGGTCTGACCCCGCCCCAGGGCGACCGCCACCTGCCGCTCCCGTTCACTGAGCCCGGTGAGCAACCGCAGCGCCCGCTCCCGGCGCGGGTCCGGGCCGACCGGACCGGGAGTGGCGGCGGTCACGTGGGCGATGAGCGTCCGGGTCACCGTCGGGGAGAGCGTCGCCTCGCCGGCCGCCACCCGTCGCACGGCGTGCACGATCTCCGCCGGCGGGGTGTCCTTGAGCAGGAAACCGGCAGCCCCGGCGCGCAGTGCCCGCAGCACCTGCTCGTCGGCGTCGAACGTGGTCAACACCAGCACCTCCGGTGGGTGCGGTTGGGCGCGCAGCGCCTCGGTGGCGGCCAGCCCGTCCACCCGCGGCATCCGGATGTCCATCAGCACCACGTCCGGGGCGTACGCGGCGACGGCGGCCGGGACCTCGCTGCCGTCGGCCGCCTCGCCGACCACCGTCAGGTCCGGCAGGCCGCCGAGGATCATCGAGAGGCCGGCCCGGACCAGGGCGTCGTCGTCGACGATCAGCACGCGCACCGACGGCACGACCGACTCTGGCCCCGACGGCGCGGCCCTCGCACCCGATGGCCCGGCCACACCCGCGTGCCCCGCCACACCCGATGGCCCCGTCACACCCGACGGCCCCGCCACACCCGACGGCCCCGCCACACCCGACGGCCCCGTCACGCCGGCCACGGCAGCCAGGCGGCCAGCCGGAAGTCGCCCGCGTCGTCCCGACCGTAGGCGAGCCGACCGCCGGCCAGCGTGACGCGCTCGCTGATGCCCACCAGGCCGGTGCCGGAGCCCGGCAGCGTGCCGCCGGCCGGTGCGCCGACCGGCCACCGGTTGCCGATCGCCACGGTCAGCCCGGCGCCCGGCCCGCCGGCCACGTCCACCCGGACCGCCGCGCCGGCCGCGTGCTTGCGGGCGTTTGTCAGCCCCTCCTGCACGATCCGGTACGCGGCCCGGCCCAGCGCCGCCGGCACCTCCTTTGACCGGTCCACGGTGTCGATGACGTTGACGTTGACGCCAGCCGACCGCGACTCGGCGATCAGGGCCGGTACGTCGGCGAGAGTGGGCTGCGGCGGCTCGGGGGCGTCGCCGTCGGTGCTGCCCGCGGCCCGCAACACCCCGATCACCTCCCGCAGGTCCTGGAGGGCGGCGTGTGCGCTGCCCCGGATCACCCCGGCGGCGCGGGCCACCTCGTCGGGCGGTGCGTCCGGGCGAAACTCCAGCGCGCCCGCGTGCAGGCTGAGCAGCGAGATCCGGTGCGCCAGCACGTCGTGCATCTCCCGGGCGATCCGGGTGCGTTCGAGGTGGCGGGCCTGGCTGACGCGGAGCTGCTGCTCGGCCTCGGCCCGCTCGGCGCGCTCGCGCAGCGACACGATCAACTGCCGGCGGGCCCGGACGAACATCCCCCAGGCCAGCACGGCGAAGCTGAGCACCACGCCCCACGACGCGGTGGCCCAGTATGGCCAGGCCGGGTCCGGGCGCAGCCAGGTGAAGACCAGGTTGGTGACCAGACCCGCGCCGGTCACCGCCACCGCGATGGCGGTCCGGCGATGCACCACGACGGTGAAGAACAGGATCGCCAGTGGGATGGCGGCGGCCAGCGAGAACATGGTCAGCGGTGTGGTGGCCAGCAACAGCCTGAGTGGCCACCGCCGGCGCAGCCAGAGCAGCCCCGCGCAGGCCAGGCCGATCAGCGCGTCCGCGACTGTCATCCAGTCGTGCGGCAGCGGAACCGAGATCGCCGGATCCGGCGACAGTGCGTCCGCGGTGACGAACAGCACCCAGAGCAGCGAGACCAGGAACGCGACGCTGTCCACGATCCAGTCGCGGGTAGTGCGGCGCGGATGGGTGCGCGCACGGCCGGCCGGCACAGCCAGCTCCCCTGGCAGCAGCCAGGGGTGCTCCGGGACGGCGACGCTGCTCACGCACCCATGCTAGGCAGGATCGGGCCCCGACAACCAGCTACCAAAGTCGAGACCCCTCCGTCGACCAAGGTCGACGGGGCACCGACCGGTGGCCGCAGCGGATGGCCGGGCGGCGCGGGCAGGCTGATCCGCATGATCACGGTAGAGAACCTCACCAAGCGATACGGGCCACACCCGGCCGTGGACGACGTGTCGTTCCAGTGCGAGCCGGGCACCGTCACCGGCTTCCTCGGCCCCAACGGCGCCGGCAAGTCCACCACCATGCGGATGATCTGCGGGCTCACCGCGCCGAGCGCCGGCCGCGCCACCGTCGCCGGGCACCCGTACCGGGAGCTGCCCAACCCGGGGCGGGAGGTCGGCGTGCTGCTGGACGCCTCCGCCCAGCACGCCGGGCGCACCGGCCGCGAGGCGTTGACGCTGTCCGCGTACACGATGGGTCTGGATCGGCGTGAGGTCGCCGCGAAGCTGGACCTGGTCGGGTTGAACGCGGTGGCGGCGAAGCGTCGGGTACGGGCGTACTCGTTGGGCATGCGCCAACGGCTCGGGCTGGCACACGCGCTGCTCGGCGACCCTCGGGTGCTGATCCTCGACGAGCCGGCCAACGGCCTGGACCCGGAGGGGATCTTCTGGATGCGCGGCCTGCTGCGCGACTTCGCCGACCGGGGCGGCACCGTGCTGCTCTCCTCCCACCTGCTGCGCGAGGTGGAGGCGGTCGCGGACCGGCTGGTGGTGATCGGGGGCGGCCGGATCGTGGCCCAGGGCAACAAGGACGAGCTGCTGGCCGGTGGCGGCACCGTGGTCCGGGCCCGCGACGACGCGGCGCTGCGCCGGGCGCTGGAGACGGCCGGGTTGAGCGCCGCCGACAGCTCCGAGGGGCTGCTCGTGCAGGCCGACGCCGAGGCGGTCGGCCAGGCCGCCGCCGATGCCGGCGTCGCGCTGGCCGAGCTGCGGCCCGCCAGCGGCGGTGGCCTCGAACAGCTCTTCCTCACCCTGACCGCCGGCGAATCCACCAAGGAGGCCGTCCGATGACCACCACCACCGCGCCCGCCGTCGGCGCCGTCGCGCCCCGGCACCACACTCCGGTACGCCGTCCGTCGCTGCTCCGGCTCTCCGCCGTGGAGGTGCGCAAGCTCGTCGACACCCGGGCCGGCCGTTGGCTGCTGATCACCATCGGTCTGGCCACCGCCCTGATCGTCACCCTGCAACTGATCTATTCGAAGGAGGCCGACCAGACCTTCCTCAACTTCTTCGTCCCCTCGCTGCTGCCGGTGTCGGTGCTGCTGCCGGTGCTCGGCATCCTGTCGATCACCAGCGAGTGGTCGCAGCGGACAGCCCTCACCACCTACGCCCTGGTGCCCCGCCGGGAACGGGTGGTCGTCGCTAAACTGATCGCCGTGATGCTGACCGCGCTCGCCTCGGTGCTGGCCAGCCTCGTCTTCGCCGCCGTCGGCACGCTCGTGGCTTCCGCCACCGGTGGCGCGGGCACCTGGGCGTTCGACTGGTCGCTGCTGCTGAACGCGGTGGTCATCCAGGTCACAAGCGTGTTGATGGGCGCGGCCTTCGGCCTGCTGCTGCTCAACCCGCCGTTGGCGATCGTCGGCTACTTCCTGCTGCCCACCCTCTGGGGGGTGCTCGGCGAGATGGTCAAGCCGCTGCGCGGCCCGTCCGAGTGGTTGGACACCAGCAAGACGATGGAACCGTTGTTCAGCAGCGACGCCGTCACCGGCGGGCAGTGGGGGCGGATACTGGTGTCCCTGCTGGTCTGGATGGTCCTTCCGCTGGCCGCCGGCCTGTTCCGGACGCTGCGCCGCGAGGTGTCCTGAGCATGGACATGGCCGGCAATCGACCACGCACCGTCGTCAGCGGCGGCGCGACAGAGCTGGCCGTCATGTGGGGCGGCTTCCCGCTTGTCGGCGCGGGCCTCGGATGGCTCCTCGCGGCGACGACCGGTTGGCTCGCCCGGTTGCCCTGGGTGCCGTTCGGTGACCTGGTCGAGTGGCTGGACCGGCTGCCCGAGCCGCAGGCCACCGCCGGCGCGGTCGCGGTGGGCGTCCTGGCCGGCCTGGTCGTCGCCGGGATCGGCACCGCCGAACGGCTGATCGTCACCGTCGACGCGGCGCAGGTCCGGCTGCGCCGCTCCGACCAGGACCAGACGGTCGCGCGGGCCGACACCCGGGTGGTCTTCCTCGCCGACAAGCACCTGGTGCTGCTCGACGGTGACGGCGCGGAACTGGTGCGGGAGTCGACGGACCTGCCGGCCGCCAAACTGGCGGAGGCGTTCCGCACCCACGGCTGGGGTTGGGCGGACGACGACCCGCACCGGTCGGCGTACCGGCTGTGGGTGCCCGACCTGCCCGGTGTGCCAGCCGGGGCGGACGCGCTGCTGCGCGCCCGCGAGCGGGCGATCGAACGGGACCGCCGCGACGACGCCCGGGAACTGCGCCGCGAGCTGGGCCGGCTCGGGGTGGTGCTGCGCGACGAGAGCAAGCGGCAGTACTGGCGGTTGACCCCGCGGGCCGTCGCCGCCGGGCCCGAGCAGCCGACTTCGGCCGAGCGGGAGCCGGACGGGCGGTAGCGTCTGTCCCAGGAGATCCTGGGAGCCGCGCGATGACCGAACAGCAGCCGTACCGGGTGGTGTCCCGACACCCCGGCTTCGAGCTGCGTCGGTATCCGGCCCACCTGGTGGCCGAGATGCAGATCCAGGCGTCGTTCACCCGGGCGCCGATCGAGGCGTTCCGGCCGCTGGCCGCGTACCTCGGCGGCGCCAACCGGGCCCGGCACCCGATCGGGACGGCCGCGCCGCCGCTGCCCGCGGCCAGCGGCTCGGAGAAGATCGCGATGACCGTTCCGGTGGTCCAGGTGGAGGGTGAGCGGCCGGGGGCGTACCTGATCCAGTTCGTGATGCCGGTCGCCTTCACCGCCGCCACCCTGCCCGAACCTGTCGACCCGAGGGTGCGGACCCGCGAGGTGCCGCCGCAACTGGCGGCGGCGATGCGGTTCTCCGGGCGGTGGACGGAGCAGGCGTTCAGCCAACGCGCCACCATGCTCGGCCGCTCGGTCACCGCGGCCGGGTTGCAACCGACAGGCGCGATCCGGTACGTGCGCTTCGACCTGCCGTGGAAGCCGTGGTTCCTGCGCCGCAACGAGGTCGTGCTGCCGGTCGTCGAGTGAGCCGCCGGCGGCTGTCCGGCTACCGGCCGGCTGTCCGGCTACCGGCTGGTTGTCCGGCTACCGGCCGGTTGTCGGCGGTCGGCCAGGCCAGCAGCAGGGCCATCCCGAGCCCGGAGAGCAGCCCGCACAGCGAGACCAGCAGGTCGGAGTCGGCCGAGTTGATCGGGCTGTTGCCGGCCAACTCGGTGAACGTCGCCCCGACCGGCAGCAGGAACAGCAGGGGAACGGCCGCGACCAGGAGGAACGCCACCGGTCCCACGAGCGCGGCGAGGGCGGCCAGAGCGTGCCGCCGCCACACCGGCCGGTCGTCCGGCCAGTCCCAGGCCAGCAGGGTGACCCCGGTGAGCAGCACCGCCCCGAGGGCCATCTCCGGCAGGAGTCGCGTCCCGGGCGGGACGGCACGGACCAGCCCCACGCCGAGCAGCGCCGCGACGGTGAGGCCGGCCGCCAGCCCGACGCGGGACCCCGACCGCGCCGGGGCCGCCGCCAGCGCGGCAGCGACGGTCAGGACGACAAGCAGCGCCGCGGTGGCCAGGGCGCCCTGGTTCAACTCCGGCTCCCGGTCCGTGGGCGACTCGATGCCGGCCGCCACGATCGTCAGCACCCCGGCCACAGACGCCGCGCCGGTCACGACCTTCCGATCGACGTCCGGGGGCAGGCCGCGTTCCCAGCCCACCAGGGCCACCGTCAGCACCCCGAGAACCGCGCAACCGCCGACGGCGAGCAGCACCGTCGCCTGGACGCCGATCGGATCGACCCGGTCGATCGCGAGGTCGGCGGCAACCCAGAGACCACCGAGCACCACAGCCGTACGGCTCCAGTGCCGGAGACCCCGACCGGCCAGCACCAGCCCGAGCGCCACCGCGATGATCGCCATGAACCGCAGGTCGCGCGCCCAGTAGGTGTTGTTGCCCGGCAGGCGCTCCGACCACGGGCCGATCGGCTCGGTAAGCGGTTGCAGCACGGTCACGCCGAACGCCCAGAGCACGACGGCGGCGCAGGAGAGCAGCAGCCCGAGCGGCCGCGCGGATCGCATCCGTGGACGGTAGCGGCCCGGTCGCTCTCGCGGGGGGCGGGGACGCCGTGCGGTGCCGACCGGTGCCCGGGGGCGGGGGCGCCGTGCGGTGCCGACCGGTGCCCGCACGGGACGGTGCCGCCGTCATCCGACGATGCCGACAGGTGACCGTGCGGGGCGGTGCCGCAGCAGCCGCCACGTCGGCAGGATGCTGGCCACCGCGGCGAGCAGCAGGCACAGCCCCACCGCCCCGGCGATCACCGACCACGGCACCACCAGGTCGACGGGCGCGCCGACCTGCTCGGCGAGGCCGGCGCGGATGCTGAGCAGACCGACGAAGGCGACCGTCCCACCGAGCAGCGCGCCGATCAGCACCACCAGGGCGGACTCGGCCGTGACCAACCAGATGACCTGCCGCCGGGTCGCCCCGGCCAGGCGGATCAGCCGCAGGTCGGCAGCCCGGCCGGCAGCGGCCAGCAACACCGTGTTGGCCACCGCGATGGCCCCGTAGCCGGCCGACACACCGATCAGCAGCAGCGTGAAGAGCCAGACGAGGCGGTCCTCCGCGGCGTCAGCCTCGGCCGCCCAGGTGGCGACGTCGACGACCCGCGCGCCGACCGGAGGATCGATCCGGTCCCGGACAAACACCGTGGACGTCAGGGCCGACGGGTCGTGCGTACGCACCACCGCCCGGGGCACGAGCAGATCGCCGGGGAGCGAGTCGTCGGTGACCACGGCGACGACGCGCAGCGACACCAGTTCCCCGTCGGCGAAGACCACCGCGTACGGCTCGGACGGCCGCAGGTTCGCCGAGGCGGTCACCACCACCGTGTCGTTGCCGCGCAGGTCGTCGAGCGAGCCGGCGACGACGGTGAGCGCCCGGTTCGCGGCGGCGAAGCCGACCGGGTCCACACCGAGCGCGGTCAGTGGCTGGTCCGCCGGCACCGTCGCGGGGTCGGTACGGAAGACAGTGGTCGGCAGGAGGGCGGTGCCACCTGTCGCGACGACCGCCTGGTCCGACAGGCCCGGCGCCCGGTCGGGCAGCACGATCCAGCCGGCGTTCACGTTGTCCGCCCGACCCGCCGCGTACGCGGCCGTGGTGGTCCGCACCATCCCGGACACCAGCACCGCGAAGGCGATGGTGAGCAACACCGGGGCGGCCGTGGACGCGGTGCGTCGGGTCGCGGTCAGCGCCCCGCCCCGGACCAGCATCCCGATCGCGCCACCACGACGCCGGATCGGAGAGCGCAGCAGTCGCACCACCGGCCCGACCACCGCCGGGGAGAGCACCGTGGCGCCGGCCACCAGGGCCATCACCGCGTACAGGGCGTACTGGGCCGCGATGCGGGCCTCGTCGGCGGTCGCAGTCCCGACGCTGAGGGCGATCCCCGCCGCGACGAGCAGCGCGCCGGCACCGACCCGCAGCCGCCCGATCGGCCGCTGCTCCACCGCCGCCTCGCGCAGCGCCTCCATCGGTCGGACCCGTGCCGCCCGGCGCGACGCCGACCAGACGGCCACCAGCGCGATCACCGGCCCGGCGACGAGCGAGAGCGCGATCGGCCACGGGCTGTACCGGACCTGGAAGGTCGCAGGTTCGAAGCCGACATCGACGAGCAGCCGACCCAGCAGCGGGGCGAGCGCCGCGCCCACCAGCAGACCGACGACCCCCGCCGCCACGCCGACGACGAGCGCCTCGGCGTACACCATGCGCCGGACCTGGCGTCCGGTGGCGCCGACGGCGCGCAGCAGGCCCAGCTCACGGCGGCGCTGCGCGATGGTGAACGCGAAGGTGGAGGCGACCACGAACACCGTGACGAAGCCGGCGAGAGCCGCCGTGGCGGTGAGCACCTGCATCCCGATCCAGCGGGTGCGGGCGTCGGTACGCGGCTCCAGCGCGCCACGCGCGTCGCCGGTCAGCACCCGTCCGTCCGGTCCGACGACACCGCGCGCCGCGGCGGCGACCCGCTCGGGATCGACCCCCGGGGCGAGCACCAGCCCGATGGCCCGGACACCTGGCGCGAGCGCGGGGGCCACCTCGTCCGCGACCTGGACGCCGGGCGCGTCGACAAGACCGCTGACGGTGTACGGCTCCGATCCCGCCGCGGTGAGCAGGGTGATCTGCGCGCCGGGACGCAGCCCGAGCGCCTGGTCGACGACCACCTCGCCGGGCCGGCGGGGCGGCTCGCCGGCCGTCCGGCGCAGTCCGCCCAGCCGGACGCTGGACCAGCCGTGTCCCTGGTGGGCGTCCTCCCGCCGGGTGTCGGCGCCCGAGGGACGGCCGTCGATGAGCGGCTGGGCGTAGAAGGTCCGATCCGGCACCGCCGCCGCGACACCGGGCAGGGCGGCCAGCCGGTCGACGAGTCCCGCCGTCGCGGTGGCCGACCAGGGCCGGGTCGGCAGGAACGAGTCGGCCGACGCGCCCGCCTCGGGGCTCTGCACCACGACCGCGGCCCGCGCGAACCGGTCCGGCACCTGTGGACGGCCGGAGGCGAGCAGCAGGGTGGCCGCCGCGACGAGCGCGACCCCGATGGCGACGGCCACGAACGCGCTGGCCGACCGCCGGATGCTCACCACGACTGCTCCGCGGGCGCGTGGGCGGACGGGCTCGTCTCCCGCTCGGCGATCCGGGCGGCGACGACCGCCGCGGTGATCGGGCCGTCCAGCTCGTCGACGACGCGGCCGTCGGCGAGCAGCAGGACCCGGTCGGCGTACGCGGCGGCGGCCGGATCGTGGGTCACCATCACGACTGTCTGCCCGTGGTCGTCGACGAGCGCGCGCAGCAGCCGGAGCACCTGACGGGACGCCGCGCTGTCCAACGCGCCGGTCGGCTCGTCGGCGAAGACCACGGCCGGACGGGTGATCAACGCGCGGGCCACGGCGACGCGCTGCTGTTCGCCGCCGGACAACTCACTCGGGCGGTGCCCGGCCCGGTCGGCCAGGCCCACGGCGTCGAGCGCGGCGGTCACGTCCCGCGCCGGTGGGCGGCGGCCGGCCAGGCGCAACGGCAACTCGACGTTCTGCGCGGCGGTCAGCGTGGACACCAGGTTGAACGCCTGGAACACGAAGCCGATCCGGTCGCGCCGCAGCCGGGTCAGCTCGTCTTCGCCGAGGTCGTTCAGGCGCGTGCCGTCGATCGTGACGACCCCCTCGGTCGGGCTGTCCAGCCCCGCCGCGCAGTGCAGCAGGGTGGACTTTCCCGAGCCCGAGGGGCCCATCACCGCCGTGAACGTGCCGCTCGCGAAGCTCGTGCTCACGCCGTCGAGCGCCGTCACCCGCCGGGTTCCGGCGCCGTACACCGCGCGCAGCCCCGTCAGGGTCACCGTGTGTGTGGTCATGACCGCTACGGTGCCGGTTGCCCGGGGTGTCGCGCGTCGTGCCGGAGCGGGCACTTTCCGGCAGTCCTCCGGGTGGAGGCGGCGGCCCGGAAACACCTGCCCGTCGTCCTCGGTGATGACCACCCACGGGTGGACGCGGCCGACCCGGCCGGCCGATACCGTCGGGCAGGTGCCCACCCTCCTGCTGACCCGGCGACTGCGGCCGGTGGACCTGTACCTGGTGGACGCCGTGCTCGCCCTGGCCGTCGGTGGGCTCCTCTGCCCGTACGCGGCGTTGGCGTCGCCGCTGCACGGTGGCGTACGCGAGCCGCTCTGGGTGTCCATCCTGACCGGGCTCGCCCTCGGGCTGCCGTTGGCCGTCCGACGCCGGTGGCCGATCAGCGTCGCCGTGGCGATCAGCGGCGGCACCACAGTGGCGCTCGCCACCGGGGTGATTCCCAACTTCGCCGCCGCCGCACCGGCGTTCGCCATCGGCCTGTCCTTCTACACGGTGGCGGTGTCGACGGCCACGCGCCGGTCGGTGCTCTGCGCGGTCGGTTGTCTCGCTCTGGTCAGCGTCGGCCTGGTGCTGACCGCGGGTGACCTGTGGTCCCGGGCCGGGGGCGTCGCCTACGCGACCGTCATGATCGCGCCCGCCTGGTTGATCGGCTGGTTGCTTCGGGAGCGGCGCGCCCTCGCCGCCCGGCAGAGTGACCAGCGGGTCCATCAGGCCGCCACGGAGGAACGACTGCGGGTGGCGCGCGAGCTGCACGACGTGGTGGCGCACACGCTGAGCCTCATCGTGGTGAAGGCGGCCGTCGCCAACCACGTCGCCGAGGCCGATCCCCGGGAGGCGGGAGCCGCCCTGCGGGTGATCGAGGAGACCGGCCGCAACGCGCTCACCGACGTCCGCCGGGTGCTCGGCGTCCTGCGCGAGGGCACCCCGTACGCACCGACGCCCGGCCTGGACGAGCTGCCCGCGCTCGCCCGGCAGGCGGCGATCGGCGGCGTCGACGTCCAGCTCGACGTCCGACGCGACGAACCGGACGGTACGGTGCCCGAGTCGGTGGGCCTCGCGGTGTACCGGATCGTGCAGGAGGCGGTGACGAATGTGGTGAAGCACGCGGCGCCCGCCGCCTGCCGGGCTCTGGTGACAGTCACCTCCGACGAGGTACGGGTGGAGGTGACCGACGACGGCCGCCGTCCGGTCCTGCTCGGCGGCGAGGGGCACGGGTTGATCGGCATGCGGGAGCGGGTGGCGTTGCACGGTGGGGAGTTCCGGGCCGGTCCACGCGCCGACGGCGGTTACGCGGTGACGGCCAGCCTGCCCTACCGGGTGGCCGCGTGATCCGGGTGCTGATCGCCGACGACCAGGCGCTGCTGCGCGGCAGCTTCCGGCTGCTCGTCGATCTCGCCGGGGACTGCACGACGGTTGGCGAGGCGGGCACCGGCGTGGAAGCTGTCGCGTTGACCGGCCAGCATCGTCCGGACGTGGTGCTGATGGACGTCCGGATGCCGGAGATGGACGGCATCGAGGCGACCCGGCGGATCTGCGCCGACCCGGCGACGGCCGACACCCGGGTCATCATCCTGACCACGTTCGACCTGGACGAGTACGTCTACGGCGCGCTGCGCGCCGGCGCCAGCGGGTTCCTGCTGAAGGACACCCCACCGGCGGACCTGCTGACCGGGATCCGGGTGGTCGCCGCGGGTGAGGGGTTGCTCGCGCCGACGGTGACGCGCCGGCTGATCGACGAGTTCGCCCGGCGGGCGGAGCCGACCCGACCGTTGCCGCGCCACCTGGACGGGGTGACCGAGCGGGAACGGGAGGTGCTCACGCTCATCGCCCGCGGCCTGTCGAACGCGGAGTTGGCCGCGCGGCTCAACCTCAGCCCGGCGACGGTCAAGACGCACGTCGGGCGGTTGCTGACCAAGCTGGCGGTGCGGGACCGGGCGCAACTCGTCATCGTCGCCTACGAGACGGGGCTGGTGGGGCCGGGCGGCCTACGCTGAGCCGGTCGACCCGCACCCGAGGAGGAGCAATGACCCGGTACGTCGCCCTGCTGCGCGGGGTAAACGTCGGCACCACCCGGCTGGCGATGGCCGACCTGCGTCGGATCGTCACCGACCTCGGGCACGAGGAGGTCAAGACGTACCTGCAGAGCGGCAACGTGGCCTTCGGCAGCACGGTGCGGGACGCGGGGAAGCTGGCCGCCGGGATCGAGCGGGCGCTCGCCGACGAGCTGGCACTGAAAGTGCCGGTGCTGGTGCGCAGCGGCCGGGAGTTGGCGGCGGTGGCCGGCGGCAACCCGTACGCCGACCGGGAGGACGACCCGACGCGGCTGCTCGTGGCCTTCCTCGCCACCGCACCGAAGACGTCCATGGTGGACGCTCTCGCCGTGCCCGGCGGGGAGAACGTGTCGTTCACGGTGACCGGCCGGGAGGTCTTCCTGCACTTCGCCGACGGCGGTTACGGGCGGTCGAAGTTCACGAACGCGTACCTGGAGAAGAAGCTCGGCGTGGTGGCCACCACCCGCAACTGGAAGTCGGTGCGCGCCCTGGCGGAGCTGGCCGCCTCCTGACCCGGTGGGGCCGCGGTCTCGCGACCCCACCGGTGCTGCTCAGAAGTGGTACGCGGTCTCGTACTCGGGCACCAGCACCCGGCTGCGCGGCGAGATCCGGCGCACCGCCGCGATCATCTCGGTCAACCGGGTGCGGTCGGTCTCGGCGACCGTCGGCGGGTTCTCCAGCGGCGTCTCGAAGTTGTCGTAGTGCACGGGCACGATGACCTTCGGGTAGTCCAGGCCGGCCAGCAGCCGGGGCAGGTAGTCGCCGGTGGTGGTGGCGCTCTGCATGGCCACCATCGCCACGTCGGGCGCGAGCCCGGTGAGGTTGCGTTCGGCGACGTCGCTGGCCCCGGTGAAGTAAACCGACGGGCCGCCGTCGACCCGCAGCAGGAAGCCGAGCGTGTCGCCCTCGGGCAGGTCCGCGATGGTCGCCGGCTGCGGCGGCTGGGTCACCCGCACCCCGGGAAAGGCCACGGAGTACGACGGGTTGCGGCTGTGCAGCGAGCCGACCACCTCGACGCTGTGGTCGCCGAAGTCCAGCACCTCCCCACCCTTGACGACGCTGAGCTGCGTCGACGGCACCTCGTAGGCCAACCCCAGGTGGTACGCGGTGAGCGTGCCGAACACCCGTGCGCCGGTGCGCTTGGCGATGTGGGGCACGTCCATGAAGTGGTCCCAGTGCGTGTGCGTGACGAGCACCGTCGTGGCCTTGTCGACGCGCGGATCGATCACGTCGGCGCGCACGGTCAACGGGGTATCGGTCCTGAACGCCCCGGTGAACAGCCCGGTGTCGATCCGGCTGAGGAACGGGTCGACGAGAACTGTGCGGTCGGAGATGTCGACGCGCCAGCCGGCCGTACCCCACCAGCGGAAGCTGACCGCGCCCCTGCGGCGGGCGCTCGGCGTGGGCACGGCGGCCGGGGTCGTGGCCGGGGTGGCGGCCTGGGCCGGGGTGGCGGCGGCGAGGCCCCCGGCGGAGACGAGTGCGGTGGTGGCGGCGGCGTCGCGCAGGAAGCGACGGCGGTCGAGACTGGGCATGGCTCCCCCATGGTCGGGCGGTTTGTCGAGCACGAGCCAACCAGCGCCGCCCGGCTCCGGTCCAAGATCAGAGGCGGTCGGCTCCGATACGTCGCCGGATATCGGGCCAGCTCAGCCTCGGTGCGCCGAGGCTGCGGCGGGTGTGAAATCAGTCGCCGCGCAGCGCCTCGACAGCCGTCCGGGCGGCGTCCCCCATCGCCAGGTCCACGTCGATGCGGCGCGAGGCCAACCGGTCGGCGCGGGCAAAGACGGCGATCGCGTACCGGCCGCCATCGGGGTATTCCGCGACCCCGGCCTCCAGGTGCAGGCCGGGCAGCGTGCCGGTCTTGCCGGAGACCCGGACGCCGGGCGGGAACCCGGCGGCGAGCCGGGTCCAGAAGATCTGCCGGGCCATCCAGGTGCGGACCATCGCGCACGCCGCCGCCGGCCCGGCCTCGTCCCGCCAGATCAACGTGAGCAGCCGGGTGATCTCCCGGGCCGTGCTGGAGGTGGTGCGCTCGGGGTCGAAGACCCGCATCGCCCGGACCCGGTCCGCCGACAACGTGGGGAAGATCCGGGCGAAGTCCGCCTCGGTCCGCGCGCCCACGTCGGTGAGCATCATCTCGACCAGTTCCCGGGGACCGCCGAGGACACGGGTACGGGTCAACCCCAACTCGGCGGCGAGCATCGGCAGCAGGTCCGGTCCGACCCGGCGCAGCAGCAGGTCGGCGGCCGTGTTGTCGGTGACCGACATGGCGAAGTACGCGAGGTCGCGCAGCGACACCTCGGCGTCGTCGGCGCAGCCGGCCAGGCCCCACCCGCCCAGCCGGTCGTCGGCGGTGACCAGGACCCGTTCGGTGGGGTCCAGTTGGCCGGCCTCGACCTGCCGGGCGAACTCCAGCACCAAGAGGATCTTGAAGATCGAGGCGATCACCACCTGCTCGTCGGCCCGCACCCCGACCTCCGGACCGCCGTCGCCGCTGCCGACGCCGACGCCGTCGCCGTCGCCGCTGCCGCCGACGCCGAGTCCGACGGTCAGGTCCGCGGCGTCCAGGTCGACGGCGTGCAGGCTGGCCGTCACCCCCACGGCGGCGAAGATGGCCTCGATGCGCTCGCTGACGTCCACGCCAGCACGGTATCCAGCGGCACCGGGCCGGCGCTGGCGTAGGGTCCGGCCGTGGATCTGCTCCGGCACCTGCGGCACTTCGTGGTGGTCGCACACGAGTTGCACTTCGGGCGGGCCGCCGAGCTGCTCGGGATGGCCCAGCCGCCCCTGAGCCAGTCGATCCAGCGCCTGGAACGGGAGCTGACCGTCGAGCTGTTCGACAGGTCCCGCCGCCAGGTACGCCTCACCACGGCCGGTGAGCTGCTCCTCGGTGAGGCGGAGGAACTGCTCGCCGGCGCTGGTCGGCTGCGGCATCTGATGCGGCAGGTCCGCGCGGGTGAGCTGGGCGTACTCCGGGCCGGTGTGCCGCCGGAGACGCCCGCGGTGACGCTGCGCGCGCTGCTGGACGGGCTCACCACCCGGGCGCCCGGCCTGGACGTGGAGCTGCACGAGCTGACCACCGCCGAGCAGGCCCGGATGCTCGGCGAGCGGACGCTTGACGTGGGGCTCGTGCACCACCCGGTGACGGCGGACGGGCTGCGTTTCGGCACTCCGGTGGACGTACCCCTCGGGGTGTTGCTGCCGCGTGCCTCGCCGCTGGCCCGCGGCCGTACGGTGGCACTGGCGTCGCTTGCCGATCTGGATCTGGTGACCGCGCCCCGGGCGACCGCGCCCGGCTGGCACGACCACCTGCTGACGGTGTGCCGCCAGCAGGGTTGGCGCCCGGCCCGGGTCCGGCCGGCCCGCAACCCGGAGTTCCTCTTCGGGCTGGTGCTCGCCGGAGGCGCGGTGGCCGTGGAACCGGCGGCGGTGGCGCGTCGGGAGCCCCGGATCGCCTGGCTGCCGGTCACCGGCGCGTCGCTGGTCAGGCGTACCTCGGCGGCCTGGCCGGACCGGTCGGCGCACCCGGCGGCGTCGATGTTCGGGCAGCTCGCCGCCGAGGTGCTCGCCGACGCCGAGCCCGTCGCGTCCGCGCCCGCGCCGGTGCCGGCGGCCCGGCCCTGGCCGGTGCTCTTCGACACGACCGGGTGAACGGGTCGGGCGTTGCCCTCGTCACCCCGGGTTGGCCGGTGGATCGGCCTGCACTCGGGTATGGATGACAGGCAACGAAGACGACGCGGAGGAGCCGCAATGGCCAACACCATTCCTGACATCAGCCTGAACGACGGCACCACGATTCCGCAGCTCGGCTTCGGCGTGTTCCAGATCGAGCCGAAGGACACCGTCGCGGCGGTGACGACGGCGCTGGAGACGGGCTACCGGCACATCGACACCGCCGAGATGTACGGCAACGAGGCCGAGGTCGGCGAGGCGGTCCGCGTGTCCGGCCTCGATCGGGGTTCGGTCTACGTGACGAGCAAGCTGAACAACGGCTTCCACCGCCCCGACGACGCCCGCCGGGCGTTCGACTCGACGCTCGCGGCGCTGAAGATGGACTACATCGACCTGTTCCTGATCCACTGGCCGTTGCCGACCCTGTACGACGGTGACTACGTCTCGACCTGGAAGGTGCTGGAGGAGTTCCAGCGCGACGGCCGCGCCCGCTCGATCGGCGTGTCGAACTTCCAGGTGGCCCACCTGCGGCGGCTGGCCGACGAGGCGAGCGTGGTGCCGGCGGTGAACCAGATCGAGGCGCACCCCTACTTCGGTAACGAGGAGGTCCGCGCCTACGGTCGCGAGCACAACATCCTCACCGAGGCGTGGTCGCCGATCGCGCAGGGCAAGGTGCTCGACGACCCGACGGTTGTCGACCTCGCCGAGCAGGTCGGCCGGACCCCGGCACAGGTGGTGCTCCGCTGGCACGTGCAGCGCGGCGACATCATCTTCCCGAAGTCGACCACCCCGAAGCGGATCGAGGAGAACACCCGGATCTTCGACTTCGAGCTGGACGACACGGCGATGGAGCGGATCACCGCGCTGGACAAGGGCGAGGCCGGGCGGACCGGCCCGAACCCGGACACCTTCGCCTACCTGCCCAACTGACCCGAGCCGCCGGCGCCATACCGCAGGGCCATCACGTGGCTCTGCGGTATGGCGCTCACCGGCGAGGTCAGGACCCGACGCGCTCGGCGATGCGGCGGAACACCGCGTGGGTCGGCGATCCGGGCTCGGCGACGTAGACGATCATCCGCTGGTCGGTCTCCGGCACCAGCAGGACGCGGCACTCGAACTCCAACGGCCCCAGGTCAGGGTGCGGCACCCGCTTGACGACCGGACGACGTTCCTCGACGTCGTGCTCCGCCCAGAGCTGAGCGAACCGGGGTGAGGTGCCGAGCAGCTCGGTGACCAGGTCGCGGATCGCCGGGTCGGCCGGGTAGCGCCCGTAGGCGGCCCGCAGGTCCGCGACCGTGCCGCGCACGAATCGGATCACCTCGGCGTCGGTCCAGTGCGCGCTTGTCGTCGGCTGCCGGAACGTCCAGCGGATCATGTTGCGGTCCGCGTCCGACACGGCCGCGAGATCCCCCACGAAGTACGTGGCCAGGCGGTTCCAGGCCAGCACGTGGTACGCGGCATCGACGAGGTACGCCGGAGTTTCGCTCATCGCGTCGAGCAGGTGCTGCAGGCCGGGCGGCACCTCCCGGCTCGGCCCACGCACCGGCGTCGGGTTCTCCCCGGCGATCCGGAACAGGTACTCGCGCTCGTCGCGGCTCAGCAGCAGCGCGCGTGCCATCGAGGCGAGCACCTGCCGGGACGGGTGCGGCCCGCGGCCCTGCTCCAGCCGGATGTAGTAGTCGATCGACATCCCGGCGAGCTGGGCGACCTCCTGCCGGCGCAGGCCGGGAGTGCGTCGGCGTACCCCGTCGGGAAGGCCGACCTCGGCGGGGCTCAGCCGGGCGCGGCGGGCGCGCAGGAACGCCGCCAGTGCGTCGCGCCGCAGGCCGTTGCTCGACATGCCTCCAGCATGCACCGGAACGGGTCCACAAGGGTGGTACCGCTGATACCAGCCTCGGGGAGTCCCTCCCCGGAACCCGCCGGCGGGGACAGGCTCGACGGCATGACGAACATGATCGCCCTGATCACCGGGGCCAACAAGGGGATCGGCTTCGCCACCGCCCGCCAGCTCGGCGCCCTCGGGATGACCGTGCTGGTCGGCGCGCGGGACGCCGAACGCGGCCGGGCGGCGGAACGGGAGCTGCGCGACGGCGGCGCGGACGCGCGGTTCGTGCCGCTGGACGTCACCGACGCCGAGTCGGTGGCCGCCGCCGCGAAACTGGTGGAGACGGAGTACGGCCGGCTGGACGTCCTCGTCAACAACGCCGGCATCGTCCTCGCCGACGGCGAGCGAGGGCTGCCCAGCGACACGACTGTGGCGACGCTGCTGCGGGTGTACGAGACGAACGTGGGCGGGGTGGTGACCGTGACGAACGCGCTGCTGCCGCTGCTGCGCCGGTCCCCCGCGGCCCGGATCGTCAACGTCTCCAGCGATGTCGGCTCGATCGCGGCGATGACCAACCCGGCGAGCGCGCTGTTCGCGCTGACCTCCGTGCCGTACCCGTCGTCGAAGGCGGCGCTGAACATGCTCACCGCCATGTACGCCAAGGAGCTGCGGGACACCCCGATCAAGGTGAACGCGGCGAACCCCGGCTACTGCGCCACCGACTTCAACAGCCACCACGGCTTCCGGAGCGCCGAGCAGGGCGCCGAGGTGAGCACGCACCTGGCGACGTTGCCGGCCGACGGCCCGACCGGGCTGCTCTGGGGTTTCCAGATGGACGCCGGCGGTGGTTACGGGGTGCTGCCCTGGTGACCGAACGCTTGACCTGGAGCGCACTCCAGCCGTCAGGGTGATCCTCGGGCGCCCACCGGCAGGGCGCACGGAAGGAGATCCCCATGCGGTACCGCACGATCGGCACCGACCCGGCGACCCGGCGCGAGGTCAGCGTGCTCAGCCTCGGGGCCATGCTGTTCGGCAGCGCCACCGACGAGGCCACCTCGTACGCGATCCTCGACAGGTACGTCGAGGCCGGCGGCACGTTCATCGACACCTCGGACAACTACGCGTTCTGGGTGGACGGGTCGCAGGGCGGCCAGAGTGAGGAGCTGCTCGGCCGGTGGCGGCGCAGCCGGGGCATCGGCACCGAGATCGTCATCGCCACCAAGCTGGGCGCCCGCCCGCTGGCCCCCGGCACCAGCTACCTGGACAACGCCGAGGGCCTGTCGGCGAAGGTGATCCGCGAGTCGGCGGAGCGCAGCCGCGACCGGCTCGGCGTGGACCGGCTGGACCTGCTCTACGCGCACATCGAGGACCGGACGGTGCCGCTCGCGGAGACCGTGGAGGGCTTCGCCGAGCTGGTCGCCGAGGGCACTGTGGGTCTGCTGGGCGCGAGCAACCACCGCGCGTGGCGGGTGGAGCGGGCTCGCGCGCTCGCCGCCGCCGCCGGCCTGCCGGGGTACGAGGTGCTCCAGTATCACCGCAGTTACCTGCCCAACCGCACCGACCTGGTCAGCGAGCTGGATCCGGACGGCGAGCCGGGAGGCGTCGGCGGTGACCTGCTCAGCTATCTGCGCGCCGAGCCCGAGCTGACCCTGGTGGCGTACTCGCCGCTGCTCAAGGGGGCGTTCACCCGGGCGGACAAGCCGCTCACCGCCGCGTACGACCTGCCGAGCGCACCCCGCCGGCTGGCCGTGTTGCGGGAGGTGGCCGGGCAGACCGGCGCGACTGTCAACCAGGTGGTCCTGGCCTGGTTGCTGGGCGGTGACCTGCCGTCCATCCCGCTTGTGGGCGCCTCCTCGGTGGCGCAGCTCGAGGAGAGCCTGGCAGCTGTCGACCTGGAGCTGACCGCCGAGCAACGGCACCGCCTCGACACCACCTGGTGACCCGTCACCGGCCGCACCGCCGACCTCACCTCCCGGTCGGTGGTGCGGTCAGGTCGAGCTGCCAGTCGTTGGCACGCATCATCCGCCCCGGCGGGTATTCGAAACCGGTCTCACCGAGCAGCGTGAACCCGGCCTTGCGGCAGACCGCGTTCGAGGCGGGGTTGTCGACCGAAGGGTAGGCGTGGGCGTGGCGGTGGGTCCGCCGGGCGCGGGCCACGTCGACAACCGCGCGCACCGCCGCCGTGGCCAGCCCCTGCCCCCGGTACGCGGGCAGCACCGCCCAGCCCATCTCGTAGACCTGCTGCTCCCGCCACTGCCGGGACCAGTAGGCGACGCTGCCCACCCGCGCGCCATCCGGTAGGACCAGGACGAACATGCAACCCTGACCGTCGTCGGCGAAGTGCACGTAACGCTCGTGCCGGGCGAGCACCTGCTCGTCGGTCTCCGGGCCGCCGGTGTGCCTGCGCATCTCCGGGGTGTTGAGCCGCCGCAGCAGGTCGAGATCCTCCTCGCGCCACGGGTCGATGCGTACCTGAGCCATCCCACTCCCCTGTTCGTCGACCCCAGTCAAGCCGATCCCCACCGACATTCCACCCCGAAACGCCGCCCGCTAGATCGGATCTAGCGGGCGGCTGGCGACGGTCTCGCGCCCTGTGGGTGGGAGGAGGTGGCGATGACGACACCGTTGCGGGTCGCCGTGATCATCGGCAGCACCCGGGAGGGGCGCGCCGGTGACCGGGTCGCCCACTGGTTCGTCGACCAGGCCGTGCGGCACGACGACCTGGCGGTGACTGTCGTTGACCTGTCCGAGTACGACTTCCCGGGCCGACACCCCGCCGAGCCGACCCCGTCCATCCGGGCGTTCGTCCGCGAGGTGGGCCGGGCGGAGGCGTTCGTCGTGGTCACCCCCGAGTACAACCACAGCTTCCCGGCACCCTTGAAACAGGCAATCGACTACGCGTACGACGAGTGGCAGGCCAAACCGGTCGGCTTCGTGGCGTACGGCTGTCGGTCCACCGGTCGGCACGCGGTCGACCAGCTACGCGTGGTCTTCACCGCGCTGCACGCGATGACGGTACGTGACGTCGTTGGGATCGACCTGCTCGCCGACGAGCCGGCGCCGCAGCGCACCGACGAGGTGCGCCGCGACGCCGGCGTCCTGCTCGACCAGCTCCGCTGGTGGGGTCTGGCCCTGCGCGACGGCCGGGCCGCCCGGCCGTACGTCTCCTGAAGAGAACATCACACCGAAAGGTACGAATCATGAGTAGACGCACCACCGGCCTGGCCATCGAGGCCGAGGGACTGACCCGCTCGTTCGGGGACACCCGGGCGCTGGCCGGCATCGACCTCCAGGTGCCCGCCGGCACTGTCTACGGCCTGCTCGGCCCGAACGGGGCGGGCAAGACCACAGCAGTCCGGGTACTCGCGACGTTGCTGCGCCCGGACGGGGGCTCGGCCCGGGTGTTCGGCCACGACGTGGTCACCGATGCCGACAAGGTCCGTTCCCGGGTCAGCCTCACCGGCCAGTACGCCTCCGTCGACGAGGACCTGACCGGTACGGAGAATCTGGTGCTCCTCGGCCGGCTGCTCGGCCTGCGCAAGCCGGCCGCCCGGGAGCGCGCGGCGGCCCTGCTCGCCGCGTTCGGTCTGACCGAGGCGAGTGACCGGCAGGTCAAGAAGTACTCGGGTGGGATGCGGCGGCGCATCGACATCGCCGCCAGCATCCTCAACACCCCCGACCTGCTCTTCCTCGACGAACCGACGACGGGCCTCGACCCGCGCAGCCGCAACCAGGTGTGGGAGATCATCCGGGCGGTGGTGTCGCACGGCACGACGGTCCTGCTGACGACCCAGTACCTCGACGAGGCCGACCAGCTCGCCGGCCGGATCGCGGTCGTCGACCACGGCCGGGTGATCGCCGAGGGCACCCCGGGTGAGCTGAAGTCGTCGGTCGGCTCCGGCACCGTCCACCTGCGACTGCGCGATCCCGACCGGCGGCCCGAGGCGGAGAAGCTGCTTCGGGAGGCACTCGGCGTGCCCGTGCAGCTCGCCGCCGATCCGGTGGCGTTGACCGCCCGGGTCGGCGAGGCCGGCACCGACCTCGATGCCAGTGCCCAGGCCTCCCGCGCGCTCGGCGAGCTGGCCCGCGCCGGCATCGTCGTGGACAACTTCTCCCTCGGCCAGCCGAGTCTCGACGAGGTCTTCCTGGCCCTGACCGATCACCCGGCCGTGCCGGCCGACGAGCGCGACAACGAGCTGGAGGCCGCCCGATGAGCGACACCACGACCACCACTACCGAACGGGCGCCGACTGTCTACGTCCCGTCCGCCGAGGCGCTGGCGACCGTGCTCGCGCCCGGTGCTCGACCACACCGACCGAGCGCGCTGGGCGCGTCGCTCACCTTCGGCTGGCGGGCCATGCTGAAGATCAAGCACGTCCCGGAGCAGCTCTTCGACGTGACCGCGTTCCCGATCATCATGGTGCTGATGTTCACGTACCTGTTCGGCGGCGCCCTCGCCGGCAGTCCTCGCGAATACCTGCAGTTCTTCCTGCCCGGCATCATGGTGACAAGCGTCGTGATGATCACCATGTACACGGGTGTCGGCCTCAACACCGACATCGAGAAGGGCATCTTCGACAGGTTCCGGACGCTGCCCGTCTGGCGTCCCGCCGCCCTGGTCGGCATGATCTTCGGCGACGTGCTGCGCTACATCCTCGCCGCCCTGGTGATCCTGGGCCTGGGGCTGGCGCTCGGGTTCCGCCCCGCCGGCGGGGTGGTCGGTGCGGCCGTCGGGATCGGGCTGCTCGTGGTCTTCTCGTTCGCGTTCTCCTGGGTGTGGACGTTCTTCGGGCTGATCCTGCGCAGCGAGAAGTCGGTGATGGGGGTCAGCATGATGGTGCTGTTCCCGTTGACGTTCCTGAGCAACGTCTTCGTCGAGCCGAGCACCATGCCCGGCTGGCTCCAGGCGTTCGTGAAGGTCAACCCGGTGACGCAGCTGGTGGCCTCGATCCGCGGGGCGATGAGCGGCGAGTCGGACCCGACGGCCACGATGTGGCTGCTGCTGTGGAGCGCCGGCTTCGTGCTCGTCTTCGGCAGCCTGACCATGTACAAGTACAACCGCCGCTGACCCTCACCCGCATTGCCCTTCGCGATCTTGCACTTACTGTCCCGACAAGGGTGACGAATCCACCTGAGTCGACGACAGAAAGTGCAAGATCGCGGCGGGTGGGGCTGGGGTCAGAGCCGCCAGGGTAGGGGCTCGGAGGGCAGGTAACGGCAGGTGGTGCCGGTGCAGACGGATTCGCGCAGGTGGCTGGCGAGCGCTGGATGCCGCTCGTCGAGCTTGCGCAGCGTGTCCCGGATCCGCGCGGTCACCGTCTTGCGGGCCCGCTCGGCCTCGTCGCCCAGTCGGCGGGTCCGGCCGGCCAGCCCGGCCGCGGCGCGCAGCTCGTCGAGCAGCGCATCCCGTTCACCGTCAAGCGCGGCCACCTTCCGGTCGTCGTCGCGCGCGGCGGCCCGGTCGATCTCCTCGTCGAGACGTGCCAGGTGTTGCCGGTAACGGGCCTTCGCCTCGTCGTCGAGGACCGGATCGGCACCCAGCCGGCGGGCGGCGACCAACTCCGGGCCGGCGGCCGGGTCGAGCAACTCCACCGCCGGCACGTCGCTGCCCGGCCGACCCAGCAACAGGTGCAGATCACGCAGACCCTTGGCGTCGGGCAGGTGCACCACCGACCCGGCGTACCCGAGTTGCCAGACCGGCCCGTCGCGCCGAAACTCGTACCCCTCGTCGACCGGCCCGTCTAGTGCGGCCCGGCCTGCGCCGACCAGCCCGACACCCGGGCCCGGCGCGACATGCTGGCCCGGCCCGACATGCTGGCCCGGCCCGACGCCATGACCCGGCGCGACATGCTGGCCTGGCCCGATGGCCGCGGTCGGGCCGACGGCCTGGCCCGGGGCGACGACCTGGTGTGCGGTGGCGGTGGGCCTCCCGGCCGCGTCGGTGGAGGTCGGGTCGAGCCGGTGGAGCACCTGCGTCATGCCGAGAGCCGTTGCTTCCCGGGCGGTGGTGGCGCGCAGCGCGGCAAGCATCGGGGCGTCGGCCGGGTCACCCCGCCGGGCGAGGGCGTTCGCCAGGCCGGCGCGGGCGATGAGCGACCAGGGGCGGGAGCCCAGTCGGTTGGCGGAGTCACGCGCGGCGGTGAAGCCGGCGATGGCGTCGTCCCAGCGCTGTTCGGCGGCATCGACAAGCGCCAGCCAGTGGTCGACGGGTCCGCTGATGTCGCAGCCGAACAACCCCACCGTCCACTCTCCGCGGTGCGGGGCGAGCGCGGCCCGCGCGGCGTCGCAGCGGTGCGGGTCGGCGGACGCCGCGGCGGCCTGCGCGCGTAACCGTAGCCAGAGCGGCGACACGGGGCGCGGGTACCTGATGCAGGCGGCCTCGATGCCGGCGGTCAGCCGGACCGCCGTCTCGTCGTCGCCACGCTCCGCCGCGGTGATCGCCCGCAGCAACTCCCGGTAGGGGTAGTCGACCGGGGCCAGGCCGTCCAGCAGGGTGTCGGCCTCGTCGTGCCGGCCCTGCAGCAGCAGCCGGGACCACCGCAGGTGATGGCCCATGAAGCCGAACTCGGCATCACCCAGGCCGGTGAGGTCGGCGAACCTCTCGTCGGCCTCGACGAAGTCCCCTCGGAAAGCCGCGATGATCCCGCTGTCGACGGTCGCCGCCATCCGGTGCCGGGCGAGGTCGCCCCGCCGGTCGACGCTGACGAAGGTGGTGAACTCCTCGTTGAAGCGGGGATCGCCCAATTCCAGCAACGCCACCCAGCGCAGCGAGGTGGCCCACAACTCCGTCTCGCGGTCACCCGTCCGGCGCGCCACGTCGCGGATCTCGGCGGTCAGCGCGGCACGGGTCGCCGCGGTGCCCAGCCCCCAGGTGGTGTCGTGGCGGGCCCAGAGGCTGAAGGTCAGCGCCTCGTCGTCGCGCCCTCGACGGGCGATCGACTCGGTGGCGGTGATCAGGTCGGCGATCAGCGCGCCGACCGACGCGTCGGGGCCCGGTTCGCCGATCAGCCGCCGGTACGCCTCGCGGACCAACTCGGCCGCCTCGATCGAGTCGGCGGTCTCCACCTGACGGGCGCGGTTGACGATGAGCGCGACCCGGGCCAGCAGGGCCGGGTCATCGAGGGTGCGGGCCAGCGTCCCGGCCTCGGTGAGCAGGCGCCCGGCCTCCTCCCGGCCGGCGTGGTGGTATTGCGCCTCACCGAACTCGACGAGGATCCGTACCCGTTGCGGCAGGTCCTCGACGACCTCGAGCGCCCGGCGGTAGTGCACCGCGGCCTCGTCGGTGGCGAGCCGGGCGAACGCCTCGCGGCCGGCGGCCACCAGCAGCGTGGCCACCCGGGCCCGGTCGAGCGCCGGGCCGGCGAGGTAGGCGTGCCGGGCGAGGTCGGCCGGGATCAGCAGGTCGGTGAGCTCCCGCAGGTCGTCGACCGCCCGGACCACGGTGCCGTGCCGGGCCTGCCGGTCGTCGTCGGTCAGCCCGTCGTAGAGCGTCTCGCGGACCAGGTCGTGGGCGAACGCGAACCGGCCGCCGCCCCGGGCGACCACCAACCGGGCGGTCACCGCACGGTCGAGCAGCCTGTCGACCTGCGCCACGGGGGCGCTCACGCAGGCCGCGAGGACCTGGCGGTGGAACTCGCGACCCAGCACGGCGGCGACGGTGAGCGCCTCGACCACGGGCGGCGGCAGTTGGGCCAGGCGACGCCGCACCGCTTCCCGTACGCCGGGCGCGATCGTGTCCGCGGCGTCGTCGGCGTGCCACAGCCGGGCGGTCTGCTCGATGAAGAACGGGTTGCCGCCGGTGCGCTGGTGCACCTCGTCGACGAGGCCGGCGTCCGGCTCCCGCCCGGCGGTCCGTGTCATGAGCGCGGCCACCTCGTCCCGGGAGAGCCCGGTGAGGGTGATGGTGGTGGCCTTCGCGACAAGCGGCATCAGCAGCGGACGGAGCGGGTGCTCCTCCGACTCGACCTCGGCGTCGCGGTAGGTGCCGATCAGCAGGAGTCGCTCGAACCAGGTGTGCTGGGCGGCGAAGCTCAGCAGCCGCAGTGAGGCCGGATCGGCCCAGTGCAGGTCGTCGAGGATGACCACGACCGGCCGGTGCTGGGAGACCGCGACAAGTGCGGCGGTCACCCCGTCGTACAGGGCGAACGCCTCCTGGTCGGCGACGCCCGGGCCGGCGTCGACGCTGGCCCAACCGGTCAGGCGCTCGGCCTGCTCCTTGCTGGCGTCGGACTCGCCGAGCAGCGCTGTGAGGGCCGGCTCGGCGACCTGCCGCGCCACCGCCCAGTCGTCGGCGGAGCGCCGTAGGCCGCGCAGCACCTGCACCCACGGCCAGTAGCCGGGGGCGCTGTCGGAATCCCAGCAGGCGGCCCCGAGCACCAGCGCGCCACGTTGCCGGGCCTCCCGCGCCGCCGACGTGACAAGTGTCGTCTTGCCGATGCCCGGCTCGCCGGTGACCAGGGCGAGGCCGCCGTGGCTGGTGGCGGCCCGGTCCAGCTCGGCGCGCAGCAGACCCGCGGGGTGATCCCGCCCGATGATGGCGTCGCCGCGCCGCGCGTCCATGGTTCCCAGACGGTACTGGAACCCTCCGACACCGGGCGTCGAGATTTGACAGTGCCATAGCTAGCGGTTATCTATTAGCGGTCTATTCGAGGGGTGTGCCGGGGTGCAGGACGTGGTGCTGGCCATGCTGGCCAAGGAGCCGGCGCACGGGTACGAGCTGCGCAGCCGGATGCGGAACGCGCTCGGCCCGCTCGGGGAGTCGATGAACGCGGGGCAGGTCTACGTGACGCTGGCCCGGTTGGCGAAGGCCGGCCTGGTGACCTCCGAGCAGGCCGAGGGCCTGCCGGACCGGCCCGACCGACGGGTCTACGCGTTGACCCCGGCCGGACAGCAGCGGGTGGCCGGCTGGCTGACCGAGGTGAGCTGGCCCAAGCCGGACCTCACCGAGTTCCACCTGAAGCTGGTCGCCGCCGCGGCTGCCCGGTTGGCCGATCCGGTGGCGTTGGTGGACGCGCAACGTCGTGAGGTGCTGCGCCGGCTGCGTGACGCGCAACGGGCGGCGTTGGAGCGGTCGGTGGATCCGATTGCCGGGTTGCTGCTGGAGGGCGTCGTGTTGCGGCTGCGGGCTGATCTGGAGTGGCTGGAGGCGTGTGAGCGCATGTGGTCCGAACGTGATCGAGCTGGACGGAAGGCGGGGGCATGACCGGGTCGATGGCCGTGCGGACGCGTGGGCTGAGCAGGTGGTACGGCTGGGACAACGCGTTGGTACGCGCGGTCGACGAGGTCGACCTGGACGTGCCCGCCGGCCAGACGTTGGCGATCATGGGTCCGAGCGGGTGCGGTAAGTCGACCCTGCTGCACCTGCTGGGCGGGCTACAGCGCCCCACCGACGGCGAGGTGTGGCTGGCCGACCGCCGGATCGACACGATGAGCGAGCGCGCTCTCGCCCGACTGCGGCGCGACACCATCGGTCTCGTCTTCCAGTCCTTCCACCTCATGGACGAACTCACCGCGGTGGAGAACGTCGAGATGGCCGCCCTGCTGGCCGGGTGGTCGCCGGGTCGCGCTCGGCGGCGCGCCCTGCACCTGCTCGACCAGGTCGGGCTGGCCGACCGCGCCACGCACCTCCCCTCGGCACTCTCCGGCGGCCAGCGCCAACGCGTCGCCATCGCCCGCGCTCTGAGCAACGAGCCGCAGGTCGTCTTGGCCGACGAGCCGACCGGCAATCTGGACACCGCCGCCACCCTGGAGGTGCTGCGACTGTTCGAGGAGTTGCGCACCACCGGGCAGACCCTCGTGGTGGTCACGCACGACGCCCGCATCGCGGCGGTCGCCGACCGGGTGATCTCCATGCGGGACGGAGCCTTCGCCGACGACAGCCTCCTCACCGGCACCGGCACCGGCACCGTCTACGGCGGGGTGCGCTGACGTGGCTGGCCGTCTGCTGCTCATCTGGCGGCTGCTGATCCGGGGCCTGCGTCAGCACCGGACCGAGAACGTGCTGCTGCTGGTCGCCATCACCGCCGCGACCGCGACGCTGACTCTCGGCCTCGCCCTCAACGAACTCGTCACCCGCCCGTACGAGCGCACCCAGGCCGCCACCGCCGGGCCCGACCTGGTGGTGGAGCCGGGCTTCACCGGTCCGCAGGCCCTCGACGCGCTCGCCCCGCTGGCGACCCTGCCCGGCGTCACCGAGCACAGCGGCCCCTTCCCGCTGGCCTTCCTGGCACTGACCGCCCACGACACCACCGTCCGGGTCATCGTCGAGGGCCGTGACCAGGCGCCCGCCGCCGTCGACAGGCCCGCGGTGACCGACGGCACCTGGGTACGCCCCGGCGGCGTCGTCATCGAACGCACCTTCGCCGAGGCTCTCGACGTGCACACCGGCGACACGGTCACCATCAACGGCCACCCGTTGCGGGTGACCGGCTTCGCGGTCACCGCCGCCCGTGCCGTGTACCCACAGGTCCACTGGCACTTTCCGGGCGGGAACCTGGTGGAGAAGGGCGGCCTGGTCTGGGTCGATCACCGTGACATCACCACCCTCGCCGGCGACCAGCCGCTGTCGTACACCCTGAACCTCAAGCTGGTCGACCCACAGGCCGGCGCCCAGGTCGTCGGACGGTCAGCCGACGATCCCCGTTTCCGCGGCTGGATCTTCCGGTCAGCGGGCGACATCGCCACCAGCAGCGGCCGGCAGAACAGGCAGGCGGAGACGGCTCTGACGGTCGGCAGTTGGTTACTGACCGGCCTCGCGATCGTCGGCGTCGCCGGCATCGTCGCGGGCCGAGTCATCGCCCGGCGTCGCCGGGTGGGGCTGCTCAAGGCCGTAGGCGCCGGGCCGGGCGTGATCGCCGCCGTGCACCTGGCCGAATACCTCGTGCTCGGGTTCGCCGCCGCCGGGGCCGGCCTGGCCACCGGATGGTTCGCGGCGCCCCTGCTGTTTCGTCCCAGCCCTGGATTCATCGGCTCCGTCGACGTGCACCCGCCGCTTCGCATGGTGGTCACCGCCACCACGTTCGCTCTCGCGATCGCCGTCGCGGCGACCCTGGGACCGGTGCTCCGCGCCGCGGCCACCAGCACCATCCACGCGTTGGCCGACGCCCCCACGCCAGCGCGCCGCCGACGGTTGGTCATCTGGCTGTCGCGCCGGCTGCCCACCGCGCTCCTGATCGGCGTACGCATCAACGCGCGACGGCCGCACCGTGCCCGCCTCGTCACCATGAACACCCTGATCACCACGACCGCGATCGCCGCCGTCCTCGCGATCCTGGCGCAGGACGACGACCCACTGAATCTCGGCTACTCGGAACTCCCCGACCCCCGCAACGAGCGAACCCTCCAGGCCATGCTCATCGTCGCCGGGGTGGCCTGTTTCCTCGCGCTGCTCAACGCCATCGTGAGCACCTGGACGGCAGTGCTCGAAACCCGGCACCCGCTGGCGGTCGCCCGCGCGCTCGGCGCGACACCTGCCCAGGCCGGTATGGGCATGGCGGTGGCGCAGCTCCTACCCGCAGTGCCCGGCGTCGTCGCCGGGATCCCCGTCGGCACCGGGCTGTACCTGTTCTTCGACGGCGACCGATATCCGCCCGCTTCCTGGGCCCTCACCGCGGCACTCGGAGTCCTGCTCGCGGTGGCCCTGATCACCGCCATCCCCGCGCTGGCCGCCGCACGCCGTCCGGTCGCGGACACCCTCCGGTCCGTGGCGACCTGACCACGGCAGACGGCCGCTCCGGCGGGCAGCGCAGAACCCAGGTGCGCCTGGCGTCGCCCGCCGGGCGGCCCCATCACACCCTAACCTTCCCTATCCCGGTATCATGGGGAACGATGAAGGAAGACATGTACTCGGTTGAGCAGGTCGCCGACCGGCTCGGGTTGCACGTGCGGACGGTGCGCGGCTATATCCGCTCCGGGCGGCTGCGGGCCGTCCGAATTGGCAAGCAGTACCGGATCGCCGCCCCGGACCTCGACGCGCTCACCGGGCAGACCCGCGCTCCCACGGCCACCGGGCTAGCGGAGGTGTCGAGCATCGTGCAGATCGACGGTGTCGACCGGGCCGCCGCCGACCGACTCGGCACGCTCGTGCTCACCAGCGCCAACACCGCCCACGACCAGGCCAACCCGCTGCGGGTGCAGACGGTGCACGACGAGCAACGCCACCGCATGAAGATCATCATCTTGGGCGCCCCGGCCGACACCGCCGAACTGCTGCACCTGCTCGACGCCGTCCTCAACGCCGACAACGGCCTGCTCGACCGGGAGGTCCACGATGCCTGACGAGATCCAGGAACGCGCCGGCGTGCAGGTGTTGGTCTGCGACCCGGCCGGCCCACCCCTGGCCACCGAGCAGGACGCGCTGGACCTGATCGGTGCGGCGTTCCTCGGCGCCCAGGTGGTCGCCGTGCCGGCCAATCGACTCGACGAACGCTTCTTCTCGCTGGGCACCCGCTTCGCCGGCGACGTGATGCAGAAGTTCGTCAACTACCGGCTGCGGCTGGCCGTCGTCGGCGACATCTCGGCTCAGCTCGCGGAGAGTGCCGCGTTGCGCGCCCTGGTGCACGAGTCGAACCAGGGTGGGCACATCTGGTTTCTCCCCGACCTCGACGCGCTCGACGCCCGCCTCCGCGCCGCGCGATAGCCACCTCCACGCGGCGCGATCCACCTCAACCGCCGCCGGCAGCCGTCATCTCCACCTCGTCCGCCTCGACTGCTCGCGCCTGGGCCTGCTCGGCAGCCCACCGCAGATAGGCCAGCCACTCCTCGCAAGACCAGCCGTTGCGCCGGCCGACACCCGCCTCGGCGGGAAGCAGGCCGGCCACGACACGGTCGAGGATCAAGGGCTGCACGCCGCCCACCCCACGCCGGTAGCCGACGAAGTAGAGGACCTTCGTGAACAGGCCCGGCCCCAACCAGGGCAGGCTAGCGTGGTCGGGGTCGCCGAAGCGGCGGTACGCCGTGCGCAGCGCGCCCTCGTCGGGCGCTGGCGTGGACACCTCTTCCAGCGCGTACGCCAGGCGTTTGCCGTTGGGGTCGGCGTCGAGTGACCTGGTGGCGCGCCACGGGCCGTACCCGATGGGTCCGTAAGCCCAGACCAGCACGGCGGTCAGCAGGTGGCGTGCACTCGCGGAACCGGCCCGGTAGGCGTCGGCCACCGCGAAGACGTCGCGTCGCCAGACCTCGCCGCTCGCCGGCAGCGCGCCGGGCCACGTGTCCGGTGGCAGCCCGGCCCGCCAGCGGCTGATGTCCACGGTGACCGGTGCCCGCTCACCCGGTAACACCAGAACGTCGGTCATGGCGGCCTCCCTCAGATCGCGCGCTCGCGGAACTCCGTGGTTCGGACGCTATGGACCGGCGCTCCCACCTGCCGCCCGCCGACGGGAAATCGCGGTATCGATTGCCTGGGGCCTGCCTTCTGGCGACACCGCATCTCGGCAGGGACGGAGAACGTCGCACGGTTGATCTACGGTGTCCGCGTGCTTCCCCGAAACGAGAAGATTCTCGATCAGGTCCGTGCCGAGGCGCTGCGCCGCGACATCCCCGCCGTCGAGGTGGAGCGCTGGCTGGGGCTCGCCCGCCCGTCTGTGCTCCTGATGCAGCAGGGTGATGGGCCGGTCGTGGGCGTCGTCCGTGGGCCCGTGCTGCTTCCTGCCGACGCGAAGAACCCCACGTTCCCCCTGATCGCCACCATCGACTGCGCTGCCCTTCCGGCAGACGTGACCGACCTTCCGCTACCGGCCGACGGCCACCTGCTGCTGTTCGGTTGGCCCGAGGAGGACGGCTACGGCCAGGTGATGTACGTGCCGGCGGGCGTGGCCGTCGAGGAGCGGGAGCGGCATCCGCCGGGCTTCTCTCCAGACGACGAGGAGTGTGCCGAGGTCTACGCGGAGATCCCGGAGGGCGATCTGCACCTCACGGTCGACATCTCCCTGCCCTACGTCAAGACGATCCCCGGGCCGCCGTGGTCTCCGCCCTTACCGGGCGATCCTCCGTTCGAGGAGCTGACCAAGGTGTGGCAGGACGTCCTGGGCGACGTGCCGGACGGCGCCTTCTCCTACAGCGGCCATACGACGCCGCTGCTGCTGGGCGGCTACGGCACTGACTGCAACGGTTTCAACCCCGCCTGGTTGGGCGCCAACCGCTCGGGCAACGCCGGCGAGGACGGGCCAACCGACGCTGCTGACTGGGTGTTGCTGGCCGAGTTCCACGGCGGCAGACAGGGCGGCGCGAGCATCCACTGGGTGATCCAGCGTGCCGACCTGAGGGAACGGCGCTTCGACGAGGCCAGCGTCCTCGTCTACTGGAATCCGTGAGGCCGCTCGCTGACCGGGTACGCCCGATCCATGGGTAGCCACAAGCAGAACAAACACGACAGCGGCGGCGAATCGGCGCGAGGTCGGCGGCATCCGGGCAGCGGCGCTCCGGGCCGTCAGGGTTCGACCGTGGAGCACTCGCCTGACCAACGTCACCGCCGTACCGCGACCGGGTCCGCTGGCACCGAGCGCGACCTGGGTCGAGCCAAGGTCTCGGGCGATGGGCGGATCCAACGCCAGGGCGGATCGTGAGCTGACCGGTCACGGGTGTTGCCGCCCCGTTTTCGCGGGGCGGCAACACCTGATGACTGGTTACGCCGTGGCGCAGATGGCGTACGCCGTGTCGGACCAGTTGCTGGCGACGGCATCCTCCTCGTAGGCACCCGAGTCGACTGTCGTCGGCGCGGTGGCCACGCCGCCGTTGGGCCGGAAGTCGTCCACGATGCCCTCACCTGTGACACCGTTCAACTCGTAGCCGGCGCCGGTCATCACCTTGCCGACCGGGCAGCCCGCGACGACGCTGCGGAAGTCGAGTGAGGTGCTGGCACCAATCGTCGACGCGCGGGCCAGGCCGGGCAGCGGGTTGGCGCAGATGGCGTACGCGGTCGCGGACCAGCTCAGGGCCGTCGCGTCCGACTCGTACGCGCCCACGGTGACCGCGGTTGGCGCGGTGGCCACGCCACCGTTGGGGCGGAGGTCGTCGACGACACCCTCACCTGTGACACCGTTCAACTCGTAGCCCGTACCGGTCAGCACCTTGCTGCCCGGACAGGTGGCCGTGGTGGAGTGGAAGTCGGCCGAGTCGCTGACGCTGACCGTGGAGACCCGCACCAGGCCGGGGATCGGGTTGGCGCAGATCGCGTACGCCGTGACCGACCAGTTGCCGGCGAACGCCTCCGTCTCGTAGGCGCCCACGGTCACGGATGTCGGGGCGGTGGCGACGCCGCCGTTGGGGCGAAGGTCGTCGACGACACCCTCACCTGTGACACCGTTCAACTCGTAACCGGTGCCGGTCAGCACCTTGGCGCCCGGGCAGGTGGCCGTGGCGGAGTGGAAGTCGGCCGAGCTGCTGACGCTCGTCGCGGCGATCCGGACCAGGCCGGGGACCGCGGCGGACGCCGGGCTCGCCGGGACGAGCACCGCCCCGGTCGCGACGAGACCGAGCACGAGTACGAACGCTCGGGCTTGTGTGGTGGTACGCATGGTGTTTCTCCCGTCTGAGGCCCGGACGGCGGCGGGTGATGAGCCAAGCCAGGGCCGATGGTGGTGACGGATTCACCGTAGGTAATTGCCTGACCTGGGATTATCTCCAAGCCGACTACGTCGCGTAACTGACCGTGGTGCCTGATGGGTAACGTCAGTCGGTGCGGGCCGGCGGCGGACGGGCGGCCACACCGGGGGCCGACACGCCCGGTGAAGCGACAATTACGTCGCGCCGCCGCTGGCGACGGGGAGCGTCATGCGGAGGCCGTCGAGCCGTTGCGCTCGGCCACGACGGACCGGCATCGTGTGCGGTAGCGCCATCATCGGGGGGTCAGCCCAACCCGCTGATCAGGGAATCAGTACGCTCCGTCACGGCACACCCACACTTCGGTCACTAGCTCTAGATCGGAGTAGGTAAATGTTACGGACAGTCACGAAGCCTCCTCTCCAAGCAACACTTCAGCTACCATTTAATAGGTTTCATATGTGACTGTGAATTACCCACTCGTTCGCCCGAAGTCGAGGTATTCTCTGAGCCGCGCATATCCCGCGCGCCCCTCTTCTCGGCCGACGCAACCCCCGGTCGCCCCCTCCCCCTCAGCCACGAAGGGTCGACCGAACGGACATGGACGACGGCGTCGATGACCTCGTGCGGGACAGTTCGGTCTCCGCGGCCACGCGGTCCTGGGCAAGGCTGAACGGCGGCACGGCCCGGGCACCGCTGGTCCCCCTGCGAACCCACGGCTACACCAACGCCTTTCTGTTCACCCTCATGTTCAGCCGTCCAGTTCTCGGTCGGGGCAGCATCACCGAGAAGGTCCTCGTCAAGGCGCACAACCGCCGGACCGACGAACAGGCCCGGCATGAGCAGGCACGGCAGTCCAACCCGGAGTTCGCCTGCCGTCACCTGGTCCGGCAGCTCCATGCGCCATACCCGGTCGACGACGAACGCGTCCTGACCTTCCAGGAGATCGCCAACGACGGCCGCCCGGTGACCACCATGGACGTGCTCGCCGACAACGCCCTCCTCAGTAGCTTTCGCGTGGTCGCGGAGGCGCTCCTGAACGACTGGAACAGCCCACCGGAGAGCGGCGGTCGGCAGGGGCGACCGACCGCCATCACCACCGTCGGCGACTACCTCCGTCGTGAGCTGTTGCTGGCCGGAGCCCTGGACGAGGTGTCGCAGCTGGGCGATCGCCCCGACCTGGTCGACCCGACGGGCAACTGGATCGTCGTGGACGGCGTCGTCCTACCGAATCCGCTGCGGATGCTCGTGGTGGATTCGCCCATCGGGTTGAGACGAATCGAGTATGTCCAGGGGTTCGCGCACGGCGATCTGCACGGCGGCAACATCGTCATCCCGCTCGACGGGGACGTGTTGCGACCAGAGAAGTTCCGCCTGGTCGACCTCGAAACCTTCGAGGCCACCGCACCGCTCACCCGGGACCTGGTCTGCCTCCTGCTCACCACCCTGCTGCGCCACGTCGCGCCACTCGCCGAGGATGGACGGGGACTCCCCGCCACACAGGCCACCGCACTGATCAGCAAGCTGCTCCAGCCGAGCGCGAACCGGCGCAGCCCAGCGTTGCCCCGCGTGCTCGACGATCTGGTGGACGCCGCCGATCGAATCGGTCGGAACGCCGTCAAGGGCGGCTTGGGCCAGGAGTGGCAGACGCAGTTCCGGCTCTCCCTGATCGCCCAGGCACTGATCTGCACGACCTACGACAATCTCAGCGAGGGCGGCCGTCGGTGGTGCCTCCGCCTGGCTGCCGAGACGTACGCCAGGGAATTTCCCTCGACGGCCACGACGCCCGCCCCTTCCGGACCGCCCGCGCTGCCGCACCGCGCGAACGACCAGCCGGTACGGCCTCGAACCGCCAACCACCCGCCCCAGCAGCGGCAGGGCGACGACGCCTTCGACGGGGGTTACGCGGACAACATGTACGCCGAGCGCGGGTCTCTGCACGCCGACTCCTCCCGACCGGCACCCAACGCGAGCAAGGCCAGCAACTCGGCGCCGGCGGCGCACACCGGACCGACCGGCAACTCGATCAATCCTGCCCCGGGGCCCGGCAGCCGAATGCCCGTCCCGATCCGGGAGGGTGTACCGCGTCCACGTCAGCCGCTCAATGACGGCGTGGCGTGGACGGGGAAGCCCGCGAAGCGCCGGAACACCGCGAAGCGGAGACTTGGGTTGATCACGGCGGCCGTCATCGGCGGAGCGACCCTGGGCACGGTAGGAGCACCTGGTTCGATTACACCCGATCGACCGGAGGGCCCCACCGCGCTTCCGACGCGGAATGCCCCAGATGTGCCCGACCGTGGATCGTCGCGGGACGACGCCAGGCGCTGGGACGAGGCCAGCCAGCGGTTGAACGATCTCGCGCTCCAGGTCGCGGCGCTGCGGGAGCCGGTGCCTCCCGGTCGCTACACCTTCACCTGCCGCAGGGTGTGGGCTCCCGAGACGTCTGATCAACCGAACGATCCGAAGACGCTGTATCAAGAGGTACGGCTGTGGTGGAATGCCAGCCGCTCGGGCCGGTCCGTCACGACCACCGCGGTGGCTCAGGGCTATCCGGCGGTCGTCCCGGACGTGGAGACGTACGGCGATGGAGAGCTGACGGAGATCCTCCCGCTGCCGGCGGAGGACCCTGGCGCGCTGCGGGACCAGCTCAGTCAGCTTCTCGAACAGGGGCCGCCGGCGCGGCAGGATGCCGCGGGGGCTCTGCGGCTCGTGGTCCGGTTCCACCAGAACCATCTGTTGACGCCCCGCCAGCGGGCGGCGCTCCTGTCGTATCTGGCCGCGACAAGGGGGATCACGTACCACAAGGCGCAGGGCGACCTGGCGGACCGACGTGGCTACGCGTTCAGCGCTGACGACGGTGAGGGCCACCGCGACACGCTGATGTTCGACGAGGGTGGGCGTCTGCTCATGCACGAGCTGACAACCGTCGGGGGCGCTCAAATCAGCTATGACCTGCTGCTGGCCCGCACGAGGACCGACACGACCGCAGACCGGGACTGCGACTGAACCCGCTTCGGTCCCGGTCCGCGTCGGTCGACCTGCCGCCCGCCGTCAGGGGCAATACCTGTCGACGTAATTCGGCCACTCCCGGTAGGGCGCGGCGTCGCTGCGCACCCGGTTGCCGGCACCGATGGTGAACAGCACACGGTCGAAGTAGTAGAACGAGACGGACCCGCTGCCGAGGTTGTAGTGCGCGGATTCGATCCGGTACTGCCACTGCCAGGAGGCGAGGTTCTGGCGGCCGCAGGAGGAGAGCCGGCCCCGCGGATATCCGAAGTTGGGGTACTCGTAGAAGCAGTACCAACCCGACGGGCAGTCGGCGGTGGCGAGCACCCCGACGGGTGCGCGCAGGGTGACAACGAGCTGGCCGTCCTGGTAACTGATCTCGTTGTCGTTGATCGCCTTACCGCCGGGATGCTCCGCCAGGTAATTGGCCATTTCCTGGCGTAGCCCAGCCTGGTCAGCCGTAGCGGCGCGGACTGGAGCAGGCACCATGAAAACGATCAGGAGACAGCCCAGAGCCGCGGCCAACAATGCCCGGAAAGGATGAGTAGCTACCATTCGACACCTCGCGATGTGAGCGCGTAGGAACCTGAAGGTGAGCATCCTCGGCCAGCGTGAGCCAGGGATGCGAGACGCGGAGAATTCGTGAACCACCGCTCGACCAGCATAAGAAGGTGACCCCCCGACCGCCACCGGACAGAAGTCCCGCTCATCCCGTGCCAGCAATACCCAAATAGGATCAATCGAACTCGTTATGCCCAACCGCTGGCGGATTCCATGGAACTTGCATTCCCACAATTCAACAGAATGCGGGAACAGACATTGATGGCAGCGGATAGTTTCCCTACCATTCGGGACATGCGTCTCCGCCGCGTCACCGCCGCCGTCGCCCTCGCCGCGCTGGCGAGCCTGCTCGCCATCGACACCGCCCGCGCCGACGGCCCGGCGATCAGCACCCCCGGCAGCCCCACGGTGGTGGTCAACCAACCACACCAGCTCACCCTCAGTTGGGCACCCGCCACCTGGATCGGCGATCCGGCCGCCGAGCAGCCGATCACCTACGAGGTGCAGGTTCCGCTGGGTCCGCACACGTACCGCTGGCTCGGCACGTCGACCGACACCACGATCACGCTTACCGACCTGGCCCCCGGCACGACGTACCAGATCGCGGTTGCCGCCCGCGCGCTCGGCGGCTTCTCCGACCCCTCACCCGTCACCACCGTGCGGACCGCCACCGGCCGCGCGACGGTCAGCTACCTCAACCTCGACTGGTCCCCGACCAACAACCAGATCCAGCACGCCCTGAACGTCACAAACACCGGCACCGGGCCGCTCGACCTGAGCACCGTGCGGGTGCGCTATTACCTGCGCTTCGAGGGCGCCAACACCTCGCTGGTGCCCAACTGCGACTGGGCCGCCCTGGGCTGCGACCGGATCCGGCAGACCGTGCAGTTCTTCATCCCACCGGCCGGGCCGCCCCCGCTGACCACACCCACACCCACACCACCGGGCTACCCGATCCCGGGTACGCCGGTCTTCGGCTGGGTCGAGCTGACCGTCACCGACGGCACGCTGGAGCCGGGCGAGTCGACCGGGCCGATCCAGCTACGGCATCACCGGCACAGTTGGAGTGACATCGACGAGCGCGACGACCCGAGCTGGCTCACCGCCACCAGCCAGTGGACCGAGAACGCCCGGATCACACTCGACGTCGACCGCGTACGCGAGTTCGGCGACCCGAACAATTGACCCGCTGTCGGATCGCCTCTCCTGGCTGTCGATTGTCACAGTCCTCGGTCTTGACCGATCACCCTACGATCCGCACATGCGGCGCGAGGAGATAGACGGAGTTACTGTCATCCAAGGCAATCTGCCCGGCATGCTGGCCGCGTCACTGACGTTCGGCTGTGGTGGCCGCGACGACGAGATCGACTCCATCGGCCTCACTCACCTCGTGCAGCACCTGGTGGACTGGACCGATGATCACGTCGCGGAAAACTTCGAGAACTACGACTGGATGAACGAGACGTCGTTCCTCGCAGGCGGTCCGCCCGACCAGGTCGTGGAGCATTTCGCCACCATCTGCTCGGCCATCAGTGCTCTGCCGCCGGAGGATCTGTCCGACGCCGTTGCAGGTCTCGATGCGGACAGCCGGAGCGTCACGAACATCGACGAGGGCGTGCTCGACCCCTGGGGAGCGCTGCTGTCGCGCCGGTTCGGGCCGCGCGGAGTTGGCCTGTCGCGCTGGCCGGCTGTGGACTACCGACTCTTCACGCCGGACGAGATCCGACGGCATGTCGCAGGGTTCTTCACAAGTGGCAACGCCGTCCTCACCCTGACCGGCGACGCACCTGAGGCGATGCGACTTCCGCTGCCCGCCGGCCCGCGAGTCACTCGCGGCACCGCACTCGCCAACCACCAGATCGGGCCAATCTGGTACGCGGACGAGGTCCGCGGCGTCGCGCTGATGGTCAGCGTCGAGCCCAGCGCGGAAGCGGTCCTTCTGATGTGGGCGCTGCGGTCGCGGGTCGCCGAAGCAGTAGACCTGGCCGGGGCGGCCAGAGGTGCCGAATTTATGTGCGAGGTCGTCGACAGCACACGGCACGAGCTCGGGTTGAGGGTCGAGCCTGAGTACGGCCGGAGGGGCAAGGAGTTCGACGCCACCGCCGTGGCCGAGCTGATCTGGGACGAGCTGCAACGGCTCGTCTCCGACGGGATTGATCGAGTGGAGCTCGCCGACCTGGTGCCAACGCTGCGGATGCCCATGATGGGCGATATCGAATGGACGCAGGCGATTCACGACCTCGAACCCTTGACCCACCGGGAGCTGCTCGGCACGGCTGAGATCTACGGCTCGGAAGCGCTCGCCGAGCTGGCCGGGATCACCCCGCAGGTGGCGCGGGACGTCGTGTCGAGCTGGCTCCCATCCGCCATGCTCGTCGTGCCGTACGGGACGAAACCCAACCTGCCTGGCGCCACCGCCGATTCCTGCCCCACCACCCGCTTCGTGCCGGCGGGCGAGGTGGTCAGGCCGCCGTTCGCCAAGCGGTTCCGCAACAAGGGCTCGCTGGTCATCGGCATCGACGCGATCTCCACAGTCGATGGCGACGGCAATGTGCACACCGTCCCGCTGTCCCAGGCGCTCGTGGTCGAGCGGTTTGGCGTCATCCGGCTCGCCCACCTCGGCCACGGCTGCGTCACCACGATCTCGGACTTCACTGACGCCGTCGACAAGCTTCGGTCCATCCTGCCGCCCCGGCGTTTCCGCCAGGCCGCCATGCAGCTCAGCGCACGCCTCTAACCGGACGTCGACAGTCAGCAGGTGAAGCTGTCGGGCAGGTGGATGCGCTCGGCGGCCATGCCGATGGCGCGCAGCCGTGACCGGGCACCGGCCAGCATCGCGGGTGGGCCGCACAGGTAGATGTCCTGGTCGGGTCGGTGGTGGTCGAGGGCGATGGTGAGGGCGTCGCCCTGCTCGGCCGGCTCGGCGCAGGGATCGGCGGAGAACGCCGGCACGATCGTCAGCCAGTCGTGGGCGCATTGCAGCTTGTCGAGGGTGATCGCGTCGTACAGGTCGGTGAAACTGCGGGCACCGACGACAAGCGTCACCCGCCTGCCGTCCGGTGCGGCGGCGACCTGTTCGACCAGGGCGCGCAGTGGCGCCAGCCCGGTGCCACCGGCGACGAGCAGCAGATCGTTCGTGCGCGACGGATCGAGGCTCAGCCCGATGTCGCCGGGTGGGCCGAGCCAGAGCTGCTCGCCGGGGCGTACCTCGTGGACCAGGCGGTGGGAGACGGTGCCGGCGGGTACGGCGCGGATGTGCAGCTCGACGGTGCCGTCGGCGCGCGGGGCGTTGGCCGGCGAGAGCCAGCGCCAGCGCCCCGGCAGGCGCGGCGTGCACACCGGGACCGCCTGACCCGGCTGGAAGGGCAGGCGCCGCCAGGGACGTACCGTCAGGATGGCGATGTCTGGCGACGGCCGCTCGTGGCCGATCACCTGGACGTGCCACCAGGCCCGGCCGTCGCCGACCCGCGCGGCGGCCTGGCGGACGGCGTGCGTGGCGCGGCACAGGGCACGCTCCGCGACGAGGGTGAGCTGCGGTGTCCACAGTGGGCGTGCGTGCCGGGCCAGAGTGGCGAGCAGCGCATCGCCGATGGTGGTGGAGTGCGGGAGCAGGTCGAAATGACGGTACGCGCGGCCGAGCACGCTGAGCAGCGCAGCTCGGCCCGCCGGGTCGTCGCCGCCGACAATGAGGTGGCCCAGCGCGGTGAAGAACAGTGGCGCGTCGCGGTGCCGGAGCAGGCCGGGTCGGCGGTCTTCGAGAGTGCACCAGAAGTCGCCGGCGGCCCGCACGTCGACCGACGCCCAGGCTGCGGCCAGGCTCGCGGGAGACGGATGGTCGTCGTCGATCAGGGTGGGCATGCCGGCTCCGAGACGTTGACGGATCGAGCGGCACCGGGGCGGGCGAGGACGGAGCTGCGCCGTTGAGGGCCGGCGCAACTCCGGGACAAGGCACCCGCCCCGGGCCATGCGTTCACCCTGGTCGAGCAGCCGGTACCGCAAAATGACTACTCGCTGTACTTGCGCTGTACCTAATCTGCATCGAAGTCGTTAAGCTGCCCAAAGCGGCCACGACTCGATCGGGGGCGAGACCTTGCCTACTGTCCAAGCATGGACAGGTCGCGAAACTCGCGCCCTGCGGCAGGCGCTGCGGATGAGCATTCGCGACTTTGCGCAAGACCTCGGGGTGAGTGAGCGCACCGTCTCCAAGTGGGAAGCCGGTCGAGACGCGGTGCGTCCCCGGCCTGAGATGCAGGCCGCACTCGACACCGCGCTGAGCAGAGCCGAAGGTCAAGCAGCGGCACGCTTTGTCGCTGCCACCAGCGAGGCTGACCCTCAAGACGGCCGTATCGGGGCCGGATATCAGGTCCAGTCGCACAAGTTCATACCGGCCTTCACAGGCGCGTCAGCAGCCGCGGAACTCGCTGCGCAGAGCGCTTTTCGCCCACGACCGCACGAGTGGCTTGAGGTTTCCGTCACCGGAGTTCCTCATCCGGAGGGGACGTGCACCGCTCACGTCTTCGCCTGCGGCGTCGTGGTGCTGCACATCGTGCAAGAGCTGCACCTCCCGACGTTGGCCTCGCTGGCTGCCTGGCGATACGCAAGCTACGACAAGGACATGCCTTGGGCAGCGGATCAGGTCGCGAGGCTTATGTCGCCCAATCTGACCGCCAATCACGCCGTTCCGGAATACGTCCTGTCGATGTACATCCTGCAAGAACCCGCATGGGTCGGGGTCGAGCTTGAGAACGCTCTGCGTCTCATGAGCCTGCCGTCGGTACTGGTCAACCGGCGCGCCCATCCCTCTCCAGAACCGGTCGACGACCATGTTGAACGCGGCCTGCTGGCCCAAGGCTTCGATCAACCGTCAGTTCAGTCCTTCGGAGTTCACGGCGTCTCCGTGGGCTACGCCAGTTGGGCGGGGGTCGCCTACCACGCTCTCTCCCCCGAGCAGGCGCTCATGGTTGACGACCTGGTGGCATGCGAGGTCGACGTGCAGATGCTTTGGGCCTACTGCCGCCACATTCAGCGCCAGATCGAGGACGGGCAAGACCCGGCCATGCCACCGGAATTCGGCTGGCGCTTCCTCCGTGCTGCTCACTCGCGGATGACGACGGCCAGGGCGCGTGAGACAGCGCAGCATTGCATGATGCGCGAGGCGATGCTCTCAACGAGCGGCCTCCCAGAACGCCTGACCCAGGCCCAATCTGCCCTTCGCGAGACCGCCACGTTGAGTGGCACAGTCGACACATGAGCGAGACGCGCGCCGCCCTGATCGTCATCGATATGCAGAACGGGTTCATCAACGACCGCAGCCGAGGCGTCATCTCGAAGATCGTCGAACTGGTCGAGCACTGGGAGGCGACCGGGCGGCCGGTGGTGTTTACCCGCTATCACAACTACCCCGGCAGCCCATTCGAGCGATTGATCCACTGGTCCTCGGTGCAGCACCCGCCCGAGACAGACATCGTGCCCGAGCTGGCACAGCACGCCAGCCGCGCCCGAGCGGTGATCGACAAGAAGATCTACTCGTATTTCTCCCCCGAGGGCGCTGCCTTGGCGGAGGAGGAGGGGTGGACCGATCTGGTGTTCTGCGGCGTGGCGACGGAAAGTTGCGTGCTGAAATCGGCGGTCGACGCGTTCGAGCGCGATGTCACACCGTGGCTGGTGACGGACGCGTGCGCCAGCCACGGCGGACAAGCCGCACACGATGCCGGCCTGCTGGTTGCGCGTCGGTTCATCGGTGCCGGGCAGCTCATTAAGATTGACGACATCGGCGTCAAGCTCTGACAGGTGCAGCGCCGATGCCGTCGACTGCATGTGGTCCGACTCGGGCAGACTGCTGTCATGACGGAACGCCCGGTGTTGTATCTGGTCGTGAGCGCCGCAGGTCCGGCGGAACACATCGACGAGCTGGTCGACCTGCTGATCGCCGACGGGTGGCGGGTATGCATGATCGTCAGTCCCACCGCCGCCGCGTGGCTCGACCGTGAGGCGTTGCAGGACAAGACCGGCTATCTGGTACGCGTCGAGTGGCGCATGCCCGGCGATCCCGAGCCGCACCCGCCGGCCGACGTGGTAGTGGCCGCGCCGGTCACGTTCAACACGGTGACGAAGTGGGCGCTGGGCATCAACGACACGTTGGCGCTCGGCGTCCTCAACGAGTCAACGGGCGCAGGCCTGCCGATCCTTGCTTTTCCGCACGTCAAGGCGGAGCTGGCCGCGCATCCCGCGTATGCGGGGCACATGGCGGTGCTGCGCGCAGCCGGCATTGTCGTGGCCGAGGGGATGCCACTTAACGCGGCCCACACGTCCAGCCGTTGGGGCGTGGTCATCGAGGCGCTGCGGTTAGTTCGTCCAACATGAGCGGACGGTTCTCCGAGGCGGCGATGACGAGGGTCCTGCGGGAGATTGCCAGCACCCTGGGCGTCTCGGCTGACGACGCCCAGTTGCTGCGAATGACCAATAACGCCGTCTTCGCGCTGCCCCGGGCCGGAATCGTCATCCGTATCGCACGGACCCATCAGCTTCAGGACAGGGTGCGGAAGGTGGTCCGGCTTGCGCATTGGTTCGCCGAGATCGACGCCCCGACGATCCGTCTCGCGCGAGACGTCGAGCAGCCAATCGAAGTCGGGGATCTCGTCGCTTCGGTCTGGCAATACGTCCCGCCGCAACCACCTACCCTCACGGCGGAGGACCTTGGCACGGTCCTGCGTGAATTTCACGCACTCGGCGTGCCACCCTTCCCGCTGCCCGTCTGGGACCCGATTGGCGACGCACGGCGAAGGCTGGCCGACGCCGACGGGCTCAGCAAGCCCGAGCGGGACTTCCTGGTCGACTGGTGTGACCGCCTGGAGCCACAAGTCACGACCCTCATCAAGGGTGGGACGCAGACGCTGATCCACGGGGACGCCCACGCAGGCAACCTGCTCAGAGAGACGTCGGGTCGAACGGTCCTGTGTGACTTTGACGCGACATGCATCGGCCCCTGGCAGGTCGATCTAGCAGCGGTTGCGGTCGGCGAGGCAAGGTTCGGAGGAACAGGGGGACACCGCGCATTGGCCACCACGTACGGCTTCGACGTCACCTCGGACCCGTCCTGGCCGCTTCTGCGGCAAGCACGGGAGTTGAAGATGATCGCAGCCGCGGTGCCGCTCCTGACGACCTCAACGGCCGTGGCTGCGGAATTCGTCAACCGCCTCCATTCAGTGCAGAAGGGGAGCGAGGCCCAGCCCTGGCGGCCATTCGCCGACCTCGTCACGCCTCAGCCCGAGCGGAAATCTCCGATATCACCACCTGAGGGCGAGGGCCTTTCCAGCACGTGCTGAGAAGTGGCTGCCGCGAGCCTCAACGCCGTGCTCGTCGATGTCAGACCCAACTGGTACCAAGGATCACCATGGGGAAGGCACGAGTTTGATCATCATCGCGCAGGGCAACCTGCTGACCGCTGACGCCGAGGCTCTGGTCAACGCGGTCAACACCGTGGGTGTGATGGGCAAGGGGATCGCTCTCCAGTTCAAGCGCGCCTACCCGGCCAACTACGCCGCCTACCGGGCAGCATGCGCCGCCAAAGAGGTGAAGCTCGGTCAAATGTTTCTCTTTGATTCGGCTCGTCCAGGACCAGGCCGCTACGTGATCAACTTTCCGACGAAGGGCCACTGGCGTACCGGATCGAAGGTGACAGACGTGCAGGCCGGGCTCAGCGACCTCGTCCGCGTTGTCCGCGCGCACGACATCTCCTCGGTCGCGGTGCCGGCGCTGGGCTGCGGTAACGGCGGCCTCGACTGGGACGACATCCGACCGTTGATAGAACGGGCCTTCGCTGCCCTCCCGCACGTACGGGTGCTGGTGTTCCCACCGGAGGGTGCGAGCGACAGCCCGACGTCAACTTCCACAGCGCGGCGAGCGGCAGTACAACCGCAGAGAGAGCTACCGTGCCGTGATGACGGATCTTGAGCGGGGCGTCTACGAGCACCTGATCACCCGCGAGCTGGCCACCCGCCTCCAGCACGTCGACCCCGCCCTGGTCCAGCACCACAAGCTCGACCCCGCCGACGCGCACCACACCCTCGCCCGCCACCTCGCCACCCTGGCCGCCCGCGCCCTCCAAGCCGTCCCCAACGGCGACGACAAGCTCCACCACCAGATCGAGATGGCGAACCAGATCGCCGACGCCATCGCCGCCCTCAGCCCGAAAGCGGCAACCGATCAGGACCAGGTAACCGACGCCAAGCACCTGCTCCACGCCATCGCCGCCCCGCCCACCCCACCCGCGGAGCCCACCTTCCCGCAGCGCCCCACCACTCCCCTCTCCACCGGCGCGCTGCTGGTCAACGGCCGTCACCAGCCGCGCATCGGCCACGAGGTCAACCACGAGATGGCCTCCGCCGAGAGCGTCGACCTGCTCTGCGCATTCATCAAGTGGTACGGCCTGCGCATCGTCGAGCCGGCCATCCGCGAGCTGATCGCCCGAGGCGGCACGGTCCGCGTCATCACCACGACCTACCTCGGCGCCACCGATCAGCGAGCACTCGACCGGCTCAAAGAGCTTGGTGCCGAGATCAAGGTGTCGTACGAGACGAGGACGACAAGGCTGCACGCCAAGGCGTGGCTGTTCCGCCGGGCCAACGGCACCACCACCGCGTACGTCGGCTCGTCGAACCTGTCGAAGACCGCCCTCGTGGACGGCGTGGAGTGGAACGTCCGCATCTCGAACATCGAGCAGCCACATGTCATCGACACGTTCACGGCGACCTTCGAGGACTACTGGAACGACCCGGCGTTCGAGACGTACGACGCGACCAGGGACGCCGAGCGGCTACGGCACGCGTTGAGCGGGGAGCGCCGCGACCAGGCACCCACCGAGATCTCGAACCTGGACGTGCGCCCGTACCCGTACCAGGCCGAGATCCTGGCCGACCTGGACGCCGAGCGGCTGGTGCACGGGCGTTGGCGCAACCTGGTCGTGATGGCGACCGGCACCGGCAAGACCGTGGTCGCCGCGCTGGACTACCGCCGGCTGCACAAGGCGGGCAGGGCAGACTCGCTGCTCTTCGTCGCTCATCAGGAGCAGATCCTGCGGCAGAGCCTGTCGACGTTTCGGCAGGTCATGGGCGACGGCAGCTTCGGCGAGACGCTGGTCGCGGGCGAGCGGCCGAACGGCTGGAAGCACGTCTTCGCCTCCATCCAGTCCCTGCATCGGCGGGAGGTCGACCCCGAGGCGTACGACATGGTGATCGTCGACGAGTTCCACCACGCGGAAGCACCGACGTACACGCGGTTGTTGGAGCGCCTGCGTCCCCGCGTACTCCTGGGGCTGACGGCGACCCCCGACCGGGCCGACGGCGGCGACGTGCGCCGGTGGTTCGACGGGCGCGCGGCCGTTGAGCTGCACCTGTGGGACGCGTTGGAGCGGCAGTTACTCGCGCCGTTCCAGTATTTCGGGCTGCACGACGACGTTGACCTGTCGCACGTCACCTGGAAACGCGGCCAGGGCTACGACCTGGGCGAACTCACCGTCCTCTACACCGCCGACCACGCCCGGGCACGGACGGTGCTGCGCGCGGTTCGCGAGAAGGTGGACGTCGGGCGGATGCGGGCGCTCGGGTTCTGCGTGAGCATCGGGCACGCGGAGTTCATGGCCGACTGGTTCCGGCAGCACGGCGTCGAGGCGGCGGCGGTGACGTCGGGAGTGGACCGTGCGACGCAGAAGGGGCTGTTGCGGGAGTTCAAGGCCGGCAAGTTGCGGGTGCTCTTCACCGTCGACCTGTTCAACGAGGGCGTCGACCTGCCGATGGTCGACACGATCCTGATGTTGCGGCCCACCGAGAGCGCCACGATCTTCCTGCAACAGCTCGGCCGTGGCCTGCGCCTCGACGACGACAAGCCCTGCCTGACCGTGCTCGACTTCATCGGCGGGCAGCACGCCAACTTCCGCTTCGACAGGCGGTGGCGTGCCCTGACCGGGGTGAGCCGGCGGGCGATCACCGAGGCCGTCCGCGACGACTTCCCGAGCCTGCCGAGCGGTTGCCACATCGAACTGGACCGCGTGGCGAAGGAGAAGGTGCTCGCCAACCTGAAGAGCGCGCTGCCCACCTCGAAGGCAGGCCTGCTGTCCGAGCTGCGGCAACTCGGTGACGTCAGCCTGACGACGTTCCTGCACGAGACCGGCCTGGAGATCGAGGACGTGTACCGCTCGGCCAGCATCGGCGGCTGGACCGGGCTGCGGCGGCTCGCCGGCATCGACACGTCCGCGCCGGGCGAGGATGACCGGGAGTTGGGCCGGGCCATCGGTCGCATGCTGCACACCGACGACGTCGACCGGCTGGAGCTGCTGACCCGTGTCGCGGCCGGACCGCCCGCGCCAGGTCAGCAGGTGTACGACGGAAACGGCCGCCTGCTGGACATGCTGCACTTCAGCCTGTGGGGGCCAACCGCGCCACTGGTGATGCGGGACGAGCGGTTGACGCGGCTGTGGAAGGACCCGGCGCGCTGTGCCGAGGTGCGGCAGGTGGCCGAGGCGCTGCGGGACCGCATCCACCGGGTCACGCCGACCGCCGCCCCGGGTGCGGTGCCGCTGCGGGTGCACGCCCGATACAGCCGCAACGAGGCGTGCGCCGCCTTCGGGATGACCAACCCGGGCTCGCTGCGCGAGGGGGTGAAGTGGCTGCCCGACGCCCGAGCCGACCTGTTCTTCGTCACCCTGGTCAAGTCGGCGACGCACTACTCCCCCACCACCATGTACGCCGACCGGGCCGTCACCGAGACGCTGTTCCAGTGGGAGTCGCAGAGCACCACCTCGGCGGCGTCGGCGACCGGGCAGCGTTACAGAACGGGCGGTTCGGCAGTGCACCTGTTCGTCCGGGAGACCCGGGTCCCCGACCGGGACCTGGGCGCTCCGGCGTACCTGTACGCCGGCACCATGACGTACGAGTCGCACACCGGCGACCGGCCCATGCGGATTCTCTGGCGGCTCCACCACGCCCTGCCCGCCGACGTCTACGCCACCGCCCGCACGATCGCCGCCTAGTGCTGCTCCTGGAGTGGGTCAGGGACAGCGGTGTCGAACTGACTCGCCTCCTGCTGGCGCAGTAGGCCTAGCTCGGTTGGTCGACGGCGCGGGCGTGTCGCCCGCCGGCCGGCCGCTCGTCCCCGTGGCCCGGCCACCACGCCTTGTGCCCGATCAGCGCGGTCAGCGCCGGGACGAAGAACATCGACATGACGAACGCCGACAGCACGATGCCGATCGCCACCGCGAAGCCCATCTGCTGAAGGAAGGAGATCGGCGCGAGCAGCAGCACCGCGAACGTGCCGGCCAGGATCAGTCCGGCTGCCGCGACGGTTGGGCCGGCGTGTTGCACACCGATGGCGGCGGCCTCGTGTGGTGCGTTGCCCTCCCGCGCTTCCTCGCGTAGTCGGGCGATCATCAGGATGTTGTAGTCGGTCCCGATCGCCACCACGAAGAGGTAGAGGATGATCGGCAACTGGAAGGTGACACCGGGCTCGCCCTGAAGCCCTTGGAAGAGGTAGACGGTCGCGCCCAGTGTGGCGGCGAAGTTGAGCAGCACCGCGATCACCAGATAGATCGGCGCGACCAGGCTGCGCAGCAGCAGCGCGAGGATGAGCGCGATCAGGCCGGCTGCGACCGGCAGGATCACCGACAGGTCGCGGTTGTTCGCCGAGTTGATGTCCGCGAAGATCGCGGTGGTCCCGCCCACCAGCGCCCGGGTGCCGGGCGGCGCCGACGCGTGCACGGCATCGCGCAGGTCCTCGCGGACGAGGGTGATCGCCTCGTTGGAGACCGGGTTCTCGTTGAGCAGCAGGTTGACCCGGGCCACACTCGGGTCGGTGCTGCGCTCCGGGGGCTGCGCCTGGCCCACACCCGGGGCTTTCGCTACGGCCGCCGCGAAGTCGTTGACCTGCTGCTCGGTCAGTTGTGACCCGTTACTTGTGGTCAGGTAGACCTCGGTGGGGGCGAGCGCACCGGCGGCGAACCCGCGCTGCAGGTCCTGCGCGGCCTTCGCCGACTCGGTGTCCTGCGGGAAGCCGGCGCTGAAGTCGTAGTCGGCCTTGTAGCTCAGCACGCCTGCGGCGAGCGCGACCAGGATGATGCCGGAGATCGCCGCGACGAGTGCCGGCCGGCGCCCGACGATGCTGCCGAGCCGGTGCGAGATGGTGGCCTTGGGCGTACGCTGCCATGCCTTCGACGGCCAGAAGACGTAACGGCCGAGCAGCGAGACGACCGCCGGGACGAGGGTGAGCGAGGTGACGAGCATGACGCCGACCGCGATCGCGAGCGCCGGGCCGAGCGAGCCGAAGAAGCCCAGGGAGGCGAGGAGCAGCACGAGGAACGCGACGATTACCGCTCCGGCGGCCGAGGTGATGACCTCGCCGACCCGCTGGACGGTGACGATCATCGCGGTGCGCTTGTCGTCGCCTGCGCGCAGCCGTTCCCGGTAGCGGAAGAGCAGGAACAGGATGTAGTCGGTGCCGATGCCGAACAGCACGATCAGCAGGATCGTCTGGAGGTCCTGACTGACACTGAGGTCGAATGCCTTGCCGGCGGCGGCGACGAGACCCGTCGTGATGCTCAGGACGACGCCGACGACCACCACGGGCAGCAGCGCGGCGATGGGGCTGCGGAAGATGATCAGGATCAGTCCGATGATCAGGATGATCGTCGCGATGCCGACCACGGCGAAGGCGTTGTTGAAGGTGTCCTCGTTGTCGACGAAGCTCGCCACGTCGCCGGCCACGCCCGCGGTCAGTCCACTGTTCGCCAACTCCGGGCCGATGTCCGCTCGCAGATCGCGGACGGCGTCGAGCAGCGTCGGGTCGTCGGGGGTGGGGGCGTCGAGCCCGACGTTGACGATCTGCACCGACCTGTCCGGTGCCACTGCTGGCGGACCGGTCAGGTAGCCGGACGTGTGCGGGATGTTCTTGGCCTTGAGCGACTGGGCGAGCTTGCCCACCGTCGACTCGTCCGCCGGCGTCAGCTTCTGCCCGTCGGCGCGCTTGACCACGATGACCGCGGTCGCGGTGGCCTGCTGTGGAAACGCCTTCTGCCCGAGTTCGGTGGCCTGCACGGACTCGTACGAGCGGGGCAGGAAGCTTTCCTGATCCGCTGAGGTGATGTCGCTGAGCGATGGTGTGGTGAGGATGATGGCTGCCGCCACCACCACCCACCCGGCAATCACCCACCACGCTCTGCCCACAACGAATCTGCCCAGCCGCTCGAACATGGTTCCCCCCGTGCGTTCGACACCACAGTCGTCTGGGCCTGGAGCGCCCAGGGCGCGCACCCCATCACTCTTCCGGGTGGTCTTCGCTACCCGCTGTGCAGACTACAGTCGCCCGCCACTCCTTTTCGGATACTTCAGCTTCGGAGGGCTGCGTGTGTTGCCTCAGCTACAACGTGGCCGGCAAGCTGCGGGTCCTCTTCACCGTCGACCTGTTCAACGAGGGCGTCGACCTGCCGATGGTCGACACGATCCTGATGATGCGGCCCACCGAGAGCCGCCTTCGGGATGACCAACCCCGGGTCGCTGCGCGAGGGCGTGAAGTGGCTGTCCGACGCCCAGGCCGACCTGTTCTTCGTCACCCTGGTCAAGTCGGCGGCGCACTACTCCCCCACCACCATGTACGCCGGCCGGGCCATCACCGACAGCCTGTTCCAGTGGAGTCGCAGAGCACCACCTCGGCGGCGTCGGCGACCGGGCAGCGCTACACGTCCGGTGGCTCGTCGGTGCACCTCTTCGTGCGGGAGACCCGGATCGCCGACCGGGACCTGGGCGCACCGCCCTACCTCTATGCCGGCACCATGACGTACGTCTCGCACACCGGCGACCGGCCCATGCGCGTCCTCTGGTAGCTCGACCATGCCCTGCCCGCCGACGTGTACGCCACCGCGCGGACGATCGCTACCTGAGCCTTCCGCGCCACGCTGAACGCGCCCGGCTCGACGAAGCATCGGGCCGGGCGCGTCGAATGAGCTATGCGACGAAGCGTGCCCGGCGTCGGCGTCCGAGCACGTAGACCGCGCCGCCGATGAGCAGAAGCGCACCGCCAATGCCGGCCACGGTCGCGGTTTGTGCACCGGTCACCGGCAGCCCGCCGCCCTCGCCACCGGCCGCGGCCGGGGTGGTGGAGGAAGCAGGGGTCGGTACGACGGTCGTCGTGGCGCTGGGCGTGGCGCTCGGCGAGGCAGTCGGCGTCGCGGTGGGCCGAGACGTCGGGGTCGCCGTCGGCTGAGACTTGCAGTCCTCCGCACGCGCGGCGTACAGGCCTTCGTTCAGGTAGGCCAGGTAGGCATCGACGGCTTGCTCGTCGAGCACGTCCTGCGCGGCCGCCTTCACGTTGGGACCAGCACCCGTCATCGTCTGGCCCACCGAGATCCGCAGAGCAGTCAGCCAGTCCTCCAGCACACCCGTCTTGAGGTACGCGCGGAGCTCTTCCCGGGTGCCCCTCAGCCGCTCCTGGATCGCCTTCGACAGGCCGGGCAACTTCTCTACGTTTGCCCTGTGCAGGATCTGGGCGGCCAACAACTGCAGCTGTTCGTCCGTGGCGGTATCCAGGTCGATGGTGACAAGCTCGCGAATGTCCTTGTACACCTTGCGCTCAACCGTCTGGCAGGCCGCGTCCAGGCCGGGCGCGTTGGCTTGCGCCATCGCCGGTGCCGCCGGAACCAGAAAAGCCAGCGCTATGAGGGCACCGGCCGGGAACTTCCATCGCATGTGGATATTCCTCCCCGTTGTGAATCAAAACATGGAGATATTACAGTCGGCGAGCGAGGAAGCAAGACCGCAATGATCTACGCCAAGACCTTCGCCATCGCGCCTCGAGTGAAGAACTCACGCATGACCCAGAAGCGAGATCAACAAATACTGGCGCACGTGACGCGAACGTGTGCGGCGGGTTGTCGGATTTTCAAGCCGCGTCCGCACCTGAAATGAACCTGACGTCCAGCCTACGGTCCAGGGCCCGGGCCAGACGCTCCAGAAGCGGCAGGGTCGGCACGGTGCCGCCCGCCTCGAAGCGGGCTACCGCAGACTGAGTCATGCCAGCGGCTCGCGCCAACTGGCTCTGACTCCAACCATGCCCCTCCCGCAGGTGGCGCACCTCCTGACCGAGCTCGAAGGCTAGCCGGGTGACGTCATAGGTCTCGGACGCCCCCGGCTCCGCCATCCGGCGTTCACGCAGGTCATTCCAGTCCAGGCGATCACTCATCGCTCTGCCCAACCCATAGCATCAATGCTATGGGTTGGCCGGTTATCCGAGAGCTTCATCTGGACGCGTGTCGTCGATCGGGTTGACGGTGCCCTGGAGGAGTACGTCGACGAGTCTCGCCGCGCACCTCGACGTTGGGTCGAGGCACGCGGCGATCAACTGCTGACTCCCGCTTCGGGCCGCGGGTTCACGACCTACGGCTGGTCAGGGGCTGGCGCAGGTCGGTGACGTGGCGGTTGGCGTACCGGACCCGAGGAAGCCGAAGCTCGCCGTGGCACCGGCGGCCAGCGACCCGTTGTAGGAGACGTTGCGGACCGTCGCGGTGGAGCCGCTGGTGCTCAGGGTGCCGCTCCAGACCTGGTCGATGCGCTGGCCGTTGTTCAGTTCCCACCTGACGGTCCAACCGTTGATGGCGGCGGTGCCGGCGGTCACGGTGACTTCTCCCTGGAAGCCGCCGGACCACGAGTTGACGGTGCGGTAGGTCGCGGTGCAGGCGGCCCCGGAGGGTGGCGGCGTGGTCGGCGTACCCGTGGTGGGCGGCGCGGACGTGGGCGGTGCGGACGTGGGCGGTGCCGGCGGGCCGTCCGGCGGCACCAGGGGGCAGGTGGCGTTGTACCGCGAGACACCCGTGCTGTTCGCCAGGGGGCAGAGGAACTGGGTGTAGCGGGTGTCGTTGTCCAGGAACGTCTTGAGCCACGGGATCAGGAGTCGCATCTCGGTGGCGTTCGGCCTGGTGAACGAGAGGTGGTCGTTGCCGGCCAGTTCCGCCCAGGCATGTTCCACGCCGGCGGGCAGCGTGTTGTAGATGCCCTGCACGTAGGAGGGCGTGACGGTGCCGTCGTTCTGTCCCGACAGGAGCATGGTGGGGACCTGGGTGGTGGACATGTTCAGGTTGTTTCCGGGCGTACCGGGTGCGAGGCCGACCGCCGCCTTCAGGGTCGGCCTCCGGAGGGCGGCGAGGAGGGTGCCGGCCCCGCCCGCGGAGTGCCCCATGACGCCCAGCCGGTTGGCGTCGACCCGGTTGCGGATCGGGCTGGTGCGGGTGAGGTAGTCAAGTGCGGCGAGCAGTTGGGTGGCGCGGGCGTCGGCGCCGTCGGTGCGGCTGTTGGTTTCGATGCCGATCACCACGAACCCGAAGGACGCCAGCCAGGGGCCCATCCAGGCTTCCTCGTTGGCGAACAGGGCGGAATAGCCGGGCACGATCGCGACCGCACCCCAGGTGCCCTGGCTGGTGTCGGTCGGGTAGTAGACGTACCCGCCGTTGAAGCCGTTGCCCGCGGGCACCGTCGCCTGCGTGGTGGCGAACGGGCCGCGGGTGGCGGCGACGCTGGCCGGGGTCGGATCCGGACCCCGTTGGTACGGGCTGTCGGCGGCTGCCGCGTCCCGCGTCGTGGTAGCCACTGCCAGGCCGAGGACCACCGCGAGCGCGGCCGTCAGCCATCGTGTCGGCTGCTTCATCGGCGACTGAACTGCTGGTTGGCCTGGCCGGTGCAGGTCCAGAGGACGAGCTTCGTGCCGTTGGCGGTGCCCTGGTTGTACGGGTCCAGGCAGAGGCCGGACTGCACGCCGGTGATGGTGCCGTTCGCGTTGACGTTCCACTGCTGGTTCGTGCCGCCGTGGCAGTCGTAGATGGTGACCTGGGTGCCCGGCGCGGTGCTGTTGCCAGCGGCGTCGAGGCACTTGTTGCCGTAGACGGTGAGGGCCTTGCTGGACGTGTACGTCCACTGCTGGTTCGTGCCGCCGTGGCAGTCCCACAGGTTCAGCTGGGTGCTGTTCGCGGTGGAGTAGCCGGGGACGTCGACGCACCTGCCGGACCGGGTGCCCACGATCGTGGTGGTGGTCTGTCCGCCGCCGCTGCCCGGGTTGCCGATGCTTCCGGGCACCGACTGCAACGCGTTGTACCAGCGGGCGGCCATCTTGTCGTAGCCGCCGGCGGTGGGGTGGACGCCGTCGATCAGGTCGGCGGTGGTGAGGGCGCTGTGCATGTCGACCAGGTGCACCCGCTTGCCGGCGTTGACCTTGCTCTGGACGATGCCGGGGATCGCCGCGTTGAAGGTGCGGTTGGCCGACTCCTGGCCGCTGTTGGAGAGCGGGATGAGCTGCGCCACGAACACCTCGGCGGTGGGCGCGGTGGTGGTGATCTTGTCGATCAGGGTGGAGAGCCGGTTCGGCGCGGTGCTCACGTTGTAGTTCTGCAGGATGTCGTTGGTGCCGATGTGCAGCAGGACGGTCTGCGGTCGTTGGGTGTTCAGCCAGCCGACGATGTTCGCGTCGATCTGGTCGATGCGCCAGCCGGGATGCCCCTGGTGGTCGTGGTCACCCAGGCTGGCCGGCCCGTTGAACTGCGACCCGACGAAGTCCACCGTGTACCGGCCGCTGGCGAGGCGCTGCCAGAGCCCGATGCGGTAACCGCCCGGCACCTGGGTGCCCTCGGTGATGGAGTCGCCGAGCGGCATCACCCGTACGCCGCCGTTGGATTCTGCGTTGGCCGGCCCGGTGGGTGTCACCACTCCGGCGGCCACGACACCGAGCGCGGCGAGCGTTGCGAGCCATCGTGCCCTCGTTCGCATAGCTGTCTCCCCTGGGTTGGTCGAGCTGGCCGAGGGCATGGGCCGGCCGGTGGGGCCGCCACGGGCAGCCGGCAACCGTCTGGGAGCGGGGCCGGCCGGACCGAGCAGCCGCCGGCTGCCGGGTCCTTACCCGGCGGTCGCCGATCGTCACATCGGCATGGCGTTACTGCCTCAGCACTGGGACGAGTGTGAGCGCTAACAGAGAAGAGTGTAGATTCCTCGGATTGATCTGGTCTACCTCTGCCCGTACCGCGCCGGCCGGGTGATCGCGCGTTAGGTTACGAGGATGGAGCAGCGGATCAGTCTGATCACCCTCGGCGTCTCCGACCTGGCGCGCGCCAAAGCCTTCTACGAGCACCTCGGCTGGCGGGGCCAGGAGGTCGAGGAGACGGTCTTCTTCCAGGCCGGCGGCCTGGCCCTGGTGCTGTGGAGCCGGGACAAGCTGGCCGCCGACGCGGGCGTGCCCAACCCGGACACCGGCGGCTTCGGCGGCATGACCCTGGCCCAGAACGTCCGCTCCCGGGCGGAGGTCGACGAGGTGCTGGCCACCGCGGGCAAGGCCGGCGCCGAGCTGACCCAGCCGGCGCGGGAGACGTTCTACGGCGGCTACGCCGGCTACTTCGCCGACCCGGACGGTCACGTCTGGGAGATCGCCTGGAACCCCGGCTTCACCCTCGGCCCGGACGGCTCCCTCACCCTCCCCGACTTCGGCACCACGACCTGACCCGACCGCAGCAGCGTCGGCGACGACGACGGCCGAGCCGACCGCAGCAGCGTCGGCGACGACGACGGCCGAGCCGCGGGCACGAGACGGCAACGGCCCGGAATCACGGGCCGGTCGGCGAGCACAGCAGCCGGTCCACAAGCGGCAGCAGCGGGTCCAGGCACGCCGTCACCAGCGCGGGGTCGGGCGTCGTGGTCGGTGACGGTAAGCCCGGCCGGGCGGCCGTGGGCGGGTCGGTCGGCGTCGGAGTGGGCGTCGGCGTCGCGCTTGCCGACGGGGCGGGAGCGCCGGACGCCGCCGGCTCGGTGAACGGGATCGGAGCGGTGGTTGGCACCGGCTCGGTGAACGGCACCGCAGCGGTGGTGGGGATCGGAGCAGCCGCCACAGCGGCCGACGGGACCGGCGCGGCGGGCCGCGGCGGACCGGCCGCCGGAGGCCGTGCCGGCTCGGCCGGACCGGCGGCCGTGCGCGGGTTCGGCGGTGCCACCAGGACGGAAGGCGCTCGCAGCGAGGCGGTCACCGCGGCGTTCCGCACGGTCGGCTCGACCGTCGCGATGGTCGCCGCTTCCGCCCGTCGCAGAGGGCCGGCCTGCTGTGGCCCCACGGCGCCGGGGCCCAGCGTCGCGAACACCACGGCTGCGACGGCGGCAGCCCCCAGCGCCCGCCGGTCGAGGCGTACCGCCGTCCGGGGCGCGTCGTCGGGCGCCGCCACCACCGGAGGCGCGGGCCGGGCGTGCCGGTGGGCGGCCAGCAGGGCGTCGATCCGCGCGGTGACGGCGGATCGATCGGCGACGGCCGCGAGGGTGAGATAGAAGCGGAAGTTCACCACGGCGGTGGCCGGGACCAGCAGCCCGGAGAGTCTGGGCCGCGCGGTCTCGGCGGATCCGCGACCGTGGTCGGGCAGCAGGGTGATCGGCACGTCGGGGTGATGGGCGGGGCCGACCAGGTCCGCGTACCGCCACTCGCGCCGGTGCTCGCGGCCGGCGAAGGCCACGCGGTGGCTGGTTACGACGGCCATCCCGGTGTCGAGCACCCGCAGGCCCGCTGGCAGCGCCGCGCGAACGGTGTCGGCGAAGTCGCAGGGACCCGGGCTGGGCAGGCCGGGGACGTGCCGCGCCTCGGCCTCGACGAGAGTGGCGACGGGAAGGACGCGGAAGACGAGCTCGTCGTGGTCGAGGTCCACCGGCAGGCCGGTGCGGGGCTGCGTACACCCGAGGAAGCCGGCAGCCTCGATGCGGAGCCGGGCCAGGTGGTCGTCGCGGCGCAGCCAGGCGTCGGTGGCGTCGCGGTACGCGCGCTGCCGGCGCTCGTTCTCGCGCTCGGCCCAGGCGAGCCGCCACGGGGCGCAGGCGACAGAGGTCACGGTCACACGCGGTACAACCGCTCACGTACGTGACAGGGAACGCGACCACGATCGATGCATCCCGTTGCGCCCGAAAGGAGAGAATTGACGGACGTCGGCGGCTGCTCCGGTGGAGGCCGGAGCAGCCGCCCAGCCCGCACTACGGCCGCAGCGAGGTGAAGAACTGCCGCAGTTCACCAGCGAGCAGGTCCGGCTCCTCCAGCGGCAGGAAATGCCCGCCCCGGCCCGGTTCGCTCCAGTGCCGGATGTCGGTGCAGGCCCGCTCGGCAATCTCGCGCGGGAAGTTGGCCTGCGAGGGCTCGGTGCTCACCGTGAACGCCGCCGGCACTTCGATCATGGGTCGCGGGGTGTTGTGGGCGAAGTCGGCGTACTGCCGGAACGACGAGCCGATCGAGCCGGTCACCCAGTAGAGCGTGATGATGGTGAGCAGGGTGTCCCGGTCGACGCTGTTGGCCAGGTCCCCGTGGTTGTCGGTCCAGTCCCGGTACTTGTCCACGAGCCAGGCCGCCAGCCCGGCCGGTGAGTCGGCAAGGGCCGCCGCGAGGGTGTCCGGGCGGGTACCCATGATGGCGCTGTAGCCGCCGTCGGTCTCGTCGTACGCGGCCTCGGCGTCCAGGTACGCCTGTTCGGCCGCCGACAGCGGACGGGCGTCGAAGCTGGCCGGGAACGGCGGATGGATCAGGTGGATGCCGGCGACCTGCTCCGGGTACAGGGCACCGAGCCAGCCGGTCACCACGCCCCCGACGTCGCCGCCGAAGGCGCCGTACCGCTGGTAGCCGAGCACGTCGGTCATCAGCTCGTGCAGTGTCCGGGCGAGGAGCGCCCGGGTCACCGGCTCGTCCGGGACCGCCGAGAAGCCGAAGCCCGGCAGCGAGGGCACCACCACGTCGAACGCGCCCCCGGGTCGGTCCGGATCGGTCAGGCGATCGACAAGGGGCAGCATCTCGACGAAGCTGCTGGGCCAGCCGTGGCTGAGCAGCAACGGCAACGGCGTGGGCGTGCCGGCCGGGCGTGCCGCCCGGACGTGCAGGTAGTGCAGCTTCCGGCCGCCGACGAGGGCCAGGTGCTGGGGGTACGCGTTCAGCGCGGCTTCGCGTGCTCGCCAGTCGAACCCGTCGTGCCAGTAGGACACCAGGTCCCGCAGGTAGTCGGGGTCGACGCCGCCCTGCCACGGCTGGTGGCCGCTGCGGTCGGTGAAGCGGGTACGGGCCAGTCGGGTCCGCAGGTCGTCGAGGACCGCATCGGGTACGTCGATGCGGAACGGGGAGATGGACATGTGTCCTCCGAGAAAGGAGGGCGCACTCCCCGACGCGAGTGGTCAGCTGAGGGGGACGGCCGAGAAGAGCGCCCAGGATTGACGTCGCGTGGTCACCGGGCTCACCTCCTTCTCGTGGCTGACGACGATCACCCTACCCATTCCCCGGCCGGGGGTGAACGTCGGACCGCCGCCCGGGTGACCCGGGCGGCGGCGCGACGAGGGTCAGCCCTGCTGGCCCGCCTCCGGAGCCTCGTAGACCCGGCGGATGTCCACCTCCACCCCATCGAACGTCTCGGTGAAGACGTCGACGAACCGCCGCCCCCAGTGCACGGCCTCCTCGTGGGAACGCACGTCCACGAGCGCGAACCCGGCGATCAGTTCCTTGGTCTCGGTGAACGGCCCGTCGGTGACGGTGGTCGTGCCGCCGCTCACCGTGATCCGGGTGGCGTCGGTGACGGTCGGGCAGAGCCCCTCGGCGGCGACCAGGATCCCGGCCTGCGCGACCTCCTTCATGAAACCTTCCATCCGGGCCACGAACTCCGGGCCCGGGTTGAAGACTCCCGGCAGGTTCTCGTCGAGCTTGTGCATCATCATGTAGCGCATCGGTGTGGTCCTCTCGTGATCGGTGAATGACGGTCAGCGGGTGCTCGGTCGAGCGCAGAGCGCGGTGAGCCAGCCGAAGGTGACGAGGCAGGCGAGCGCCATCCGGATGCTGAGGGTGCCCTGGTCGGGCCAGGCCAGGATCGCGACGACGGCCACCGCGCTGCCCAGCGAGTAGGCGGCCCGGCCGCGCTGCCCGGCCCGCCACCAGGTGCGGGCGAAGACCAGGCAGGCGATGGGCAGCGAGCCGAAGGCCAGCCCCGCGCCAACCCCGTGACCGGCGGCGTGCCAGCTCATCGTGTCGGGTGCGCCCTCCGGCGCACCGGCCGGCCAGCCCATGCTCGGGTCGGAGACCAGCACCCCGGCGATGACCAGGCCGAGGCCGTGCACGGCGATCAACGCCGGCCCCCACGTCCCGCCCGGCTCACCCCGCAGCGTCCGGCGCAGCCCGACCGCGCCGGCCAGGGCCAGCAGCCCGGTCAGCACGAAGTTGGCGGTCTGGATCCAGCCCAGGTCGCCCAGGGCCAACAGGCTGAGCGGCTGCCGGCTCAGGTCGAACCCGTCGCGGGTGAGCACCTGGGCGGCTGCCACCACCACGAACAGCGGGCCGGCGGCGGCTCCGCCGGCCAACAGCGCCCTGGTCGTCGTACGCCGGGAGTCGACGCCCGCCACCGCGGACCCCGCCCTGGTCACCTTCGCCGTCGTCGTCATGTCGCTCTCCTTGTCTGTGCCGGCCGGTCGCCGGTCCCGCTTGCCGGTGCGAGCCGGCTTTCGCTGACGCGTCGAGCGGCCGGGGCGGGATACGACAGGACAGTCGAAGAATTCTTCAGCGGGTTGGCGTGACCCCGCGGGCGCAGTCGGCCGCACGGGCGCGGAGCAGCGCGCGTTCGCGTTCGTTGCCGGTCAGGTCGGCGGCCCGTTCGAACTCGGCGCGCGCCTCGTCGTGGCGGCCCAGCTTGGCCAGCAGGTCACCGAGCACGCTGGGCAGCAGGTGGTAGCCGGCCAGCGCCGGCTCGTCGGCCAACGCCCGGGCCAGTGCCAGACCGGCGGCCGGGCCGTCGGCGAAGGAGACCGCGACGGCCCGGTTCAGCTCCACGACCGGTGACGGTACGACCCGGGCCAGCTCGGCGTAGCCGGCGGCGATGCGCGCCCAGTCGGTCTCCTGCGGAGTAGCCGCGCGGGCATGGCAGGCCGCGATCTCCGCCTGGAGGGTGTACGGGCCGGGCGGGCCGTTCGCCGCCCGTGCCCGGTCCAGGGCGGTGAGGCCCCGGCGGATCAGCAGCCGGTCCCAGCGCCCCCGGTCCTGCTCCAACAGCAGGATCGGCGCGCCGTCGGCGTCGACCCGGGCGGCGGTACGGGACGCCTGGATCTCCAGGAGCGCGGCGAGCCCGTGCACCTCCGGCTCCTCGGGCATCAACTCCTGGACGAGGCGGGCCAGCCGCAGCGCTTCCGCGCAGAGCGCCGGGCGCATCCAGTCGTCGCCGGCCGTCGCGGAGTAACCCTCGTTGAAGATCAGGTAGATGACCTCCAGCACGGAGGCGAGCCGTTCGCCACGCTCGGCCACACCGGGCACCTCGAACGGCACCTTCGCCTCGGCGAGCGTCTTCTTGGCCCGGGTGATGCGCTGCGCGACGGTGGTCTCCGCCACCAGGAACGCGCGGGCGATCTCCTCGGTCCTCAGCCCGCCCAGCACCCGCAGGGTCAGTGCCGCGCGCGCCTGCGGCGCGAGCAGCGGGTGGCAGGCGGTGAACACCAGCCGCAGCAGGTCGTCGTCGATGCGGCCCTCGAACGCGGCGTCGAAGTCGGGCGTGAACTGCTCGTCGTCGAGGTCCCGCCCGAGGTCGGCCACCCGGCGTTGCAGCAGGCTCCGCCGGCGAAGCGCGTCGATCGCCCGCCGTTTGCCGACGGTGGTCAGCCACGCGCCCGGGTTGGCCGGTACGCCGTCTCGCGGCCACTGCTCCAGCGCGGCGACCAGGGCGTCCTGGGCCAGCTCCTCGGCCCAGCCGACGTCGCGGACCAGCCCGGCCAGGGCGGCGACGACCCGCCCGGACTCGATGCGCCATACCGCCTCCACCGTGCGGTGGACCTGCTCAACCCCCATGACCGCACATCAGAGCAGGGGCGGCACCGGCTCCACAAGGACCGGGCGTGGTGGGCGGTTCAGCCGGCGCGGCGCGGGTGGTGCACCGACCTGGGGTCCTCGGCGGGGAACCTCGACCGGGTCCGCGGCGGGTACGCCACGCAGTGCTCGGCCCACTGTTCGGCGGCGGCGGCGAGGGCGTCCGCCGAGACGGTGAGGATCAGCGGGTAGATCGCGCCGGACGGGCGGCGCATCCACGGCGGCAGCGACTCGGCGGAGAACTCCACGATCAGCTCCAGCCGGCGGCGGCGGAGCACCCGGGAGCGGAGGGCCAGGTTGGGTTCGGTGAAGCTGACCATCGCCGGCGGCGAGTTCGATTCGAGCGCCGAGGTGGCCTGCCCGCGCAGCCAGCCGCCGAGCGCTCGGGCTTCCTCGACCATCAGGCTCGGGTAGTGGTGCGACCAGGTCTGGCCGTCGGCGGTGCGGGCGTCCACCTCGACGAGCAGCCAGTCGTGCCAGCCGGGCGCGGCTCGGTCGGGGTCGTCGGGCGGGTCGATGCCAGGCTGGTAGCCGACGGGGCGTATCCGCACCCGCGCGCCATCGTCAGACCTGATCTCCACTCGGTAATTGTGGCGGATTGAAGCAGACTTTAAACCCCAAACCGGTCACTTCGTGATGATTCGCCGTACGCTGCCGTGCTCGCCGCAGGCTTTGCGGCTGCCGCCGGCCAGGCTTACCGAACCGTCGCGGCACTGCACGAGGTAACCCCGTCCGGCCCAGAACTGTGGCACGCAGTCGAACCAGTCGCACACCTCGGCGGCGGGCCGACGGATCCGGGTGCCGCCGCAGAAGCCGTACCCCAGCGGGTTTTCCGGTGCTCCGCAGAGCGGGTCGCCGGTCGTGCGGGGCGCCGGGCGTGGCGACCTCGTCGGCGGCGGTGGCGGTGGGGTGGCGCGGGCGAGCGCCGGGGCAGCCGGGCGGATCAGCGCGGGCTCCCCGCTCGGAGTGGCGGCGGCGGCGACCTCCGGGCCGCCGGTCGGGTCGGACGGATCCGACTCGATGAGCGCCGCCGGCACCAGCAGCGCCAGGGCGGCAGCCACCGCGATGGTCCGGCGTCCACCGGGGACGAACGACGTGAGCCGGGCCTGCGCCGGGGTCGCCGCGGCCGGCCGGAACGGCTTGAGCTGGGCGTGCTCGGCGATCAGCTCGTCGAGCTGGGCGAGGACCGCGGCGCGCTGTTCGATCGCGTCGGCGAAGGCCAGGGTCAGCTTGAACCGGAAGTCCGGCGCCGCGTCGGCGGGCAGCAGCAGCCCGGCGGTCGACCGCCGGTCCAGCACCTGGATCAGCGTGACCGGCGACGCGGGGTCGTGGGCCAGGCCGGTCATCCGGCCGTACGCCCAGTCGCGCCGGCCGCGTCCGCCGAGCAGCACCAGGCGGCGGCTGGTGATCACGGCCATGCCGGCGTCGGTGACGCGCACGCCGTCCGGGCGGCGGGGGCGCAGCGGTCCGGCCGGCACGGCGACGGTGAGATCCGGGGCGGGCAGCACCGGGGTGTGCCGCACCTCGACAAGTTGCGCGGCGGGCAGCACCCAGAGCACCACCTCGTCGGCGGCCAACTCCAGGGGCAGGCCGTCGCCGGCAGCGGCGGAGCCCTGGAAGTCGACGGCGAGAGCGCGCAGTCGCCGCAACTCGTCGTCACGACGCCGCCAGGCCGTCTCGGCGCCCCGGTACGTGCTGACCCGCCGCACGTTCTGCCGGTGCGCCCACCGGTACCGCCAGGTAGAACCCGTCGAATCAGTCTTTGCCACGCCGACTCCTTCGCCGCGTAGGCCACCAATCTGGGTGTCTCCTCGTTCAACAGGCTGGGCGTGGTACCCGGACACGCCAGAACGGGCCAAAATATCCGATCGGTGGAGGAAACTAGACGATAGGCCGATACTGCCCCGTCGACGGTTGTCCTGTGCGCGTGTCGTGCGAGGGCGGTCGCCGTCTCGGTAACGTCAGCCGCAGCCGGGTGGCGTCGCCGCCGCACCGCCGCGCGAAGGGGGGTGAGCGTCTTGCCGCAGGACACCCGGCCCGGAGTGGTCATCGGCGTCGACATCGGCACCACGAGCACCAAGGCCGTCGCGTACGACACCGACGGGCGGCAGCTCGGCAGCCACTCGGTCGGCTATCCGCTGAACGACCCACAGCCCGGCTACGCCGAGCAGGACCCGCACCTCATCCTCGACGCGGTGCTCAAGTCGGTGAGCGTGGTCGTGGCCGAGCTGGTCCAGCCGGTGGCCGGCCTGTCGTTCAGCTCGGCCATGCACAGCCTGATCGCGCTCGACCCGGACGGCAACCCGCTCACCCCGTCGGTGACCTGGGCCGACTCCCGCGCCACCCTGCAGGCCGAACGGTTACGGGCGGTCCCGTCCGGGCTGGCCCTGCACCGGCGCACCGGCACGCCGATGCACCCGATGTCGCCGCTGCCCAAGCTGCTCTGGTTCGCCGAGCAGGAGCCGAAACTCTTCGAGCGCGTCGCGCACTGGGTGGGCATCAAGGACTGGGTGCTGCTGCGGCTCTGCGGCGCGCTGGTCACCGACCACTCGATGGCCTCGGCCAGCGGCCTGCTGGACATCCACCGTCTGGAGTGGGACAGCGAGGCGCTGACCATCGCCGGCATCACCGAGGAGCAGCTTCCCCAACTGGTCGCCACCACCGCCGTGCTGCCCGGCCTCACCCCGCAGGCCGCGGCAAGCACCGGCCTGCCGGAGCGCACCCCGGTGGTGGTGGGCGCCGGCGACGGGCCACTCGCCAACCTGGGCCTGGGGGCGGTGCACCCCGGCATGGTGGCCTGCTCGATCGGCACCAGCGGCGCGATGCGCGTGATGGTGGAGCGGCCCGGCGTGGACCCGCTGGGCGGCGTGTTCTGCTACGCGCTGACCGAGCACCGCTGGGCGGTCGGCGGTGCGATAAACAACGGCGGCATCGTCCTCAAGTGGGCCGGCGAGGCGCTCGCCCCGGATCTGGGTGAGCACTCCGAAGAGGACCTGGTCGCCCTGGCGGCCCGCGCGCCGGTCGGCTCGGGCGGGCTCATCATGCTGCCGTACCTGCACAGCGAACGGGCACCACACTGGAGCGCGCTGCCGCGCGGCGCGTACGTGGGGTTGACCCACAGCCACCGCCGCGAGCACCTGGTCCGCGCCGCGCTGGAGGGGGTCTGCCAGCAGCTCGCACTGGTGCTCAGCTCCGTGCGGGCGGCCGGCAACGAGGTCCGCGAGATCCGTGCCGGTGGCGGCTTCGCCCGCAGCGGCCTGTGGCGGCAGATGCTCGCCGACGCGCTCGGCCTGCCGGTGAGTTTCCCGGCCGCACACGAGGGGTCCAGCTTCGGCGCGGCGCTGCTCGGCATGCAGGCGCTCGGGCTGATCCCCAGCATCGACGTCGCCGCCGACCTCGTCCGGATCGAGGAGACGATCCGCCCCGACGCCGCCGCTGCCGCCACGTACGCGGCGCTGCTGCCGCTCTTCGCCGAGCTGTACGACGCGCTGACGCCCACGTTCGCCTCGATCCGCCGGCTGGCACCCGGCCTGCCCGCGGAACCCGAGCCCGCGACCGGACCCCCGATGTGACCCCGTCGGCCGGCCCGACTCGGGCCGCTGGTGACGATCTCGAGCGCTGCCTGGGCTTGCTCCTTGCTCGCCCGCTGCCGCGGCGGTCGGGTCAGGGTGCCTCGACGCCGGCGATCAGGTAGCGCCGCACGTCGGCGTCGAGGATGGCCGCCTCCTGCGCGTCACTCGGCCCGGAGCCACGGAAGGCCGCCAACTGCTCCGCGGACTCCCAGCGTTCGTAGACGTGGATCCGACCGGGCTCCAGCGGGTCGGCCGCGAGCAGGAAGTCGAGGCAGCCGGCGGCGGCGCGTGCCTGCGCGATGACCTCTTCGGAGCCGGACAGGTACGCCTCGCGGGTGGCCGGTTCGACCTGCAAACTGCCTGCGATGATCAACAAGGGGGGCCTCCAGGGGTCGGTGTGGCTGCTGGGTTCGATGGCGCTGAGTCATTTCTATACCTGTGTGTCATGCCGCTCGCCGGGGCATCGCCGCCCGGACGGGTGACACCAGTCCCGCCGACCCCACCCGCCCCCGACGCTTCATATCGTACAAACGTGAGAAAAAGCGACAAGAGCCGTTCATCTTCCCTGCTGGGTGCCGCTGCCCGCGTACCTCGGAAAGGGCTGGCGGCGGCGGTCACGCTCGCCGTGCTGGCCACGACCGGGCCGGCCACCGCGGACGGCCCCGGGCCCGGCGCGGACCCGGCGCGACCCGGGTACGCGGGCGAGCCGGGCGGCGGGCAGGGCCACGAGCCCGGTGTCGAGCCGACGCCCGAGCGGGCGCCGACAAGCGAGGTGTCCTGGTTGTCGTTTCCCGGTGGGGTGTTCGCGGTGGACTCGCTCGGGCACACCGTGCGCTACCGGGCCTGTGACGGTGACACCGGTCGGGTCGCCGACCCGGGCATGCGTGTCGCCGCCGGGGTGGCCAGCGGCGCGGTCGTCGTCGGCGGCATGGCCTACCGCTACCGGGTGCCGTTGACCGGGCGCGGCGAGGGCACGCTTGAGGTGATCCAACGACACCGCCCGCCGGTCGAGCTGACCGGAGTGGTGGTCACCAGCCCGCAGCCGCCCACCGACCCGGTCGCGGGCGCCCGACTGTTCCCGCTCAGCGGACAACTCGCCCGGGTGGTCGCCGACGCGAGCCTCAACCCGGCCGGTGTCACCGTGCGCGACCTGTCCGGCCGGTACGGCGACCAGCAGATCGCCGTCAACGGCGCGCTTCGCCCCAAGGCCGCCAGCGTGATCAAACTGTGGATCCTCGTCGAGCTGCTCCGCCGCGTCGACTGTGGACAGGCAGCCCTGGACGACGGCGTGCTGGTCACCCCGCAGGACGTGGTCGGCGGCACCGGTCAGCTCCAGTTCGAGACGTTCCCGCAGGTGGTCACCCTGCGTCGGCTCGCCCAGTACCTGATCAAGTACAGCGACAACGTGGCCGCGAACGTGCTGATCACCTACCTCGGCGGCTTCGCCCCGGTCAACGCGCTCATCGACTCGATGAACCAGCGATCGACAATCCTGGCCCGCCGGATGCTCGACAGCGCGGCGGCGCAACGCGGCGAGGAGAACTACACGAGCCCGGACGACGTGGTGTCCCTGCTCGGCGCGGTCTGGGACGGCGAGATCCTCACCCCCGCCTCCCGCGACCTGATGATCGGGTTCATGCGGGAGCAGACCCTCAACACCAAGATCCCGGCGGCGCTGCCACCCGGGGTGCCGGTGGCCCACAAGACCGGCGACCTGCCGGACGCCTCCCACGACGTCGGCTACTACCTGATCCCCGGCACCGAGACCGCCGTCGCGTTCCTCACCGCCGGGCCGATGGCCAGCGGCGACGAGACGGTCCGCCGGATGGCCCGCACCGTCTACGACTTCCTGGTCACACCCACCGCCGGCGCGGTCGAGGAGTGACCGACGATCAGGCGCCCGGGATGTTCGCCGGCGGATCCTCGCCGACCAGGTCGGCCGCCGGCCGCTCCGCCGACACCGCCAACCCGAAGTCCGAGTACGTCAGTTCGAGCTGGGCGGTCTCCGACTGCTCCCTGGCCAACTCGATGCGGTAGCGGACCAACCGGCCCTGCTCGTCGACGGCCGCCGTGAACGGCACCGCACCGGCCCGGTCGCCGACCCCGGTGCCGAGCACCGCGCTGCTCTCCCGCAGGTCCAGCGTGCCGGCGTACTCCCGTTCCCCGGTCTGCCGGACGGCCGTCGCCGTGCTGAGCGTGCCGGCCAGCTTGGTGTTGTCCAAGCCCTGTTGAGCGGGCGGCGAACCCGGCGCCCCGACGTGCCACCAGGTCTTGCTGTCCCACACCGGGACGCGGCGGTCCGGGGCGCTGATCCGCACGTAGACGTCCGGCCCGGTGGTGAGCCGTTCGATCTTCACCTCGCCGCTGGGCACCTTGAGCGAGGTGGTCTCCAGGCCCCGCTTCGTCGTCGGATCCCAGAGCACCACAGTGCCGTCGCCGCCCGCTGTCCCGCCGGTGCTCAATGTCAGCTTGTAGGTCCGCTGGTCGACCTTCGCGGCGGCGGCCGTCAGCACACCGGCCGGATCGGTCGGGCCCGCCGACGCCGCCGGGGGACCCGCGTCGGGTTCGTCGCCGGTGGCCACCAGCGCCCACACCCCGGCGGCAACCGCCACCGCGAGGACGGCACCGGCGGCGATCAGCTTCGGCTTCTGCACGGTCTTCTCCCCCGGGGCGGTGGCGGTCCGGCCAGACTAGCCGGACCGCACCGCACCGCCGCCCCGGGTGGGACGCCGGCCGCCACCGATCAGGCGCGGCTGATCGCGTTGGCGTGGATGGCCTCGTTCAGGTACACGGCCAACCCCGGGGCGATGTTCTCGTAGTACGCGGTGAACCGCTCGTCGGCCAGGTACATGTCGGCCAACCCGGTGTGCCCCTCGTACGTGCACTCGTAGAACCAGCGGCCGATGAGCTGCCGGTGCTCCTCGGCCAGGTCCATCGCCTCCGGACTGTCCGCCGGCACGCCCGAGGCCAGCACCGCGACGATCCGCCGGCCCCAATCCTCGTTCTCCGCCCTGTACCGCAGCCAGTCGGCCTTCGTGTAGCGGGAGACCCGCCGGTTCGACTCCCGGTACGCCTCGGTGTCACCCCACCGCTGCTCCGCCTCGGCCTGGTGCTCCTCCGGGTCGACGTCACCGAAGACCTCGAACCGCTCTTCCGGGGTGAGTTGGATGTTCAACTTGCTCGCCTCCATCGCGAACTCGATCGCCGTGACCATCTCCTGCAACCGCTTCACCCGTCCGGTCAGCAGTTCGTGCTGGCGGCGCAGGTGCGCGGCCGGGTCGGCCGCCGGGTCGTCGATGATCGCGGTGATCTCCTCAAGCGGGAAACCCAACTCCCGGTAGTACAGGACGAGTTGCAGCCGTTGCAGGTCCGCGTCGTCGTAGCGGCGGTAACCCGCAAGGGTCCGCCCGCTGGGCGAGAGCAAGCCGATCTCGTCGTAGTGGTGCAACGTCCGCACCGTCACGCTGGCGAGCTTCGCCACCTGACCCACCGTGTACGCCATGGTTTCCCTCCCTTCCGGAAACCAGGCTCCCACCTGCCGTTACGTCAGGGTCAAGCCCTGATTCTGGCCCACCATCGCGGGTGCGTCCGGCCGCCCGTACAGATAGCCCTGACCGCGTGGGCAGCCGATCGCGGTGACCGCCTCGTGCTGACGCTCGGTCTCCACCCCCTCGGCGACGACTGTCAGGTCGAACGCGCCGGCCAGCCGGGTGACCATCTCCACGGTGGCGTACGCGCGTTCGTCCGACCCCAGCCGGGTCACGAACGACCTGTCGATCTTCAACTCGGTCGCCGGGATGCGGTGCAGATAGCTCAGCGACGAGTAGCCCGTACCGAAGTCGTCGATAGCGATCTTGATGCCCAACTCGCGCAACTGGTGCAGCCGCTCCAACACCGCCTCGGTGCCCTCGATGAGCGCCGACTCGGTCAACTCCAGGGTCAACGCCCGAGGCGCCAGCCCGACGGCGCTCGTGGCAGCGGTGACCGTGGCGATCAGGTCTGGACGGCGCAGGTGCGCCGCGGCGATGTTCACCGCCACCGTCGCGTCCGGCGCCCGGTCCCGCCAGGTCGCCGCGGCCCGGCACGCCTCGTGGATCACCCACCTGTCGATCGGGATGATCAGCCCGGTCTCCTCGGCCAGCGGCAGGAACCTCGCCGGCGGCAGCATCCCCAGCCGGGGGTGGAGCCACCGCACCAGCGCCTCCGCACTGCGCACCTCGCCGGTGGCCAGGTCGACGATGGGTTGGAACTCGAGACACAGCTGATCCTCGTCGACCGCGCGGCGCAGGTCGGCGATCAGCTCGGCGCGCGACACGGCCGACTCGCGCAGCGCCGAGGTGCACGTCCGGTACGCGGACTTCCCCGCCGCCTTGGCCGCGTACATGGCGATGTCGGCGTCACGCAGCAGATCGGTGTGCGAGGCGTGCTGCGGGCCGAACTCGGCGATGCCGATGCTCGCCGACGGGTGCACCCCGACGTCGTCGTCGCCGTCGGAGGGCCGCAGCGCGTCCAGCAGCCGCTCGGCGAGCCGCTCGGGGGAGACCTGTCGTTCGCCGGCGACAAGCACCGCGAACTCGTCCCCGCCGAGCCGGGCGATGATGCCGTCGTCGGCCACGACAGCCCGCATCCGGGCCGCCAGTCCGGTCAGCAGGGTGTCGCCGGTGGCATGGCCGAAACGGTCGTTCACCTGCTTGAACCCGTCCAGGTCGAGCAGCAGCACGGCAGCCGGCCGGCCGTCTCGCAGCGCCAGCCGCAGCCGCCTGTTGAACAGCAACCGGTTGGGCAGCCCGGTGAGCTGGTCCCCGTACGCGAGGCGGCGCAGCCGGACCACGAGCCGCAGGTTCTCGTTGGCGGCCAACCCCTGCCGCACGGCGAGGGCCGCGAGCAGAACCATCATGGTCACGAAGATCAGTTGCGGGGTCTGCCCGGTGGGCCGGCGGGCCAGCACCACCGCGACGATCGCTCCACCCACCGGCAGGTACGGCAACGCCACCCGCCACCAGGGCGGCAGCGGCGACTCGGCGGCGTCGTCGGTGCCGTCGCAGTCCGGCGGCGGCGGCTTGTGGCTGGCCAGGCCGATCAGCAGGTAACTCACCGGCCAGCACAGGTCGATCAGGTGACCGGCGGCGTAGTCGGCACGCACGACGAGCGAGACGTAGACGACGTCGGCGACGACCCGCAGGGTGAGGCTCGCCGCGAGCAGACTCATCGGCCGCCACATCGGCCGGACCGGCCCCGCCACCGCGACCAGGATGGTGAGCTGCATCAGGTCGAACATCGGGTAGAGCAGCCCCAGCGTTTTCGCCGGGTCGGCCAACTCCGAGGCGGCGACCCCCCGAAACACCAGCACCCAGGCGATCGGCACCAGGGCCAGGGCGACGATCACCCCGTCCAGCAGCGTGCGGGCCCGCCCCACCGCGCTCCGTGGCGCGGACGGCGAACTGAGCAGCGCGGCCGTGCCGGTGAGGATGCCGGCGGTGAAGACCACCCCGACCACAGGTGTGTGCGGCAGGTCGCCGCCGGCGAGACGCTGCACCGTCCAGATGGCCCGGCCCAGCGCGGCGAGCGCCATGGTGACGGCGAGCAGCATCCAGAACCTGCGCAGCGGCGCGGGATGTCGACGGGCCACGCCGATGCACGCGACCGTCGCCCAACCGGCCACCAGCAGCGCGCCGACGTCACTGACCAGCGCGGCCCCGGGCAGGGCGGCGAACAGCCAGCACGCCTCCACGAGGATGACCCCAGCCGCGAAGATCGCACCGGCGGGGTTGAGCTTCCCCACAGCCTGCTTCACGTCCTGACGGGACACGGTCGCTCCGGCTTCGTCGTGCGTGCACCCTCAGGAGGACCGGTCCACGGCAAACCCCGAAAGCCTAACCAGCGCCCAGGTACGCCGCCAGAGCCGAACGCCCGCGCCGGTCGAGCCCTGCCGGGCCCGGCAAACCCCGGGCTCGACGCCGCAGGGCCGGGCCCGAGGTCCCGGCCTCCCTCATCTGCCCCCTGTAGACCTGCCCCGCAGGTGGGGCAGACAGGCACGCGGCCCCCAGGGCGTGTGTCAGAGTCCTCGGTCGAGCCGAGGCGGAGTCCAGGCGGCGGTCCGGCAAGGCGGAGATTCGCCTGGATACAACACCGGTATCCGGGCCAGTCTCCAACGCGGCCGGTCGTCGTCTGGGCCCGCCGCAGGCCGGCCAGGGGCTTTGACACCCGCCCTAGCCGGGATGCTTCCAATCCGACCCCCCATGCAGCGCCTGACCACTGCCCCACACCTGGGGCAGCTCTACAGGGACCGAGAGTGGTGGCACCACCCCGGCGACGGCCACCTCGACCCGGATCAACAGCGACCGCCGGAGCGGTTCCAGGGTGAGCGGGGCAGCGCGGTGCCGGCCGCGGGGCGGCGTGCGCGACGGCGTTTGCGCCGGCCGGGGGTGCAGGGCGGACGGGCGGCGGTGTGTACCGCCACGTCGGCCGGTGGCGCCGGTCGGCCGATCAACCAGCACAGGAAGCGATCCATGGCGGGGCTCAGCCGACCGGGAGGCGCTCGGCGTCGGACCGGGAGATCTCGTACTGCGCCCCGCAGAACGTGCACTGCTGCGCGTACCGGGTCCGGATCGGAATGAGGGGGATGAAGAAGAGGGTGAATTTCGTCGAACGGCGGGTTATCACCTGCGCGGCGTGGTTGCCGCAGTGGCGGCAGACCTGTTGCACCACACCGGAGCGGTCGACCTTGGTACGCAGACCAAAGATGAAGAACATCGCCCGGCAGTACCCACCCCAACGCGAAAAGTCACCTCGCAGCGCCGATGAACGCGCCGCGAGCGCCGACCTCTGCTGGGTCGGCGCTCGCGGCGGGTGTCAGTGACTCAGTTGGCCGGTGCGGGCTCCAGGCCGGGGACCTCCTCGGCGATCCAGATCGGCTGCCAGTTCGGCACCTCGTGGAAGCGGCGCAGCTCGAACAGCCCGGCAACCGAACCGCTCCAGGCCCCGTACGGCGGGTTGGCCTCGTCGAAGCCGCTCTGCACGAACGTCAGCGTGGTCCGGCCACCGGACTCGGCCAGCTCCCAGCTCGTGACGCCGACCGGACCCCAGTCGACGGACATCCGGCGCCCGGGCTCCAGGTCGACGACCTTGGCGGCGTAACCGGTCTCGAAGCCGCCCATGGCGTACCGGCCGCCGACCCAGGGCTCGATGCCGATCGGGTAGCCGAACCAGGCGCTGGCCTGCTCGGAGTCGGTGAGCGACTTCCACACCTTGTCGGCGGGGGCGGCGATGACCAGCTCGCCGCGCAGGTCGGCGGAGGTGAAGTCGGTGCGGGGCAGCAGTGGCTTGCCCTCCAGGTGGGCGGCCAGGTTGGCGATGGACAGCGCCCAGTACGTCTGGAGCACGCCCCGGATGCTGGAGCCGCTCATCGCCTCGGCGAAGTCGAAGTGGCTCTGCGTCAACGTGAGCACCGTGCTGTCCGGGCTCTCGGCGGTGAGTTGGAGCTCGGTGGTGGTCTCCACCCCGTCGAGCAGCCAGCCGAAGCGCAGCGTGTCGTCGTCGGCGTGCAGCAGCCGCTGGTGCGGGGCGTCACCCTCGGGCGTGTAGCGGCCCCAGAACTCGTAGCGCTGGGGCAGCTCGACCTCGGCGTGCTCGGCCAGCCAGAGACGCAGCTCGGCCGGGTCGGTCAGGGCCGCGCGGACGCGCCCGACGGGCGCGGAGAGGCGGGCCTGGACCTTCAACGGCTCACTCATTGTCGTTCCCTTTCGGATAGCAGGCGACGGCCAGCTTGAAGGCGTCGCCTTCGCTGCCGCCGTAGCGGGTGAACAAGTCCTGAAGTGCGGTTTGCAGGTCGTGCAGGAACTGCTGGCGCTGCTCGGCGGGGACCCGGATCTGGCCGGAGACCCCGATCGAGGGCAGCTCGGGCGCCGCCCGGTCCAGGCCGGCGATGTCGGCCTGGACCTCCTCCATCAGGTCGAGCAGGTAGCCCAGGCTCAGCTCGTCGCGGGCCCGGCGCAGGCCGATCCGGCCGACGAGGCGCGGGGACAGCCAGTACGACCGGGCGGCCGCCTGGTAGATCCCCTCGGTGATGCCGCGGACCTTGCGTTCGTTCACCAGCTCGACGAGGCCGGCCGCGACGAGCTGCTTGACGTGGTAGTAGACGCGCTGTGGCGTCTGGTCGAGTCGGGCCGCGACCTCGGTGCAGGTACGCGGTTCGGCGAGTTGCCGCAGCACCTCGACGCGCTGCGGCTTGAGCAGGACTTCGGCCTGCTCGATCTGCTCCAGGTACAGGACGTCTCTCATGGCAAAATCAGTTTGTACGTACAAAATTTGTTTGTCAATCGGTTCGCGAGAAGCCGCGCCGACTTTCTCGACGCGGCTTCAGGCAACTGTCAGCAGGTGATCAGGGCAACCAGTCCGGCCGCAACGGGTAGCCGTTCACCCCGTCCGGGCCGTTGTGCGTGGCCAGCACCTGGTGCAACTGGATGCCGTTACGCTCGAACGCCATCCGGGACCCGGCCATGTAGAGCCCCCACACCCGGGCGGTGCCCGCACCCACCTCCGAGACGCAGAAGTCCCAGTGCTCCACCAGGTTGCGGCACCAGGCCGCGAGCGTCAGCGCGTAGTGCTGGCGCAGGTTCTCCTCGTGGTGCACCTCCAACCCGGCGTCGTGCACCTCGCTGATCAGCCGACCCGGGCCGGCCAACTCGCCGTCCGGGAAGACGTACCTGTCGATGAACGCGCCGGAGCGGTGCGGCGCCCGGTTGTCCGCGCGCGTGATGGTGTGGTTGAGCAGCCGACCCCCCGCCCGCAGCCGGGACCGCAGCGCCCCGAAGTAGGTCGGGTAGTTACGCACCCCGATGTGCTCGGTCAGCCCGATCGAGGAGATGGCGTCGAACTGCTCGGCCGGCGCGTCCCGGTAGTCCAGGTGCCGCACCTCGGCCAGCCCGGTCAGCCCCTCCCGCTCGATCGCCGCCTGCGCCCACTCCGCCTGCGCCTTCGACAGGGTCACCCCGAGCGCCTTCACGCCGTACTCGCGGGCGGCGTGGCGCACCATCCCACCCCAACCGCAGCCCACATCCAGCAGCCGCATCCCCTTCCTGAGCGCCAGCTTGCCGGCGACCAGGTCGTACTTCGCCGCCTGGGCCTGCTCCAGCGTGTCGTCCGGGGACCGGAAGACCGCACAGGTGTACGTCATCGACGGGCCGAGCACCTTCTCGTAGAAGGCGTTGGAGACGTCGTAGTGGTGCGAGATCGCGGTGCTGTCGCGCACCCGCGAGTGCCGCAGCCCGTTCATCACCCGCTTCCACCGCGGCTGTGCCTCCTGCGGCGGAGCCGGCGGAGGCATCAGCCGCTCCCAGCCCAACCCCCGGACCAGCGCCAGCCCCTCGGCCAGTGACGGTGGGCGCAGCCGCAGCTCGTCCTTGAGCACCCGCAACGCCTCGTACGGGTCACCCGGGTGCACCCCGTGCAACGCCAGGTCACCACTGACGTAGGCCCGGGCCATGCCCAGGTCACCCGGAGCGGTGAGCAGGTAGGACAAACCCCGCTCGGAACGGATCGCCAGGGTGAGACCGGCGTCGGACGGGCCGACGGAACTGCCGTCGTACCCGCTGATCCGCACCGGCAACGGCCCGGTGGTGACCGCGCGGATGACATCCGCCACGGTCGGACCCGTGTGCCGGCCGCCCGCCGGCGGGGTGGCGGGGACGCTCGCCGCCCCCTGATCTCTGTCGGTCAGGCTCATGCTCGTGCTACCGCCTTTTCGTACAGTCCCGTCAGCCGGTGGTCCGGGTCGTAGCGGTCTTTCACCGCCCGCCACGTGTCGCCGCCGTACAGGCGATCGAAGGCGTCCCGGTCGTAGTACGCGTCGGAGTAGAGCGACTTGTGGCCGCCCGACTCCGACACCCTGCGTTCGATCGTGCGGTTGACGTCGCCGTCGGCGGCGCCCGGCGCGATCGGCACGCTCCCCCAGAACCCAATGTTGACGTAGTCCTGCCCCGGCCGGAGTGGATACAGCGGCCAGGACCGCGCCGAACCGGCGCCCGCCGGCTCACGCAGCCGCAGCGGGCACAGCCACACCGGGTTCATCCCCACCGCGCCGGCGAACCAGCGCAGGAAGTCGGCGGTACGGTCCAGCGGGATCTCCACGTCCTGTACGACCCGTTCCCGGCCCGGCTGCCCGCGCAGTCGGTCGATCCGGGCCGCCACCTGGTGTCGGTGTTCCAGCCGCACCAGCCGGTGGTAGAAGTCGCTGCGCCGGTACCGCGACGGCCAGAGCCGGCGGACGACCGGATGCTGCGCGCCGAACGCCGCCGAGCACCAGAACCAGTCGGTGTCCCAGCGCCAGAGATAGTCGTACGCGGTGAGCACGTCGCGGGTGCGCCGGCGCAGGGACCGGTAGTAGATCTCCTGACCGGTGTAGTCACTGGGCGGGCCGGCGGCGTCGGTGAACGTGGCGAACACCAGGTACGCCTCACCGGGGCTGAACATCACGCCGTCCATCGCGTCGACCGGCTGACCGGCCCACGACCGGGTCGCGGTCACCTCGGCGATCGCGTCGGTGAGCGCCTCCAGGTCGGTGAACCGGACGTTGCGCAACGCCACGTACCGGCCGACCGGTTGCAGCTCGATGCGCAGCCGGGTCGCGTAACCGAGGCTGCCCAGCGAGTTGGGGAACGCGGCGAACAGGTCGGCGTGCTCCCCGTCGGGCCGGGCGGTGACGATCTCGCCGGAGCCGGTGAGCACGTCCAGCTCCCGCACCGACTCGTGCGGCAGGCCGTTGCGGAACGAGGTGGACTCGATCCCGAGGCCGGTCACCGCGCCGCCCAGCGTGATGGTGCGCAACTGCGGCACCACGAGCGGCATCAGCCCGTGCGGCAGCGTCGCGTCGACCAGGTCCTCGTAGGTGCACATGCCCTGCACGTCGGCGGTGCGCCCGGTCGGGTCGACCGACAACACGCCGTTGAGGCCGCTCACGTCGAGCCCCGGAGTCCGGGGCGCGGACCGGGGGCGGAACAGGTTGGAGGTGCGTTTGGCCAGCCGGACAGGCTCGCCCGTGGGCACCGCGGCGTACGACCGTCGCAGCGTGTCCACCGCTTGATCATGGTCAATGGGGTGATCCACACGCTCAGCGCGCATGTGATCACCTTACGCTCGTACCTGGGAAACCGTGGGATGTGGGCCGTGGCGGTTTCCCGTCCGGTGGCGGGCCAGGCGGTTACCGTGGCGGGCATGCCATCGCCCGCGATCACCGCCCTGGACGCCGCCGGCCTCACATATCGGCTGGTCAGCCATGGTGCGGTAGACAGCCTCGCGGAGGCCGCCGCGGTCCGGGGCGTGGCCGTCCCCGATGTCGTCAAGACGATCGTGGTCCGCCGGAGTGCGGACGATCACCTGTTCGTGCTCACCCCCGGCGACCGGGTCATCTCCTGGCCCAAGCTGCGCGCCCTGCTCGGAGTGCACCGACTCTCCATGCCGGACGCCGCCGGCGCCCTGGCCGCGACCGGCTACGAGCGCGGCACCATCACCCCGTTCGGCGCGAGCACGGCCTGGCCGGTGATCGCCGACGAGCGACTGCGCGGTCGGGAGATCACGTTGGGCGCCGGGGAGCGGGGCCTCGCCATCGCGATCGACGCCGACGCCGCGATCACGGCTCTCGACGCCACGGTGGCCGACGTCACCGACCCGCAACCCACCCGCTGAACGCGTCAATCCGGATCGCCCACCGCCGCACCGACTGGCACTGGTTGACGGCGGTGGGTGAGGATGGCGCGTATGTCCGCGCCCGAGGAACGCCCCGACCCCGCCGGCACCGTCTACGGCGGCCGCCGACGAGCGGCACGATCCGGTCCACTGGCCGATCCGCTGCTGCGGGTGGCGTTGGCGGTCGGGCTGGTCGGCGTACTCCTCGGGGTGGTCTTCGCCACCGGGCTGCTCGACGGTGACGACGAGCCGGCCGTGCCGGCGACGGTCGGCGCGCCGTCCACCGACGCGCAGCCCACCGGCGCCGCGGCCGAGCCGAGCCCGAGCGCACCCGCCGAGCCGTCGCCGACCCCGTCGGTCCCGCCGGCCCCGCCGACCGGTCCCCGGGTGTTCAAGGCCGCCTCGGGGCTCTGCCTGGGGCTCGACGGCGACGGACGGCAGGCGGCGGCCGAGTTGGCGACCTGCACCGGCGGCCCGGAGCAGCAGTGGGTGGTCAACCCGGTCGGGGCGGACGCGGTGACAGTGGCGAACGCCGCCCACGGTCAGTGCCTCGACGTCGAGGGCGGCAGTCGTGACGACGGCACCCGGCTCATGCAGTTTCCCTGCCACGGCCAGGCCAACCAGCAGTGGCGGCTGAGCCCCACCGGCACCGGCCCGGTGCTGCTGGTCGCCGTGCACAGCGGCAAGTGCGCCCAGGCCGACGAGGAGGGCGTCGAGGCCGGCGACGACATCCGGCAGCGCCCCTGCGACGGCCGGCCGGCCCAGCAGTGGAGCGTGGGCTGACCGGCCGTCGCACGGCAGCTCAGCCCCGGAAGCTCCACGCCTTCGGTGCGGTCGCGGCGGCCAGCACGGCCGCCGGCACCGCCCGGCCCGGCCTGCGCCGCAGCAGCAACGACAGGCCGGCGGCGCCGATCGACAGCGCACCGGCCACGTACCAGGCCGTCACGTAGTCACCGAACTGGTCCCGCACCAGCCCCGCGCCGGTCGCGGCGAGCGCCGCGCCGAACTGGTGGGCGGCGAACACCCAACCGAACACCACAGCCCCGGCGGCGCCGAAGTACTCCCGGCACAACGCCACCGTCGGCGGCACGGTCGCCACCCAGTCCAGGCCGTAGAAGATGATGAACACCAGCATGCTCGGTCTGGCGGTGCCGGCGAACAGGCTCGGCAGGACCAGCAGCGACAGCCCACGCAGCGCGTAGTACATGCCGAGCAGCAGCCGGCTGTCCACCCGGTCGGTGAGCCAGCCGGAGGCGATGGTCCCGACGATGTCGAAGAGCCCGACCAGGGCGAGCAGCCCGGCCGCGGTGGTCTGGGGCATGCCGTGGTCGTGCGCGGCCGGCACGAAGTGTGTGCCCACGAGGCCGTTCGTGGTCGCTCCGCAGATCGCGAACCCACCGGCCAGCAGCCAGAACGGGCGGGTCCGGGCCGCCGTCGCCAGCGCTCCCAGCGCCCGGGCCGCCGCGCCGCCGGTCGCCGGCGGCGCCTCGACGACCTCGGTCGCCCCGTAGGCGGGCAGCCCGAGATCCGCCGGGTGCTCGCGCAGCAACCACACCACAAGGGGTACGACCGCCAGCGCGGCGCCGGCCACGACGAGCGCGGCGGTACGCCAGCCGTGGTCGCGGACCAGGATGGCGATAAGCGGCAGGAACACCAGTTGTCCGGCAGCCCCACCTGCGGTCAGCACTCCGGTGACGAGGCCCCTTCGGCGCACGAACCAGCGCCCGGTGATGGTGGCCACGAACGCCAGCGCCATCGACCCGGTGCCCAGCCCGACCAGCACACCCCAGCAGAGCAGCAGCTGCCAGCTGGCACTCATGAAGACCGTCAACCCACTGCCGGCGGCGACCAGCAGCAGGGCCACCGAGACCACCCGGCGGATGCCGAACCGGTCCATCAGGGCGGCGGCGAACGGCGCGGTGAGCCCGTAGAGCAGCAGGTTCACCGAGACGGCGGCGGAGATGGTGGCCAGGGGCCAGCCGAACTCCTCGTGCAGGGGGTGCAGCAGCACCGACGGGGTGGCGCGGAAGCCGGCCGCGCCGACCAGCGCCACGAAGGCGACGGCGGCGACCAGCCAGGCGGGATGCAGACGGCGGTTCTTCCTCACGCGACAAGTCTGGGCGGGGCCGAGCAGCACGACGAGTGGCCGGAAAGCCATCATGCGCAATAATCGGGCCATGACGCCTCGCCCGCACCGGATCGCCGTACTCGCCCTCGACCAGGTGGTCGGCCTGGACCTCGGCACCCCGTCGCAGGTTTTCAGCACCGCCCGGGCCGCCGACGACACACACTTCTACGACGTCCGGGTGTGCACCCCGGGCGGGCGGCCGGTCCGCAGCACCGCCGGTTTCCAGGTGCTCCCCGACCACGGTCTGGAGTTGCTCGACACCGCCGACACGGTGATCGTCCCCGGCATCCACGCCGGCAGTGCGTTGACCTCGGGCATCGTCGAGCCAGAGGTGGCCTCGGCGTTACGGGCGGCGTACGAGCGAGGTGCCCGAATCATGTCGATCTGCACCGGGGCGTTCGTGTTGGCCGCCGCCGGCCTGCTCGACGGGCGTCGGGCGACCACCCACTGGGCGTTCACGGAGCAGTTCCGTCGCCTGCACGGCGGGGTGGACCTCGACCCGGACGTGCTCTTCATCGTCGACGACCGGGTGCTCACCTCGGCCGGAGTCGCCGCCGGCATCGACCTCTGCCTGCACGTCATCCGCCTCGACCACGGCAGCGAGGTGGCCAACCGGGCGGCCCGCCGCTGCGTGATGCCGCCGTGGCGCGACGGCGGCCAGGCGCAGTACATCGAACGGCCGGTGCCGAAGGTCACCGAGTCCAGCACCGCGGGAGCGCGGGAGTGGGCACGGCAGCGGCTGCACGAGCCGATCGCCCTGCGGGACCTGGCCGAGCAGGCGCGGATGAGCGTACGCACCTTCACCCGCCGCTTCCGGTCGGAGACCGGCCTGAGCCCGGCGCAGTGGCTGCTGCACCAGCGCACCGATCACGCGCGACTGCTGCTGGAGACGACCGACCTCACCGTCGACCAGATCGCGCACCGCGCGGGGTTCGGCACCACCGCCGCCCTGCGCCAGCAACTCCACCAACGCATCGGCGTGGCGCCCTCCACCTACCGCCGCACCTTCCACCCCCGCCCAGCCCTAACCAAAACCTAACCCCACCCCCACCCCCACCCCACGCCCCACGCCCGCGCCCCGCGCCCCACGCCCCACGCCCCACGCCCCACGCCCCGCGATCTTGCACTTACTGTCGCCGACTTGACCCGTTATGCGACTTTAGTCGGGACAGAAAGTGCAAGATCGGCGGAGAGTTTGGGGGGCGGCGTCGCTCAGGCGCGGAGGACGTGCAGTTGGGCCTGGTGCTTGGGCAGGTGGACCCTGGTGTGCAGGTCCAGGGTGCGGGACCAGGGCAGCGGCTCGTCCACGACGAGGTCGAAGCCCTCCCGCAGGTGGGTCTCGACCGGGGTCTCCGCCGCCAGGCCGAGCTGGTCGACGAGCCCGCACAACCGGTCGCTGGTGCCGTGCAGCAGTGCGGTCAGCCCGCGCAGACCGCCGTGCTCGGCGGCCAACGCGTCGAGCTGTGGACGGTGGGTGTCCTCTTCCAGCTCGTAGTAGGCGAACGGCGACCCGGCCAGCAGCGCCTCGGTGGCCTGGATCATCAGCTCGTCGTTGGCGACCAGGTGCGCGACGATCTGCTCGGCGCTGAGCTGCCCCTCCGGGGCCGTCCCGAACTCCCCCGCGTCAAGCTCGACGAACACCCCGCCATAGGCCCGCCGCAGCCCTCCACTCTCCATGCCCCCAGTCAACCTGCCCGGCGGGACGTTAGCGGCCGGATTGGCGGGAGCGGAGGTAGTCGCTGACCACGTACTCGCCGAGGTCGTTGGTGTCGGGCGTGAACATGCGGCCACGGCTGCGGCGGGCCACCGCGTCGACGAAGCGCCGCAGGCCCGGGTCGTCGCCGAGCATGAACAGGTTGAGCGTGGCGCCGTAACGGCTCAGCCGGTCCACCTCACGGACCGTCGCCTCGATCGTCTCCGGCAGCGGCGGCCAGTGGAACAGCGCCTCCCCGTCGTCGGGGTCCAGGTGGGCGGTCGGCTCGCCGTCGGTGACCACCAGGACCACCGGCTCGGCGTCCGGATGCCGGCGCAGGTGCCGACCGGCCAACCGCAGCGCGTGCTGGAGGTTCGTCCCCTGCTCCCCATCCGGCTCGACGGCGGCCAACTCCTGCTGGGTCAGCGTCATCGCCTCCCGGCCGAAGCCCACGATCTGCAGGGCGTCCTGCGGGAAACGCGTCTCCATGAGGTGCGCCAACGCCAGCGCCGTCTGCTTCATCGGCCCCCAACGACCCTGCGAGATCATCGAGTACGACAGGTCGACGCAGAGCACCACCGCCGCCGAGGCCCGCCTCTCGGTCTCCACCACCTCGAAGTCGTCCACCGCGAGCTGCACCGGAACCGTGGGCCCGGCCCGGCGGACCGCCCGGGTCAGCGTCCGGACCACGTCCAACGGCTGCTCGTCGCCGTACTCCCAGGGCCTGGACCCACCACTGACCTCGCCGGCCGCCCCCGCCGAACGCAGGTCGTGCTGCCCGCGCGGCCCGGCGGTCAGGTCGGCGAAGACCCGTCGCAGCGCGGTCCCGCCCAGCCGGCGCAACGCCTTCGGGCTCAGCGTGAGCCCCTCCGCGTCCCGGCTCACCCAGCCCTGCCGGCGTAGCTCCCGCTCCAACTCCCGCAGCCGGCGCACCTCGTCGGCCGCCTCCCGGCCCAGCGTGCGGGCGACCGCGTCGACGTCCACGTCGTCGAGCGTGGCCCCGGGGTGTTCCTGGTCGAGCTGGTCCAGCAGGTCGTCCAGCTCACCGATCTCACCCAGCGCGCCCGCCGCGTCGGCGTAGTCCAGCGGCTGGTCGCCCCGGACCCGCTCGCCGCGCCCCCAGCGCAGATCCGGGCGCAGCGCCCGCAGGTTGGCGTCGAGCGCCGACAACTCCCCCGCGAGGCGGTCGCCGAGCGACTGCTGCATCAGACCGGCCAGCTCGGCGCGCTGCCGGTCGGAGAGCGAGTTCATCAGCCGCTCGCCGGCCGCCGAGCGGCGGGCCAACACGTCGATCAGCTCGTCGACGGTCTCCGGCTGCTCCGGGAAGAAGTCGCCGTGTCGGCGCATGAACTCGGCGAACGCGTCGGTGGTGTCCTCCGCGCGGCCGTGCCGGGCCAGCAGGTCGTTCAGGTCGCGCATCATCTCGGCCAGCCGCTGCTGGGCGGCCGGGTCGGCGGACGCCCGCACCGCGTCGCGCAGGCCGGCGAAGCGCTGACCGAGCACGTCGTCGCGGAGCTGGTCGAGGATCTGCTGGTACGACCGGCGGGCGTCCTCGCTGGCCCACTCGTAGCCGGACAGCTCCTCCACCGCCCGCGCCGTCGAGCGGGGCAGATTGTCGAGCACCGACTCGGCGAACCGCGCGCCGTCGTCGTCGCGGCCGCGCAACTCGTCCCGCTCGGCGGCGAGGGCCTGGTCGAGCAGGGCCCGTGCCCTGGTCACCGCGCCGTCCAGATCGCCCCGGCGGAGCGCCTCCCGGCGGAGTCGCCGGGCGCGCGCGGCCAGGTCGTCCAGCCCGCCCCGCCCCTGCGGACCACGGCGCAGCAGATCCCGCAGCGCCTCCCGCAGGCTGCCGCCGGCCAGCACCTCCGCGCCGACCTCGTCGACAGCTTCACGTACGTCGTACGGGGGTGCCAGCGGGTCGGGCCCGCCGGTCCACTGCCCGTACCGGAACCGGTTGCCGGCCATGGTCAGCCCCGGCCGCCGTAGACGGTGCGCCCCGAGTCGGTGACGTCCTTGCCCAGTCGGCGGGTCAGATGCAGCCCTTCGAGCACGAACTCGACGGCGGCGGCGGCCTCCTCCGGGGTGGGCGCGTCCCCCAGGCCGAGCCGGTCGAGGACCTTCGCCAGCCCGGGTACGGTGCCGACCTGGCGCAGCAGCTCCGTCGCGCTGACCAGCTCGCCGGTCTCGATCGCCGCGCCGTCCTCGACAAGTGCCGTGAACCCGGACAGGTCCAGCCCGGCCAGGTGCGCCCGGAACGTCTCGGCGGTCGCGGTCCGCAGCAGGTGGGCGAGGATCTCGATCTCCCGCCCCTCCTCGCCGGACTCGAACTCCACCTTGCCGCGCAACGTGCTGGTCACCGACACCGCGTCGCCGACCCGGGCCACCGCCGCCTCGGGGCGGCCCTCCGGGGTACCGGCGCCGGCGCCGGCGAGCAGGCCGGCGCGGCGCAGCGCGGCACCGGCGACCGTCTCGGCGGCGGCGATGGCGAACCGGGCGGAGACACCCGAGCGCGGGTCCACCGAAGGCGACTCCCGGACCGCGCGGGCGAAGCGGGCCAGCACCTCCAGGACGTGCTCCGGCACGGCGGCGACCAGGTCGGCCTCCTGCCGGATCAACGCCAACTCCAACTCCAGGTCGACCGGGTAGTGGGTACGGATCTCCGCGCCGAACCGGTCCTTGAGGGGAGTGATGATCCGGCCCCGGTTGGTGTAGTCGTCCGGGTTGGCGCTGGCCACCAGGAGCAGGTCCAGCGGCAGCCGCAGCTGGTAGCCACGGACCTGGATGTCGCGTTCCTCCAGGACGTTGAGCAGCGCCACCTGGATGCGTTCGGCCAGGTCGGGCAGCTCGTTGACGGCGAAGATGCCCCGGTTGGTGCGCGGCACCAGCCCGAAGTGGATGGTCTCCGGGTCGCCGAGGGTGCGGCCCTGGGCGATCCGGATCGGGTCGACGTCACCGATCAGGTCGCCGACGCTGGTGTCCGGGGTGGCGAGCTTCTCGCCGTAGCGCATCGAGCGGTGCAGCCAGCCGATCGGCAGGTCGTCGCCGGCCTCGGCGACCTGGGCGCGGGACGCGGGGGTGAGCGGGTGCAGGGGGTGCTCGTTGAGCACCGAGCCCACGATGACCGGGGTCCACTCGTCGAGCAGCGCGCCGAGCGAGCGGATCAGTCGGGTCTTGCCCTGGCCGCGCTCACCGAGCAGCACCATGTCGTGGCCGGCGAGCAGGGCCCGCTCGACCTCGGGCAGCACGCTGTCGTCGTAGCCGACGATGCCGGGAAAACGGGCCTCGCCGGAACGCATCCGGGCGAGGAGGTTGTCGCGGAGTTCCTGCTTGACGGTGCGGTATCGGTGACCGGCCGCCCGCAGCGCGCCGAGCGTGCCGGGCAGGTCGGCCGGTGGAACCGGGATTACCGGGTTAGACGCAGTCACCCGACCCACGCTAGCTCACATTCGCGGGGGCGCCCCGAGCATCAGGGGGCACCCCCACTCCCACCCTCAACGCCGACCGCAGCGCCGGCAGGCTCCGCGCCGGCGCAGGTGGTACGCGTAGGTGGCCGCGCCGAGCGCCACGCCCCACAGCGGCCAGAGCAGCATCGGGGTTCCGGTGGGGCTGAACCCGCCGGTGAGCCGGTAGAACTCGGGGTTGCTGAGCAGCCCCAGGCTGGCCGCGGTCACCGCGATGGCGACCAGGGTGGCCGGCACCACTGCCAGCCGCACCGGCACCCGGCGACCGGCGAGGCCGACCATCCAGGCCGGGAACCGCTCGCCCCAGCGCTGCACCAGGCCGAGGGTGAGGATCGCGCCGACGGTGGCGAACGCGCCCAGCCCGAAGCCGGCCCAGACCAGCCCGGTGTCCTGCATGTCGGTGAGGAACTCCCGGGAGATGCCGAGCGGGATGCCGGCCGCCCAGGCGAACCGGGTCGACGCGTACGCCAGGGGAATGGTCGCGGCGATGCCGGCGGCCCAGCGACCCCAGCGCGCGGCGGCGGCCGGGGTGGTCCAACCCCGGTCGGCGTCGTCGCGGCCGCAACCCACGCAGGCCTCGGCGGTGCGGCGCTGCCAGACGAGCACCGCCCCGGCCAGCAGCAGTCCGCCGGCCAGCGCGGCGAACCGGCCGAACAGCGCCCAGTTGAGGACCTCGGAGTAGTCGATCGGCGGCCAGCCGAACGGAGCTCCGACGATCAGGATCGGCAGGTAGCCGAGGACGACAAGCACCCGGGCGTCCGGGACGACCACGGCGAGCAGGAACGCCACCGCCCAGCCGTAGCCGGCGAGCAGCGCCCGCAGCGGACCGGGCGGACGGACCGCCGGGCGGCTCATCGCCAGCGCGGCCACGGCGGCGGTGAGCAGGACGCCTGCGAAGAGCGGGGTGGCCAGGTCCACCGGCATCAGGCGCAGCAGGTTGACGTCGCCGCCATGGGTGTCGTTCGCGCCGAACGGATAGCCGGCGCCGGTGAGCGTGCCCACCAGAGCGAGGACGCCCCACAGGCCGAGCCAACCGGCGGCCAGCGGGGCAAACCGGTCGGGCCACCGGGAGTCGGTTCGGGGTGGGGAGGAAGTGATCGTCGTCATGCTCTCAGCCTCGACCGACAGCCCGGCGAATCCCTCCCGGCCGGCGGTGAACCCGCTCCCCCGGGTGAGGGACCGTTCAGCCGGACGGGGTGACGAAGCCGGACTCGTAGGCGGCGATGACCGCCTGGGTCCGGTCGCGGGCGCCCAGCTTGGCCAGCACGTTGCCGACGTGCGTCTTGACGGTCTCCACCCCGACCACCAGGTGGGCGGCGATCTCCGGGTTGGACCGGCCGGTGGCCATCAACCGCAGCACCTCGGCCTCCCGCTCGGTGAGTCGGGCGGCGCGCAGCCGGTCGCCGCCCACCGGTCCGTACGCCCCGACGAGCTGACGGATCGCGGCCGGGAAGAGCAGCGACTCGCCCGCCGCGACCACCCGGACCGCCTCCACCACCTCGGCGGGTCGGGCCCGTTTGAGCAGGAAACCCGAGGCTCCCGCGCGCAACGCCTCGTAGACGTACTCGTCGTTGGCGAACGTGGTGACCACCAGCACCCGGGGCGGGTCGGCGGAGGTGGCCAGCAGGTGTCGGGTGGCCTGGATGCCGTCGATGCTCGGCATCCGCACGTCCATCAGCACCACGTCCGGCCGGTGCCGGGCGACGAGCGGCGGTACCTCGGCGCCGTCGGCGGCTTCGGCGAGCACCCGCAGGTCGGGTTGGGCGTCGATGATGGCGCGCAGCCCCACCCGGATCAACTCGTCGTCGTCGACGATCAACACCCCGGTGGTCATGTCGCCTCCTCGTACGGCAGACGGGCCCGGATCAGCCAGCGGTCGCCGTCGGGGCCCACGGTGATCCGGCCGCCGAGCAGCAGCACCCGTTCCCGCATCCCGTCCAGGCCTCGACCGCCGCGGCCCGGGTCGGCCCGTCCGGGACGGTCCACCGCGTTCACCAGTTCCAGTTCCAGTGCTCCCGGGTGCAGGTCGAGCCGCAGCGTCACCGGCCCGTGGCCGTACCGGGCGGCGTTCGTCAGGCCTTCCTGGACGATCCGGTAGCCCTCCCGGGAGACCGCCGCGGGCACCCGTGCCGGGTCGCCGACGCGGTGTGCGTGCACCGCCAGCCCGGCCGCGCGGGCGTCGGTGACCAGCCGGTCCAGGTCGGCGAGGGTACGCTGCGGCGGCACCACCCGCCGGTCGTTGCCGTTGTCCCGGAGCAGGCCGAGCACGTGGTCCAACTCGTCCATCGCGGTCCGTCCGGTCTCCTCGATGGCGCTGAGCGCCCGCCGGACGAACTCCCGGTCGCTGTCGAGGACCTCGCGGGCGGCCCCGGCCTGGAGGGTGGCCACGGTCAGCGCGTGGCCGATCGAGTCGTGCAGCTCCCGAGCCAGCCGGTTGCGTTCGGCGAGCCGGGTGGCCCGCGCCTCCAGGGCGGCGATCCGCTCCGCCTGCGCGGGGCCGAGCAGCACCGGCGCCATCAGACCGGCAAGCGCGCCGAGCCCGGCGACGGCGTAGCCGAGACCGACGAGCATCGCCACCCCGGTCACGGTCAGCCAGCCGCTGTCCCGCCCGTCCAGGGGCCCGAACTGTTCCTGGCTTGTCAACTCGGTGTCGACGCCGAACTGTTGGGCGATGAAGGCCAGCGCCATCGGCAGGGCACTGAACAGCGCGATCATCACCACCGCGCCGACGATGAGGTGGGTGGCGATCCAGAGCGCGCACCGCAGTCGGGTTTCCCGGTCGCCGCGATGCCCCAGCGCGGGCTCGGGCAGGTCGACGCCGAGCAGACTCCGCACGGCGGCGATCTCCAGGGCCCGGCTGCCGTCCAGCAGCAGCGGCACCACGGCGATCAGCACCGCGATCACCAGCAGCGCGTAGGTCAGGGAGCGGGGGATCGCCGAGTCGCCGAGCAGTTGGGCGAAGGTGACCACGAGCAGCCCGTACGGCAGCGCCAACACTCCGCCGAGCAGCAGGAACACGCCGCGTCGCCAGGTGGTGCCGGCGACCAGCGGGGCCAGCGCCGCGCGGAGGGTCATCTCGTCATTCTGCGGCCGGGATCGGTTGCGGCGACTCCCCCGCGCCGGGGAGATCTCAGCGGTGGTCGGCCACGTACTGCTGGGGGTCCTTGTCGCGGAACGGCAAATTACGGCCGTTCTTGTGCTCGCCGTAGAAGGTCAGCCAACGTTGGCCCAGCTCGGCGCGGAGTTCGATGCTGGCGTGCCGGCGGAAGTCGGGCAGCGCCTCGTCCTCCTCCTCGGCGAGGTGTTCGCTGTTCTCCCGGCGGGCCGTGCCGACCGCCGCCCACCACTGCTCCGAGCCGACCGGGTGCAGCTTCGCCTCGGCGACGGCGTCCCGGATCTTGTTGTGGTCGCCGATCGCGTCGGCGGTCTCGTCCTCGCCGTCGTCGCCGTGCTTGACCAGGTGCGGGTAGAGGATCGCCTCCTCCGCCTCGGCGTGGATGTCCAGGTGCAGGGCGAGCGCGTCCCAGATGGCGAGCAGCTCCTGCTCGTCGCGGGCGTCGTCGAGGCGGGCGAAGCCGCGCCGGAAGGCGGCGTGGTCGTCCAGGATCAGTGCGGTGATGTCGTCCACTGTGCTCACTTTCCCGTTGGGCCGGCGAACCGGGCACGCAGCATGCGGGGCATCGCGGCGAGCCCGGTGACCGGTCGGAAGCGTTTGGCGGCCTCGGCCAGCGCCGCGTACTCGTCGTCGGCGAGGTCGAGGTCCGCGGCTGCGGCGTTGCGTTCCATCTGCTCCACCCCGGACGCTCCGGGGATGGCGAGCACGTTCGGGTGGTGCAGCAGGTAGGCGAGCGCGATCTGGCTGGGGGTGGCGTCGTGGGCGTCGGCCACCTGGCGCAGGGTGTCGATCAGGACCGCGCCGCGGGCCAGGTTCTCCGGCAGGAAGTACGGGTTGGCCCGCCGGACCGCGCCGCTCGGCGGGTTGTTCGCGTCGTAGCGGCCGGAGAGGAAACCCTGCGCCAGCGGGCTGTACGCGATGACCACCCGACCGGCCTGCCGCGCGTACGGCAGCAGGTCCTGCTCGGGCGCGCGGTCCAGCATGCTGTAGCGGACCTGGTTGCTGAGCACCCGCCGGCCGAGCGCGGCCTCGGCGACCTGCCAGCGGCGCAGCCCGTAGTTGCTCACCCCGACCTCGCCGATCAGCCCGACGTCCTGCAACACCCGCATGCCGCGCATCGTGGTGTGGTCGGCGACGAGCGGGTTGGGTTGGTGCACCTGGTAGAGGTCGATGCGCGTGACGCCGAGCCGGGCCGCCGAGGCGACCGCCCGTTGCTGCACCACCGCCGCCACCGGCAGGACCGGCAGGATCTTGCTGGCGACCACGACCGTGGCCCGGTCGTCGCCGAGCGCCGCGCCGAGGATCCGCTCGCTGCGCCCGAAGCCGTAGATCTCCGCCGTGTCGAAGACCGTCACGCCCACCTCGACGGCCCGCCGGACGATCTGCGCCGCCCGACTGTCGAAGTCCGGCCCGTAGCCCCACTCCCGGGAGCCGAACTGCCAGGTGCCCAACCCGATCCTGGACAACGGTTTGGGCGTGTCGAGGGCGATGAACCGCATGGCGTCGAAACTACCCCGCTGTCCTGATTCGCACGCCTGATCCGGGGTACCACGGCCCGGAGTTAGGCTCATGATCGTGACCTACCTCGCCGCGGATGACCGCTACGACACCATGACCTACCGGCGCAGCGGACGCAGTGGCCTGCGACTGCCCGCCGTCTCCCTCGGGCTCTGGCACAACTTCGGCCCGGACCGCCCGTTCGACCGGCAGCGCGACATCGTCAGGCGGGCCTTCGACCTGGGGGTCACCCACTTCGACCTGGCCAACAACTACGGGCCGCCGCCCGGCTCGGCGGAGGAGAACTTCGGTCGACTGCTCGCCACCGACCTGCGGGCGTACCGCGACGAGCTGGTCATCTCCAGCAAGGCCGGCTACCTGATGTGGCCCGGCCCGTACGGCGAGTGGGGCTCGCGGAAGAACCTGATCTCGTCGCTGAACCAGTCGCTGGGCCGGATGGGGCTCGACTACGTCGACATCTTCTACTCGCACCGGTTCGACCCGGACACCCCGCTGGAGGAGACGATGGGCGCGCTGGACGCCGTCGTCCGCTCCGGCAAGGCGCTCTACGTGGGCATCTCGAACTACACCTCGGAGCAGACCGTGCGGGCCGCCGCGATCCTGCGCGACCTGGGTACGCCGTTGCTGATCAACCAGCCGTCGTACTCGATGCTCAACCGCTGGACCGAGTCCGACGGCCTGCTCGACACGCTGGAGCAGGTCGGGGCGGGTTGCATCGCGTACAGCCCGCTGGCCCAGGGTCTGTTGACCGACCGTTACCTGGGCGGCATCCCGGCCGACTCGCGGGTGCGCACGAGTGTCTTCCTCAACGAGAGCGACCTCAGCGAGGAGAAGATGGCCACCATCCGGGGGCTCGGCGCGGTCGCCGAGCGACGCGGCCAGTCCCTCGCTCAGCTCGCGCTCGCCTGGGCGCTGCGTGATCCACGGATGACCAGCCTGATCATCGGAGCGAGCAGCGTCGGGCAGTTGGAGACGAACATCGCCGCGCTGGACAACCTCGACTTCACCGCCGAGGAGTTGGCCGAGATCGACGGTCTGCTGCGCTGACCCGCGCGGGCGGGCCGGGTCACCAGATCCGGCGCCGCCCGACGCGGTGGTTGCGTACCTCGCACTGACGGCCGACCGGGGCCGCGGGGGTGCGGCGTCGCCGCGCCGCGCCGACAAGCAGCACCAGGAGCAGCACGACGGCGGCGCCCGCCAGCACCGGCCAGCGCGCGCCGAGGTCGGTCACCGACGCCACCGGCACGCCCGGGTCGGCCGCCGCCGCCACCGCCGTGTCGGTGGCGGCCGGCCGGCTCGCGGCGGTACGCGGCGCGGCCGCACCCGCCTTCGTCGCGGCCTTCGTCGGGGTGGTCTTGGCCTTGGCGTCGCGGAACACCACGTCCGAGCAGGAGTAGTAGGTGTCCGGGGTGGTGGAGTTCTGCCAGATCGTGTAGATCAGGTGTCGACCCGTGCGGCCCGTCGGCAGTCGACCCGGCAACTGGTACGCCCCGGCTCGCACCCCCGGGTCGGTAAGCGTCAGAAACGGACGTGTTTCGAGGTCCGACCAGGTCAGCGGGGCTTTGGGGTCGTACCCGGGCCTGGTGACGTAGAGCCGGAAGGTGCCCCGGTGCTGGATCGTGGTCCGGTACCGGAAGGTGAACGTCGCGCCCGCCGTCAGGTCGGTGGCCGGCCAGTCGGTGCGGGGCAGGTCCAGCCCCCGGTACGCGGACAGCCCGCCGCTGCACAGCTCACCGTCCGGGATCCGTTCCCGGTCTCGCCCGTTGATCGCGGCGACCCGCACGTTGTCCCATTCCCGGACGGCCGCGCCCGCTTCGACGGCGGCCTGGCAGGCGGCGGTGGTCGCGTACCGGCCCTCGGGTCCGCAGGCCGCCGCCCGGCTGATCGGGTCGGTCGGGGCGCCGTGCGCGGCGGCGGGTGTGGCGGCCAGCGGCACGGTCGCGGCAGCGACGAGCACCGTGGCGAGGAGCCGGCGTACGGTCATGAGGTTGACCTCCCGCCCACTGGTACGGCCGGCGGACGGCAAAGGTTCGACGTCGGCACCTGTCACCGTTTCCGGTCGAGGCGGGCCGCGCCGCGATCGGCGAGATGGCCCCAGGTGGGGGCGCCACGGCGGCGGGAATCTCCGGGCTGGGTGCGGCGTTTCGATACACGGAACCGCTGGAACCGAGGAGGCAGACATGAAGGTACGTAGCTCGTTGCGTGCGCTCAAGCAGAAGCCGGGTTCGGTGGTGGTCCGCCGTCGTGGCCGGGTGGTCGTGGTGAACCGCGCCAACCCGCAGTGGAAGAGCCGCCAGGGCTGACCCCGCCCTTACCGGACATACAGTCGACAAACGCCCTGACCGGTCAACCGGTCAGGGCGTTTGGTCTTTCCCCCCGCGGAGGAGCTGACTCTTGTCCGGCTTGCCGCTGGGCGCGAGCGGGACCCGGTCGATGACCGTGACGGTTCGCGGCACCGCGAGATCGTTCACCTGTACGGCCACGAGTGCGCGCAGCACGTCCGGGTCGGGCGTTCTCCCGGCCGCCGGTACCACGAAGGCGTGCACGGCCTCGCCGGTCGTCTCGTCCGGCCCCCCGACGACGTACGCCTCGGCGACCGCCGCGTCGGCGGCCAGCGCCCGCTCCACCGGCCCGGCGTGGATCACCTGCGCGTCGACGATGATCACGTCCCGCGCCCGCCCGAGCAGCCGCAGGTATCCGTCGGCGTCGAGCTTTCCCAGGTCACGCGTACGCACCCAGCCGTCCACGAACACCTCGGCCGACTCGTCCGGGTCCTGCCAGTACGAGGAGGCCTGCGCCGGAGTGCGGACGAAGATCTCCCCGTCGCGAACGGAGACGTCCACGGCCGGACGACCGACGGTGGCGAGCGTGGCCGCGTCGGCAAGCATCTCGGCGGGGGTCACCATCGCGATCATCGACGTCTCGGTCTGCCCGTACCCGTGGAAGAGCACCGGACCCAGCACGTCGAGCGCCTCCGCCAGCCGGCCCGGCGCGAGTGGCGACCCGGAGACCATCAGCGCCCGCAGGTGACGCAGGTCCACCGGGTTGGCGCGCTGGTCCCGAACCAGCTGGTGCAGCTTGCCGACGGTGATCACGCTCGCCGTGGCCCGGTGCGCGACAAGGGCAGCCGGGAAGACCGGCCGGGGTGCCACGACGAGGGTGCCGCCCGCGACGAGGGCGAGGACGCCGTACTCCAGCATCACCTGACTGGCCAGCGAGCCGAAGACCAGGTAACGCCGCAACCGGGTGGCCAGGTCGGCGATGGCCGGGGGCCAGCGGTCCGGGTACGCGACCCAGGCCGCCGACATCGCCGCGTAGGTCTGCACCACGCCCTTCGGTGTCCCCGTGCTCCCACTTGTCCAGATGATCCGCGCGGGATCCGCGGCCCGTCCCGCCGCGACGAGTGGCAGCCCGTCGTCGGGATGCTCGGCGAGCGCGGCCAGCGCGGCCGAGTCGATCACGAGGGAGCCGGACAGCTGTGCCGGGCTCAGGTCGGCACGCCACCCGGACACCCGCGCCCCCACGGCGAAGGCGGCCATCGTGGCGGCGAAGGCGGCGGCGGTGACCGGCAGGTCGAGAGTGACGCCCACTCCGGGCCCCGCGCCGTCAGAGCGCAGCCCGGCCGCGACGCGTCGGATCAGACCCGCCATCGCCGAGGCGGTCGTGACTGTCGAGGCGTCCTCGAAGACCGGCCGGTCGCCGCCGGCCTCCAGGAGGTCGAGGACGGGCTGCGGCCAGACGTCAGCGGGCATCGGCGAGGACGCCCTTGACGAAGACCTCGAGGGGCTGCCGGTGCACGGTGGGCAGGTCCCAGTTGTTCTCCAGGTTCTCCGCGAGGTGGTGCTCGGCGACTGTCTGCCCGTCGCGCAGCACCCGTACGACGGGGTGGAGGTAGCTGGCGTCGTGCGCGGCGTTCGCGTCGTTCTCGGCCGGACGCGGCACGGTGATGTCGAACGGGTCGATCTGGTCGTGGTCGAGGCCGTACTCCAGGGTGACCAGGAACGCGAACACGTCCGGCTCCGTGTCGCGCAGGTAGGCGACCGGCACCTCCTCGCGGTAGCGGGCGGTCTCGCCCTCGACCGTGATGACGTCGCCGAGCACCGCGAACTGCTGCCACAGCGCCGAGGTCACGTTGATCCGGGCGATTATCGAATCGGCGATCGCCTCCGGCGTCGGGGCGATCCGCCGGGACGGCCAGGGCTGCCCGTGGTGCCGCTCGCGGAGGATGTGGTGCAGTGCGCGGGTGGCATAGCGAAAGCCGTGGATGAAGCCGTTCGTGGACTTCTTGAAGTCACGCTGCTGGCTGAGGGTGCCGGCGAAGTAGAGGCCGGGGACGTTCACCGACTCGAAGGCCGGCGTCTGCGCCGGGAACCGATCGTTGATGACCAGCTCCGGCCGGGCGGACTCGGCGAAGATGGACGCGTCGAAGCGGAATCCGGTGCAGAAAATGACCCGGTCGTACTCGAGTTCGCGCAGATTCTCGACCGTCCGGGCGTACCGGAACAGCACCCGGAACCCGCCGCCCTCCCGCTTGCTGATCTGTTCCACGGTGCCGTCCAGGACGGCGTTCTGCGACTTCAACTGGTAGGTGTCCAGGAAGTTGTTGTTCACCGCCCGCAGATGCCCGACGTAATGGGACTGCCAGGCCAGTTTGATGGAGTGCGGCCCGGCGACGTGAATCGTGGCGGCGGTCTCGACGAGCGCGTCCGCGGTCTCGAAGGCCGAATTGCCCTTACCGATGATCAACACGCGCTGATTGACGAAGTCGGCGGGTTCGACGCTTACGGTGTCGTAGCGCTCGGCCAGGTCCGCGCCCTCGATCGGCGGCACGTAGAGCGCGGGGACGCCGGTGGCGACGACGACTCTGCGGGCCGCCCACCTGTTGTCGCCGGCCTGCACGGTGAACACGTCGCCGGTCTTCGACACCGAGGTCACCCGGGTGTCGTAGACGATTCGCAGACCCCGCGCGACGTCGGCGAGATAACGCACGAGATCGTCGGCGGCGGGAAAGTAGCGCGTGCTGTAGTACTTGAAGAGCAGCCCCGGATCGTCGGTCAGCAGCGAGTTCCAGTCCGACCGCAGATTGAACTCCGGGTCCGTCGACCCGGTCCACACCTTGTTGATCGAGATTAGCTGACGGTGCCGGGGATAGGTCTCGAAGAATGTGCCCGCCCGGGGGCCGTCCTCCAGCACCACGTAGTCGTGACCGTCGCGTTCGAGCAGGGCCGCGAGCTGCAGGCCGGCCGGCCCGGCTCCAATGATCAGGCAATCGTGCGTCATGCGCCGCAATTTACTGAGGCGATTTCAGAACGCTCTGAGAAAGGGCCTCTAGCATCCGCTTCCATGACGATTGAGGTGGATTTGGCAGCGCCCCTGCGCCTTGCCGACCTGCGCGTCGCGGCAGGCCCGGTCACTGTCGTGATCGGCGACGAGGTGCGGAACCGCGTGGCGACCGGCCGCACGTTCCTCGGCAAGGCGCTCGGCGACGACCGGGCGATCTACGGCGCCACCACCGGCTTCGGGGCGCTGGTCGGCTACGCGGGCCGGGCCGACCAACGCGACCAGGCCGACAACACACTCGCCCACCTCGGGGCGGGCCAGGGCCCCGACCTGGCCCCGGATGTCGTACGCGCGACGCTACTGGTCCGCGCCTGGTCCCTGGCCCAGGGCGCGTCGGGGGTCTCGCCGCACGTGATCGACGCGCTCGCGGCCATGCTCGGCACCACGTTCACGCCGGCGATGCCCCGGCTCGGCTCGGTGGGAGCCAGCGGTGACCTGATCCCGCTCGGTGCCGCCGCCCAGGCGCTGCGCGGTCGCGGGCACGCCTACCTGGACGGCGTCCGGATGCCGGCCGGGGATGCCCTGGCGAAGGCCGGCCTGGAGCCGCTGCCGCTCGACGGCCGGGACGCCCTCGCGCTTGTCAACGGCACGTCGCTCACCACCGCGGCGCTGGCCCTCGCCCTGGGCCGGGTCCGTACCTCGCACCGCGTGGCGCAGACGCTGACCTGCCTGCTCGCCGACCTGCTCGGCTGCGATCCGCAGTTCCTCGATCCCGCCCTCCTCGCCGCCTACGCGCACCCAGGCGCCATCGAGGTCGGCGCCTCGATGCGGGCGACCTCCGCCGGCCTGCGCGGGTCCGGTACGAGACCGTTGCAGGAGCCGTACAGCATCCGCTGCGCGCCCCAGTTGCTCGGAGCGGCCGAGGACGCCCTGCGCTACGTCGACGGTGTCGTGGCGGCGGACCTCGGCGGGGTCAGCGACAACCCGTTGTTCTTCCCGGCCGACGACAAGGTCGTGCACGGCGGCAACTTCTTCGGCCAACCCGCCGCGTTCGCCGCCGACGTCCTGACCATGGTGATCGCCCAGGTCGGCAACCTCGCCGAGCGCCAACTCGACCTGCTCGTGGACCCCGGGCGCAACGGCGGACTGCCGCCGATGCTCGCGGCGGGGCCGGGCCAGCAGCACGGGCTGCAGGGCGTCCAGCTCGCGTCGACCGCGCTCATCGCCGAGATCAGGCGCGACTGCGTGCCCGCGAGCCTGCAGAGCCTCCCCACGAACCTGCACAACCAGGACGTCATCCCGCTCGGCACACAAGCCGCTCTCCGCGCACTGGACCAGGCGGAGCTGCTGCGCCTGATCACCGGCTCGCTCGGGCTCGGGCTGCGCCAGGCGGTGCACGTGGGGGCGCGCCGACCCACGGCGGCGGGCTGTGACCGCACCCTCCGGGCCCTGGAGGAGATCACCCCGATCGATCCGGACCGGCCGCTCGACTCCGACGTACGAAGGGCAGCCGCAATTCTGGAAGAGCTTGAAATCTCTCTGATTTCCACCTCGTACGGTGAGCGCCGTGACGCTTGATTACCTGATCATCGGGGCCGGTCCGGCCGGTCTTCAACTCGCCGCCCTGCTCGAGGCCGAGGGCAAGCGTGACTATCTGGTGTTGGAGGGCGCCGACGGGCCGGGGGCGTTCTTCGCCACCTATCCGCGGCACCGCCAACTCATCTCGATCAACAAACCGCGCACGGGCACCGACGACCCCGAGCTGAATCTGCGGCTCGACTGGAATTCGTTGCTCACCGACGACCCGGCACTGCTGTTCACGCAGTACACCGACCGGTACTTCCCGGACGCCGACGTGATGGTGCGATACCTCGCGGATTTCGCCGCGAAGACCGGCGTCAAGGTCAGGTACGGCACCCGGGTGACACGCGTCGCCAAGCACGACGACGTGTTCACAGTCGAGGCCGGCGACCGGCGCTGGGAGGCCCGCGCGGTGATCGTCGCCACCGGCGTCTCGAAGACGTACCAGCCGGACATTCCAGGATTCGACCTGGCCGAGGGGTACGACGTGATGAGCGTCGAGCCACGTGACTATCTCGACCAGAAGGTGCTGATCATCGGCAAGGGCAACTCCGCCTTCGAGACCGCCGAGAACCTCATGGAGACCACCACGCTGATCCACCTCGCGGGGCCCAGCTCGGTCCGGATGGCGTGGCGCACCCATTACGTCGGGCACCTGCGCGCGGTGAACAACAACTTCCTCGACACCTATCAGCTCAAGTCGGCGAACGCGATCCTCGACGGCAGCATCAAGAGCATCGAGCGCGACGGCACGGGCTACAAGGTCCGGTTCAGCTTCTCGCGGGCGAACGAGGTCGTGAAGGAACTGCACTACGACCGGGTGCTGGCGTGCACGGGATTCCGTTTCGACGACTCGATCTTCGACCCTTCGGCCCGGCCGCGGCTCGCGATCAGAGACCGGTTTCCGGCCCAGACCGAAGCGTGGGAGTCGGTGAACGTCCCGGGGCTGTTCTTCGCCGGGACCATCTCGCAGGAACGCGACTTCAAGAAGTCCACGAGCGGTTTCGTGCACGGTTTCCGCTACGCCGTACGCGCGCTGCACCGGATCCTCTCCCGCCGCTACGACGCCACGGAATGGCCGTCCGACCCGCTCGCCGTCGAGCCGGCGGCCCTGACCGCGGCCATCATCGCGCGGGTCAACCGCACCTCGGCCCTGTGGCAGCAGTTCGGGTTCCTCGCCGACGTGCTCACCGTCGCCGGATCCGAGGCCCGCTACCACGAGGAGGTGCCGGTGGACTACTTCGTGTCGACCGGCCTGCGCACCGCCGAGCACCACTACGACCAGGCGTTCGTGATCACCCTTGAGTACGGGCCCGACCACGACCAGGTCGACCCGTTCGACATCACCGTGACGCGGGTGGCCCAGGACGTCGTGGGGCAGGCGCACGACGCGGCGTACCTGCACCCGGTCGTCCGTTACCACCGGGAGGGCCAACTGGTCCGCACGCACCACCTCGCCGAGAACCTGGAGAACCAGTGGGACCGGCCGGAGGTCCACGTGCGACCGCTGCGGGAGTTTCTCAGTCGCTGCCTCTCCGGCGTCGAGGGCTGACATGGACCCGGTTCACCAGGACTTCTTCGAGGGTGGGGCCGGGCGGGAGCGCACCCTGGCCGCCAACGAGCGGGCCTTCGAGCGACGGTGGATCGTGCCCCGGGTGCTGCGGGCGACGGGCGAGCGGGACCTGCGGGCCACCGTGGCCGGCACGTCGCTCGCCGCGCCGGTCCTGGTCGCTCCGACGGCCTTTCACCGGCTCGCGCACCCCCACGGCGAGGCGGCTACCGCGCGGGGGGCCGCGGCGGCCGGCACGGCGATGGTGGTCAGCATGGCCGCCACCCAACCGGTCGAGGAGATCGCGGCGGCGGGTGGGACGCTGTGGTTCCAGCTGTATCCGCAACCCGACCTCGACTTCACCGAGTACGTGGTCAAGCGCGCCGAGTCGGCGGGCTGCCGCGCGCTCGTGGTGACAGTGGACTCCCCGGTGTTCGGGAGGCGCGAGCGTGACCTGCGCAACGGCTTCACGGACCTGCCGGCCGGCTACGCCTGCGAGAACATGCGCGACGCGACGGGCCGGGTGCGCCCGATCGCGATGGACGCGACGGCGGGCTGGGACCGGATCGCGTGGCTGCGCGGCGTCACGGGACTGCCGATCCTGCTCAAGGGCGTCCTGCATCCCGCGGATGCCCGCCTCGCCGTCGAGCACGGTGCCGCCGGTGTGGTCGTGTCCAACCACGGTGGACGACAGCTCGACGGGACGATTCCCACGCTCGACGCGCTGCCCGCGGTCGTGGCGGCAGTGGATGGGCAGATCCCGGTGCTGCTCGACGGGGGTGTGCGCCGCGGCGCCGACGTGCTGATCGCGCTGGCGCTCGGGGCGGGGGCGGTGCTGGTGGGGCGTCCGGTGGTGCGGGCGCTCGCGGCGGGCGGGGCGGTGGGCGTACGGGAGGCTCTCGAACGACTGACCACCGAGCTGGATCAGGCCCTCGCCCTGGCCGGAGCGCGGCGGCCGGCCGATCTGACGCCCGACCAGGTGGCGACCCGGTGAAGGCAGTTGTCGACCTCCGGGAGTGGATCTTCGAGCGGGTCAACGGGACCGAGGGCATTCCCGTCCCCGGCCCGCTGGTCGGGCCCGAGGACTTCGAGCGGGTCTACAGCGATCCGGCCGCCGACGGGCGCAGCCGCGGGGCCGGCCTGTCGGACCTCTTCTGGTACTGGCTCGCGCCCGGTCCGCAGATGCACCAGGAGCACCTCGAGCCCGGTGAGCGGTACCGGACCGTCGCGCGGACGACCCGGCGGGTGCTGGCCATCCCGCACGCCCGCTCCGACGAGCTGGCGACGGCCGCGACCCGGCGGATCCTCGACGCGCTCCCGGCCGGCCGGATCAGCCACGTGCGGCTCCGCGACCTGATGATGCCGATCTGGGCCGAGGTCTCGTACGAGCTGGTGTTCGGCGCGCCCTGCCCGCGCGACGTCCGCGATCTCGTCGTGGCGAACGCGGACGACGTGGTGACCGCCCTCAAGGGGATGGGTCTGCGGCACATGTCCCGGCGGCTTCGCCTCACCCGCTACCTGCTGGACCGGATCGAGGCGGGGACGTGCCCGGTCGTGCTGCCGCCGCCCTTCACCGCCCTGGAGACCGCCTGGTACCTCCAGGGCGCGTTCTTCAACACGGCTGTGGTGCAGATGTCGGAGGCCATGGCGCACATCCTGCTGTGCGCCGGGTCGGTCACGGACACGTCGGAGCTGTCGCTCGACCGGATCATCGACGAGACGCTCCGGGTCTACCCGCTCTTCGGCATCGCGCACCGGATCACCTCCGGACCCATCACGGTGGGCGATCACGTCCTCCCCACCGGAAGCGTGCTCCTGTTCAACTACCGGGCCTATCAGTGCACCGGTCCCGCCGCCGACGACGAGTTCAACCCGGACCGCTGGCTGTCGGTGCGCCGGCAGGACGCCCACTTCATCCCGTACGGCGTCACCGCCAACCGGGCCTGTCCGGCGCGCGGCTCGGCCCCCGTCCAACTGCGCGCGGTGACCCGGGAGGTGCTGCGGCGCTTCGCGGTCAGCTCGTCGGCGGCGCACACCCGCTCGCTGCCGAGTCGCGGTCCCGCGTACCTGACGCCCCGGGGTCTTCCCGGTCCCGGCCGCCACCGGCTCACCCTCATGCGGCAGCGCGACCGGGTCTTCGACGTGGGGCGCTCGGTCACGCAACTGGTCTGCGGCACCTGGATGGTCGTCGACGCCCGACGACAGAAGTTGTGCACCACTTTCTTCGAGGAGGCCAGCGCGTGACCCCCAGCGAACTCGCCCCGCGGTTCTTCATCGCGGTCGCGGTCATTCTGCTCTTCTGCAAGCTGGTCTCCTGGCTGCTCGGCAAGGTGGGCCAGCCTCCCGTCGTGAGCGAGATGCTCGCCGGGGTGCTGCTCGGCCCGTCGCTGCTCGGCCTGCTCTGGCCGGGCGCGCAGGCCGCGCTCTTTCCCACGCCGCTGCTGCCGATCCTGTACGTGGTGGGCCAGGTCGGCCTGGTGCTGTTCATGTTCCAGGCCGGGTACGCCTTCACCTCGCACCGGGTGACAGATCTGGCGGGCACGGCGGGAGCGGTGTCGCTCGCGGGTGTCACCGCGCCGCTGGTGCTGGGGATCCTGCTGGTCCTGGGCATGGCGGGCTTCGTACCGATCCGCGCGGACGGCGTGTCGCTCGGGGTGTCCGCGGCGTTTGTCGGCGTGGCGCTGGCGATCACGGCCTTCCCGATGCTCGCCCGGATCATCACCGAGCGCGGCCAGACCGGCACCCGCCACGGGTTGCTCGCCCTGGCCAGTGGCGCGATCGACGACATGGTCGCATGGATCATGCTGGCCGCGGTGCTGGCGTTCGCCTCGGGCTCCGCCGGCCCGGCCCTGGTCTGCGCGGGTGGCGCGCTGCTGTTCGGGGTGGCGCTGTGGCTGGGTGGGCGGCGGGTGACCGGCTTCGTCATGGGGCTCCCGGGGGATCGCGCGCGGCTGCTCGGCACTGTGGCGCTGCTCTTCCTTGTCGCCTGGTACACCGACGAGATCGGGCTCTACGCGGTCTTCGGCGCCTTCGCGGTCGGCGTGGTGATGCCGCGCTCCGCGCAGACCGACAAGGTGGTCGACACGCTGACGCCGATCGCCGCGACGGTGTTCCTGCCGCTGTTCTTCACCTACTCCGGCCTGCGCACCGAGTTCGCGCTGCTGGGCAACCTGGCCGTCCTCGGCTTCGCCGCCGCGTGCGTGGCCGTGGCGATCGTCGGCAAGTTCGGCGCCTGCTGGGCCGCGGCCCGGATGCGCGGCGAGCCGAACAGGGTCGCGCTGCGCGTCGGCGCCCTCATGAACGCCCGGGGCCTGATGCAGTTGATCGCCCTGAACGTGGGACTGGAGGCGGGCATCGTGAACCCGTCGCTGTTCACCGTGCTGGTGGTGGTCGCGCTCGTTACGACACTCATGACGACGCCCCTGCTCACCTGGATCGAGCGACGCGAGGCACGCGTTCCCACCCCTACACCGTCACTCGTGCCCGCCGGAACCCCGTAGAATGTTTGTTTGAGGAGACAAATTCTACAGACAACGATGCTCATCTATGTCACGATCATCGTATGACCCGACTCCTGCTCGTCGAGGACGACTCTGAGCTGCGCGGCATGGTGGCCGAGACGCTCACCGGCGAGGGATACGTCGTCGACCAGGCCCCCGACGGCCAGCGCGGCCTGCACCTCGGGCTCACCCGGCCGTACGACGTCATGGTGATCGACCGGCTCCTACCCGCCCTCGACGGACTGGACCTGGTCGTCCGCCTGCGCTCCCGCGCGGTGGTCGCCCGGGCGCTGCTGCTGACCGCGCTCGGCACCGTCGAGGACCGGATCGCCGGCCTCGACGCGGGCGCCGACGACTACCTGACGAAGCCCTTCGACCTGGACGAGTTGAGCGCCCGCATCCGAGCCCTCTGCCGCCGGACCAGCGAGTCCACCGAGGTGCTGCGGCTCGGGTCGGGCCAGCTCGACCTCTCCGTCCGCGACGCCGTCCTCCCCGACGGCACCCGAGTCGCCCTGTCCGCGCGCGAGTTCGAGCTGCTGCGGGTCCTCGCGGCCCGACCGCACACCGTCCACTCCCGCTCCGAGCTGCGCAGCCGGGTCTTCGACGAGGCGGCCGCGGCGTCGCTCGTCGACACGTACGTCTACTACCTGCGCCGCAAGCTCGGCCGCTCGATGATCCGGACCGTGCACGGCCTGGGCTACCGACTGGGCACCCTGTGAGCTTCGAGGACACCATGCTGCGCCGGGCCAGGGCCCGGGTCAGTCTGCTGGTCGGCCTCGCCATGACGGCGCTGCTCGCCCTGGGCGCCGCCATCTCCTACGCCGCGCTGCTGCGCAACCAACACGAGCAGATCGAACGAGAGCTCAACTACGGCGCGGTCCACGGCACCATCGCCGGGCCGCCGGGCTGTAGCTGGATCATCCTGTACGACGGCAGCCGCACCGACTCGGGCCGGAACCCGCCCCCTCCCGGCTTCCCGCTACGGTCCGCCATCGACGCGGTGGCCGTCGACCACCAGGTCCACAGCGACAAGGTCGAACGCAACGGCACCACCTACTACGTCCGCACCCAGCCCCGCGGCACGGGCGTCGTGCAAGCGGTGTTCGACGCCCGTTTCCAGCTCTCCGACCGGCGTCACCTGCTCGCCGCCTTCCTCCTCGCCGCGATCGTCGGTCTCGCCGCGGCAGTGCTCACGGGCATCACCGTGGGCCGGCGAGCCGTGGCGCCGCTCGCCGAGGCCCTCGGCCGGCAACGCCGGTTCGTCGCCGACGCCAGCCACGAGTTGCGCACCCCCATCGCCCAGGTCCACACCCGCGCCCAGATCCTGGCCCGCCGCGCCGGCGCCGACCACGCCGACTACGACCGCCTGATCGAGACCACCCGCCGCCTCGGCGAGATCGTCGACGAGCTCCTGCTCTCCGCCCGCCTCGCCGCCACACCGGCCGACCGGCAGCCCTCCGAGCCCGTCAACCTGGCCCTGCTCGCCGCGCAGGCCGTCGACTGCGAGGCCGACCGCGCCGCGGAGCAGGGCGTCCAGCTACACCTGACCGTCCCGGACACTCCGGTCCTCGTCCCCGGCATCGCCTCGGCCCTGCGCCGCATGGTCGGCGAGTTGCTCGCCAACGCCCTCACCCACACCCCGACCGGCGGCCGAATCGACGTCGCCCTGCGTACCTCCCGTCGCGGCGCGGACCTGGTGGTCACGGACAGCGGCGCCGGCTTCGACCCCGCCGACGCGGCACGCCTCTTCGACCGCTTCCACCGCGGCGCCGGAGCCAAGGACCGACGCTTCGGTCTCGGCCTGGCTCTCCTGCGCGAGGTGGTGACCAGCCACGGCGGCACGATCTCCACCGACAGCCGGCCGGGCGCCGGGGCGACCTTCACGGTCCGCCTACCGACGATTCCACCACGGGCCGCTGCGGGCTGACTCCGCGGATGCCTCAGCGCCCGCGCACTGTCCGGGTCGCAAGAGCGCTCAACGCCCATCGTCCACCGCGAGCGCGGCGCGGTTGCCGACGTAGCCCAGGTAGAGCAGGTAGGGCACGACCAGCACGGCGAGCACCAGAACCGCCGCGATCACCGGCGGATCACCGAAGGCCGCGCCGAGGAGGACCGGCAGCGGGGACAGGACGGCCAACAGGATCCCGGTCCGGTAGAGCGGGCGTTCGACCCGACGGTGTGCCGCGTACCAGTGCTCGGTCGACTTCATGGTCGCGGCGGTCCGTACCCCGGGGCTGCGGTACATGTTCACCGACGGCCGCAGGGAAGCCCTGGCGCTGAAGGCGACGAGCCATCCGAGAAGGGCGTAAACCACAGAAATGAATGCTCCGGCCAGCAACGTCCACCTCCTGATGCATCAGTGAACGTCATTGTACGATCTTTACCAAATGGGTGGTATTCGCGCCGCCGGGCGGGCCCGGTCCGACCAGGGCACCCCAAAAAACAGGGCCCACCGACTTCTGTCGGTGGACCCTTCGCGCTGACCTGCCAAACAAGGGTGGAGCCGAGGGGACTCGAACCCCTGACCCCCACACTGCCAGTGTGGTGCGCTACCAGCTGCGCCACGGCCCCTTGCTGTTGTCCCGGTCGCCCGGGCACTGGGAAACTATACACAGACGGGCCCGCATGGTCATCTCGCGGGGGTCCCCCGTCCGGGCCGGGTCAGTTGAGCGCGACGTCCGGCGGGAAGTGCGCGACCGCCGCCATCATCCCGCCCTGGCGGCGCAACACCATCGGCCACAGATCGTCGGGCCGGTCGACGAAGGCGTCACCGGGCAGCCCGTCCAGCACGAACCAGGAGCCGTCGGCGATCTCCTGCTCCAACTGGCCGCTGCCCCAGCCGGAGTAGCCGGCGAAGACCCGGATGCCCCCGATGCTCTCCCGCAACCGCTCCGGGTCGACCGAGAGGTCGATCGTGCCGACCGCGCCGGAGACCTGGTGGAAGCCCTTCAGCCGGCGCATGGGGTGCCGCATGCGGGCCAGGCAGATGGCCGAGTCGGGCTGCACCGGACCGCCCTCGAAGAGCACCGCCGGGTAGCGGGCCAGGTCGCTCCAGTCACCGAGCACCTCGGCGACCGGCACCTCGGTGGCCCGGTTCAGCACCACGCCGAGCGCGCCGCCCGGCTCGTGGGCGACAAGCAGCACCACCGTACGGTCGAAGTTCGGGTCCTTGAGCGCCGGAGTCGCGACCAGTAGCCGCCCGGTCATCGACTCCATCGCTCGTCCGCCGATCGCCTGACCCTCTCCCTGCATCCCACACACCCGTCAACCGTGAGCCCGCGCCGCGGATCGGCCATCTGCCGGATCCGCCCGGTGCATCGAGATCAGCCGTGCTGTCAACGCCATGCCTGGCACCATAGCCTGCGTCCCGGGTGCTGGCTAAGGGCTGACCGGCAGGTGAGCTGACAGTTAAGACAGCTCGCTGTTCGCGCCCATGCCCTGACCAGGCACGGGCGCGGCTGGCCGGAGGAGCCCGCGGGAAACAGCCGAAAGGTCCGTCACATCCCGATAGATTCGGCTGATCGGGAGGGACGACTGCTGTCGTCCCTCCCGCGACACGGAGGCGGGTGGCGATGGCAACGGTCCGGGACGCGACGTACGACGTGCTCCGCACCCTCGGCATGACCACCGTCTTCGGCAACCCGGGCTCGACGGAGGAGCCGTTCCTGCAGAACTTCCCCGCCGACTTCCACTACGTCCACGCGCTCCAGGAGGCGACGGCTGTCGCGATGGCCGACGGCTACGCCCAGGCCAACGGGACAGCCGCCCACGTCAACCTGCACACCGCCCCGGGCACCGGCAACGGCATGGGCAACCTGGTCACCGCCTGGCACAACAAGACGCCGCTGATCGTCACGGCCGGCCAGCAGACCCGGGAGATGCTGCTGCTCGAACCCCGACTGGCCAGCCGCCGGCCCACCGAGCTGCCACAGCCGTACGTCAAGTGGGCCTACGAGCCGGCCCGGGCGCAGGACATCCCCGCGGCGGTGCTGCGGGCGTACGCGACGGCGGTGCAGCCACCGGCCGGGCCGGTCTTCCTCTCCCTGCCGATGGACGACTGGGCCCAGCCGGCCGACCCGCTGCCCGCGCCGCGAACGGTGGCCACCCGGTTCGCGCCGGACCCGCAACGGCTCGACGAGTTCGCCCGGGTCCTGGCCGGCAGCGACAACCCCGTGCTGGTGTACGGGCCGGGGGTGGACCGCTCCGGTAGCTGGCCGACCGCCGTCGCGCTCGCCGAGCGACTGGCCGCACCGGTCTGGTCGGCTCCCGCACCCGAACGCGCCGTGTTCCCGGAGGACCACCCGCACTTTCGCGGGGTGCTCCCGTACGCGATCGGTCCGCTCGCCGAGGCGCTGCGCGGCCACGACACCGTGCTCGTCGTCGGCGCTCCGGTGTTCCGCTACTACCCCTACGTGCCGGGGGGCCACCTACCGGACGGCGCCCGGCTGCTGCACGTCACCGACGACCCCGACGAGGCCGCGCGCGCACCGGTCGGGGACAGCCTGCTCGGCGACCCGGGGCTGACCCTCGCCGCGCTGCTGGACCGGGTGCCGCCGGCCGACCGGCCACCGCCCGCACCCCGGGACGCACCGACCCGGCCGGAGATCACCTCCCCGCTGAGCGCCGACGCCCTGTTCGCCGGGCTGGCCGCGCACTGGCCGGCGGACGGCGTGCTGGTGCAGGAGTCACCGTCCAATCTGTCCGCACTGCGCCGGCAGTTGCGGATCAGCCGCCCGGCGTCGTACTTCACGATGGCCAGCGGCGGCCTCGGCTACGGCCTGCCGGCCGCGGTCGGGGTGGCGCTCGCCGAGCGGGACACCGGGCGCGGTCGTCCGGTGGTGGCGGTCATCGGCGACGGCTCGTTCCACTACTCCGTGCAGGCGCTGTGGACCGCCGCGCGTCTCGCACTGCCGCTCGTGGTCGTCGTCCCGGTCAATCAGCAGTACGCGATCCTGAAGGCGTTCGCCGAGCTGAAGGACACTCCCGGGGTGCCCGGCCTGGACCTGCCGGGGTTGGACATCGTCGCGATCGCCGCCGGCTACGGCTGCTTCACCGAGGTGGTTCAGACGCCCGATGAGCTCGGCGCGGCGCTCGCCACCGGGCTGGGTGCCGAAGGGCCGACAGTGCTGCCGGTGCCGATCAGCACCGACGTGCCCAGCATCCTCTGAACCGGCCCGTCGGCTCCGGTGCCGCCCGGTCAGCGTGGGGCGATCGACAGGGGTGCTCCGGTGGCGACATCCAGGACCGGCCGGGCGCCCAGCGGCGCGCCCAGGGTGACGGCGACCGGTTCCAGCTTGAGCACGGCGATGCATTCGCCGGTGGCCCGGGTGACGCTGCCGCCGACCACCACGACGTCCGGCCGTTCCCACACCAGCGGCGTGATGCCGGTGTCGCAGGCGCCGACGCCGAGCCGCACGGTCATCCGGGCATCGTCGACCGCCTGGATGTTCTGGGCGCCCACCAGACCGTCGGCCAGCGGACGGGCCGGTGCGGAGGGTTCGGGAACGGGCGTGACCGCGGTCGGCGCGACGGCGAGCCGGGCCACCGGGGTGGCCAGTTCCTTGATGGTGAACAGCCAGGCCGGGACCTGCGCCGTACCCCGGCTCGTGCGGACCGGCACGGCACCGAACGTGACAGCGGTGACGGTGAGCGAGAGACAGGCCGTCTGCGTCGCACTGCTTGTGGCCCATCCGTCCGGCCCTGGTTCGACTGTGGGGCCGCCGGGGGTCGGCCGGCCGGTCCGCTTGGGTCGCCCCGGGCAGGGCAGCGGATCACCCTGGTCCAGTTGCCGGTACGCCTCGGCGGCGCTGACCAGCGGCAGCGTCAGCCGTCCGTCCGGGAAGCGGATCTCGGCGCCGACCCGGGTTGGCGGTATCGCGACAGACGCCCGGTACCACCCGGCCAGGTAGGCGGCCTCGGTGTCGGGGGTGAAGCGCGGGTCACCGGTGAGCACGGTGGGCCCCTCCAGCGGGACGTACCCCGTGCTCCAGTCGGGGCCGGGTCGCCACGCCCCGGCCACCTCCGCGGCCCGCTTCTCGAACGCCTGCGCGTGGGACGACGGGCTGCGGGGTCCGCCGGCCGGATCCGCGACGGGCGCGGCGCAGCCCGCCGTGAACAGCAACGGGAGTACGAGCAGCAGGGCTGGTCGACGCATGTACGGTTCGACGCCACCGCCGACCCCCCGGTTCCCGGTCGACTGCTCAGGTTTCGCCGCCCAGGTCCGTCTGGTACGCCTCCCAGAGCAGGTCGGCGCCGCGCCGCCGATGCCGCGCCAACCTCCGCAGCAGGTGCCCGGCCCGGTGCCGCAGCTCGTCGGGATCGACCTCGGGCCGCTCGGCGACCCGCTGGACGGCGAGGATCGCCGCGATGATCCCCGCGTGCTCCCGGGTCAGCACCCGCACCCCGTGGTGCAGCCGTGGCGACTGGGTGAGCAACTCCCGGTAGAGGCCACCCGGGCCCTCGGTGGCGCGGACGTGTTCGGCGAACCCGTGCCCCACCGGACGCAGCCGGTGCAGGATCTCTTCCCGCCAGCGCGGCTCGGTGGGGGGCACGGTGACGGCGCGGCCGAACGCGTGGACGTCTCCGGCCAGCCCGGCCGGGCGTGGCTCACCGGGCAGCCCGATGGGGTGGTGCGGTGCGGCGGACGGCCGGGCGACGAGTGACGACTGCTGGACCGGACCGGTGACCATGGCACCTCCCGCGCTGTGCTGCTACCCCATACCGCGATGGTGAGCCCGCCCGGCCGGGCCTGTAAAGGCCCCGGGGGATGCTCATCTGCCCCATCGGTCTCAGGAGTCCCGCACGTCCCAGTGGGAGCGGATACCGCGGCTCAGCCGAGCTGGGGGTGCTCCGCGAGGCGGCGCAGTTGGCGGGCGACGGCGTGCGCGTCGCCGTCCCGACCGTCGACGGGACGGCCCGTCGTGATCGCGTCGGCCAGCGCGCGCAACTCGGACGGGGGGAGGCTGGTCAGCCCCATTCCCTGCAACGGGACGGTGACTCGCCGTCCTTCCGGGTGGTCGGTCGCGATGATGGCGGGCGCCCGTCGCCGATCCGCCGGAAAGTCGTCCGCTGCCTCCCGATCCGACAGCGCCGCGGCGTCGATCCGGGCGGTGGCGAGGTCGACGCGGCGGGTCCGAAGCGCGCCCCGGACCCGGACGTGGCTGCCGTCCAGCCAGGCGGCCGTGCGGAGCACCCGCAGCACGAGGTAGATGCCGAGCAGGACGAACGGCAGGCCGCAGAGCCCGATGAACGGGCTCGGTCCGGCCTGTTCCGCGCCGCCGTCCCGCAGCGCGGGTGGCAGCATCCCCGGCGGCAGGTCGCGGGCCTCCTCATAGGAGGAGAACGGGTCACCCGGGCCGGACAGCCGGCCCAGCACGCCGCCGGCGATCAGCGGCAGCACCACGAATGCCGACGCGACGGCGGTGATGAAGACGCCCACCACCACCGCCCACGTGCGCTGCGCGGGTGAGGCACCCACCGACAGGCGCAGCTCCTGGTTCGTCACAGGGGGCAGCGTAGGCGAACCCGCGTACACGACGAAGCGCCCCGGCTGGTGGGCCGGGGCGCTTCGCTCGAGGTGGTGGAGGTGCCGGGAATCGAACCCGGGTCCTTCGCCGGTTTGTCAGGGCTTCTCCGAGCGCAGCTCGCTGTGCCTCTACTCGGCCCCACCGCTCACGCGAGCAAGTTGGTGTGACGGGCCCAGTCGCTGATTAATCTCGCCGCACGGACCCCGCGACCGGGTCCGGTTGGCCAGCCTCCTAGCTGATGCCGGCTACTGGGACGAAGGCGTTCCCAGACCGACAGACTTAGCTACTCGCCTCAGGCGGCGAGAGCGAAGTCAGCGCGATTGTTATTGGCGCTTATAAAGTTCCGACGACCGATTCTCGAGACGACGTCGGCTTCCTCGGCTCGCTTCCCCTGTCGCTGCGTACGAAGTCGAAACCAGTCACCCCCTCGACAGGCCACCGATGTGGCGGCACTGACAAGACTAACGCCTCCCGCAACAGCTTTCATCCCGAGCCCCGGGCCGGCACGCCGACCCGGACGAAAAGGATGAACTAGTCGTCCATTCCCTTGCCGCGTCGACCCGACACCCGGGCGATCTCCCGGTCCGCGTCCCGCTTGGCGAGGTCCTGGCGCTTGTCGTACGACTTCTTGCCCTTGGCCAGGGCGATCTCGACCTTGGCCCAGCCGTCGGAGAAGTAGACCTGCAACGGAACGATCGTCAGACCACCCTCGCGGGTCTTGCCGACGAGCTTGTCGATCTCGACCCGGTTGAGCAACAGCTTGCGGGTACGCCGGGGCTCATGGTTGGTCCAGGTGCCCTGCGTGTACTCCGGGATGTGCATGGCGTGCAGGAACAGCTCGCCGTCCCGCTCCTGGGCGAACGCGTCGACAAGCGACGCCCGCCCCGCCCGCAGCGACTTGACCTCGGTCCCGGTCAACGCCATGCCGGCCTCGTACGTGTCGAGGATGGCGTAGTCGTGGCGTGCCTTCTTGTTGGAGGCGACCACCTTGCGCCCCTTTTCCCGTGGCATCGGTGCCACCCCCTCTCCTCCGCTGCCCGCGCGCCGAACTCACCTCGGCCGGACAACCGATCATGCTACCCGAATCACAAGGACCCTCCCGCGCCGTTTATTTCCGGCGGCGAGAGGGTCCTTGAGGAGACGGGACGACCCTAGACCCGCAGGTAGAAGCGCAGGGTGATCCAGGCGGTGCCCGCGCTGATCAGGCCACCGACGCCGGCCATCAGCGGGAAGATGACGAGGATGTCGCCCCACGAGATCGGGGAGAGCAGGCCCTGCAGCGCGCTCAACGAGCGGTCGAAGAGCAGATACTTCGCCGCGACCAATGCCACCAGGCCGAGCAGCGAGCCGATCAGACCGGCGACCACGGCCTCCAGCACGAACGGCGCCTGGATGAACCAGTTGGACGCGCCGACCAGCTTCATGACCGCCACCTCACGCCGCTTGCTGTACGCGGCGACCTGGATGGTGTTCGCGACCAGCAGCAGGGCGGCGATCGCCATCACGATGGCGGCAGCCAGGGCGATGTTCTGGATCGAGGTGAGGATGTCGAAGATCTTGTCGAGCAGTCGACTCTGGTCGATGATCTCGTCGACACCCGCGCTGTTCTTGTACTGCTCGTAGATGTCCCGGTACTGCTCCGGGTTGTTGAGCGTGAGCCGGAACGACTCGGGCAGCTGGTCGGGCTTGACCACGTTGACCAGGTCGGGCGCGTCCTGGTACATGACCTTGAACTTCTTGTACGCCTCGTCCTTGTTGACGTAGACGACATCCTTGACCAGGGGGTCGCTGTCGAGCTTGGCGTTGAGGTCGGTGCGCTCCTGCTCGCTCACTTCCTGCTTCAAGAAGATCGAGACTTGGATGTTCTTGTAGTAGGTGACCTTCATGTCGTCGACCTGGCGGTACATGAGACCGCTGGCGCCGAGCATGGTCAGCGAGACCGCCATCGTGATGATCATCGCGATGGACATGGTCACGTTGCGCCACAGTCCGACCAGTACCTCGGACAGGACGTATTTCACGCGCATCGGGATTTCCTCCGGGTCTCCGGCATGAAGTGTTCGTCGTCAGGCTGCGCAGGGGTGGAGAGCCGGCTCACCCGTAAACGCCGCGGGCCTGGTCACGCACGATACGACCGCTCTCGATCTCGACGACGCGGCGGCGCATCTGGTTGACGATGTTGGAGTCGTGGGTGACCATCACGACGGTCGTGCCGGTGCGGTTGATCCGGTCCAGCAGGCGCATGATCTCGATCGAGGTGTCCGGGTCCAGGTTTCCGGTGGGCTCGTCCGCCAGCAGGATCAGCGGACGGTTCACGAACGCCCGAGCGACGGCGACCCGCTGCTGCTCACCACCGGAGAGCTCGTGCGGGTAGCGGTGCTCCTTGCCACCGAGCCCGACCAGCTCCAGCACCTCCGGCACGACCCGGCGGGCAACCGCCTTGGTCTTGCCGATCACCTCGAGGGCGAACGCCACGTTCTCGTACGCGGTGCGGTTCGGCAGCAGCCGGAAGTCCTGGAAGACACAGCCGATCGAGCGCCGGAAGTGGGGTCGCTTCCAGGAACGCATCGACGTGACGTCCTTGCCGTTGACGACGACGCGGCCCTTGTTGGGGGCGACCTCGTGCAGCAGCATCTTGATGATTGTGGACTTGCCGGAGCCGGATGGACCGATGAAGAAGACGAACTCGCCCTTCTCGATCGAGACGGACACGTTGTCGAGCGAAGGCCGGGACGCCTTCGGGTACGTCTTCGTCACTTGCTCAAGCTGAATCACGGGTGGTGAGTCTACGCGGTGTAACAACTGAGCCAAGCCCCACGCCCCGCCGATCCGGCACGAGTCGTCGAATCAGGCCTCTACCTGGAGATCGACGACGCGTTCCGCCCGCGTGTCGTTACGCTCCGTCGCCGGCGAGTTGCCGCTGCTTACGCCAACGGATGCCGGCCTCGATGAAACCGTCCAGATCGCCGTCGAACACCGCGCTCGGATTGCCGGTCTCCTGCTCGGTTCGGAGATCCTTCACCATCTGATACGGGTGCAGGACGTAGGAGCGCATCTGGTCGCCCCACGAACCGGCGGCGTTCTCCTTGAGCCCCTCGAGCTTGGCCTGCTCCTCCTGGCGCTTGCGCTCCAGCAGCCGGGCCTGGAGCACCCGCAGCGCGGAGGCCTTGTTCTGCAGTTGGGACTTCTCGTTCTGACAGGTGACCACGATGCCGGTCGGGACGTGGGTCAACCGGACCGCCGAGTCGGTGGTGTTGACGCTCTGCCCACCGGGACCGGAGGAACGGTAGACGTCGACGCGTACCTCGTTCTCCGGGATGTCGATGTGGTCGGTCTGCTCGGTGACCGGCAGGACCTCGACGCCCGCGAAGCTGGTCTGCCGGCGGCCCTGGTTGTCGAACGGGCTGATCCGGACCAACCGGTGGGTGCCGGACTCGACGCTGAGCGTGCCGTACGCGTAGGGCACCTTGACCGCGAAGGTGGCCGACTTCAGACCCGCCTCCTCGGCGTAGGAGGTCTCGTAGACCTCGGTCGGGTAGCCGTGCCGCTCCGCCCAGCGCAGGTACATCCGCAGCAGCATCTCGGCGAAGTCCGCGGCGTCCACGCCACCGGCGCCCGCGCGGATGGCGATCAACGCCTCCCGGGAGTCGTACTCGCCGGAGAGCAGGGTGCGGACCTCCATCTCCTGGATGGCCTTCGTCAACCCGGTGATCTCCGACTCGACCTCGGTCAGCACGCCCGGGTCGGCCTCGGCCTCGGCCAGCTCCAACAGCACCTGGGCGTCGTCGAGGCCGGACCGGAGGCTGCCCAGCTTGCTGATCTCGCCGTTGACGTACGACAGCTGCGAGGTCACCTGCTGAGCCTTGGCCTGGTCGTCCCACAGGTCGGGGGCCGAGGCCTCCTGCTCCAGGCGCGCCTTGTCCTCGTAGAGTCGGTCGAGGTTGAGGACGGCCTCGATGTTTCGCAGGGTCGCGTCGAGTTCCTTGAGCTGTTCGGCGTAATCGGCAGCGGTCACGACAGGTAAGCGTACTGCGCGAACGACGATTGAGCTTGCGAGCCCCGCGGTCCGGCGCGAAAGCGACACTCCGCCACCCCGCGCCGAGCAGCACGGACCCGCCGGGCGACGCGGGCGGAGATCACCCGACCGGAGCGGTCTTCAACCAGGACAGGGCAGCCCGGTGATAGGCGACGGCGAACTCCAGCGCGCTGGCGTCGTACGTCTCCCCATCCCGTTTGGCGTTCTTCACCTGCTCGCGGACCTGGGCGAGGGCCTCGGTGTGGTATCCGTTGGCCGAGGCGTACAGGCCCTTCAGCTGGCTGGCGGAGTGCAGGTTGCCGAACGCCATCCGCAGCGCTATCGGGTTGCGGATGGTGTCCCGCCCCGGATTCTCGGCCAACCAGCGGGAAAATGTCCGTTTCCCGCTGGCGGTGAGCGCGTACGGCTGGCTCATCCGCGGCCCCGGCTTCCCGAGCCGCACGAAACCCCGCTCGGCCAGCACCGGCAACTCGCGGTAGACCTGACTGCGCGTCATCGACCAGTACGGCGCCAGACGGCGCTCAGCAGCGGCCATCAACTGACCACCTGTCATCGGGCCCTCGTGGAGGAGGCCGAGCAGGGCCGCCGCCGTAGGGTTGACTCCGGAATCCGCCATGCCCCCTACGCTGCCACTTTGCGCACCCGGCGTCCAGGATTTGCCGGTTTGCCACCCAACAGGACTTCCTAAGTGCACTGTCGGCGGCAGACTGTCCGTTGAGGACTATCGATGGATCGCGGCCCCGGCCGACCCACCGGCGGCGGCGCGCGCCGCCGGCGGGTCGTCGCCGCAGGTCAGCCCATGTGGGGGTACGTGTGGTCGGTCGGCGGCACGAAGGTCTCCTTGATCGTCCGCGGCGACACCCAGCGGACCAGATTGAGCCAGGAGCCCGCCTTGTCGTTGGTGCCGCTGGCCCGGGCGCCGCCGAACGGCTGCTGCCCCACCACCGCGCCGGTCGGCTTGTCGTTGATGTAGAAGTTGCCCGCCGCGTACCGCATGCGCTCCGCGACCGCGTCGACCACCCGGCGATCGGTGGCGAACACCGAGCCGGTCAGCGCGTACGGGGCGATCGACTCGGCCTGCGCGACCACGTCGTCGAACCGGGCGTCGTCGAACACGTGCACGCCCAGGATCGGCCCGAAGTATTCGGTGGTGAAGGTCTCGTGGGCGGCATCGCCGCACTCGAAGAGCGTCGGCCGGACGAAGTAGCCGACCGAGTCGTCGGCGGTGCCACCGGCCAGCACCCGGCAGGAGTCGTCGCCGCCGATCAGCTCCAGCGCGGCGGTGTGCCGGGCGAACGCCCTGTCGTCGATCACCGCGCCACCGAAGTTGCCGAAGTCGGTCACGTCCCCGTAGGTGAGCGAGTCGGCGGTGGCGGCGAGCCGGTCACGCAGCCCACCCTCCCAGATCGAGCGCGGCACGTACGCCCGCGAGGCCGCCGAGCACTTCTGGCCCTGGTATTCGAACGCGCCACGGATCAGCGCGGTGTGCAGGGCGTCCACGTCGGCGCTCGGGTGCGCGACCACGAAGTCCTTGCCGCCGGTCTCGCCGACGAGACGCGGGTAGCCCCGGTAACGGGAGATGTTGTCGCCAACGGTCCGCCACAACTGCTGGAAGACCTTCGTCGAGCCGGTGAAGTGGATGCCGGCCAGGTCCGGGTCGGCGAGCACCACGTCGGAGACCTCCTCGCCCCGGCCGGTGACCATGTTGATCACGCCGGGCGGGAGGCCGGCGGCCTCGAACAGCCGCATGGTGAAGTGCGCGGCGAACTGCTGGGTCGGACCCGGCTTCCAGACCACCGTGTTGCCCAGCAGGGCCGGCGCCGACGGCAGGTTGCCGGCGATGGCGGTGAAGTTGAACGGGGTGACCGCGTAGACGAAGCCCTCCAGCGGGCGGTGGTCGAAGCGGTTCCAGACGCCGGGCGAGGACGCCGGCTGCTCCTCCAGCAGGCGACGCGCGAAGTGCACGTTGAACCGCAGGAAGTCGATGAACTCGCACGCCGCGTCGATCTCCGCCTGGATCGCGGTCTTCGACTGGCCGAGCATGGTGGCGGCGTTGAGGGTGTCGCGCCACGGGCCGGCGAGCAGCTCGGCGGCGCGCAGGAAGATCGCCGCCCGCTCCTCGAAGGGCAACGCACGCCACATCGGAGCGGCATCCTTGGCCGCCTTGACCGCGGCGCGCGCGTCGTCGTGGGTGGCGTGCCCGGTCACGCCCAGCACGTGCGCGTGCCGGTGCGGCTGCACCACGTCGATCGGATCACCGCCGGCCATCCGCTGCTCACCGCCGATGGTCATCGGCAGGTCGATGCGCTCGGCGGCGAGCTCGGTCAGCCGCCGCTGGAGCCGGTCCCGGTCGGGGCTGCCCGGCTCGTAGTTGCGAACCGGCTCGTTGCGCGGCTCGGGAACGGAGAACACGGCATCCATCAAGGCTCCTGGCGATCTCGACAGCAGTGGCGAAACCGGACCCGCGGGCACCGACCGGGCGGCCGGACACCTGTCGCCGCACGGGAGGGCCGAGCAGCGGCGGGACCTCCCGTAATTCTCCCACGAAGGGCTGCGCACCCTGCCTCCGCCATCACCTTCCACCAAGGACCGGCCCACCCCTCCTCCCCTTACCGACCGGGTTCGATCCGGCAACCCGCACGCCTCCCGCGCCCCACCTCACCCCCGCGTCGGGCGGTGCTCTGGCACCGCGCCGCGCGCAGAGCCGTGCCGCGCGCCGCGCGCTGAGCCGTGCCGCGCGCCGCGCGCAGAGCCGTGCCGCGCTTCGCACGGGCCCCACTCCGCGCCGGGCTGGGCCTCGGCGGGACCGGTTGGGCCGCCGGTGTCGCCGTCGTGCGCGGCGGCGGCACGCCCAGCGGAGCCGCGTACCCTGAATGGTCGGTGACCTGCCGCCTCGAAGGGGAGACGATGACCAAGCAGCCCGGCCGCGTCCCGGCCGCGGAGTCGCACGAGCCGGCGGCCGCCGCGGCAAGCCCGAGCAGCCGGCCGCTGCCCGCGCCCGGCGCGGCGGTGCTCGCGCTGCTGGCCCTCGGCTGGCTGGCCGCCATGCTCTGGTCCACCCGGCAGGCCATCAGCTCGGCGGCGGCCGGGGTGACCGCGATCAGTCTCTCCGCGTTCGCCCTGCCCGGCGTGATCTCGGCCGCGCTCGTGTGCGGGGCGGCCGTCGCGCTGGCCGGCGGCAACCTGCTGGCCCGCCGGTACGGCGACTGGGCCACCCTGCGCTTCGCCGGGGCGATCGGCGGCGGAATGCTCGTCGGGCTGGCGGCGGCGATTGCCATCAACCTCACCTACTCCGACACCTCGATCACAAACGTGATCGCCGGCACCACCGCGGCCGCCGCGATCATCGGTGGCGCGGTGGCCGCCGCGCGGACCGCCCCGGCGGTCGGTGCGGTAGTGACCGCCGCACTGAGCACGCTTGTCTTCGTGGTCGCGTTCAGCCAGGCCCGGGACCCGCTGTTCGACCTCTTCGGGGCCGGCGACAGCCAACAGTCGGTGGTCGACGCGGCCAAGTGGGTGTCCCGGACCGAGTCGCTCGTCGCAGGGCTGCTCGCCGGGCTGCTCGCCTTCGGTTACCTGAGCTGGGCGCGGCGGCGGGCGGTTCGCCGCGATCCTGCCGCTGTGGCGCTGCGCTGGCCGGCGTACCTGCTCGCCGGCGCCGGGCCGGGACTGCTGCTGCTGCTCGCCGAGGTGATCATCCGAGTCGGCGGCCGGTCACTGCTCGATCTGGCCAGCGCACTCAGCGAGGCGGACGCGGTGGCGCAGACCTCGCTGGGCACCTCGCGGGTGGACAACGGGATCTGGGTGCTCTTCGTGGGGGCGCTGACCGCGCTTGTCGCGTTCGGCCGCACGCTCGGCCCGGCCCAGACCGACGACGACGAACCAGCCGCCAACCCGGACACCGTCACGAACCAGGCCGACCCGGAGGACGACGAGCCGGACCCGGCCGAGGCGTTCGACCCGGCCGAGGCGTTCGACGCCGACCCGGCCAAGGCGGATCCGGCCCGCTGACACCGTGCGGCGAATGACGCCCGGCTCGCGCCAGCCGGCGTTCGGCGCGGCGGCAGGCGTCCTGGCGGCCGGCTCAGCCGGCCGCGTGTAGCAGCAGGTCCAGCTCCGTCACGTCGTACCACTCCAGTTCGTGGTCCTCCGCGCCGTCGACGGTGAACTGGGCGTCGGGATCGCCGGCGGCCGCCTCGGCCACCACCTCGGCCGCCGCGGCGACCTCCTCGACCGCGTCCGCGCCGTCCACGTGCAGGGCCGCGACGGCACCCACCGGCACGGCCTCGGCCAACGTCACGGTGCTGGAACCCAACTCACCGTCGCCCCGCCCGACCGCGCTCGCCGGCAGGTCGACCGAGACGACGACGCGCCGGCGGGGAGCGGTCGGGTCGGCCCGGAGCAGGTGCAGCGACTCCTGGGCGGCCCGGGTGAACGCGACGTACTCCAACTCCTCCTCGTCACCCTCGGCGTACCACTCGCGCAGCGCCGGGGTCACCGCGTGCACCTGCTCGGCGACAAGCCCTTCCGCGCGCAGTCGGGCCAGCATCGGTACGGTCGCCGGCACGTACACCCGGACACGTTCATCGGTCACCGGTCGTCTCCCCCGCCTCGTCCCGCGCCGACGTCCGCCGGCACGGGCGCAGATCATTCCGCACGCCGTGACCGTCATACACCCCGACTCCGGCCGGCGGAAGCTCCCGCCCGGTGTGTCCGACCTCCCGTCGGACCGGCCAGTTGCTGGGCCGTCTGGGCTGTCGGTGGCAAACTAAGCCAAACGACCTCAACCCCGGGAGTTCCTGTGGAGCCACGGTTCCTGCTGCTCTCCGACGTCGCCACCGAGCTGAACGTGTCGGACTCGCAGGTCTACCACATGGTGCGCAGCGGTGAACTGCCGGCGATCAAGATTGGTGGACGAGGTCAGTGGCGCGTCGAGCGCAAGCGCCTGGAAGAGTACATAACTCGCAAATATCAGGAAACCGCCGACTGGGTGCAGAGCAACCCCCTGGTTGACCGCGAGCCGGAGTAGCGGGTACCCCAACCCGGCACCACCCGCCCTCGGCGCAGCACAACCCCCGCCGCCCCAGCCCCAGCCAGGTCGACTCGCCCTCGCGATAGTCGGGCCATCCACCCCACCACTTCGCGTGATCAACTCCGAATCACGGAACTGGGGGTGACGCGGCGGCTTGGACACCGCGTTATTGGCATAACCGAGTGGATCAGGCTGCGCGACGGGCGGGTTGCTCCGCCAGCCATTGACCGATGCCGCTCTGTCGTCCAGACTCGACGGTGTCGGAGGCAAACGAAGGCAAACGCAGGATCAAGGGGGCAGGATGAGCCAGGCGCGACAGGGACCCTCCCGGCCAGCCGTGCGGCTGCGCCCCGTCCCGCCCGTCGACCCGCCATACGTCGACGAGATCGACGGGTCATACTGGCCGGCGCCGACCCACGGTCAGCTCGCCCTCGACCTGTTCGCCTCGACCCGCCCAGACCCGACCCGCCCAGACCCGATCCGGCCAGCACAACGCCGGGCCGCCCTCCGCGCCGCGCCCAGCCGGTCCACCACCCACCCGGTCACGCCGGCACCGCCGGCGACCGCCCCGGAAGCCACCCGAGCCGCCCATCGGTTCGTCGGCAGTTGCCTCGAAGTGATCAACGGCTACCGTTCGCCGGCGCAGGTACGGGCACTGCTCGACCCGGTCCGAGCAGATGATCTGCTGACCGAGTTGGCCCGAGCGGGTGATTTGCTCACCGAGTCGGTCCGCACCTCCGGGCGGGCCGGGTCACCTCGCCGCCGAGCCGGCCGGCCGTTGGCCCGGCTGCTCCGGCTGCGTGTCTGCGAGCCCCGGGAAGCGGCGGTGGAGGCAGCGGCCGTCCTCACCGGTGCGGGCGGTCGGAGCTGGGCGATGGCACTCCGGCTGGAGCATCGCCGGGGCCGCTGGCTCTGCACGGCCCTGCACATCCTCTGACCACAGCCGATCGCGCGACCCCCACGCCGCGCAACTCCACACCACGCGACCCCGCGCCGCGAGACCCCCTCGCCACGCGACCCCCCGACCGCGCGGACCCCAGCGCCGCGAGACCCCACATCCCGCGCCCCCATCGAGGAGGGGCGGGGACGCCGAACGGGTCCCGGCCTGTTCGGCCGGGACCCGTGTCGGTCAGGTGCTGTCGGGCGGTCAGTTGCCGCCGTTGGGGGCACCGTGGCAGCGCTTGTACTTGCGGCCCGAGCCACACGGGCACGGCGCGTTGCGGGACGGGCCGTTGCTCGCCTCCGCCTGGTTCGCTGCCGGCCGACGGGAGGCGGCCGACGGAACGGCCGGGCCGCGGAGCCCGGCGGCCGGACGCTGCGGGGCGGACGGGGCGGTCCGGCCCGGTGCCGCCGGAGCGCCCGGGGCCGGTCGGCCCACACCGAGTGCCGGGGCCTGCTGCTCGGCCTGCTCGATGACGGGAGCGCCCGGGCTCGCCTCACCGTCGATGGTGGGCGCGGAGTATTGCAGGCCCTGCCGCCGCGGCGCCTGGTTGAGGCCCTTGGCCCGGATCTCGACCGGCTTGTCGAGAAGCGCGACCTCGTCGGCCCCCGCCTCCGGCTCCGGTTCGGTCACCTGGACGTCGATGTTGTAGAGGAAGCCGACAGTCTCCTCCTTGATGCCCTCCATCATGGTGGCGAACATGTCGAAGCCCTCGCGCTGGTATTCCACCACCGGGTCGCGCTGGGCGTACGCCCGGAGGTTGATGCCCTCCTGGAGGTAGTCCATCTCGTAGAGGTGCTCGCGCCACTTGCGGTCGATGACCTGGAGCAGCACCATCCGCTCGAGCTGACGTACCCCCTCGGTGCCGAGGTCTTCCTCGCGCCTGTCGTACGCGGCGTTGGCGTCGTCCTTGAGGCGGGCGACGAGGAAGTCGGCGTCCATGCCGGCCCGCGAGCCGCCGGCCTCCTCCTCCAGCTCCTCGATCGTCATGCCGACCGGGTAGAGCTGCTTCAGGCTGGACCAGAGCTGCTCGAGATCCCAGTCCTCGCCGTAGCCCTCGGAGGTGGCCCCCCGCACGTACGCCTCGACGGTGTCGTCGATCATGTTGCGCACCTGGTCGGAGAGGTCCTCGCCGTTGAGCACCCGGAGCCGCTCGGCGTAGACGACCTGGCGCTGCTTGTTGAGCACCTCGTCGTACTTCAGCACGTTCTTGCGGATCTCGGCGTTCTGGCCCTCGATCTGAGCCTGGGCGCTCTTGATCTGCCGGGTGACCATCTTCGACTCGATGGGCACGTCCTCCGGGATGTTGAAGCGCTCCATCACCGCCTCGACCGCCCCGGCCCGGAACCGCCGCATCAGCTCGTCCTGCAGGGACAGGTAGAAACGGGACTCGCCCGGGTCACCCTGCCGGCCGGCGCGACCGCGCAGCTGGTTGTCGATCCGCCGGGACTCGTGCCGCTCGGTGCCCAGCACGTAGAGGCCACCGGCGGCAGAGACCTCGTCCGCCTCGGCGTCGCAGGCCTGCTTCCACGTGGGCAGGACCTCCTCCATCGCCTTGGCGTACTCCTCCTCGTTTTCCAGCGGGTCGAGCCCGCGCTGGCGCAGCTCGTTCGCGGCGAGGAACTCGGCGTTGCCGCCGAGCAGGATGTCGGTGCCGCGGCCGGCCATGTTCGTGGCCACGGTGACCGCGCCCTTACGCCCGGCCTGGGCGACGATCTCGGCCTCCCGCGCGTGGAACTTGGCGTTCAGCACGTTGTGCGGGATGCCCCGGCGGCGCAGCAACTGGGAGAGGATCTCGGAGTTTTCCACCGAGACGGTGCCGACAAGCACCGGCTGACCCAGGTGGTGCCGCTCGGCGATGTCCTCGATGACGGCGTTGAACTTGGCCTTCTCGGTCTTGTAGATCACGTCCGGCCGGTCCTCGCGGACCATCGGACGGTGGGTCGGGATCGTCACGACGCCGACCTTGTAGACCTTGTTGAACTCGCTCGCCTCGGTCTGCGCCGTACCGGTCATCCCGGACAGCTTCTCGTAGAGGCGGAAGTAGTTCTGCAGGGTGATGGTGGCAAGAGTCTGGTTCTCCTGCTTGATCTCCACCCCCTCCTTGGCCTCGATCGCCTGGTGCATGCCCTCGTTGTAGCGACGGCCGTGCAGGATGCGACCGGTGAACTCGTCGACGATCAGGACCTCACCGTCGCTGACGATGTAGTCCTTGTCGCGCTTGTAGAGCTCCTTGGCCTTGATGGCGTTGTTGAGGTAGCCGACCAGCGGCGTGTTCACCGACTCGTACAGGTTGTCGATGCCGAGCCGGTCCTCGACCTTGGCGACACCCCGCTCGGTCACCGCGATGGTGCGCTTGGAGTGGTCGACCTCGTAGTCGCCCTCGCCGTCGGTGCCGGGCTGGAGCCGGGCCACCACTCCGGCGAACTCGCCGTACCAGCGGGCCGAGTGCTCGGCCGGGCCGGAGATGATCAGCGGGGTGCGGGCCTCGTCGATCAGGATGGAGTCGACCTCGTCGACCACGGCGAAGTTGTGGCCGCGCTGCACCAGCTCATCCTTCGACCACGCCATGTTGTCGCGCAGGTAGTCGAAGCCGAACTCGTTGTTGGTGCCGTAGGTGATGTCGCACTCGTAGGCGGCCTTGTGCTCGGTGGCCGGCCGGTTGGGCAGCACCACGCCGACGGTCAGCCCGAGGAACTCGTGCACCCGACCCATCCACGCCGCGTCACGCTGGGCGAGGTAGTCGTTGACCGTGATCACGTGCACGCCCTTGCCGGACAGCGCGTTGAGGTAGACGGCCATGACCGAGGTCAGCGTCTTGCCCTCACCGGTCTTCATCTCGGCGATGTTGCCGAAGTGCAGCGCCGCGCCGCCCATCACCTGGACGTCGTACGGCCGCTGGCCGAGCACCCGGGCGGCCGCCTCGCGGGCCACCGCGAACGCCTCCGGCAGCAGGTCGTCGAGGGTCTCCCCGTCGGCGAGCCGCTCGCGGAACTGCTCGGTCATGCCGGCCAGCTCCTCGTCGGTGAGGTTGACGTAGTCGTCCTCGATCGAGGTGACGGCATTGGCGATGGCCTTGAGCCGGCGCACCATGCGGCCCTCGCCCGCGTTAAGGACCTTTTCCAGAATCGACACGGATCAACGCTCCCCTAGACAGTCTCGAACCATCGTAGGCGCTCCATCGGCGCGATGGTCACTGGTGGCGGTGGTCGACTCCGCCGAACCCGACATAACTCGCGTCCTGCGCACCTCTCGAACGTTATCCGGTTACGCCGTCGGCGAACGGTGCGGCACGATGCTCGGGTGAAGCCCGTGGAGATCATCGAGGACGGCGTGCTGCTGCGACCCTGGCGCGGCACCGACGCCGACGCGGTACACCGGGCGTGCCAGGATCCGGACATTCAGTACTGGACAACTGTGCCACGCCCCTACCGGCCCGAACACGCCCTCGGCTTCGTCACCGAGAAGAGCGGGACGGCCTGGGCGGAGGGCACCGGAGCGCCGTTCGCGGTCTGCGACCCGGCGACAGGTGAGCTGCTCGGCTCGTGCGGGCTGGTCTCCATCGAACGGGACGGCACCGGCGAGATCGGTTACTGGACCGCCCCCTGGGCGCGCGGCCGGGGCGTGACGGTCCGGGCCATCCGGGCGGTTGCCCGCTGGTCCTTCGACACCCTCGGGCTGCGCCGGCTGATCTGGCAGGCCGAGGTGGGCAACCACGCCTCCCGGTTGGTCGCGCTCCGGGCCGGATTCCGGATCGACGGCCGGCTGCGGCTGGCCAACCCGGCGACGCGGTCCGACGCGGACGGCTGGATCGGCTCGCTGCTGCCCGGCGAGGTGCCCGCCCCCGGGGAGACCGGGCCGGCCGGTCCCGGCACCCTCGCCGCCCGGCGTGCCGCGGTCTTCGGCCGCCCACAGCCCACCCTGTTCGCTACCGCCGGGGCCGTTGAGCTGCGGATCCGGCCGATGGAGGAGCAGGACCTGGACGCCGTCGTACAGACCTGCCGGGACCCGGAGACCGTTCGCTGGACGACCGTGCCGGACCCCTACGAACATGCCGACGCTCAGGGGTTCCGGGTCTACGCCGAGAGCGCCTGGGCTCGGGGCGAGGCCGCCTGCTTCGTGGTCGCCGACCCGGACGACAGGTACGCGGGCACGATCGACCTGCGGCTCTCCCCCAGCGACGCCCTGCTGGCCGACGTCGGCTTCATGACCGCCCCGGCGGTCCGTGGCCGGGGGTACCTACCGGCCGCGCTCGTCGCGGTCAGCACCTGGGGCTGCACCACGCTGGGCCTGGCCCGGATCGAGTGGAAGGCGAACGTGGGAAACACCGCCTCCCGGCGGGTCGCCGAGAAGGCGGGCTTCACGTTCGAGGGGACCGCCCGCGGCGGGGTGCAGCACCGGGGCGAACGGGTCGACGCCTGGGTGGCCGCGCTGCTCGCCAGGGACCTGGGCTGATGACACCGCGGCAGGTCGTCGAGGCGCACGGCGTACGGCTGCGTCCCTTTCGGGCCGAGGACGCCGCCGACGTGGTCGACGGCTGCGCGGACCCGCTTACCCAACGGTTCGTCTCGAACCTGCCCACGCCGTACACCCGGACCGACGCCCGGTGGTGGATCGACGTCGGGGCCCCGGCGGCCTGGACCGGCGGCGGCGCGGCGTACGCCGTCGCGGACCCGGCCACCGACCGGCTGCTCGGCGCGGTGGGGCTGAACAACCCGGTGCCCGCGCGGGGCCAGGCCGAGATCGGCTACTGGCTGCGGCCGGCGGCGCGTGGGCGCGGACTGGCCGCCGCGGCCACCCGCGCGCTGAGCGAGCACGCGTTCGCCACCGGCACCGCTCGGCTGGAGCTGCTGACCGAACCGGAGAACGGCCCGAGCCAGCGGGTCGCGCTGGCCGCCGGTTTCCGCCACGAGGGTTCGCGCCGGTCGGCCGGGTCGGGCCGCGCGGGGAGTCGGCACGACCTGCTGGCCTGGGTACGCCTCGCCGACGACCCACCCGGACCGGTCGCCCGGCTGCTGCCCGACCTGCCCGACGGGGTGCTCAGCGACCAGGTGGTGAGTCTGCGCCGGCTCGCGCCGGACGACGCCGACCTGATGTACCGGCTGCACAGCCGACCCGAGGTGGTGGCGAACCAGGCGCCGCCCGTGCCGCCGACGCGGGAGTCGATCGGGCGACGGTGTCGTCTCGCGGAGAGCGGGTGGCTGACCGGAGACATCGCCCGACTACTGATCACGGACGTGGCCAGCGGGGAGCCGGTGGGCAGCTGCGGGCTGTCGTACACCGACGTGGCGGCCGGCGAGGCGTCGGTCGGCTACGCGTTGCTGCCCGACTGGCGGGGCCGGGGGTACGCGACCCGGGCGGTCCAACTGCTGGCGGCCTGGGCGTTCGGGCCGGTGGGGATCGCCCGGCTGACCGCCGGCACGGTGCCGGACAACACCGCGTCGCACCGCGTGTTGGAGCGGGTCGGGTTCCAGCGCGAGGCGCTGCAGCGCGGCCGGCTGCCCGGGTTGGCCGGCACTCGCCTGGACGACCTGACCTTCGCGCTGCTCGCGGCCGACCGGCGGCGCTGACAACAGGCGAGGATCACGGGGTTGTGGTGGGAACGCCCACCACAACCCCGTGATCGCGGGTCGGCTGGTGGTCAGGTGTCGAGGGAGATGATGCCGTAGTCGTACGCGTGCCGGCGGTAGACGACGCTCGGCCGGCCGGACTCCTTGTCCTGGAACAGGTAGAAGTCGTGGCCGACCAGTTCCATCTCGAACAGCGCGTCGTCGATGGTCATCGGCTCCGCCGGGTGCACCTTCTCCCGGGCGATGTGCCACGGCTGGTCGTCGTGCTCTTCCTCGACCCGCTCCGCGACGGCGGTGCCGGCGCGGGCACCGTCGAGCGGCGCGCTCAGCACGCTGGTGCCCAGGTCGGCGACCGGCAGGCCCGCGGTGGCCTCGGCGACGGAGATCGGCGCGTGCCGACCCCGGTGTACGCGGCGGCGGTCGGCCGCACGACGCAGCCGGGTGTCGAGTTTCGCGATGGCCGCGTCGAGTGCGCTGTAGAAGTCGTTCGTGCAGGCCTCGGCCCGCATCACCGGGCCCCTGGAAACGCAGGTGATCTCCACCCGCTGGCAGTGCTCGGCCTGGCGCGGATTGCGCTCGTGGAACAGCTCGACATCGACGCGAATCAGTTTGTGATCGTAGCGTTCGATCTTTGCGAGTTTCTCGGCTACGTGTACCCGGTAATGGTCCGGCACTTCGACGTTTCGGCCCTTGACCACGATGTCCACGTGACCTCCCTTGTTCGGATGGTCTTCGATCCGGCAACCCGGTCGCGCGCCGTGGGGGACCCGCTGGCGTCGACCGGCTGGTACGGCTACGCCTCCTCTCGCCGCCGAGGGTGGTGGAACGACCTCCTACCCCCGACAGCGAAACGCTAACTCCTGTTCGCCCGGCAGTCACCCCTAGTTGCCGAGACTGCCCAGGATTTTTCGCAGCTCATACACCAATGGGTGAAACGGAAACACACTCTGTTACAAGTGGTGTCTCTTTTGGGTCGCCGCGAGCACCACGGCGACACTCGGCACCCATCCGGTGGCGCTCAGCACCCGGGTCGCGGCGGCCAGGGTCACGCCTGTGGTGACGATGTCGTCGAGCAGCACCACGACCGGTGCCGCGCCGGCGGCACGACCCCGGCTCGCCGTGGCGCGCGGTCGGAAAGCGGCCTCGGCCGCAGCCGCGCGTCCGGCGCTGTCCAGGCTGAGCGAGTCGGGCCGGGGCAGCGCCCGCAGCGGCCGATGCACACGCGCCGTCCAGCCGCCCTGGTCGAGCCGGGCCGCGCAGTGCCGGGCCAACCGGTCCAGGTGGTCCCCGTACCGGGATCGGGCCGCCGCCGCCGTGTCCGGGACCGGGACCAGCGCCACGGGACGAGCCACGCCGACCGCCGCCGCGACAGCCTCGGCGAGCAGCGCGCCGAGTGGACGGGCCAGACCGTGCCGGCCGTGTTCCTTGTACGCCAGCAGAGCCTCGCGCAGCGGGCCGGCGTAGGGACCAAGGGCGACGCAGGACGGCAGGCCCGGCGGCGCGGGCGTCGGACGGACCACCCCTGGGCGCAGCGCGCCCAGAGCCGCCACACAGGCCGGACAGACGCCGTGGCGCAGGCCGGGCCGGCGCTCCCGACAACCCGCGCAGGTCGCGGGCAACACCAGGTCGGCGAGGTCCGCCCAGAGGCCGGTCACCAGGTCACCGGGTCAGTAGAGGAAGAACGGCGCCGACGGGTTGCTCGGCCGGACACCGGCCGGGACCGGGGCGATGTCGCGTACGCGGCCGGGCTCGATCCGTTCGAAGGGGCTGCTGCGGTAGGCCACCCCGTTCGCCTCGTACATGTAGGCCCCGCTGGGCACCCGTACGGTGCGATTCGTGGGATAGGCGGTCAGGTGGTTGACCTTGGCGCCGAGGTCGGTCCGCAGCGGCGTCTCCAGCGCGCCGTCGACGCTGATCTCGTAGATCGCCGGCTGACGGACGGACCCCGCCACCACCAGTTGGTCCTCGCTGCCCCAGTCGACAGCGGTGAGGGCGGTCAGCGAGGTGGCCACCTGCCGGGGCGGGCCGATGGAGACGCCGCCGCCGTCCGGGTTCACCGCGGCGACGTAGAGCCGGCCACCGGCGATCAGCGCGACCCGCTGGCCGTCCAACGCGGCAGCCACCGCGGTGACGTCGGCGGGCAGGTTGAGGGGCACCTGATACATCCGCGCGGCCTCGTCGAAGCGGTAGAGCTGCCCGTCGGCGACGACCAGGCCACGGCCGGGCCGTCCGTCGACGGTACGCAACCAGACCGGACGGCTCATCAGGGAGTATTCGGACGTGCTGCGGTTGAGGCCGGAGATCGGCGCGGCACCCGCGCCCACCGCGAGGCGGCGTCGGCCGTCACTGCTGCCGGTGACCACCATCGCGGCGAGGATGCGCTGCCCCTTGGCCACCGCCAGGTCGGCGGAGACGATGTTGCGGTTGGCCTCGGGCGCCAGCGGCACGGCGCCGCTGAGTTCGCTGCCGAAGTCGAGCGGATGGATGGCGCCCTCGTACACGCCGAACCGCTGCGGGCTCTCGGCGTTGAGGTAGAGCTGGTCGGAGTTGCGTCGCTCGCTCAGGTCCTGCACGGGCAGCGAGTTGTTGCGGATCTTCAGCTCCAGCGCACCCGGCAGGTCGCCCAACGACCAGGCGATCTGCGTGATCAACTGGTCGATCCCGTTCTGGTCGTCGCCGGACATGTCCAGGTTGACCTCCCACCGGCCGTTGCCGCCGGTGGCGTTGTTGATCAGCTCGGTGCGGTCGGGCAGCCCGACGACACCCGGGCGCAACCAGTCGGAGGGGCCACCGACAAGCCACTTCACCACCTCGTTGACCCGGCGCTCATCCGGCACCGCGAGCGGCCGGTAGCGCTGGTCGGGCACGAGGCGGGTGCGGTCCGAACTCCAGAAGTAGATCGACTCGTCCTGGTAGTAGCGACGAAGGGCGGCGTCGCTGAGCAGCAGCACGTTCGGCGGGTCGAAGATGTACAACCCGGCACGCTCGTCGTTGACGCCGCCGTTGAACGCCGCGCTGCGGATCCCGAACTCGTACTCCGTCTCGGTCGCCACCGGCGGTGCCAGGGTGCCGTTGGCCCGCAGCACGCCGATCTGCTGCACGCTGATCTTCACTGTGGTGGTCGAGTCGCTGTTGAGGGTGTAGACCGCGTCCCCCAGCCGGACCACGTTGAGCGCGACCTCGCTGCCCTTCTTCTCCTGCAGGCGGGACTTGTTCTCCGGGGCGATGAACGCCTTGACCCGCTCGTACGCCCGGTCCGGCTCCCCGGCGGCGGCGGACAGGAAGTTGCGGACGAACGCCTCGTTGACGCTGCCACTGGCCGTTCGCGTCGGCGGGTCACTGCCGGGACCGTTGACCACACCGGCCTCCGTCGCGGCCCCGCCCTTGCCGTCCACCCGCACGTCGGACGCCGCCGGGATGCCGCAGCCACCGCCCAGCAGCACCACCACACCGAGCGCCGCGACCCGAGTCGACCGTCTCATGAACGCACCTCCGCCCGCTGTCCGTCCCCGGTCGGCGCCGGGTCGATCGCCAGTGCCCCGCCGGTGCCGGGCCCGATGGCCAGCGGACCACCGTCGCGGGGGCCACCGAACGGCAGCGCGGCGTCGGCCGGCACCAGTCGCAGCGGCGAGGTGGTCAGCCGGTCGCCCGCACGGGCCGGCAGCGTGAGCCGGAACTGCGCGCCCTGCCCCGGAGCACCCCACGCCTCCAGCCAGCCGCCGTGCAGCCGGGCGTCCTCCAGGCTGATCGACAGGCCCAGGCCGGTGCCCCCGGTCTGCCGCGCCCGCGACGGGTCGGCTCGCCAGAACCTGTTGAACACCAACTTCTCCTCGCCCGCCTTGAGCCCCACGCCACGGTCGCGGACGGTGATCGCCACCGCGGTCTCGTCCACGCCGAGGGTGATCAGCACCGGTCGGGCCTCGCCGTGCTCGACGGCGTTGCCGACCAGGTTACGCAACACCCGCTCGACCCGGCGCGGGTCGACCTCGGCGATCACCGGCGTGCCCGGCAGGTCGAGTTCGATGGGTACGCCCACCCGCTCGGCCAGGCCAGCCAGCCGGTCCACCACCCGGTGCACCACCGGCACCAGGTCGGTCGGCTCGGAGTCCAGCATGGCGAAGCCCGCGTCGAAGCGGCTGATCTCCAACAGGTCGGTGAGCAACTCCTCGAAGCGGTCCAACTCGGCTTGGAGCAGCTCGGCGCTGCGGGCCACCGCGGGGTCGAACTCGTCGCGCTCGGCGAAGATCAGGTCAGCGGCCATCCGTACCGTGGTCAGCGGGGTACGCAGCTCGTGCGAGACGTCGGAGGTGAACCGGCGCTGCAGTCGGGACATCTCCTCCAGGCGCAGGATCTGCCGTTGCAGGTTTGTGGCCATCTGGTTGAAGGAGGCGGCGAGCAGCGCGAGGTCGTCCTCGCCGTTGACCACCATCCGCTGGTCGAGCAGGCCGGCGGAGAGTCGCTGGGCGGTCCGGGCGGCGACCCGGACCGGGTTGACGACCAGCCGGGTGACAAGCGCCGCGAGCAGCCCGAGCAGGATCACCAGGGCGACCCCGGTGGCCACGACCGTGGCTCGGGCGTCGGCGGCGGTTTCGTCCTGGCGGGTCAACGGCACCAGGTAGTAGAGCTCGATCTGGCCGAAGCGGGTGGGCACCGGCGAGCCGTAGACCAGGTATTTGGTGGGCTCGCCGGTGAGCCGCCCGGTGCGGATCTGGCTGGCCACCTTGCCGTCGGCGATCGTGGCCCGCAGCTCCGGGCTGATCAGCGCCTGGACGTTGGCCGACGGCGCGGTGCGGGTCTGGATGTCGTTGTGGTAGCCGTCGGCCGTGATCGCCACCACCACCCCGCTGGTCTGCTGGGGGTCGCCGCCGGCCAGGTAGTTGACGGTGCCGTCGATGGTCTCCTGGAGCTGCGCCTCCTGCGGCTGACCGTAGAGGGAGACCTGCTTGGCCGCGTAGCTGGCACCGCTGATCACCCGCAGTCGGACGTCGCTGCGGGCGTTGTCGAGCAGGATCGTGGTGATCTTGTCGGCGATCAGGAACGCGAACCCGCCGACCAGCAGGCTGGACGCGACCAGCGTGATGGTCACGACCCGGACCTGCAGCGAGCGCCGCCAGGTCTGGTGCACGCGGGCCACCACCCGGGCGACCCGGCCGCTCACCGCGCGCCAGATCTCCCCACCGGCGCTGGGCCGGCGGGCAGCCGTGCTCGGGGAGTGCGGGGGCGGCGAGGTCGACACAGTGCGACCAGGCTATCCGGTCCCCGCCTTGTATCCCACGCCCCGCACGGTGAGGATGATTTCCGGTCGCTCCGGGTCCGGTTCGATCTTGGCGCGCAACCGTTGGACGTGCACGTTGACCAGGCGGGTGTCGGCCGCGTGCCGGTAGCCCCAGACCTGCTCCAGCAGCACCTCACGGGTGAAGACCTGACGCGGCTTGCGGGCGAGTGCGACAAGCAGGTCGAACTCCAGCGGAGTCAGCTTCACCTCCTCGTCGTTGCGACTGACGGTGTGCGCCGGCACGTCGATGGTGATCTGGTTGTCGGGTGGCCCGATGGTCAACATCTCGGGGGCCACGTCCTCGCCCCGGCGCAGGCGGGCCCGCATCCGGGCGACCAGCTCCTTGGGCTTGAACGGCTTGACCACGTAGTCGTCGGCGCCGGACTCCAGGCCGAGCACGACGTCCACGGTGTCGCTCTTGGCGGTCAGCATGACGATCGGCACGCCGGACTCCGCCCGGATCGACCGCGCGACGTCGATACCGCTCATACCGGGCAGCATCAGGTCGAGCAGCACGATATCGGGACGGCTGTCACGAAAGGCGGCCAACGCCCGCTCGCCGTCCGCCACGAACGAGGGCTGGAAGCCCTCGCTGCGCAACACGATGCCGAGCATCTCGGCGAGCGCGGGGTCGTCGTCGACCACCAGTACGCGGGCTCTCATGGGATTAATATTGCATCCTCATTCAGTTCGGTGGGACCGGCGTCCGCCGGTAACGCAGTGTGCCGCCGAAGAATCGCTCCTCGCACCCCGCGGCGGCGGCGCCACGTGCTGCGGTGCCGGGCGGGGGGATGAGCCCTCCGCCCCAGGCTGTCACCATGATCCCCCTTCGACGCCGCCCGGCGCCACCGCGGCCCGGGACGGGTCCCGCTGTCGCCAACCTGACCCCGGTCAGCCGAAGAGGGCGCGCCCCCAGTGGTCCCCGCCGTCGCGTACCCCGGGAGGGCAGGCGAACACACCGCTGGAGACGTGCCGCAGGTATTCGTTCAGCACGTCGTGCCGCGCCAACTGGGTCTGGATCGGCACGAACTGGCGGCGCGGATCGCGCTGGTAGGCGATGAAGAAGAGGCCCGCGTCGAGCCGGCCGAGGCCGTCCGAGCCGTCGACGAAGTTGTAGCCCCGGCGCAGCAGTTGGGCGCCGTCGTTCCGGCTCGGGTGGGCCAGCGTCACGTGCGCGTGCTCGGCGATCACCGGCTTGCCGTCCGCGCCGCGCGCGGCGAAGTCCGGCTCGTCGAACTCGCCGGTCCGCCCGAGGGGTGCGCCGCTGCCCTTGCTCCGGCCGACGATCTCCTCCTGCTCGGCCAGGGAGGTCCGGTCCCAGGTCTCCACCAGCATCCGGATCTTGCGGGTGACCAGGTACGAGCCGCCCGTCATCCAGTCCGGCCCGTCACCCGGCTGCACCCACAACTGGTCGCGCAGCAGCTCGGTGTCCTCGGCCTTGAGGTTGGCCGTGCCGTCCTTGAACCCGAACAGGTTGCGCGCGGTGGCCTGGTCACGGGAGGTCGACGACGTACGCCCGAAGCCGAGCTGCGACCAGCGGACGCTCACCACGCCCATGCCGAGGCGGGCCAGGTTGCGGATCGCGTGCACCGCGACCTGCGGATCGTTGGCGCACGCCTGCACGCAGAGGTCACCGCCGGAGAGCTGCGGTTGCAGGGCGTCGCCGGGGAACTTCGGCAGCTCGGCAAGGGCGGCGGGCCGCTTGTCGGCGATCCCGAAGCGGTCCCGGCCGTCGGCGTCGCGAAACAGCGTCGGCCCGAAGCCGATCGTCAGGGTGAGCTGCGACGGGGGCAGACCGAGCGCCTCGCCGGTGTCGTCCGGCGGAGCCTCCGGCATCCCGCCGACCGCCCCGAGTACGCCGGCGTCGCGCCCGGCCGTCATCCGGGCGGCGGCGGCCGACCACTCCTCGAGCAGCTCGACCAGCCGGGCCCGGTCCTTCGTGATCACGTCGAAGGCGACGAAGTGCAGCCGGTCCTGGGCCGGGGTGACGATGCCGGCCTGGTGTTCGCCGTGGAACGGCACCGCCCCGGCCGGGTGGTCGCTGGCCGCCGCCGGGCCGCGGGTGCCGTTGACAAGCGCGCCGGCGCCGGCCGCCACTCCGGCGACTCCGGCCACCCCGGCACCGGCGAGCGTGATCGCTCGCCGCCGGGTCAACCTGTTCCCACTCATCGACTCCCCCTGCGTCCCGGTTACTTGGCGACGGCTGCGGCGACCTTGCTGATCGGCTCAGCGAGCGCGTTGATCCCGTCGGAGAGATCCTTGAGCTCGGCCTTGCTCAGTGCGGTGTGCAGCTTCCACCCGTCGCCGTCGCGGTGCTTGCCGAGCAGCGCCTCGACGTTCGCGAACTCGGTGTCCAACTGGGTGACCAACTCCGGCGAGCGCTGCTGCAGGGCCGGGCGGAGGGCGGACACGGCGGCCTTGGAACCCTCGAGGTTGGCGGCGAAGTCCCACAGGTCGGTGTGCGAGTAGCGGTCCTCCTCGCCGGTGATCTTGCCGCTGGCCACCTCGTCGAGCAGTTCCTTGGCACCGTTGGCGAGCTGGAGCGGGGAGAGCGTCTCGGCGTTGGCCCTGGTCACGATCTCCTTGACGTCCACCAACAGGCGGTCGGCGATCGGGCCGTCCTTGCTGATGTCGCCCGACTGCCAGAGGTCCTTCTCGATCCGGTGGAAGCCGGTGAACTCCATCCCCTCCTCGATGACCTCCTCGCGGCCATCGATCTTGGGGTCGAGGTCGCCGAAGATCTCGGCCACCGGCTCGATCCGCTCCCAGTAGGTGCGGGCGACCGGGTAGAGGGCCTTGGACTTCGCCACGTCGCCGGCCTTGACCGCGGTGACGAACTCCTCGGTCTTGTCCAGCAGCGCGTCGGTCTGGCTCTTGACGTAGCGCTTGTAGTTCTCGGCCGCGCCGGCCAGGGCGGCGTCGGCGGTGAGCGGCTGCGCCGACCCGTTGACCTTGAGCGCACCCCGGATGCCCTTGCCGCTCATCCCGGGCTTGCAGGCCGTCTGGTAGGTGCCGGCCGGCAACTCCACGTGCAGCTCACGGCTCAGTCCCGGGGCGATGTTCTCCACCTCGCCCATGACGCGGTCACCGTCGGCGTACACGTAGAACTCGGTCACCTTGGCGCCGGAGTTGGTGATCTTGAAGGTGGCGGTGCCGGCAGCCACGTCCGTGGTGCCGACCTCACAGGCGGTGTCCGTCGCCTTGACCGCGATCGGACCGCCGGCCGCGGCCGGAGCGTCCTTGTCGGCGCCGGAGCAGGCGGTCACACCGGCCGTCGCCAGCACGCCGACGGCAGCCAGCGCGAAAAATCGGGTGGTACGCATCTGAGCTGTCTCTCCTCGTGGGGTCAGGCACGCTGCGGCGTGGTTGCCGCCTCGGCCTCGGCCTCGGCGCCGGTGTCGGCTCCGCGCTCGGTGACTGTGGTTTTCGGGGCGGGCGCCGGCGTGCGGCGGGCCGGCCGCAGGAAGAGCAGAAGGACCGGCACGGCGTACCCGATCCAGGCGATCGTCTCCAGCACGGTGGGCGCGGGCGTCACGTTGAACATGCCGGCGAGCAGGGCCGCGTACCAGGTGGTCGGGTCGAGCGTGCCGGTGATGTCGAAGGCCAGGTCGTTCAGGCCGGGCAGGACACCGGCCTCCTGGAAGTCGTGTACGCCGTACTTGAGGATGCCGGCGGCCACCAGGATCAGCAGCGCGCCGGTCCAGGTGAAGAACGTGCCGAGGTTGATCCGCAGGGCGCTGGCGGAGAGCAGCGCGCCGAGCACCACGGCGGTGCCGATGCCGCCGATCAAGGCGAGCAGCGGCCCGCTGTCACCGGCCGCACCCTGGGCGGCCGAGTAGAAGATCAGCGTGGTTTCCAGGCCCTCCCGGATCACCGCGAGGAAGGCCATGCCGGCGACCGCGAACGAGCCGACGGCGAGCGCCTCGGTCAGCTTCCCCCGCAGTTCGCCAGCGATGGTCCGGGCCGCCCGGCGCATCCAGAAGATCATCCAGGTGACGAAGACCACGGCGGCGACGGAGGTGATCGCCTCGAACAACTCCCTGTCCTCGTAGCGGGAGAACAACGAGGTCGACGTGTACTCGATCAGCCAGCCGAAGAGCACCGACAGCGCCACGGCCAGGCCGACGCCCGCCCAGACCTGCGGCAACCGGTCCCGGCGCTGCGACTTCACCAGGAAGGCGACCAGGATGCTGACCACCAGGGTGGCTTCCAGACCCTCCCGCAGGCCGATCAGGTAGGTGGCGAACATCCGGGCTCCGAGTTCGTTAGGTACGCCTCAACTGACTTAGGGCAGGCATACCTTGCTCCCTGCCCAGGAGCCTCGTCAAGTCGTTCCCGACAAGCTCACTCGGCCCCGCGCTCGCGGCTCGTCCGACCGGCGTCGGGATGCCACCGTTCGGCTGTGGAAGGATGCCCGCCGTGAAGGGATTCCTGCCGTGGCTGGCCGTGCTGGCTGTGGTGCTGCTGCTCAGCGCGTTGCGACTGCGGGCGCTTGCCACTGTCGTGTCACTTGCGTGGCTGGCGTGGTGCGTCTGGACGTGGTTCCGCCCCACCCGCCGCGACTCCCGCTCGGGCTGACCCCGCCGACGCCTGCCGGAAGACGACGAACCGGGCCGGCTGCGAACAGCCGACCCGGTCGTTGCGGAGCGTCGATCAGTAGCGGTAGTGATCCGGCTTGAACGGACCCTCGGTCGAAACACCCAGGTACGCGGCCTGCTCCTTGGTCAGCGTGCTCAGCTTGGCGCCGAGCGCGCCCAGGTGCAGCCGGGCCACCTTCTCGTCCAGGTGCTTGGGCAGCACGTAGACGCCGATCGGGTACTCCTCGGTCTTGGTGAACAGCTCGATCTGGGCGATCGTCTGGTTGGCGAACGAGTTCGACATCACGAAGCTCGGGTGCCCGGTCGCGTTGCCCAGGTTGAGCAGGCGGCCCTCGGAGAGCACGATGATGGCGTGCCCGTCGGCGAAGCGCCACAGGTCGACCTGCGGCTTGATGTTGACCCGCTCGACGTCGGAACGCTTGGCCAGACCGGCCATGTCGATCTCGTTGTCGAAGTGGCCGATGTTGCCGACGATGGCCTGGTGCTTCATCCGGGCCATGTGCTCGTTGGTGATGACGTCGAAGCAACCGGTGGCGGTGATGAAGATGTCCGCCTGATCGACAACGTCGTCCAGGGTGGCGACCTGGTAGCCGTCCATCGCGGCCTGCAGCGCGCAGATCGGGTCCACCTCGGTCACCACGACCCGGGCGCCCTGGCCGCGCAGCGACTCGGCGCACCCCTTGCCCACGTCGCCGTAGCCCATCACCACTGCCATCTTGCCGCCGATCAGCACGTCGGTGGCCCGGTTGATGCCGTCGATGAGCGAGTGCCGGCAGCCGTACTTGTTGTCGAACTTGCTCTTGGTCACCGAGTCGTTGACGTTGATGGCCGGGAAGAGCAGGGTGCCCGCGCGGTGCATCTCGTAGAGCCGGTGCACGCCGGTGGTGGTCTCCTCGGTCACGCCCTTGATGCCGGCGGCGATCCGGGTCCAGCGCTGGCCGTCCTCGGCGAGCGAGCGGTGCAGCACCTCCAGGATGACCGCGTACTCCTCGGAGTCGGCGGACTCGACCGGCGGGACCGCCCCGGCCTTCTCGAACTCGGCGCCCCTGTGCACGAGCAGGGTGGCGTCGCCGCCGTCGTCGAGGATCATGTTGGGGCCCTGCCCGTCCGGCCAGGCGAGCACCTGCTCGGTGCACCACCAGTATTCCGGGAGGGTCTCGCCCTTCCACGCGTAGACCGGGACGCCGGCGGGGGCGTCGGCGGTGCCGTTCGGGCCGACGACGATCGCCGCGGCGGCGTGGTCCTGGGTGGAGAAGATGTTGCAGGACGCCCAGCGCACCTGCGCGCCGAGGGCGACGAGCGTCTCGATCAGCACGGCGGTCTGGATGGTCATGTGCAGCGAGCCGGTCACCCGCGCGCCGGCGAGCGGCTGCGCCTCGGCGAACTCCCGGCGAATCGCCATCAGGCCGGGCATCTCGTGCTCGGCGAGCTGGATCTCCTTGCGCCCGAACTCGGCGAGCGACAGATCCGCCACCTTGAAGTCGCCTTCGGCGAGGGTGCTCGGCCGGGCCTCGGACGGCGTACCGCTGGGGGACGCCGGGAGGGTGCTGGTCATGAAAGCTCCTGTCGAACGATGTCTGCGCCGACCCTCCACCTTACGCGCGCCTCGGACATGTGTCCGGCACGGTCGGCAGACAGCGCACGGGGCGGTCGGTGGTGAACGGACTTTCCCGCCCACGTCCCGCCCGCCCCGCGCATCCCCCCGGTTTGGTTCCCCGCACGTTCTCGGACCGTCGTCGCGATAACGCTGCGTACTCATAGAGTCACACTCGGGCAACTCTTCGTCAAGCTATTCCGGAAAAGTCGGACTTGTGTCGTCGGTGGCGGGCGCCTGTCACCGCAATCCTGAGGTCGCCACGTACGCCTCGCCGTCGCCACAGATCCGCAGCGGCTCACCGGCCGCGGTGCCGATCGCCGCCTCGCCGGACGCCAGCGTCACCGCACCGGCGCCGTCGTCCACGGTGACCGCGCCACCGGCGCAGAGCACCACCCGAGGGCCGGGCAACGGCAGCGTGACCGAGGGCACCGTCGCGCCCACCCGCACCCGGTGCAGCGCGAAATCGTCGACCGGCACGGGCCACCAGTCCACACCCGGGCCCACCGGCAGCGCGGCTCGCACCGGCGCGTCGAGCACCTCGAAGCGCAGCACCCGCAGCAACTCGTCGACGTCCACCCGCTTCGGGGTCAACCCACCCCGCAGCACGTTGTCGCTGGCCGCCATGATCTCCACACCACAGCCGCTCAGGTAGGCGTGCAGGTTGCCGGCGGGCATCCAGATCGCCTCCCCCGGCACCAGCCGGACGTGGTGCAGCAGCAACGCCACAAGCACGCCCGGATCCGCCGGGTACGCCTTGGCCAGCCGGTGGGCCAACTCCGCGTCCGGGTTGTCGACAGAGGCCGCCAGAACGCCACCCAGCAACCCGTCGCGCTCGGCGACCGGCCAGCCGAGCAGCGTCCGCACCGCCGTGCGCAGCCCCGCCGGCCCGGCCCGCAACGCGGCGACCACAGGCGCCAACTCCGGTACGCCGAACGCGGCGAGCGCCTCGGCCGACTCCGCCGGATCCCGAAAACCGCACAGTGCCTCGAACGGAGTGAGCGCGACCAGCAGCTCCGGCTTGTGGTGCGGGTCGGAATAGGTGCGCTGCCCCTCGGGAAGCCCGGCCTCCGCCGCGTAGCCCGCCCGCGCCTGTTCGGCGTCCGGGTGGGCCTGCAGGCTCAGCGGAGCGTCGGCCGCCAGCACCTTGAGCAGGAACGGCAGTCGACTGCCGAACCGCTCGGACACCCGCTGACCGAGCCACTGCCCCGGCTCGTCCCGCACCAGGTCGCAGAGGCTCACCCGCTGGCCGGCACGGTCCACGTTGGCCGGAGCGCCCGGGTGGGCGCCCAACCACAGCTCGGCCTCGGGCCCCGCGCTGGGCACCACCCGACCCTGCAGGAGGGCGATGGCCGAGCGGGAGCCCCAGGCGTAGTCGCGGATCGGTCCGTAGAGTGGCTCCACAGGTCAGCCCCCGGGCCGCCCGGTCGCCTCGGCCGCCTCGCCCGACGCGTCCTGCGGCACGGCGGTGCCGGCGGCCGCGCCGGTGCCAGCCTCGGCGGCGGCGGCGCTGTAGACGTCCGGCTCCAGGTAGATCACCCGGGCGATCGGCACCGCGGCGCGGATCCGCGCCTCGACGGCGTTGATGCCACGGGCCAGGTCGTGGGCGCTCTCCCACTCCGGAACGGCGATCTTGGCGGCCACCATCAGCTCTTCCGGGCCCAGGTAGAGCGTCTTCATGTGGATGATCCGCTCCACCTCGGGGCCGTCGGTGACGGCCCGCTCGATGGTGGCCAGTTCGGACGCCTCGGCGCCCTCACCGAGCAGCAGGCTCTTCGTCTCGATGGCCAGCACGACGGCGATGACGACAAGCAGGATGCCGATCATCGCGGTGCCCGCGGCGTCCCACCGACCGTTCCCGGTGATCAACGTCATCCCGACACCGAACAGGGCGAACACCAGACCGACGAGCGCCCCGAAGTCCTCCAGGAGCACGACCGGCAGCTCCGGCGCCTTGGCGCGGCGGATGAAACGCACCCAGGACTGGTTGCCCCGGACGTGGTTGGACTCCTTGATGGCGGTCCGGAAGGAGAACGACTCCATGATGATCGCCGCCACCAGCACGATCACCGGCACCGCGTGCCACTTGGTGATGCCGTGCGGGTCCGCCCACTTGTGGTACGCCTCGTAGAGCGCGAACAGGCCACCGATGCTGAACAGCACGATGGACACGATGAACGCGTAGATGTAGCGCTCCCGGCCGTACCCGAACGGGTGTTCCGGGGTGGCCGCCCGCTTGGCCCGCTTGCCGCCGAGCAGCAGCAGGCCCTGGTTGCCGGAGTCGGCGACCGAGTGGACCGACTCAGCCAGCATCGACGACGAGCCGGTCAGCAGGAACGCTGCGAACTTGGTGACGGCGATGCCGATGTTGGCCAGCAGGGCGGCGACAATCGCCTTCGTCCCACCGTTGGCGCTCATGCCACCGCTCCGCTTCGCGTCGTGGCGACCCGAGACGCCCCGCTGCTGAGCCACCTGGTTCGCTCGCTGCGCTCGCTCACGCCACCGCTCCGCTTCGCCGCACGAAGCCAACCGGTCCGCGCATGCCGCGCCGCCCCCTACGGTCGTTCACTGGTTCGACAGCTCCTTCATCTCGGTGATGGCCGGAACGGCCATCGGGTCCAGCCCGTGGGCCAGGGCAAGGTAGATCGAGGCGAAATCCGGGACCGCGATGAGCGAGGCCAGCCGCTCCAGGGCGGAGCCGCCCTCGGCGGTCACCACGTCGCACCGCACGCCACGGCGCTCGGCGAGGGTCTGCACCGCGTCCGCACGGCGCTCCTCTACGGCCAGCGGCTCGTCGGTGTCGTCCTCGGCGTTGAGCCCGCCGTCGCGCAGCAGCACCAGCCGCAACCGGGTGCCCTCGCCGTCGTCGTCGTCGGCCGGGTCGGCGAAGATGTCCCGCTCGCCCTCGGCCAGGCCGCCGAAGACGCCGTCGAGCAGCCCGACGCGACCTCGCCCGGCCTCGCCGAGCGCCCCGGTGACCACCGGGTAGCGGGCGTTTGCCGACAGGGTGTCGCCGAACCGGCGGGCGGCCACGGTGGCCAGCGGGGACGAACCCCAGACGATCGGGATCGAGCCGGCCAGGCCCAGCGCCAGTGACTTCGCCGGGTTGACGAAGGACTCCGCGGCGGAGCGGCAGCGGTCGGCGTCCGCGTCGAGCCGGGCTGCGGTCTCCGCCAGATCCGCCTCGTTGACCTTCACGAGCCCGAGCGAACGGGCCGCGAGCAGGACCGGCACGGTGAGCGCCCAGAGGCTGGCTCGGGCCGGGGCACGCCGGGGCACCGGAATGAACGGCGCCCGGGCCTGCTCGGCGATCGACTGCAACTGCGAGTCGGGGGCGCCCACGGCGACCAGCCGGGCACCCCGCCGGTGCGCCGCCTCGGCGGCACCGAGTGCCTCCGGGCTACGACCGGAGGCGCTCACCGCGATCACCACGTCCGCCGCGCCCACCCAGCCGGGTACGCCCGCGCTGCGGTGCCCGATGATCGGGACCGGGCAACGCGGGCCGGCGACCGTGGCCAACACATCCCCGGTACGCCCCGCGGTGCCGATGCCGGCGATCACGACGGCACGGGGGCGCCCGTCGTCGGCGAGGACCGCCAGGTTCGCCTCGGCCGCCAGTGCGGCGCTCTCGCGCACCTGCGCACCGGCCGACGCCGTGTGCCGGAGCATGCCGCCCGGGTCGTGCTCGGCCAGCGCCTCCGGGTTGTCGAGCAGGGCCTCGTCGGCATCGCGACGACCGCTGACCCCGGCCGTACCGTCGATCATGAGGACTGCCCAGGGCCGCCGCGCGCCTCGTCGAGCAGCAGCACCGGCACGTCGTCGCGGACCTCGAAGATCCGGCCACACTCCGTGCAGGTGAGCGTCTGCGCTTCGGCGTCGTAGGTGAGCGGGGCGTGGTGCGTGTCCGGACAGGCGAGAATCTCGAGCAACTGCGGATCCAGGGCCATGGCACGGCTCCTTCCACGTGTGCGGCTTACCGGCGGCGGTGCCGACCGGCGCAGGCGATCTTATCGGCGAACGCGGTCGAGCACGTCGTCCCGGAGCGAGACCATCCGCTCGCGGGTGGGCGCCTCGACGTTGAGCCGCAGCAGCGGCTCGGTGTTGGAGGCGCGCAGGTTGAACCACGCGCCGTCGGGGAAGCGCAGGGTGAGCCCGTCCATCTCGTCGGCCACCGCGTCGGGGTACGCGGCCCGCACCTCGGCCACCGCCGCCGCCTGGTCGGCCACCGTCGAGTTGATCTCGCCGGAGGCGATGTACCGCTCGTACTCCCCGGCCAGCACGGACAGCGGCAGCGACTGCTCGCCCAGCGCGGCCAGGGTGTGCATCGCCGCGAGCATCCCGGTGTCGGCGAACCAGAAGTCCCGGAAGTAGTAGTGCGCGGAGTGCTCGCCGCCGAAGACGGCATTGGTCCGGGCCATCTCCGCCTTGATGAAGGAGTGCCCGACCCGGGCGACCACAGGCTTCCCACCGTGCTCGCGAATGATCTCCGCGACCGCGCTGGAGGTGATCAGGCCGTGGATCACCGTGGAACCGGGGTGCTTGGCCAACTCGCGCGCGGCCACGAGGGCGGTGATCGCCGACGGTGAGACCGGCTCGCCACGCTCGTCCACCACGAAGCACCTGTCGGCGTCGCCGTCGAAGGCCAGCCCGATGTCCGCCCCGTGCTCCACCACCGCGCGCTGGAGGTCGACCAGGTTCGCCGGATCCAGTGGGTTGGCCTCGTGATTGGGGAAGGTGCCGTCCAGCTCGAAGTAGAGCGGCACGATCTCCAACGGCAGCGGCGACAGGGCGGTGTCGCCCAGCACGGTGGGGACGGTGAAGCCACCCATCCCGTTGCCGGCGTCGACGACGACCTTCAACGGCCGGATGCCCGAGAGGTCGACAAGCTTGCGCAGGTAGCCGGCATAGTCGGGGAGCAGGTCACGCCGCTCCGCCGGCCGGGTCGGCGCACCGGCCGGGCGGGCTTCGCCCGAGTCCAGCAGCGCCTGGGCCTGCTCCCGGATCTCCGCCAGACCGCTCTCCTGGCCGATCGGGCGAGCGCCGGAGCGGCACATCTTGATGCCGTTGTACTGGGCAGGGTTGTGACTGGCGGTGAACATCGCCCCGGGCAGATCGAGCGAGCCGGACGCGAAGTAGAGCAGATCGGTGGAGGCGAGCCCGATCTCGATAACGGAGCGGCCCTCGGCCCGTACGCCGGCGGCGAACGCGGCGGCCAGACCGGGCGAGGTGGCGCGCATGTCGTACCCGACGACCACCGCGTCGCCCGGCTCCTCCGTGGAGTTGAGCAGCTGGGTGAACGCGGCTCCCAGCGCCTCGGCGGCCCTTTCGTCCCACTGGTCCGGCACCGTCCCTCGGACGTCATAAGCCTTCACAATCTGGGACAGATCAGACACGTGTTCCACTCCTTGGCCGCAGGTAGACACCGAGCCTGAGCGTAACGGAGGGTCCGGGCCGAGCCCCGCTCAGCCGGGGAGCCGGGGCATGATCACGGTGCGCCCGCCATCGTCGGGGGGCGGATCCCCGGGCAGCGGTCGCGATTCCGGCGCTCCCGGCATCGGCTGCGTCGCCTCCGGGGGCGCACCGGCGGCGGGTCGGGCGCCGTAGACGCCACCGGCGGCCGGGCGCGGGGACGGCACGGCACCCGGACCGGCAGCGGGGTGCGTCGGCATGACGCCCGGACCGGCAGGCGGGTACGG
>NZ_JBNCKO010000001.1:291689-590815 GCF_049841595.1 Micromonospora sp. DT228
GGTACGGGGACGGCGCGGCACCCGGACCGGCAGGCGGGTACGGGGACGGCGCGGCACCCGGACCGGCAGGCGGGTACGGGGACGGCGCGGCACCCGGACCGGCAGGCGGGTACGGGGGCGGCATGGGACCGGGACTGGCGGACGGCGGCTGCTGGCCGTACACCTGGCCTGGGCGACCGGGCGCGGCCGGTGGCCCGCCGCCGGCCCGGTAGGTGGTGCCGCCGGGGTTGCCCGGCAGCGTGCCGGTCGGCTCGTCGGACGGCCGGCGATCCTGGCGCGAGCGACGGAACAGCAGCACGATGAGCAGCAACCCGACCGCCACCATGACGATGCCGAAGATCATCACCGGTGATGTGCCACCGGACGAGGCCGCGGCGACCGTCGAGGCCTGCGGCGTGCCGGACACGTCGCCCAGCGCCGCCGGAGTCACCGCGCCGTCGGCTGTCGCGACCTCGGTCGGACTCGGGGTGGGCGACGCCTTCTTCGACGGCGTCGGCGACGGGGTGACCCGCGCACCTGTCACCCGGGCCGTGTCGCTGCCCCGGCCAACCTCCTGACCGGCTGCGCTGACACCCGCGCCGGTCACCACGAGCCGGCCGCCCGGGGCGTCCGCACCGAAGGTGACCCGGTACCGCACGGTGATGCCCTTGCCCTTGCACAGGGTCGGCTTCAACGGCGACGTCTGGGCGGTCCCCACGTTGCCGCCACCGCCGGTCAGGGCCACCGGGAACCACTGCCCACCCGCGTTGACCTCGACCTTCGCCTGGCTCGGCTGGAGACCCTCAAGGCTGAGAACCAGCACGGTACGCAGCAGGACGCAGCCCTCGGTGCGCTTTCGCACCGCCACGTTCACCCCCTGCGGGGAACCGCCGGCGGCGAAGCTGCTGGCCGCACCCACCCGGACCGAGTCGTCGTCGGCGAGCGCGGGCGACGAGCCGAGCATCACCAGGCCGCCCACCAGACCGCAGACCGCCGCAAGCCGTGCCGCGCGTCGACGCACCGTCATGATCACCTCGCCGTTCTCCCCGGGTGGGGTCCGCGGGTCAGGCTACTACCGCCCCATCCACCCCGCCGGTCATAGAGCGGCCCGGATGTGTGCCGCGTTACGGTTTGCGACCCGGCCCGCCGACCTGCTCCTGGTGCGATTCCGGTCGGGGCGCGACGCCATCCCGACCATGATCCACTCGACGTGAACGCAGCGCCGCGCCAGCCATGATCCACTCGACTTCATTGGAATCGGGCCATCCCGCCACCTCGGATGCCCCGACCTCGCCGAACCCGAGTCGATCTCTCACGGCGCGAGCAGGTGGGGCCGGGTCTGGGCAGGTGGCCGGGTCCGAACGTTGAGCCAGGTCCGGACGTTGAGCCAGGTCCGGACGTTGAGCCAGGTCCGGGCAGTCGGGGGCCGGTCCGGGCCGTTGTGGGCCCGGTCCTGGCAGGTGGGGTGTCCCCGGCGGTCAGTGCGGGTGCTCTGCGCGGGCGAGGGCGTCGCGGCAGAGGCGGTCGGCCGTGCGGGTGCTCTCCGGCAGTCGGAACCGCGGGGTCAGCGCGAGCACCTGCGCGGTCGCGTTCTCCAGGCTCATCCGATGGCCGACGCTGACGAAGACCGGCTTCACGCCGTCCCGGGTCCGCAGCACCCGGCCGACGACGTCACCGCCGTCCCGCAACGGCGACCAGGCACCCCGCTCGGTGGCCGGCGGATCCCACGTCCCGATCAGCGGCGTCTTGCCCACCCCGATCGCGGGCAAACCGGTGACCACCCCGAGGTGGCAGGCGAGCCCGAACCGACGCGGGTGCGCCAGCCCGTGCCCGTCGCACACCAGCAGATCCGGGACCGTGTCCAGGCGGTCCAACGCACTGAGCAGCGCCGGCAACTCACGGAAGGCGAACAGCCCCGGCACATAGCCGAACGCCGGCCGCCCCACACTTACCGCCGAGTCCACCACCACCAACGTCCGGGCATCCAGCACCGTCACGGCCGCCGCCAGCAGGTCGCCGTCCTGCGAGTACGCGACGTCCAGGCCGGCCACCGTCTCCGGCGCGCTCGGCCCCGGCCCGACCAGGTCGACCAACGGCCGCAACTCCTCCTGTACGGCCACCGCCTCGGCAACACTGCTCGGCCCCACCGGGTCACCCGCCGAGGCCGTCGTGGCCGACTCCGCATCACCCGCCGCCGTGGCCGACTCCGCGTCACCCGCCGCCGTGACCGCCATCGCGTCACCCACCACCCGCCGCCGCCCTGGCCGCCGCCACCACCGCCACCGCCACCGCCACCGCCACCGCCACCGCCACCACCGTCGTCGTCGTCGCGGCCCATGATCCACTCGACGTCATTGAAGTCGGGCTGTCCCAGGGCGACGGATGCCCCGACGTCACCAAACCCGAGTCGATCACCCTCGTCGGGGACCTTCGGCACCGTCCCATGTGGCGGCACCACCGTCCGGGCCGCCCGTCGCAGGGTCGTCGTCGGTTCGGCCCTTCGCCGCACCGAAAGCGATCGCGAAGGCTATGCCGAGGGCCACTCCAAAGGCCACGCCCCCGGTCGAGCCGAACGAGGGGATGCCGATCGCCAAGCCGATCAGGATGCCAACCGGCCAGGCCCAGAGGTTGGACTTGCCGCTCTGCGGGTCGGAACTCGCCATCCGTCGATGCTATTCGACCCGGTCAGCTTCCACCCACGCTGTCCACTTCGCACGACAGCGGCAACCCACCGTCAGGTAAGGCCCAGCCCGTCGCGGGCCTCTTCAATCCACTTGGCAACCCCACGCGCGCCGCTTTCGGCCGCGAGCCCAGCAGCCTCGTCGAGCAACGCACGGGCAGTTTCCCGCTCACCGTCGTCTGCGGCCAGGACCGCCAGACCAATCAGGTTGGCCGCGACTCCCGGGGTGAAATCGAGGTCCCGGCGCAGCCGGGTCGACTCGGTCAGCAACTCCCGCGCCGCGTCAACGCGACCGGCGGCCCGCTCTCCGAAGCAGAGGTGCCGCAGTACGTACGACAGCGTCAGTTGATCCCCCGCTGTGGTGGCCAGCTCTCGGGCCCGAGCGAAGAAGGGCTCGGCGGTCGCCTGGTCCTGCCTAATCACCTGGTGGACCGTGCCCACCCAGAAGAGCGACTCGCCCTCACCTCGGGCGTCGCCCAACTCCCGGTAGAGCCCGGCCGCCCGCTCGAACAGCGGCAGTTCAGCCGCGTCCTCAAACCCGGTGTCCAGGAAACGGGCATGCAGGAGCTTGCCCCGGGCCAGCGCCACATCAGCGTCCAGCGCGCTGAGATCCCGCTCCGCCTCGTCCAACGACTTCGCGTCACCGCCGAAGACGGCCAGGTTGTAACACTCCTGCGCCCGTACCAACCGAGCGTCCAACCCTTCGGTCATCACTGACTGCCCCTCTTGCCGATCAACGCCGCAGGTCGTAAGGCTCATAACGCACCGTGCACTTCACCATCCTCGCCGCTCTCCAGCCGGATCCGCAGCCCCGGACTGCGCCGGTCGCCCCACATCAACACCGGCAGCGCCGTTGACGAGCATCAGGTGGGAGGCCGCCTCATCCGCAGCCCCGGTGATCCCGTCAGGATGGCTTCCACTCCCGGGCGTACAACCGAATTCGACCGCGTCGAACCTGCCGTCTATCGGCGACGGGCGATCGAAGCGACCTGCACTCCCGCCGCTTCAACCTCCGCCCGGACCACAGTCAGCAGATCCTGCACGTCCGAGTCGTCCGGACGTCCATGGTATTCGGCGCGGTCAGCTTCGTCCCCGGCAACATGACGAACTCCGGGCCGGATTACACGAGGTGACTGCTCTCGTGCGTACCTCCGGGCGTGCGACAGGGTCCGCTAGGCCCCAAATGCGTAGCCAGTCTCAGCGGTCAGTGTTGCTGCCTTCCCTGAAGATCGCACGAATTGAACTTTCGTCAGGCAACTTCTCGCCCCCGGTGACTGCCTCGACCACCGCCTCAACCGCAGCGCGGCTGACGTTCTTATAGCGGTCCACATTACGGTAGTCATCAAGAAAACGCACAACGAGGTCTGGGTCATAGGCCCATGATCGAGCGCGATGATCCCAAAGAACAGCCTGACCGGGTCCCGCATCCATGACAAAGATGCCAACCGGCCTCTCCTGCTCATCAGTCCGGTATATTACGTAGTAACTCAACAATCTCCCGCTCCAACTCTTCTGCAACATTCGGCGCTATCGGGAAGTCCCGAGACCCTAACCCAAGGTCCTGCACAACCTGCGGGAGGCTCGTCCCGCGCCGGGTCAGCCACGCGTGGTACTCGCGCCAAACTTCAACGTTCTGGCTAATCCACTTGGCAAAGGTGGCGTCTTTGGGAGAGAATCGGAGATCCAGCCCGATTGGCAGGGAATCCGGGAGTCCACGTTCGCGGTTCGCGGCGAGCATCCGCAGCAACGCCTCGAATCGCTGTTCGGAGCGGTTCGACGGTCGCCGCACCACCTCATACTCTTCGTGAGTAGCCAACCAGGCCTCTCGCGATGCCGGGGTGTGCAGCTGCAGTTCGACTAGCATTCCATCAGGCAACCGAAGGGTGCAATTCAAGCCGTAAAATCGATTGCCCTCCCGCCAAAAGTTCTTACAAGCTGAGGTCGGCACTGCGAACCCCGCTCCAACAAGGCCAGCAAGAACCAGATCTACGGCTTTGGTGTAGTGCTCAGCAGACGGAATCTCGAAGCAGAATCTTAGGACGTCATTGACGCTCGACACGAACTCCCTTACGTCAACCTGCTCGACGCGCCCCTCGTCGAGGTACTTGCGTGCCAACGATTCAAGCCCTTTTACGCGAAAATCGCGGTCCCGTAGTCGGATCGGATCGCTCAGGCCGAGCGTGTCGGTCACGCCCTGCCCGATCTGAGTCAAAGCATCCTCGACCCAGTCAGCGGCACCCAGGGCACGCTCGCGGAGGTCTGTCAGCGCCGCCAATTCCGGGGTCGTGAGCTGAGCGAGAGCGGAAGCTGGCTGACTGGGTTTGCGTGAATTCTCCCCGCCGTCACCCGCGTTCGCCGAACCTGGGCCGTCCAGCAGGAGATACATCCGGTTGACGTACGGGTCACCGTGGCCGCCGTCGTCGTCTGCCGAAGGGTGGTCGGGCAGGTCGGGCCGCTCGCTGAACCGGCCACGGGGTAGGCCGCCGAGCGGCATCGGCCGGCCGTCACCACTGAGCACCAGCGCGTCGATGCCGACCACGTCGGGGTACAGCGGCCGGTCCCGGACCACCGCGTTCTGCGGGTCCACGTAGAGCACCGTGCCGTTCTGGTTGAGCGCCACCCACGCGTGCGAACCGCCGTGCGGCCACTCGGTGACCAGGAACGCGTAGCTGCCGTGGCCGCCCAGCAACAGTTGGTCGTGCAGGTTGCGGTAGCCCCGGTCGGCGGCCTGCCGGGCCTGCTCGGCGTACGCGCCTTGCCCTGGTGGTGGGGCGAGGAGTTGCTGGAAGCGCCCACCTGTCACGTCCTCCACCCGGCCCGGGCCGCCTGCCTCGCCACGGATCGGGCGCCTGATGTCCCCGTCCAGGTAGCCGTCGAAGGTACGCGGCGCCGACACCCGCGGCCGCCCGTGCACCCAGGTTTCGAACATCGACAATGTGCAGTCCAGGCAGTTGATGCCCCGGGTGGCGTCGGCCGTGGGACCTCCGTCGTTCAGCAGCCGGAACCAGCCGCCCCGGCGGGGGTCGGCGGTCCGTGTGACGGCGCCGTCCGGCTCGCGGGGCATCTGCCGTTCGACGTCGACCTGGTGCAGGGCGAGCGGTGGACGCAATCCTCCTGGTCGCCCGTACGGCCGCGAGTCGTCGATCGGCGGGGGTATGTCGTCGCCGGTGAGGCGGGACGGACCGAAGGTCTCCACCGCCCCGAGCGCAAGCGCGCCGACGTCCCTGTTGGCGTGTTCGAAGGCGGCGGCTTCGATGTCCACTACCGGGGGCGCCGTGGTGCCGGCCAGCACCGCCTCCGCCAGGTCACGCCACTGGGCGTACGCGCGTGTCTCGTCGTTCGCGGCCCGCTGCCAGCCGTCGGCCCACTGTCGGTGACCAGCCTGGTGCAGTTGGCGGGCGTAGGTGGCGTACTCGATGGCCCGGCGATCGTGCTCGGCGGCCCGCGCGCGCAGTCGGGTGGCCTCGGCCTGGCGGCGATTGCGCTCGAACCCGGTCCGCTGCGTTTGGTAGTGGCCCTGGTAGCGCCGCCGCTCGGCGGCTTCCGCCTCGGCGGCCCACTGCGCGGCGTACCAGTCGACGGAGTCAGTTGTGGACGTCATCGGATCGCCGAACGCCACGACGTCGACGGGAACTGATGCCGTGCCCCGGGCCGGATGATCGGGCGCGCGCCGCTCCCGCGCCGGGGCGGGCGATCGACCCACCACGGGGGTGGCGACGGTGACCGGAGGTGTCGGGCCGGCGGTGGTCGGCGGCGTTGGCGTGGCTGTCGACGGCGACCAGGCGACCGGACCGGGGGTGGTGGCGTGCGGTGAGTTGCCGACGTGGCCCGGCGCGACACCGGTGGCCGGTCCGCTGGCCGGCCCGAACGTCGAGGCCACGGGTGCGGCCACTGACGAGAGCCCGGGAGCGACCACCGGTGAGACCCCGGAAGCCGCCACCGGCGCGACGCCGGGCGCAACCGCCGGCAGCCCGGGAGCGACCGGTGAGACCCCGGGAGCCACCGCCGGCAGCCCGGGAGCGACCGCCGAGACCCCGGGAGCCGGCACCGGGGACGGCCGCGGCTCGGTGGCCGCCGGCGGCGTCGGATCGGCCGTGAGCGGGGGTGTGGCGCTGGCCTCCCGCAGGAGCGGCCCGTCCGCCGAGGACGTTGGCTCGGACAGGCGTGGCGAACGGTCGACACCGTCCACATCGGGTTGGACGTTCACGTCGGACGCGGTGGCGGACGGCAGCGCCGTCGCCTGAGCCGCGAAAACGCCCGACGGATCGGCACGCGACGGCAGCAAGGGGTCCGGTGACGACGTGACGGCGAAGGGCGTCACCTGCACCGGAACGCCCGGAGCCGAGGCCATGCCACTCGAACCCGCCGCACTCGCGCCCACCGCGGACGAGCCCGCTCCGGCCACACCCGCCGAAGCCTCGGCCGGGAACGCCTCCGAGGCCGCAGGGAATGCCCCCGAGGCGGATGGCAGCGCCCCCGACGCCGCAGGGAACGTGCCCGAGGCGGACGGATCGCCGGCGACCGGTGCCACGGGAGGCAGGGAAGGGCCGGTGAAGGACGCCCCGGCGAGCGCGTTTGCCTGCGCGTCGAGCCGGGCGCGTAACGCGTGGTCGGTCTGCCCGGTGGCCGAACCGGTGGCCCCGGACGCGGCGGCGCGTGCCACGTCCTCCATGGAGGTCAGGCCCTGACCGGTGGCCAGGCTCGCGGCGCTGTCGGCGAGCACCTCACCGGTCATCTCCCGCCCCAGGTGCTCCCCGACGCGCGCCACCCGCCCGGTCGCGCGCCGGCCCAGACCGGCCAGCGGCGCAGCCGCCCCGCCGGCGAGGCCACCGACCGCCGACGCGCCGAGGTCGGTCAGGTCCAGGCCGTGCGCCCGCCCGGTGGAGTTCTGGTACGCCTGGGTGGCCAGGGTGACCCCGGCCTCCTCGGCGGCTTCCTCCACCCCTTCTCGGGCGGCCCGCCTGGTGAAACCGCGTACGCCACCCCGGGTGACCTCCTTGGCCGCCCGCTCGCCGGCCTCCTTGAGACCGTGTTTGAGGGATTTGCGGGCGAGTTGGCCCATCAGCCGCTTGACGATCTGTTGGACCAGCAGCCGGGTCGCGGTGATGGCCGCGCCGGCCGCGGGGCTTGCCGCACCGGCGGTGAGCACCGCCGCGACCGCCACCGAGAGCAGCTCGACGACGAGGATGCCCAGCTCGATCCAGACCTCCAGCTTGGCGCCCTCGATGTCGCAGCCGCACTCCTCGACAAGCCGGCCCAGATCGGCGGTGACCGCGAGCAGCACGGGCAACGGGGCGTCGGCCCCCTCGGCGATCCCCCGCCAGGCCGCCTCGAAGGCCGCGTCGACCGCCCCGACGCCGCCGTACCCGTCGCGCACCTCGGCGGCGGCGGTGGCGGCATCGGTGTGCGGGCCGGAGAGGACGCCGGCAACCGCGTACCACCTGTCGGCGAGGTCCCAGACGGCCCGTTCGTTGCCCTCCGGCCACTGCACACCGACCACCCAGTCGAGGGCCTCGTAGATCCAGCCCGGCACGTCCCAGGGTGCGTGGTCCAGCGGGTGCGGAATCGGGCTCGGCAGCACACTCATCGCGGTCGCCGGCCGTCAGCGCCTGTCGGCGGCCCGACCGAGCCGGGCGGCGCTGTCCCCGTCGGTCTGCACGCTCGCATCGACGGCGCGGACCACGTCGCCGCCCAACTCGGTGAGCCGGTGCCCGACGCCCGCCCAGGCCCGCAGCACGGTCTGCTCGAACCCGCGGTAGTTGCGCTCGAACGCGGCGCCGATGTCGTCGCGACCCCACGGCCGGGCGTCACTGGCAGCCTCGATCGCACCGCCTTCCGCCGCTCGACGGGCCGTTACCGCCTCACCAGCGAGCGCCAGGTCGGCACCGCCGCGACGGGTCCGGGGCGGATCGAGCCAGAGCTGTCCGTCGGTCATGGCTGACCCGCACCCCTGCCGAGAACGGTGTCGGCCCGGCCGAGCAACGTGGCGTAGTCCCCGGTGCGCAGGAAGTCCGCCGACCCGGAGCCGGCCGGCATGACCTCGGCGACAAGGTCGCGGGTGGCGTCGGCGGCGGCGGTCGCGGCGGCCCGGATCGTTTCGGTGATTTTTCGGCCGAGCGCACCGGCGTCCCGCTCGCGGTAGACGGCCGGCGTCAGCTCGACCTCGATCAACTGGCCCTGGGCGCCCACGGTGGCCGTCACCTGGCCGTCGGCCGACCGCCGGGTCACCCGCAGCTCGGCGAGGCGCGTCTGCAGACTGTCCAAACCGGACCTGAGCTGCTGGTACTGCCCGTACACGTCGTCGAATCGGGCCCGTAGCTCGCGGTTGGCGTGCCGGTCCACGTGTTCGCTCACCGCCGCTCCTCCCGTCACCGTCGGTAGAGCAGCACCATACCGGCTGCCATCGATCCGTGTAGTCCGGTAGTTTCAGTGCGTGATCGACCGTCAACAGGCCGAGCAGCTCGCCGCCACCTGGGCCCGCCGCGACTCGCAGCGCCTCGGCCACGAGTGCACCGCGATGGTCGACGAGTTCGACCTCGGCTTCGTCATCACGTCCGTCGTCCCCATCGAGGTACGCACGGTCCCCGGGGACCTGCCGACGACTGTCATCGACAAGCAGACCGGCAGGGTCACCACCTGGCCGCGGGTGCCGAGCGAGATGGTGGCGGATCTGTACCGCCGCAGTCAGCCGGCCGGGCCGATCGCCCCCCGCACCGTCGACCCGTCGAGTCTGTTGGTCCGGGAGATCCATCGGATCGCCACCCCGAACACCACCGCGCACCTGACCCTCGAAGGGCGGATCTGGACGGCCCAGGGCACCAGGGCGGACGTCCCGCTGAACCATCATCCGCTGGTCCGCACCTACCTCGACCAGTTACCTCCGGGCGACCTGGTCCGCGGGGGCGAGGCCCACGCCGAGCTGATCGTGGTCTCCGACGTGCTGCACGAGTACGACCACCGCCGGGCTGCCGAGGGCATCGCGCCGATGGGTCGGGCCGAGGCTGCGGCGCTGCTGGCGGATGCCCGGTTCGAGATCTTCCGGGTCCGGGAGCCGGGTGACCCGGCCGGCGGCCCCGCCGACCTGCCCTGCGACTCGTGCATCACGTTCCTGGTGCGCGCCAACGTCCTGCCGGAGTCCGCTCGGGCGTACACCGAGACCTGGCGCGCCCCGGCCGAGTCCGACCCTGATCCGGGCCGTTTTCCGGCGGAGGTCGCCAACGCGCTGGTGGCGGCCGGTTGGCGACCGCACATCGGGGACCAGATCATGGCTGCCGCCGCCGTCCGGGACGTCACCGCGGTACGGGGGGCGACCCACCAGCACGCGGTCTTCCCCGCCGCCGTCGAGGCGCTCACCGCGTTTCCCAGCCTGGTCGGTGCCCGACGCGGTCGGGGCGAGCAGGTGTGGATCTCCCGGTTCGACATCCGCCCGCACACCATCGCGCACACCGCCGACACCCTCGCGGACTTCGGGGCGGTGCTCGGCGTACGACTCTTCCCGATCGGCACCGAACAACAGGACAGCATCCTGGCGGTGGACGAGCGCGGCCGGGTCTTCGCCCTCGATCAGGCCGGCGAGTGGTTCCTCGGCGACACCATCGACGCGGCACTGACCACCCTGCTGCTCGGCCGCGCCCCCGCCCGGGTCCGCGACGACGGCACCTGGCAGTCCGACTGAGGCGGGTGCGTCAGCGCAGCACCTCGACCGTGTTACGGCGGACGAGGTTCTTGCCGGGCTCCCGGATCTGGTCCATCGCGGCGGAGTTGAGCAGCACACAACTGCCCGACGGGCCGGTCACCGTCACCGTGGTCGCCCGGTTGTTGTCCAGATTTGTCACCCGCAGCCGCGTACCCACCGGGAACTGGCCGCTGGTCGCCGCCGGCACGCCACCCTCGGCGAAGAAGGTGATCGACCCGGAGCAGGCCGACCGGGAAGCCGTACCCGGCGCTCCGGGGGACGCCGCACCGGGGCGGATCGTGCCGGCTGTCGGCTGCCCGGCCGAGGGCGGGCCACCGTCCAACCGCTCCACCACGTTGCGGCGGATCACGTTCTTGCCCGGTTCCCGGACCAACTCCATGGCTGCCGCGTTGAGCAGCACACAACTGCCCGACGGGCCGGTCACCGTCACGGTGACCGCCCGGTTGTTGTCCAGGTTGGTGACCCGCAGCCGGGTGCCCACCGGGAAACGGTCGCTTGTCGCCGCCGGCGCACCGCCCTCCGCCGAGAAGGTGACCGAGCCGGAGCAGACGGTCGACCGCGCCGGGGCGGTGTCGGCGAAGCCGAGATTGGTCCCCACCGCCACACCCGCCGCGGCGAGCACCGCCACGGTCGCTGCCAGCACGTGCCTGCGCTGCACCCTCATCGCCGTCATTCCCGTCCTCGGTGGTGTCCTTCCTCCCCTGGTACGGACGGGAGCGCCCTACCGTTCAGCCGGAACGGGCACCGATCGTGCGGCGGCCAGGTCCACCGGCCCGTACCGGGTGCACGGCGCCCCGGTGATCAGCGCCCAGTAGCGGTCGCCGTACGACCAGTGCCACCACTCGGTCGGGTAGTTCACCATCCCGGCGCCGCCGAGGGCGTCCACCAGGATCTGCCGGTGCCGCCGGGCCGTGGCGGAGATCGTGGGCGCGTCGGTGAAACAGGCGTCGTCGCTGTCCTCCGGGGTCGCGTCGATGGCCGTGCCCAGGTCGAGTTCCACACCGTCGTCGGTGCACAGCGTCAGGTCCACCGCCCCGCCGGTGCTGTGCGGGGCCACCTCGACCGGCGAGACGAACTTGGTGGTCTCCCGGTGCAGCCGCTGCGGGGACCAGTCCGGGTGTCGTCGGCGCAGCTCGTCCCGGTAGCCGGTGAAGATGGCCAACTGCGCCCGGTACGGCCGGTAACCCTCGACCACGAGCAGGCGCATCCCGGCCGGCAGGGCACGCTGCGCGGCCAGCAGGCGGTCCACCACCGCGGCGCGCAGTCGGGCGTACGCCCCGGCGGGGTCGGCCGCGCGGCCGTCGAGCCGCAGGTCCGGCAGCTCACGCAGGTCCAGCAGGGGGTCACCGTCGTCGGCGCTGCGCACCGCCGCCACCCGGGGGTCGGACAACAGGATCATCGGACGCTCCCCCCGGTGATCGCGGCCCGTTCCGCATGCCGCGTACGGCCCAACTCGACGAGCCGGTCGACCACCTCCCGGTACCCGACCCCGACGGCCGCCCACACCTTCGGATACATCGAGTGGGCGGTGAATCCGGGCATGGTGTTCAGTTCGTTGACGTACAGCTCACCGCTCCCCTCGTCGTAGAAGAAGTCCACCCGGGCCAGACCCCAGCCACCGATCGCGGCGAACGCGCGCAGCGACAGTTCGCGGACCCGGGCGGTCACCTCGTCCGGCAGCACGGCGGGGACGATCATCGGGTCGGCGTCGCCGAAGTACTTCTGCTGGTAGTCGAACCAGCCACCGGCGACCCGCACCTCGCCCACCGCCGACGCCTCGGGACGCCAGCCACCGAGCACCGCGCACTCCAACTCCCGGCCGGTGACCCCCTGCTCGACCATGACGAGCTGGTCGTGGCGAAGCGCCTCGTCCACGGCTGCGGCCAGGTCGTCGCCCGCACCGACCCGGGTGATGCCGATCGACGAGCCCATGTTCGCCGGTTTCACGTAGAGCGGCCGGCGCAACCCGACGACAAGCTTCTCCGGGTCGTCGGCCGCCCGGTAGGTGTGCGCGTCGAACGCCACGTACGGGGTGACCGGGATGCCCTCAGCACGCAGCGCCCGCTTCATCGCCACCTTGTTCATGCCCACCGCGGAGGCGAGGATGCCGCAGCCGACGTACGGCACGTTCAGTGACTCCAACAGGCCCTGCACCACACCGTCCTCACCGAACGGGCCGTGCAGCACCGGGAAGACCACGTCCAGCTCGGCGTGCACCGCGCCGGGTGCGTTACCCGCGCACACCTGCACGACGCCCGGACGCGGACCGGCCCGCAACTCGACGGCCGGGCCGGTCACCAGCAGGCGGTCGTCGATGGCCCGCTCGCCGGCCGGCCGGTCCCGCAACTCCGCCAGCAGCGCGTCGGGCATCAGCCGAAAACCGCCGCTGCGGGTGACGCCGATGGCGAGCGTGCGGTAACCGCCGCCGCCCAGCGCCCGCGCCACCCCGAGCGCGGACGCGCAGGACACCTCGTGCTCCGCCGACGGTCCACCGAACAGGATTCCGATCCGCGTCGGCGCGCTCACGCCGCCACCGCTTCCACTGTCGGCAGCTCGGCGGGCGGCGGGGCCAGCAACCGGGCCACCAGCGCCGGCTCCACGTTCCCGCCGGTCAGCACCACCCCGACCGTCCGCTGCCGACCAGCTCCGGGGGCGAGGCGAAGCGCACCGGCCAGGCCGGCCGCCCCGGACGGCTCGGCGAGCACCCTCAGCTCCGTCAGGATCAGCCGGAACGCCGCCCCGATCTCGCCGTCGTCGACCCGGACGACCCCGCGCAGCGCGTTCCGCACGATCGCGAACGGCAGCTCACCCACGCAGGACGGCCGCAGCCCGTCCGCGATCGTGGGCACCGGCGCGACCGGGACGCGCGCACCGGCTGCCAGGCTGCGGGCGAGCGAGTCACAGCCGACCGGTTCCACGCCGTACACCTCGATGCCCCTGCCGTCGGCGGCCAGGCAGGCGCCCGCGACCCCGCCACCACCACCCACCGGTACGACAAGCGTGTCCAACGGTGTGCCGGCGCGCTCGGCCTCCTCGATCAGTTCGAGGCTGGCGGTGCCCTGGCCGGCGATCACGTCCGGATGGTCGTACGCGTCGACGACCGGGTGACCGCTCTCGTCGTGGAGCCCGTTGGCCACCGCCACCCGTTCCTCGACGCCGGTGCCGGCGAACACCACGCGCGCCCCCGCCGCGCGGGCCCGGTCGACCTTGGTCGGCGCCGCGTCGACGGGCAGCACGACAGTCGCCGCGATCCCGTGCTGCCGGGCTGCCAACGCCACCGCCACCGCGTGGTTGCCGGTGCTCTGCGCGATCACCCCGGTGTGGCCGGCCGAGGCGAGCCGGCTCACCGCCCGCAGCGCTCCGCGCATCTTGTACGAGCCGCCGTCCTGGAGGTTCTCCGCCTTCAACAGGACGCGCGCCCCGGCCAGTCCGTCGATCACCGGGGATCGGAGCACGGGTGTCCGGACCACGCGGCCGGTGAGCCAGCGGGCGGCCTCCTCCACGTCGGCCCGGACCTGGGCAACGGTGCGTGACATCGGTTTCTCCTTTCGGGCACACCACGGGTCGGAGCCGCAGGTACGCGGACCCGGGAAAGGGTGGTGAAGCGTTAGGTCACAGTGGGTAGTTGGACGTCGACCCGGAGGCCCCCGTGTTCGGCGGGCCGGGCCGCGATGATCCCGTCGTGCGCCTGGGTGATCGAGCGGGCGATGGCCAGTCCCAGACCGGCGCCTCCGCCCTGCGAGGTGCGGTCCCGGGCGAGCCGGCGGAACGGCTCGAAGAGACCGGCCACCGCCTCGGCCGGTACGGGCTGACCGGTGTTGACCACGGACAACGCGGGCACCCCGCTCACCGCGACGGTCAGCGAGCCGCCCCGCCGGTTGTACTTGATCCCGTTCTCCACCAGGTTGCTGACCAGGCGCTCCAGCAGCACCCGCTCGCCGACGACGACCCGGGGCGCGAGATAGGTGTCGATGGTGACCTCGGCCTCCCGGGCGCGGTCCTGGTACCCGGCGAGCACCGCCTCGACTATCGCGTCGAGGCGCTGCGGTATCCGCGAGCGCAGGCCCTGGTCACTCTCGCTGAGCGCGAGCAGGCCCTCGATCAGCCGTTCGTTGCGCTCGTTGGTCTCCAACAGTTGGGCGGTCAACAGCTCCAACTGCTCGGCGGAGAGCGCCCGAGCCATGCCGACCTCGATGAGCGTCCGCTGCACCGCCAGCGGGGTACGCAGCTCGTGCGAGGCGTTGGCGGCGAACCGCCGCTGCCCCTCGTACCCGGCGGAGATGCGTTCCATCATCTCGTCGATCGCCCGGGACAGCCGGGCCAACTCGTCGCGCCCCCGAGGGCGGATCCGGTGGCCGAGGTTCTGCGGCCCGACGTGCCCGATCGGCCCGGCCAGGTCACGCACCGGGCGCAGGCACCACACCGCGCCGAACCAGAGCGCCACCAGGACCGCCACGGTGACGAGCAGGACGGCCACCAGGGGCAGCACGAACGCCCCCGGCCGCACCTCGGCACACACCGTGCCGAGCCCGGGCAGGGGCACGTCGCAGAACTGCTGCCCCCAGTCCCAGGTCACCCCGGTCAGCGACTTGCCCATCGTCGGCAGCACCGGCCCGGCCAGCAGTGCCAGCAGGCCCACGAGCAGCACCCGACGTCGCGGCGTCCAGGTCACGCCGTACCGCCGATCCGATAGCCGACCTTGGGAACCGTGTGAATGATCGTCGGATCGCCGAGCTTCTTCCGGAGAGTCATCACGGTGACCCGTACCGCGTTGGTGAACGGGTCGGCGAACTCGTCCCAGGCCTGCTCCAACAACTCCTCGGCGCTGACCACCTGCCCTTCGGCCCGCAACAGCACGTGCAGCACTGCGAACTCCTTCGGGCTCAGGGTGAGCGGCCGGCCGTCCCGGGTAGCCACGTGCCGGCCCACGTCCAGCGTCAGGCCGTCCTGGCTGAGCACCGGCGGCAGCGCCGGGGTGGACCGTCGACCGAGGGCCTGCACCCGGGCCACCAACTCGGCGAAGGAGAACGGCTTGGTCAGGTAGTCGTCCGCACCGAGCCCGAGACCCTCCACCCGGTCGCGGATACCGGCCGCCGCGGTGAGCAGCAGCACCCGGGTGCCGACCTGTGATTCGGCGATGCTGCGGCACACCTCGTCGCCGGTGTGCCCGGGCATGTCCCGGTCCAGCACCGCGACGTCGTAGCGGTGCACCCCGATCCGCTCCAGCGCGCCGTCGCCGTCGTAGCAGACGTCGACGGCCATCGACAGGCGGCGCAGCCCTTCGGCCACCATGTCCGCCAACAACCGCTCGTCGTCCGCCACCAGCACCCGCACGTTTTCCGCTCCCCCGAGTTCGGCCTGCCCCGGCATACCGTCGCAGGCCCGGGTTAAGGGTTCTGTAAGCACCCGCCGCAGCCATCCTCCACGCGAACGTCCGGCGGTCAAACCACCGCAAGCCAGACCCCGCCGGCTTCCTCCCCATCCGCGCCGCCCGAGCCGTTCGTCCCCAACAACCACGCCGCCAACAACCCAAGTGACCCAAGCCACACCTCCCTGCGCCCCGCCCGCAATCCGGTCCGCCGATCTTGCACTTTGTGTTGCCCAGATGTCTTATTTATGGCCATTGTCGGCACAGAAAGTGCAAGATCGCTCAGGAGGGCGGGGAGGGGCGGGGCGGGCGGGGAGGGGCGGGCGGGGAGGGGCGGCGGGGAGGGGCGGGAGGGTTACGACAGGGCTGCGCGGATGGTGGCGCTGATGTATTGGGGGCGGCGGTAGAGGTCACGGTCGGTGAAGTAGCGCATCCGCCAGCCCGCTGCATCCAGCCAGTTGACCCGCTCCCGGTCGTACCGGAGTCGATCACGGTCCAGATGCGACAGTCCGTCGTACTCGATGCCGACCCGACGCTCGCGATAGGCCAGATCCAACCGGTAGCGACGGCCGCCGTGTCGATCGGTCACCCATAGCTGCGGCTCGGGAGGCGGCAGCCCCGCATCGAGCAAAATCAGTCGCAGTTGGCTCTCCTGCCGGCACTCCGCCCGGCCGTCGGCGAGCGATACGAGGTTCCGAGCCTGTTGGACACCACGCAGCGCAGCGTGAACCGAGACCTCCGCCAGCAGATCTCCCTGGCTGACCACACCGGAGCGGAGCGCGGCATCGAGTACCGGCAGGGCGTCGAGCCGCCGAACGGCGCGCGCCAGGTCGACCGCGCAACGGGCCGCCGGCACGCACGGCATCCCTTTGACGAGGGCTGGCCGGGTGGATAGGACCGTCCGGTGTACGACGACCCCGGGCAGACGGGGCTTCGACACCCCTGCGGGCAACTGGATGTGGATCAGGCCATCCCGGAGCACACCGAAGCCGTGCCGGCGTGCGGCACTCTGCCTGGCCAGCATGGCCCCTTCGGGCAGGCGGAGCAGCAGGGCACGCAGTTCGTCATCGTCGCCGCAGGGTCGGTCGGCGTAAACCCCCCGACGCACTCGCAACAGTTCCTCACGATCGAGCTGGCTACGGATCCGCCCCATCGTGAGCTTCTGCATGAGCCCGTCAGTACGCCACAACTGAGTTGCCACACATTCAGGCTGACTGACGCCCGCCCCCAGGTAAGCCCACCACCGCCCGCCTGTGGAAAACAATTGCCCCTGTGGATAAACCCCACCCCGCCCGCCCCCGTGCTACCCCACCCCGCCCGCCCTCTCGATCTTGCACTTTCTGTTGACGAAATGCCCGATAGAAGAAGTATGGGAGCACAGAAAGTGCAAGATCGCGCGAAGAGGTGGGTGGGTGGGTGGGTGGGTGGGTGGGTGGGTGGGTGGGTGGGTCAGGTTGTGGGACGGCGAGCCCGCAGCGCACCTAGCCCGGTCAGTATCAGCGCGATTGCGAACATCGCGGTGCCGATGACGTTCACCTGCGGTGGGATGCCCCGCTGGGCAGCGCCCCAGACGTACATCGGGAACGTGACAGTGGTGCCGGCGTTGAAGTTCGTGACGATGAAGTCGTCGAAGCTGAGCGAGAAGGCCAGCAGCGCGGCGGCCACGATGCCGGGCAGCACCAACGGCAGGGTGATCCTCCGGAAGGTCTGCCACTCGTTGGCGTAGAGATCCATGGCGGCCTCCTCCAGCCGCCGGTCCATCCCGGCCAGCCGCGCCTTCACGGTGACCACCACGAACGACACGCAGAACGTCACGTGCGCGATCACGATGCTCCAGAAGCCCTGCGGCACCCCGGCGGACACGAAGAGCGCCAACAGCGACGTGCCCATGACCAGCTCAGGGGTGGCCATCGACAGGAAGATCAGCGCGTTGACTCCGGACCGGCCGCGAAGGCGGTGCCGGACCAACGCGAACGCCAGCAGGGTGCCGAGCACGGTGGCGACCACTGTGGCGAGGAACCCGATCTGTACGCTGCGCAGCACGGCGTCACACATGTCCGACGTGGCGCACGGCCGCCGCCAGTTGTCCAGGGTGAAGTCGTTGAAGTCGTACGACAGCCGGCTCGACGGCCGGTTGAAGGACAGACCGGCCACCACCAGGATCGGCAGCGCCAGGTAGCCGAGCACCAGCAGCGCCACGATCAGCACCCAGCGGTCCGCCAACCAGCGCGACAGCCTCATCAGAGCCGCCCTTCGTTCGCGACCGCGGGGCTCCGCCGCGCCGTACTCCGCGCGCTCACCACACCTGCTCCGTGCCGGCCCGGCGCAGATGGGCGAAGACCACCGCGAGGATCGCCGCCATCAGCAGGAACGACAGCGCGGCGCCCTGCGGGTAGTCCAACCGAACCAGGAACGCCGAGTCGACGACGTTGCCGATCATGTACTCGTTGGGGGTGCCGAGCAGCTCGGCGTTGACGTAGTCGCCGCTGGCCGGGATGAAGAACAGCAGCGTGCCGGCGACCAGGCCGGGCCGGGACAGCGGCAGGGTCACCCGGCGGAACGCCTGCGCTCCGCTCGCGTACAGGTCGCCGGCCGCCTCCAGCAACCGGTGGTCGAGCCGCTCCAGGCTTGCGTACAGCGGCAGCACCAGGAACGGCAGGAAGTTGTACGTCAGGCCGAGCACCACCGCGAACGGCGTGGCCAGCAGCCGACCCTGCGGTGCGAGCAGGTGCACGTCGCGCAGCAGACCGACAAGCGCGCCGTTGTCCGACAGGATGGTCTTCCAGGCCAGCGTCCGGACCAGGAAGCTGGTGAACATCGGCGCGACCACGCACACCAGCAGCAGGTTCTTCCACCGCCCGGCCTTCTGCGCGATCGCGTACGCCAGCGGGTAGCCCAGCAGCAGCGCCAACACCAGGGCCAGCCCGGCGTAGCCGAACGAGCGCAGCAACTGCGGCCAGTACGCCTGCACCACGTCCGGGTAGTTACCGAACGCCCAGGCCATCGCGTACCCGGTGGAGAGCGAGCCGTCGGGGTCGTACAGGCTGGCCGCCGCGAGCTGCGCCAGCGGCACACCGAAGAAGACGAACAACCAGGCCACCCCGGGCAACACCAGGAGGTACGGCAGGAGCCGACGCCACCCGGACCGGGCTGCCGGCAACGCCTGCCCCGCTCGTGTCGGCGACGAGAGGGTCACGACGACGCGCCGACCGGCTCGTCGCACACCGGCGACGTCCGGTCGGCGCCCTCCGGGGCGCGGGGCAGCAGGAACGCGTGCCGCGGATCCCAGTACGCCACGGCCTCGCCGCCGACCGCCACCGGCGTCGACGTCCCGCTGTTGGCCGCGAAGACCGACAGTTCGACGCCCCAGCCGGTACGCAGCAGGTACTGCGTGCTGACCCCCAGGTAGGACGCGTCGGTGACCACACCGGTGACGTGCTGATGCCCAGCGGGCACCTGGTCGGCGGAGCCGACCAGAATCAGCTTCTCCGGGCGTACCCCCAGGTGGACCGGACCGTGGTCGGACCGGGCCCGGCCGGCGGGCACCGAGAAGCGGCTGCCGTGCGCCGTCACCGCGACGTCGCCGCCGCTGGCACCGGTGGCGTCGCCGGCGAGCAGGTTGGACTGGCCGAGGAAGTTCGCCACGAACGCGGTGGCGGGAAGCTCGTAGAGGTCGGCCGGCGTGCCCTGTTGCTCGATCCGTCCGTCGTGCATCACCGCGACGGTGTCGGCCATGGTCAGGGCCTCCTCCTGGTCGTGGGTGACGTGCACGAAGGTGATGCCGACCTCGGTCTGGATCCGCTTCAGCTCGATCTGCATCTGCCGGCGCAGCTTCAGGTCCAGGGCACCCAGCGGCTCGTCGAGCAGGAGGACCCGCGGCCGGTTGACGAGCGCGCGGGCCAGCGCGACCCGTTGCTGCTGGCCGCCGGAGAGCTGGGCTGGCTGGCGGCTGCCGTAGCCGTCGAGCTGCACCAGCGACAGCATCCGCTGGACCTCGCCGTCGACCGAGCGGATGCCGCGTCGACGCAGCCCGAAGGCGACGTTCTCGAAGACGGTGAGGTGCGGGAAGAGCGCGTAGCTCTGGAAGACGGTGTTGATGGGCCGCTTGTACGGTCGCAGTCGGGTGATGTCGCGATCGCCGAGCAGCACCTGGCCGCCTTTCGGCTCCTCCAGGCCGGCGATCATCCGGAGCGTGGTGGTCTTGCCGCAGCCGGACGGGCCGAGCAGCGCAAAGAACGAGCCCGAGCCGATGGTCAGGGTGAGGTCGTCGACCGCGGTGGAGGCGCCGAACCGCTTGGTGAGGCCGACCAGGCGCAGGTCGTCGGCGGGTGTCTCGCGTGCCATCCCCGTCACGCCCCGATGACCTGCTGGAACTTGCCCTCGTACTCCTGTTCCTGCTTCTCGTCCAGAGCCATGAACATCGTGGACTTCGACAGCAGAGCCTCGTCCGGGAAGATCAGGGGGTTGGCCGCCAGCTCGGGGTCGATCTTCTCCATCTCGGCCTGAGCGCCCCTGACCGGGCAGATGTAGTTGACGAACGCGGCGAGCCTCGCGGCGACGGCCGGCTCGTAGTAGTAGTTGATGAGCTGCTCGGCGTTCGCCTTGTGGGTGGCCCGGTTGGGGACCATCATGTTGTCGCTGTAGAGCATCACGCCGGAGTCGGGCGCGACGAACCGCACCCGCTCGTCCGCGCCGGAGAGTTGGATGACGTCCCCGGACCAGCCGATGCAGGCGGCGATGTCGCCCTTGGCGAGGTCGGGTGCGTAGTCGTTGCCGGTGAACCTGCGGATCTGCCCCGAGTCGACGGCCCTCTTCAACCTGCCGAGCGCGTCGTCGAACTGGGCGGTGGTGAAGTTCGACGGGTCGTGCCCGGCCGCGCCGAGCAGCAGGCCCATGGTGTCGCGCATCTCGCTGAGCGCGGTCACCCGGCCCTTGAGGTCGGGGCGGGTCAGCAGTTCGTCGACCGTACGCAGTTCCTTGGTGACCCTGCCGTTGTAGGCCAGGCCGGCGAGGCCGGACTGCCACGGGATGGAGAGCTGGTTGTCGGTGTCGAAGGAGCGGTTGAGCAACGGTGGGAGCAGGTTGGCCCGCACGTTCGGGATCTTCGCCGGGTCGAGTTTCTGGATCCAGCCGAGCCGGCTCATCCGGGCTGCCATCCAGTCGCTCAGCACGATGATGTCCCGGTCGGTGCTCTGGCAGGCCGCGAGCTGGTGCCGCACCTTGCCGAAGAACTCGTTGTTGTCGTTGATGTCCTCGGTGTAAGTGACCTGGATGCCGGTCTTCCGGACGAACTCGTCCAGGCTGGGTCGCTTGGACTCGTCCTCCTCATCCACGTCCAGGTACTGCGGCCAGTTGGAGAACGTGAGCTTCTTCTCGGTGCCGGAGAGATCCTCGCTGACGCAGCCGGCCTCGGTCTGTTGGGCGCCCTTGGTGCCGCAACCGGCAAGGCCGCCGCCGGTGGCGAGCAGAGCGGCCGAACCGAGGGCGCCGGTGAGCAGTCCACGCCGGGAGATTGGCCGGAGGGGGACACGCATCAGTTTTCCTCAGGGTCGGTGCCGGGGACGACTGACACGATGACAAACCGGCGGCACCGGCGAAGCATCGGGGCCGACGCGTCACTGCCCGTAGAGGTACCAACCACGCTCAGCCTGATCCGCTCGCTGCCCCCCAGCTTGATCCACTCCACGTCCCGGAAGTCGGGGCGTCCACGCACCCGAACAACGCGCCTCCCCCAAACCCAGGGGGATCACCAGCCCGCACCGACGGGACCGCGCGTTGATCATGAGGTTATTGCCACGACACGCCGAGCGGGATGGCTATAACTCCATGGTCAACACGGAGTGGCCGGGGGTGGGGGTGGGTTAGTGGTTGGGGGGGATTACGCGGAGGTGGCCTCGGCGGCCCGTTTGGTGGGGGTTCTCGTGGTGCTTTGGGTCGGGCTCCGGGGGGCGGGGGGCCGGGCGGGCGGCTTCGCGGACCGCCTCGGCGAGCGCGACCAGGTCGTCGGTGGTGGGTGGCGGCGGCTCGAACTCACCCTCGTGCCGGACCACGTCCCAGCCACGCGGTGCGGTCAGGCTGCGGGCGTGCGGCTCACACAGGTCGTACGTGTGCGGCTCGGCGAACGCGGCCAGCGGCCCCACCACCGCTGTCGACTCGTTGTAGACATAGGTCAATGTGGCGACCGCTTGCCGGGGGCAGCCGTTACGGGAGCAGCGCCGTGGTGACCTCACGTGCGGCAGGGTATCTCCATTACCGGGTCCAGCGCATCGCTTCGCGTTGCGACACGCCCGTCACGGTGATCACAGTTGGCCGCCCTGGGCGCGCCGCGCCACGGGAGCGGCGGTGCCGCTGGCCAGCCCGCCACGGGCGCTACCCTTTGCCTCATGACGAGCCCGGAACACCGCCGCCCCGGCCCCGGCCGGCGTGTGCACCGTGACCGGCACGGTCGCGGCCTGCGCGGGCGGTTGGTGCCGGCCACCGTGCCGCTGGCGCGGACCAAGGCCGAGGTCTTCGACGACCTGGTCCTGGACACCGTGGAGACGCTGGAACGTCGGTTCGCCAAGGAGCTGGCCGGGGTCGAGTTCGCGGTCGAGGACGTCCCGCCGGACCTGAACGTCTACGACTCCGATGTGCTGGAGGACGGCGAGGTCCCGCTGGCCCGACTGCTGCCGGGCCGTCCGGGTCGACAGGAGGTGCCGCCGCGGATCGTGCTGTACCGGCGACCCCTGGAGTTCCGGGCGATGGACCGTGAGGACCTCGCCGACCTCGTGCATGACGTGATCATCGAACAGGTGGCGAACCTACTCGGGGTCGACCCCGACGAACTGGCCTGAACCAGGCCCCGCCCGGGTAGGCCGGGCGGCCCCCACCGCCCCAACCTCGCACCGCTCACGCGGCCCACCGCCCCAACCTCGCACCGCTCACGCGGCCCGCCGCCCCAACCTCGTACCGCTCAGGCGGCCCGCCGCTTCAACTTGCGCCGCTCCCGCTCGGAGAGCCCACCCCAGATGCCGAACCGCTCGTCGTGACCGAGAGCGTATTCGAGGCATTCGGTCTTGACCTCGCACCGCGAGCAGATCCGCTTCGCCTCGCGGGTTGAGCCGCCCTTCTCGGGGAAGAACGCTTCGGGGTCGGTCTGCGAGCACAATGCCCGCTCCTGCCACTCCGGCGCGTTTCCGAGCAGGTCGGCCACCTCAAGCTGGCCGTCCATCAAATGCCTCCTTGTCGCGCACCGGCGTCATCGCCGCTGCAACCCCCCACGCGAAAGGCGTGCTTGTCCGTCCGGTCCCGTTTTGTTGCGTTCCGTGCGAACAACCCCATTCAAATTACACGCGTGTAATGCGTGCGCCGTCAAGCCAAACTTGATAATGGAGTCGCCCTCCCGACACCCCCGGACGGCCACTGGGGCCGTCCAGCCCCGCAACCTGCCCTATCGATTCAGACCCCGGCCGAGTAACGCCCTCTCCGGCGAGTTGCCCGACTTTTCTGCCGTGGCGCTCCCCCGACGAGTCGCCGGCGGGACAGCGTCAGACACCCACACCCCCAAAGCTGATCTTGGTGGGGGACAGGTTAACGCGGCGCGGCGCAGACCGCCCGTCAAGCCGGGGGCAGCACATGCGCCCCGCCCACAATGTGGACGGGGCGCTGCGCGAAAACGGTGTTCGAAGGTCAGCCGGCGACCCCGAAACCGCTGGTGGGCCACACGAATTCGGCTATCCCTCCACCATGGACAGAAACCGTGCCTACTGGCGTGGTGCCGTCCCACCAGACGGTATAAATCCCGCCGGGCAGATCCGGGTAGACCGCGCTGTGGAACGAGCCGTCCTGCACCCGGCGCTCCCGTACGGCGGAGTGGACCCGCCGATCGTCGTCCCCGCTGATCTCGATTTCCCGACCGTGTAGATCCCGGCCCGTGTAGACGATCAGGGCCCCGGTGTCGCCACCCAGATCGAGAACGACGCTTCCCGTCTCGGACGGCCCGTACGCGTGTTCGTGCATCCGCTGCTCCCCGCCGAAGGTCAGGACCCCGCCGGCGGGTTGTTGAACCCGTCGTACGGCGTACCCAGGTAGGGGAAGTTTCCGAGGAACGGCGCGGTCACGTCGGCGGCGCTCAGGCCGGGAGTGACAGCGGCGGCCGCCGCATCGGGGCGGAACGTCTTGTCCACGAGCGGCACGGTCACCCCGGCGATCGCCCGCAGCGCGATGCTCACCACGTCGTCGCCGACGCGCCGCCCGTTCGGGAATCCGGCCAGGTCACCACCGAGCACCCCGAACCGGTCCGGCTTGGCCGTCGGTGGGATCGCGGTGTTCAGCCGCAGCATGTCGGCCTGCACGTCGCCGGTGGCGTTAGTGAAACCGTCGATCAGACCGGCCGGTACGCCGGTGAGCAGGATCGCCACCAGGTCCGCGCGGGCCTTCTTCGCCTTGGTGAGCCGGTCCAGGTTCGGGAAGACGTCCGGGTAGAGCGCCGGCAGCAGAGCGGCCAGCTCGGGTTGCTCGACGAATCGCGCGAACCGCTTGTCCTCCGACGGTGGCAGCGAGTTCCACAGGTCCTTCTTGGACATCGGCACGATGACCTCGTTGAACAGCGGATTACCCAGCCGGGAGACCTGGGTGAACGGCCCGGTCGAGGTGTCCGCGTCACCCCGGTCGCCGAGCACCCGCACCTGCCGGCGCGACGCCGACGTCCACACCCCGATCACCGACGCCTGGTCACCGGCGCCGTAGCGGTTGGCGCGGCGGCGTACCTGCTTCAACGGCACCTGCACGGCGATGCTGTGCACGTTCATCCGGTCGGTGGCGTTCACCGGCTCACCCTCGGCCTTGAAGATCTTCTTGCCGGCGACGTGCAGCTGCTGGAACGGCCGCAACGTGCCGAGGTCGAAGATCGCCCCGAGGTCGACGAAGAAGCCGTCCGCGCGCTGCCCGGCGAAGACCCGCTCCCCGGTGGAGAGCGAGTAGGTCGCCTGCCGCACCAGGTCCGCGTACTTCGGGGTGGACAGCGGGCCGACATTGCACGGCGGGCAGGGCAGCTTGTGCGCCAACCGGTGCTCCCGGCCGTCGGACACCCGGGTCAGGCTGTAGAACTGCCGTCGGTTCCAGTTCTTGCTGTCCAGCGACTCGATCGTGCCGGTGTTGTAGAGAAAGCTGTTCGGATTGGTGATCTCGGTGGTGAATTCGAACCGGTAGGTGACATCCGGACGACCGTCGCCGTCGTTGTCGATATGGATCTCGTAGCGCACGTCGTCACCGAACTCGAAGAAGTTCGGGCCCCCGGAGGGCAGCTGCAACGGAACGTAGTTGGCGACCAACGTCACCGTGTCGGGCTTGTCGGGGCTGACGAACGCGTACAGGTCGGAGCTGTCGGCGACCGGATCCTTGGCTATCTCCGGGGCCTCGCGGTGGGAAGACATGGCGGACCAACCTCACTGGGCGGGGACAGGATGGCAGTGCGGAGTGCCGGGTCAGCGCCGCGCGGCGCGCCGCAGCCGGTCCGCCAGGCCGCGGTCGCGTACCTCGATCCGGGCATCGCCGACGAAGACGTCCATCGTTCCGGATTTGGCATCACGGAGATGCACGACGATCGGTTCGTCGGGACGTCCGGCCGCGCCGGGAGCGTTCTGCGCGGCCGACAGGCCCGGCACGGTGAGCGCGGCGGCGCCGAGAGTGGCGCTGGCCGCGGCGGTCAACGTCTGCCGGCGGGTCAGTCGCGGCCACTGCCGCTTCCGCTGATCACTGGTCATGGGCAACCTTTCCGGCGGCGGCGCGAACGCGCCCGCGGGGACGGACGGGTCCGGCGCCGTCCATCGACACCGCCGGGCCCCTGAGGGGACACCGGCGGCGGTCCTGGCCGCGACCGCCGCCGGCATCGCGTGGTACGGCCGGCGGCGGGGAAAGGTTCGACGTCAGGGGCGAACGTGACCGTACGCAGTCGACCGCTTGCGCGCCGGTCGTCCGGCGGCCTCGGCGATGGCCCGCAACTGCTCCTCCGTACGCGCGGATCCGTTGTCGGAACCGGCCATCCGGGAGATGGTCTCCTCCATCAGCGTGCCGCCCAGGTCGTTGCATCCACCCTGGAGCATCGCCACGGAGCCCTCGTCGCCGAGCTTCACCCAGGAGCACTGGATGTTGTCGATCCGACCGTGCAGCAGCAGCCGGGACATGGCGTGCACCACCCGGTTCTCCCGCCACGTGGGCCCGGGGCGAGCGATGCCGGCCAGGTAGATCGGGGCGTTCGTGTGCACGAACGGCAGGGCCACGAACTCGGTGAACCCGCCGGTGCGGTCCTGCACCCCGGCCAGCACCCGGAAGTGCGCCAGCCACTGCCCGGGGTGGTCGACGTGGCCGTACATCATCGTGGAGCTGGACCGGATGCCCAGCTCGTGGGCGGTGCTGACCACGTCGACCCAGGCGGCGGCCGGGAGCTTGCCCTTGGTCAAGACCCACCGCACGTCGTCGTCGAGGATCTCCGCGGCGGTGCCCGGGATGGTGTCCAGCCCGGCCCCGCGCAACTGCGTCAACCACTCGCGCACCGGCACGCCCGCCTTCGCGGCGGCGGTGACGATCTCCATGGGCGAGAACGCGTGCACGTGCATCTCCGGCACCCGGGCCTTGATCGCGCGCACGATGTCGGCGTACCCGGTGACCGGCATCTTCGGGTCGATGCCGCCCTGGAGGCACACCTCGCTGGCGCCGGCGGCCCACGCCTGCTCGGCCCGGTCGGCGACCTGGTCGACGGAGAGCCGGTACGCGTCGGCGTCCCGCTCACGCTGCGCGAAGGCGCAGAACCGGCAGCCCACGTAGCAGACGTTGCTGAAGTTGATGTTGCGGTTGACCACGTAGGTGACGTCGTCGCCAACCGCGTCGCGGCGGACGTCGTCGGCGAGCCGGCACAACGCGTCGAGCGCCGGCCCGTCCGCGCCGAACAGCGCCAGCGCGGCGTCGGTGTGCCGGGGATCGAGCAGCGCCGCCGGGTCGTCCGCGGCCAGCCGCAACCCGGCCGCCAGGTCGCGGTCCGCGCCGCTCCCGGCCGACACCTGGGGTACGCCCGCCCGGCGCGCCGCCGCCTCGGGGGTGACCTTGCCGGCGACCTCGGCCCAGTCGCCGTAGACGCTGTCGAAGTCACCGCGCCGGTCGTCGGTGCGGCCGGTGGTGTCGATGGTCTCGTGCAGGTCGACACGCCCGCCGAACACCTCCTCCGGCTCCTGCCAGGGACGGCCCTGCGGCCGGGCCGACTCGACCGCCATGCCGGAATCGGGATCGGCCAGCGCGTTGACGTGCGGCAGCAGCCGCGGGTCGAGCCACGGGTCACCGGCGCGCACGTACTCCGGGTAGATGGTCAGCCGCTCCCGCAGCGTGAACCCGGCCAGCTCGCTGTGCCGGGCCAACTCCTCGATCTGCGGCCACGGGCGTTCCGGGTTGACGTGGTCCGGGGTGAGCGGCGAGACGCCACCCCAGTCGTCGATGCCGGCGCGCAGCAGCAGGTCGTACTCGCCGGCGATGAGGTTCGGCGGGGCCTGGATCCGGGCCTTCGGGCCGAGCAGCAGCCGGGCCACCGCCACCGTCGCGGCCAGGTCGTGCAGCTCCGCGTCGGGCATGCCGCGCATCGCCGTGTCCGGCTTGGCGCGGAAGTTCTGCACGATCACCTCCTGGAGGTGGCCGTACTCCCGGTGGGCCCGGCGGATCGCGAAGAGCGCGTCCACCCGCTCGGCCGGCGTCTCGCCGATGCCGATCAGGATGCCTGTGGTGAAGGGCACCCCGACCCGGCCGGCGTCCTCGAGCACGCGTAGCCGGACCGCCGGCTCCTTGTCCGGTGAGCCGTAGTGCGGGCCACCCGGCTCGGACCAGAGCCGGGTCGCGGTGGTCTCCAACATCATGCCCATGCTCGGGGCGACCGGCTTGAGCCGTTGCAGCTCCGACCAGGACAGCACGCCGGGATTGAGGTGCGGCAGCAGCCCGGTCTCCTCCAGCACGGCAACCGCGCAGGCCCGCAGGTAGTCCAGTGTGGAGTCGTAGCCGCGCTCGTCGAGCCAGCTCCGGGCCGCCGGCCAGCGCTCCTCCGGCCGGTCACCAAGCGTGAAGAGGGCCTCCTTGCAGCCCTGGGCGGCACCGGCGCGCGCGATGGCGAGCACCTCGTCGCGGTCCAGGAACGGCGCCGGCAGCCGGTGCGGCACGGTGGCGAACGTGCAGTAGTGGCAGCGGTCCCGGCACAGCCGGGTCAGGGGGATGAAAACCTTCTTCGAGTACGTGACCACGCCCGGCCGCCCGGCGTCGCGAAGCCCGGCGTCGCGGATCCCACCGGCAACCCGGAGCAACTCGGCGAGGGCGTCCCCCCGGGCCGACAGCAGGGCGGTCGCCTCGTCGAGATCCAGCGCCCGCCCGGTCGCGGCCCGGGCCAGGGCCCGCCGCACGCTAGCGTCACTCGGGCCAGATTGGGTGCGATCAACCATCCGCTCAGCCTATGCGCAGCGCGAGCCCGCCCTGCCAGTCCCGGCCCGCACCGTGAGAAACGGCCCACCTCGGCTCGGGTACGCGATGCTGCGGCGGGGTGACCTCGTCAGTGATCTCGCTCCCCGGCACCTCTGATCTCGCTGGCCGGCACCTCGGCGATCCGCCAACACGATGATCAGGTGACGAAAAGTAGGTGGCCGGACCGCTGCCGACCTACTTCTCATCACCTGATCATGGAGTCACCCGGAGAGGCCGAGTCAGCGGGGCTGGTCGGGCTTGATGTGCTGGGTACGGTCCTCGTCCGGGTCGGCGGGGCGACGGATCGCCTGCGTCGGGTCGGCGGCGGCTGGGTCGGCGGGGCGACGGATCGCCTGCGTGGGGTCGGCGGCGGCCGCGTCAGCGGGGCGGGGAATCGCCTGCGTCGGCTCGGCGGACTGGCGCGGGATGGCCTGCGTGGGGTCGGCCGACGGCGGCTGCCCGAACGGCGGCCCGGCCGGGGCTGACGGTGCGGGGTTTACCGGCGGGGCGGACTGCGCAAACGGCGGGGCCGACTGCGGAGCGGCCTGGAACGGCGGGGCCGACTGCGGAGCGGCCTGGAACGGCGGCGCGGACTGCGGAGCGGCCTGGAACGGCGGCGCGGACTGCGGGGCGGCCTGGAACGGCGGCGCGGACTGCGGGTGCGGCGGGGCCGACTGCGGGGCCTGGAACGGCGGGGAGGGCTGGGCGTACTGGCCGGCGAACTGATCCGCCGGGTAACCACCGGGCTGGCCCGGAGCGGGCCACCCGCCCTGCGGCTGGCCAGCGGGCTGCCCCGGGGTCGGCCAGCCACCCTGCTGCTGCGGCCAACCCGGCTGCTGCGGTTGGCCGTAGACGCCCGGCTGCGGCTTGGGCCGCGGCACGTAGTAGTGGGCACGCCAGATGGTGTAGACGACCCAGGCGGCGACCGCGAAGATCACCATCCAGGCGAACCGGGTGAGCACACCGAGGAGCGCGTCGAGCACCTCGCCCTCGGCCAGCTGGCCCACCGTCCAGATCAGCAGGGTCAGCGTGCCGAAGATCGCGCTGACCCCGTACTCACCGAGGGCCACCTGCGTGATCAGCTTGGCCTTCGGCACCACCGGTGAGATGTGCGTGGCCAGCAGCACGGCCAGCAGCGGGAGACCCACCGCCGCCAGCCCGACGAACGTTCCGAAGGCACTGCCCGAACGATCGGTGAAGGAGCCGTCCGGGGCGATCCACCGGAGCAGGCCCACGAAGAGGAACACGGCGTTGGCGCCGAGCAACGCGAGCGCGGCGAGTTCGCGTAGTGGCTTGGTCAGCTGACGGGCCTGCGCCGCGTCGGCGGACGCGGGCTCAGCGGGGCTGGTCACGAGCTCCCCCTCGGGGCATGAGCGGACAGGGCGCACGTGAGCCTAGTCTCGTGGGCCACCGACGGATCGGAGGCATCACGTGCGCGAGGATGGTCGTCATGCACATCGTGGTTCTGACCGGCGGCATCGGCGGCGCCCGGTTCCTGCTCGGCGTCCGGGCGTACGCCCGCGAACTGGGCGCGGAGGTGACCGCCGTGGTCAACGTCGGCGACGACCTGTGGCTACACGGGTTGAAGATCTGCCCCGACCTGGACAGCGTCATGTACACGCTCGGCGGCGGCGCGGACCCGGAGCGGGGCTGGGGTCGGGTCGGCGAGAGCTGGACGGTCAAGGGTGAGCTGGCCGCGTACGGGGCACAGCCGGACTGGTTCGGCCTCGGCGACAAGGACATCGCCACCCACCTGGTCCGCACCACAATGCTCAACGGCGGTTACCCGCTGAGCGCGGTCACCGAGGCGCTGTCCACCCGGTGGCAGCCGGGCGTACGCCTGCTGCCGGCGACCGACGACCGCCTGGAGACCCACGCGGTGGTGGAGGACGAGCAGGGGCAGCGGGCGATCCACTTCCAGGAGTGGTGGGTCCGGCACCGGGCCGACATCCGCACCCACCGTTTCGTCTTCGTCGGTGCGGAGACGGCGAAGCCGGCAGCCGGGGTGCTCGACGCGATCGGCTCTGCCGACCTGGTGTTGGTCGCTCCCAGCAACCCGGTGGTGAGCGTCGCGCCGGTGCTGGCCGTACCGGGGCTTCGGGAGGCGGTGGCGGGCGGCCCGGCGCCGGTGGTGGGTGTCGCACCGATCATCGGCGGCGCGCCGGTGCGCGGGATGGCCGACCGCTGTCTCGCCGTGCTGGGTGTCGAGTGCAGCGCCGCCGGGGTGGGCCGCCTCTACGGGGGCCGGTCGGACGGCGGCCTGCTGGACGGTTGGCTGGTGGCCGACGAGGACGCCGGCGCTGTGGTGCCGGGGGTGACGGTCCGCGCGATGCCGCTGCGGATGACCGACGAGGCGGCGACGGCGGCCATGGTCCGCGCCGCGGTGGAGTTGACGTGAGGCTGGAGATCATGCCGGTGCTCGGCATCGGCCACGTGACCGAGGGTGACGACCTGGCGGCGATGATCGCCACCGCCGCGCCGTGGCTGCGCGACGGGGACGTGCTCGTGGTGACCAGCAAGATCGTCTCGAAGTCCGAGGGGCGGCTTGTCGACGTCCCGGCCGACGGGCCCGAGCGGCTGGCCGCCCGGGACGAGATCCTGGCCGGTGAGACCGCCCGGGTGGTCGCCAGCCGGGGGCCGACCCGGATCGTGCAGACCCATCACGGTTTCGTGATGGCCTCCGCGGGGATCGACGCGTCGAACGTGGACAAGACCCAGCTCGTGCTGCTGCCGGTCGACCCGGACGCGTCGGCACGGGCGCTCCGTGACGCGCTGCGGGAGCGCTACGACCTGGACGTGGCCGTGGTCATCACCGACACCATGGGCCGCCCCTGGCGCAACGGGCTCACCGACGTGGCGCTGGGCGTGGCCGGGATGTCGGCCATCCGCGACCACCGGGGCGAGGTAGATCCGTACGGCAACGAGCTTCAGTTGACCCAGATGGCAGTGGTGGACGAACTGGCCGCCGCCGGCGAGCTGATCAAGGGCAAGTGCGATCAGGTCCCCGTCGCGGTCGTGCGGGGCTACCTCGCCGCCACCACCCCGGACGACGCCGGTGGCGCGCGGGCGCTGATCCGCGACGCGGCACAGGACCTCTTCGCGCTCGGCACCGCCGAGGCCCGCGCCGCCGGGCTCGCCGACGCCGCCACCCTGGCCGACGGTCCAGGACCCACCCCGGCCGACCTGACCGCCGTACGACGGGCGATCGACGCGATCGCCGGGGTGGTCGCCCCCGGCACGGTCTTCACACTTGTCGACGAGGCCGAGGTACGCGCCGGACTTGTCGCCGAGATGCCCGGCTGGCCGGACGGGGCCGCCCTGCTGCTCGGCTCGCCCCCGACACCCGTCGACCCGATCGGCCTGGTTCGCTTCGGCGCCGACCTGCACCGGCTGCGCGTCGCCCTGGCCGCCCAGGGCGTCGGGTCGACCCTGTTGCCGCCACCACCCGGCAGCCCAGCAAGCGCGGCGCTCGCGCTCTGAGACACGGCCGGGTCGCCCGTCCCGGCGAGCGCGGCGCTCGCGCTCTGAGACACGGCCGGGTCGCCCGTCCCGGCGAGCGCGGCGCTCGCGCTCGGAGACACGGCCGGGTCGCCCGTCCCGGCGAGCGCGGCGCTCGCGCTCGGAGACACGGCCGGGTCGCCCGTCCCAGGCGGCCCGGCGTGCTCGTGTGGTGACCTGCGGCGGGTCAGGCGTCCAGCATGGCTCGGCCGAGCGGGGTCAACGTGTGCAGCACGCTGTTGCGGTCCCGGTGGCTGACCAGCAGGCCGGCGTTGCGCAGCACCGTGGCGTGTTGGCTCGCCGCCGCCGGTGAGATGTTGAGCCGGCGGGCGACTTCGCCGGTGGTGCAGCCGTCGTCGCTGGCCTGCAACACCGCAGCCCTGGTGCGGCCCAGCAGCGCGGCGAGCGAGTCGCGGGGGGCAACGGACCGGGCCGCCCCGGTGCCGTCGACCGACGCCAGCCCGCCCAGCCGGTCCACCCGGTAGACGAGCACCGGCGGCAGGGCCGGGTCGAGCAGGGCGACAGGCGTGTCCGCACAGAAGAACGACGGCACCAGCAGCAGCCCTCGACCGTCCAGGTGCAGCTCGCGGCTGTGGGGGTAGTTGCGGATCTCCAACACCCCGCCGTCCCAGCGCATCGCCGGCCGGAGGCTGGTGAGCAGGCCCTCGACACCACCGTCGAGGAGGGCCCTGGCCCGGTGCGCCCGGTCCGCCTCGACCGCCGACTGGATCCGGCTCCAGTACGGGTTGATCGCCAACGATCGGTAGTGAACCATCGAATCGGTGAGGTGGTGCAGCGCCGCCACCTCACCGCGGGCCAGCGCGGCGGCCGAGGGTGGCAGCCGGTTCTCGGTGGCGAGGACGCTCAGGTCTCGCTGCAGCAGCCCGGTCGGGGTGCTGCGGAGCGCGTCCAACCCGGCCTCGAAGCCGTCGACGCTGGCGTACGGGGTGAGAAAGTCCGGGAAGTAGCCGCGTGGTGGGCTCAACGCGAAGAGTAACCGGAGCTGATCGGAGGCGACGTCCTGACGCAGCCCTCGGGACACGGTGCGCCGCCAATGCGCCGTCAACGGGTCGCGGTTGCGGCTCTGCAACGCGTGCAGGCTGAGGACCAGCTCCCAGACCGGGTCCGCCGCCGGCGCCACCCGGGTCCGGAGGATGTCCTCCCCGGAAAAGTGGATCTTCAGCATGGAGCGCTCCAGTGTCGCCAGCAGGGGGATGCCGGGTGACAGTTTGACTCTACCCGGACGGCACTAATCTCCATCTTTAAGCCAGGACTGAAAAACCTCGACGTCGCGGAAGCGTTTCGACATGCTTCCAGTGCCCGAACACCGTGCCGGCGTGTCCTCGATGCGCCGGCTCAGGGCACCGGGTCTGGGGAGGCCCCGGTGATCGGGCGGCACCACGAGGGTCTGCGGCCCTTGCTCCGCAGAGGTGCCGTCCGGTCATCCAGCCTCGCCGCCGCACCCGCTCGGCTCAACCAACCCAGAGCGCGACCCGGTGATCCTCGTCCGTGACGTAGAACGGTCGCCCGTCCAGCTCGGCCACCCCCTCCACGTGGTGGAACGGCGCCAGGTCCCGCACCGGCTCCCCGACCAACCGGCACACGTCGTCGGACGCGGGGGCCGGAAGCCGGAAGCGGACGTGCCGAGACGTGACCTCACCGCCGCCCGGGTGGTCGTCGAGCAGCACCGACCCCTTGCCCAGCGCGTCGATCGAGCCGATCACGGCCGCGTACCCGCCGTCCGGGGTCGGGGTGATCGCGCGGAACCCGGTCAGCTTTCCCGGCGGGGTGACACCGGTCAACGCGTACGCGCGCAACGCCACCGGCCACGCCGGCTCGGCCGCGAACATGCCCGGCACACCGGCGACCTCCACCAGGATCGGCTCACCGGCATCGGTGACCGGGAACCGCAGCCCGAGCAGCACGGTCCCGGCCGGGGTGAAGGCGGCCGCCTCCACGTTCAACGGCAGGTCGTCCGCGGCCAACCGGCTCACCCAGCGCTTCTCCCGGGCGGTCCCCCGCGCCAGCGTCTCCACGATGAACCGCGCCCGCACCCGGTCCCCCGGCGGCAACAGGGTCAACGGCGACCGGGCGAGGGCATCGTTCACCGCCCGGTGCAGCCGGAACGAGTTGCGCACCACGTGCACCGACACCGACCCGGCCGCCGCGTCGTCCTCCCGGAAGCGGGCCACGAAGGCGCGCCGGGGACGCAGCGGGCCAGCCTTCGAGCCGAAGTGGGAGCCGAAGACGTACACCCAGCCGTCGTGCTGGGCGAGCGCCTCACCGTCCTCGGTACGCCCGTTCTCCGCACCGGCGTCCGCCAGCACGTGCCGGGCCGTCCACTCGCCGTCATCCCCCTGCAGGAGCAACGCCAGGCAGCGCTCCACCGGCCCCTCGTCCAGCACCGTCCAGAAGCCCCGCCGGGCGCCGTACGCGCGCAGCAGCGCCACCGACCGCACCGGCAGCAGATCGCTTGCCTCGTTGCCGGCTACCACGAATTCGACGAGTCGCAGGGTCACCGGGCCAGCGTACGGAGCGCCCGCTCGTACAGTGTCGGGGTGCCCGACACCCCGATCACCGCCCACCCTGCCGACCCCGAGGCGTACGCGCCACTGCACGCCGACGCGATCTCGCTGCTCGAAGGCTGGCAGCCGACCAGCCCGGCCGCCTCCACCGCGCGGGACCGGTCCCTCGCCCTGCTCGCGGCCGGACCGATCGCGATGAGCCGACAACACCGCCCCGGGCACATCACCGCGAGCACGCTGGTGCTGGACGCCACCGGCTCGCGGGTGCTGCTCTGCCTGCACGTCAAGTTCGGCCGTTGGGTGCAGCTCGGCGGGCACTGCGAGCCGGTCGACCAGACCCTGGTGGCCGCCGCGCTTCGCGAGGCCACCGAGGAGTCCGGAATCGCCGGCCTGCGCATCGACCCGGTGCCGATCGACGTCGACGTGCACGAGGTGCTCTGCCAGGGCGGCTCACGCCACTACGACGTCCGGTTCGCCGTGGTCGCGCCGCCCGGCGCGGTGGAGCAGATCAGCGACGAGGCCGAGGAGCTGGGCTGGTTTTCGCCTGACGACCTGCCCGAGCCGTTGGCCGGCGGGACCGTGCAACTCGTCGCGCCGGCCCTCGCGGCTCTCAGACGTAGCCCTCTTCGCCGCGCGCCTTGAGCTCGTCGACCAGGGCCTTGACGCCCTGGGCCCGGTCGCGCGGGCAGACCAGCACCGCGTCCGGGGTGTCCACCACGATCAGGTCGCGCAGCCCGAGGACCGCCACCAACCGACCGGACTGCGGCACCACCACCAGGTTGGCGCTGTCCCGCAGGAGCACCCCGGGCTTGGCGTCGGTGCCGAGCACCACGTTGCCCGCCTCGTCGGCCGGCAGCACCTCACCCAGGGTGTGGAAGTCGCCGACGTCGTTCCACCCGAAGTCGCCCGGCACGGTCGCCACCCGACCCGCGGTGGCCGCGCCCTCCATCACCGCGTAGTCGACGGAGATCTTCGGCAGGGTCGGCCAGATCGCCCCGAGCACCTCGTCCTGCTCGGGAGTGCCCCAGGCGGCGGCGATCGCAGCGACGCCAGCGTGCAACGCCGGCTGCTGGCGGGCCAGCTCGGCGAGGAAGACATCCACCCGCCACACGAACATGCTCGCGTTCCACAGGTGCCGGCCGGAACGGACGTACGCCTCGGCGACCTCGGCGTCCGGCTTCTCCTTGAACTCGGTCACCGGCCGCCACGGAGCGCCGTCGGTCTCCTCGCCGGTCTCCAGGTAGCCGTAGCCGGTCTCCGGACGCGTCGGGGTGATCCCGACCGTCATCAGCATCCCCTGCTCGGCTCCCCGGACCGCCTCCTGGACCGTGCGCACCCAGCTCCCCGGGTCGCCGATCAGGTGGTCGGCCGCGAAGCTGCCCATCACCGCCTCCGGATCGCGTACCGCGATCACCGCGGCGGCCAGCGCGATCGCCGCGCAGGAGTCCCGGGGGGACGGCTCGACCAGGATGTTCTCCTCCGGCAGACCGGTCAGCTGCCGGGCCACCGCCGCGACGTGCGCGGCGCCGGTGACCACCAGGGTCCGGTCCGGTGTGGTCAGCGGCGCGAGCCGCTCCACGGTCGCCTGCAGCAGCGAGGAGCTGGTGCCGGTCAGGGGGTGGAGGAACTTGGGGTGGCCGGCGCGGGACAACGGCCACAACCTCGTGCCGCTGCCACCTGCCGGAATGACCGCATAAAGCATCCGCACATCATGCCCGACGTACCTGCTGGCAGTGGCACGGGTCACCACCAGCGGCCCGGGGTCAGGAACGGGCGCGACTCCACGCGGCGATGTGCACCTCGGCGCTGGACTCCCAGGTGAACTCCTTGGCCCTGTCGAAACCCGCCTTCGCCAACGACAACCGCCGCTGCTCGTCGTCGAGCAGCGCGGCCAGGTCGGCGCCGATCTGCTCCGCGTCCTCCGAGGTGTACGCGACCGCGTCGCCGCCCACCTCGGGCAGCGAGAGCCGGGGCGTGGTCAGCACCGGGGCGGCGCACGCCATGGCCTCCAGGATCGGCAGCCCGAACCCCTCGCCGTAGGACGGATAGGCGGCGACCAGTGCGCCACCGAGGAAGCCGGGCAGGTCGGCGTAGCGCAGGTAGCCGGGGCGCAGCAGGCGCAGGTGTGACGGGACCTCGGCCACCGCCCGGTCGATGTCGTCGTCGTGCCCCTGCCCACCGGCGATCACGAGGGCCGGCGGCTCGGCCCGGTCGGACACCGCGCGTGCCCAACCACGGATCAGGTTGGGCACGTTCTTGCGCGGCTCCTTGGCGCCGAGGAAGGCGACATAGCTGCTGTTGCCGAGCCCCAGCCGGGCGCGGACGCGGGCCTTCTCCTCTTCGGTGGGGGCGTGGAAGGCCGCCTGGTCGACACCGTGGTAGGCCACGTCGATCCGTGTCGGGTCGGCGTCGAGCAGCCGGATCAGCTCGTCTCGGGTGGCCTTGCTGGGCACGATCACCCGGTTGGCGCGGCGCAGCGAGGTCTTGATGGCGCTGCGGAAGAACGTGCGGCGGGACTTGTCGTAGTGCTCCGGCTCGGTGAAGAACGTCGCGTCGTGCACGGTGACCGTGACCGGACACCCGGCCCGCAGCGGGCAGGTGTAGAAGGGTGAGTGCAGCACGTCGGCGCTCACCTGCTGGGCGAGCAGCGGCAGGCCGGTCTGCTCCCACGCGAGCCGGGCCGGGCGGTGCGCCACGGCGGCCGGAGCGGGGATGATCTCCGCGCCGGGCAGCATCCGGGTGTAACGCTCCAGGTCGGTGCGGAGGCTGACCACCGCCAGCTCCACCCCCGACCCGCACACCTTGCCGAGGGCACCGAGCAGACCATCGACGTATCGACCGACGCCACCACGGTCGGTGGGGACACTCGTGGCGTCGATGAGCACGCGGGGCGGGCGACCGGCGGTCACGGGGCGACTCCTTGCACTGGCGGGTCTGTGGGGAACAACACTCCGGGGGTCAAGCCTACGCCGGAGCGCGGGGCCGACGCTGACTGCGACCCGACGGTACGCCGAGTTGTCATCGTCATCGAGTACGGGCCGCAGGGGCGTAAAGTTCGCGCCGATGGCCGACAACATTGCCCGGGTGTTCGCCGACGCGATCGCGACCGACCCGACCCGACCGCTCCTCACCTGGTACGACGATGCCAGTGGTGACCGCACCGAACTCTCCGGCGCCACCCTGGCGAACTGGGTGGCGAAGACCGCGAACCTTCTCGTCGACGAGGTCGGCCTCGCGCCGGGCACCCCGGCCGGGGTGCTGCTGCCGCCGCACTGGCAGACCGCTGCGGTGCTGCTGGGCTGCTGGTCGACCAAATTGAGCGTCCTCGACACGCCCGGCGACGTCGACGTGCTCTTCGCCGCCGCCGACCGGCTCGACGAGGCGCAGTCCTGGTCGGCCGACGAGCGGTACGCCCTCGGGCTGGCCCCGATGGCCGCCCCGCTGCGGCAGGTGCCACCGGGGTTCGCCGACTACGTGGTCGAGGTACGCCGGCACGGCGACCACTTCAACCCGCAGTCGGGGCCGGGCCCCACCGACGAGCACCTGCTGGCCCGCGCCGAGGCCCGCGCTGCGGAGTTGGGCATCGAGCCCGGCACGCGGGTCCTCGTCGACGCCGCCCGCTACCCGGACCCGGTCGACTGGCTGCTGGCCCCCCTGACCCGAGCCGCGACAGTGGTCCTCTGCGCCAACCTCGACCCAGCCCGCCTGGCGAGCCGCCAAACCACGGAGAAGGTCACCCAAGCCCTCCCGTAACCCCAACCCCGCCCCCAACCCCGCCCCCAACCCCAACCCCAACCCCAACCCCAACCCCAACCCCGCCCCGCCCCGCCCCGCCCCGCCCCGCCCCGGCGATCTTGCACTTTCTGTCGCCAGAACGCGTGGAAATGCCCCTTATGATGGGACAGAAAGTGCAAGATCGCGTGGGGTGGCCAGGCCAGGCCAGGCCCGGCGCGGGACGGGTCAGGTCGTGGCTCGGCGTTGGGCCAGGGCGGCGAAGGCCGTGAGGGACTCGGGGTTGGCCAGGGCGCCCTTGGCAGCGGCCTGGTCGACAGGGGTGCCGGTCAGGATCTTCTTGACCGGGACCTCCAGCTTCTTCGCCGACAGGGTGCGGGGCACCGCGCGTACCTGGTGGATCTCGTCGGGTACGTGCCGGGGCGACAGGGCGGTGCGCAGCTCGCGGCAGATCGTCTTCCGCAGGTCGTCGTCGAGTGCCAGGCCATCGGCAAGCACCACGAAGAGCAGCAGCTCACCGGTGCCGCCATCGTCGTCCTCCAGGTGTACGACGACCGAGTCGACCACCTCGTCCAAGCCCTCGACGACCGAGTAGAACTCGGCGGTGCCCAACCGCACCCCGCCCCGGTTGAGGGTGGCGTCGGAGCGACCGGTGATCACACAACCGCCCCGCTCGTTGATGGTGATCCAGTCCCCGTGCCGCCAGACGCCCGGGTAGACGTCGAAGTACGCCTCGGAGTAACGCACGCCGTCCGGGTCGTTCCAGAAACCCACGGGCATGCTCGGCATCGGCTCGGTGATCACCAGCTCGCCCAACTCGCCGAGCACCGGGGTGCCGTCGGCCGAACGTGCCTCCACCTTCGCGCCCAACGCCCGGCAGGCGATCTCGCCGGCGTACACCGGCAGGAGCGGCACCCCGCCCACGAAGCCGGTGCACACGTCGGTGCCGCCGGAGAGCGACTGGAGCTGCACCCGGTCGCTCACCGTCTCGTACACCCAGTGGAAGCCCTCGGCGGGCAGCGGCGCACCGGTCGAGCCGACGCCGCGCAGCGCGGACAGGTCGGCGACCTCGCGGGGCACCAGCTGAGCCTTGCGGCAGGCCAGCAGGAACGGCGCCGAGGTGCCGAAGTACGTGGTGCCGGTCTCCGCCGCCAGCCGCCACAGCCCACCGAGGTCGGGCTCAGCCGGCCGGCCGGGCTCAGCCCGGACCGCCGGATTGCCGTCGAAGAGCACGATCGTCGCGCCCACCGCCGGCCCGGAGACCAGGAAGTTCCACATCATCCAGCCGGTGGTGGTGAACCAGAAGAACCTGTCGGCCGGGCCCAGGTCGTGATGCAGGGCGAGCATCTTCAGGTGCTCCAGCAGGATGCCGCCGTGACCGTGCACGATCGGCTTCGGCAGGCCCGTGGTGCCCGAGGAGTAGAGCACGTACAGCGGGTGGTCGAACGGCACCGGCGTGAACGTCAACGGCTCGTCGGTGGGCGCGGCCAGCTCGTCCCAGCCCAGCGCATCCGGTGCCACGGCCGACGGGTCGAGGTAGCCGATGCCGACGGTGTGCCGCAGCGACGGCAGGGCGGCCCGGATCGCGGCGACCTCGGCGCGCCGGTCCACCGCCTTGTCGCCGTACCGGTAGCCGTCCACGGCGACAAGCACTGTCGGTTCGATCTGCTGCCAGCGGTCGGTGACGCTGCGGGTGCCGAACTCCGGCGCGCAGGACGAGAAGATCGCGCCCAGGCTGGCGGTGGCCAGCAGGAGGACGTACGTCTCGCCGATGTTCGGGGCGTACGCCGCCACCCGGTCCCCGGCAGTGACGCCGAGCCGGCGCAGCCCGGCCGACACCCGGCGGACCTGCTCGCGCAACTCCCCGGCGGTCAGCGTGACCGGCGCGCGGGTCTGCCCGTGCGCGATCACCACCGGGTCGTCGTCGGCGCGTCCCGGCATCCGCAGCACGTTCTCCGCGTAGTTGAGCGTGGCACCGGGGAACCACCTCGCGCCGGGCATGCTCCGCTCGGCCAGGGTGGCGGTCGGCGGGGTGTGCGCGACAACCTCGAAATGGTCCCAGATCGAGCGCCAGAACCCGTCCAGGTCGGTGGTGGACCAGCGCCACAGCGCGTCGTAGTCGGCGAAGTCCAACCCGCGGTGCTCCCGCAGCCAGCGCAGGTAGCCACCGATCCGGGACCGTTCCCGTACGTCCGCCGGCGGCGTCCACAGCATGTCACCCACTGCTCCACCCTCCCCTGGCCCGGCACGACTCTGTGCCTGGGCCGTGGCGCCATCTTGCCCTACCTCGAAGCGCCATTCTGCGCACCGGGTACGGCAACCGATGCGTGCCCACCCCACACTCCAACCCGGCACCTCATGTGGGTCAGCCGGCGCGGTGGGCCTGGATGGCGCGGCGGCGGGCGAGGCGGTGCGCGCGACGGATCTCGGCCTCCTTGTACCGGCGCTCGTCCTCCGCCGTCTCCGGCAGCACCGGACGGACCACCCGAGGGGCCCCGCCGACGTCCACGCCGACGAAGACGAGGTACGCGGTGGCCACCCGGACCGGAGCGTCCTCGGCCGAGTCCCACCGCTCGGCGACCACCCGCACGCCCACCTCCATCGAGGTCTGACCGGTCCAGTTCACCTGCGCGTGCGCGTGCACCAGATCGCCGACCCGGACCGCCTCGGAGAAGACGATCTCGTCGATCGCCGCGGTCACGGCCGTTCCGCCGCTGTGCCGGGCGGCAGCGGCACCCGCCACGTCGTCGACGAACTTCATCAGAACCCCGCCGTGCACGGTGCCGTAGAGGTTCACGTCCACCGCAGTCATGATCTTGCTGAGAGTGACGCGCGAGTACGACGTCGGCTTGCCGATCGGAGCGGCGGAGAGGTGCTCAGTCATGTCGAAAACGGTACGGTGCGCGGATGCGACATCTCTGGAGCTTCCTCGCCGGGCTGGTGGTGGCGCCCATCACCTGGGTGCTCGTCACACTGGGGCAGGACGGGTCGAGCCGGACGGTCGACCGCTGGGTGGAGACCGGCACGTTCAACACCGCCAACCTGATCGAGCCAGCCGTGTACCTCGGTGTCGGCGGCGTCCTGCTGGGCCTGCTCGGCACGCTGCGCTTCTCGCCGCTCGGTCCGCTGGTGGCCGGGTTGCTGCTGGTCACCCCGTACATCGGGATGCTGACGGCACCCTTCGCGGTACGCGACGCGATCCCGCACGGGTGGAAGGTGGCCGGCGATCCGTTGCCGCTGCGGCTGCCCGTGGAGAACGGCACACTCTTCCTGATCGGCCTGCTGCTGCTGATGGCGACCTTCAGCCTGCAGCGTTGGCGGCAGTGGCCGCGCCCGGCCACCGAGCCGGCCGTGGCGCCGGTGCCCACGCCGGGCGCCGGCCCCCGCGACGACGACTTCACGCTCACCGACTGGCCGTCCCCCACCCCCGCGGAGCGCGACACCGCGCCGCTCACTCTGGGTTACCCGACCGAGCCGACACCCACCGAGCCGTTGCCGCGCCGGGTGGGTGGCGAGTCGCCGTGGTCCGCCCCACCGCGCGGCCAGCCGCGCCCGGAGGACAACACCACGGAGATTCGCTGATCGTCGGGCGGGCCGGGCAACCGGCCCGCCCTCCTGCTTCTAGTGCAGGGCGACCTTCTAGTGCAGGGCGACCGCCAGGTCCGGGTCGACAGTGCCGAGGCCGGCGCGGGGCACGACGAGGACCATGACGACAAGCGCGGCGGCCATGCCGCCCGCGATGACGATCGCCATCGGTACGCTCCCGGTGCCGAACAGGCCCGCGAGTGGCGCCGAGAGCGCGCCGACACCGAACTGCACGGCGCCGAGCAGCGCCGCGGCGGTGCCAGCGGCTTCGCTGTGCCGGCTCATGGCCAGCGCCGGCGCGTTCGGCAGGGCGAGGCCGGCGGCGGCCAGGACCAGCCACAGCGAGGCGAGCAGGGTGCCCAGGCCACCGATGCCGGTCGCCGCGAACATGACGAGCAGCAGGCCGGCCGCCGTTCCGGCGATCAGGGCGCTGACCAGGATCTGCTGCGGGGTGTAGCGGCGCAACAGCCGCACGTTGAACTGGGTGGCCCCGATCAGGCCCACCGCGCCGGCCCCGAAGGCGATGCCGAACTGCTGCTCGTCGAGGCCGTACTCCCGCTGGAGCACGAACGACGATCCCGAGACGTACGCGAACAGGGCCGCCATCGCCAGCCCGGCGACGAGCACCAGCCCGACGAACGCCCGGTCGTTGAGCAGCCCCCGGTAGTCGCGCAGGGTCGCACCGATTCCTCCGTGCCGCCGACGCGCCACCGGGAGGGTCTCCGGGAGCCGGAGCGCGGCCACGACGATCAGCAGCGCGCCCAGCACCGCCAACGCCGCGAAGACGCCCCGCCAGTCGGTCCAGCTCAGCAGGCCACTGCCAAGCGTCGGCGCGAGGATGGGCGCCAGGCCCATGACGAGCATCAGCCGGGAGAAGATCCGGGCGAACGAGGCGCCGCTGAACAGGTCGCGGACCACTGCCGTCGCGACCACTGTGGCGGCGGCGACACCGAGCCCCTGGAGTACGCGCAGCCCGCCGAGCACCTCGATGTTGGGTGCGAAGACGCACAGGACGGAGGCCACGATGTGCGCGGCCAGCCCGGCGAGCAGCGGCACCCGCCGCCCGACCACGTCGGAGAGCGGCCCGATCAGCAGTTGGCCCAGCGCGAGGCCGACAAGCGTGCCGGTGAGCGTCAACTGCACGGCGGTCTCGGTGGTCTGCAACCCTGCCGTGATGGCGGGGAGGGCGGGCAGGTACATGTCGATGGTCAACGGCCCGATGGCGATCAACGCACCCAGCACGAGGACGAGTTGCACACGCTGACGGTTGGTCATCAGGTCACCGGGCAGCACCTCGGCGGTCGCGCCCGGTGGTGCCGCGGGGGTGACCGGTCCGGTCTGGTCCACCAACTGTTTCATCATCTCGATCTCTCTGCGGAAGCTTGTACGTCGTCACGGCGTCAGCGCGTCCGCAACTGCCCGGGCGTGTGTCGGCAACGCCCGGAACCCGGAGGACGTTCCCGCTGTGGGGGGTGTCACGCCGCGTCGGCCCGACCCCAGCGCGGCCGAGATGTGACCGGGGTCACTGTCGGGTCAGAACCGGAGGGGAGGGTCGCGTCGTCTTGCCTGTCGTGAGACGAAGTCTGGACGGACTGGACGAGGGCGAGTTGCTCCGCCGCGTCGCCCGCGGCGACCGGCGTGCCTTCGACGCACTGTACCGGCGTACCGCCCCGTGGCTGACCACTCGGCTGCGTCGGCGGTGCGCCGACGAGGACGTGGTGGCCGAGGTGTTGCAGGAGACGTACCTGGCGGTGTGGCGGTCGGCCGGGAGCCAGGCGCAGTCCTCGGGCTCCGGCAGCGCGGTGGGTTGGTTGTGGACGATCGCCGCGCACCGGCTCGTCGACGCGTTCCGTCACCGGGCCCGACGGGAGCGGATCCCGTCGGTGCAGACCTACGACACCGTGTCTCCGGCGGCCGAGGAAGAGGCGCTCGCCGGTGGGTTGGACGCCAACCTGGAGCGGGCCCTGCAGGCGCTGCCGGCGGAGCTGCGTCAGGTGCTGCGCGCGATGGTCCTCGACGGATTGACCGTGCGGGAGACCTCACTGCTGCTCGGCATGCCCGAAGGAACCGTGAAGACCCGCGCGCGGCGGGCCCGGATCGCGCTGCGGGAGGCGCTGTCATGACCACTCATCCCACCAAAACCATGATCTCCGAGTACGCCTCCGGCGGTCTCGGCGTCGACGACACGACCACCTGGGCGGTCGAGGCGCACCTGGAGTCCTGCGCCGCCTGCCGGGCCGTCCTCGCCGACGTGACCGATCCCGCCACCCGCGACCTGCTGGACCGGGTGGCCGACGGCATCGCCACCGGGATCGCCGGCGGCCCGGGACCGGTGCGCCGGCGGCGGCTGCGGCGTACCGGGGTCGCCGCCCGCGTCCTGCCGTGGCTGGCCACCGCCGCCGGCCTGATGCTCGTCGCGGTGCTGTTCGAGCGGACCTTCCACAGCCTGCCGTCGCTGGTGCTGCTCGTCGCGCCGATGGCACCGCTGCTGCCGGTGGCCGCGCTGTGGAGCCGGCGACTCGATCCGGCCTGGGAACTGCTGGCCACCATGCCACGTACCGGGTTGGCGCTGCTGCTGCGCCGCACGTTGGCGGTCCTGGTGGCCGTCATCCCGGTGTTGGCCGTGGCCGGGTGGGGCACCGGGCACTCCCCGAGTCTCTGGCTGTTGCCGGCGCTGGGCTTCACCGCCGGCGCGTTGGCGCTGGGCGGGCTGGTGGGGGTGGACCGGGCCGCCGCCGTACTTGCTCTCACCTGGTCCGCGGGTGTGGTGGCACCGAGCCTGGCCGGCGGGCGACTCCCGGCCGTCCTCGCGGACAGCAGCTCGCCCTGGTGGGCCGTCGGCACCGTGGCGCTGGTGGCCGTGGTGCTCGTCCGGGCCCGACGACGTCCGCTCGGAGGACTTCCCCGAACGTCCTGACCAGACACGACACCACGAATCAACTACCGAATGGAGAAGTAATGATGCGTATGGTCAGTGCGGCGGAGACCCGACCGTCCACGCATCCGTGGGCGGTGCACACCGAGAAGTTGCAGGTCCGAGCCGGACGACACCTGGCGGTCAACGGACTGAGCCTGGCGTTGGGCACCGGCGTGCACGGCTTGCTCGGCCCCAACGGCGCCGGCAAGACGACATTGATGCGAGCCCTCGCCACCGTGGTGCAGCCCGCCGGTGGCCGGCTGAGCCTGCTCGGCGAGGACATCACCGCCAAGGCGGACCTCCGTCGGGTCCGCCGTGGCCTCGGATACCTGCCGCAGCACTTCGGCTTCTACCCGCGCTTCACCGTCCGGGAGTTCGTCGAATACATGGCCTGGCTCAAGGAGATGCCGAAGACGGTCATCCCGGGCGCGGTGCAACGGGCCGTCGAACGGGTCGGCCTCGCCGACCGCGCCGACTCCCGGATGAAGACGCTCTCCGGCGGAATGCTGCGCCGTGCCGGCATCGCCCAGGCGATCGTCAACGACCCGGAGGTGCTGCTGCTCGACGAGCCGACGGTCGGCCTGGACCCGGAGCAGCGCCTCGACTTCCGCGAGCTGTTGCGTGAGATCGGTCTGGACAGCTGCGTGCTCGTCTCCACCCACCTGGTCGAGGACGTCGCGGTGGCCTGCACCGACGTGGTGCTGGTCCACGAGGGTCGCCTGGTGTGGCAGGGCACCACCGGGCAACTGGCCCAGCAGGGCGGCGCGGGCGACGCGGGCGACAGCGCCACCGAGCGTGGCTACTCGGCGCTGCTGCGCTCCCACCGTGGGCAGGTGCCGGCATGATCGGGCGCATCCTCCGCATCGAGCTACGCCGGTCGGCGGCCCTGGGCGTCGCACTGCTGTTGCTGGCCACCGGCGTGCCGATGCTGATCACGTCCACCGACTTCTTCACCGGCCGGTGGATGCAACTGGCGGTCATCGCGCGGTCGATGCTCGTGCTCCTGCTGCCGCTGGCGCTCGCCGGTGGGGCGTGGCTGGGTCGGCGCGACGCCCGTCACCGGGTCGGCGAGTTGTTCACCAGCACCGCCCGACCCCGGTGGCACCGCACCACGGTGACGGCCGGCGCGCTCGCGATCACGGTGGTGGCCGCGTACATCCTGGTGTGTCTCGTCGCGGCCGGTTGGGTGGTGCCGACGGCGCGTTACTTCCCGGGCGCCACAATTGTCGTCGCCGCCGTCGGTGTTCCGGCCCTGATCGCCGCCGGCTGGCTGGGCATGGCCGCCGGTCGGGCCGTGCCCCGGGTGATCACCGCACCCGTCGTCGCGGTGGTCGGGTTCGCCCTGCTCGGGCTCGTCCCCGAACTCCTGGCGCAGCCCGACCCCGACACGGCGGTCATCCGGCCCGAACCTGCGGCGCTGCTGCTCATCCCGGTCATCAACGAGCTCGACGACTTCCAGACGATCATGCCGCGGGTCAGCGCGCTCCAGACGTTGTGGCTGGTGGCGCTCGCCGCCACCGGACTGCTGCTGCTGGGCACGGTCCGCCGCCGAGCCACCGCGCTGGCCGTCCTCCCGGCGGTGCTCGGCGCCGCGGTGGCCGTACCGCTCCTGCCCATCGGCGGCACACGCGGGGCGGCGGTCGTCGACCCGGCCGCCATCGAGCTGGTCTGCGACAACGCCGGCCCGCAGGTCTGCGTGACGCGGGTGCACGCCGAACTGCTGCCCGACGTCGTCGGCCCTGCCCGCCAGGCCCTCGCCATGATGGCGGCCAAGCTGCCCAACGCACCCGTCCGAGCGGTGCAGACCCAACAGGTCACCTTCTGGGCGCGGCTGGATCCGCGAGTGGCACCGGCACCGCACTCCGCCGACACGATCGTCTTCGACACCCCCTCGTTCGACCGCCTCGGACGCGCCGGCCTGACCGACGACTACTTCCTGCCGTCCCTGCTCGAGGCCGCCTGGCGGCAGGAGTGCGCCGACCAGTCGGTGGAGGGCGACGAGTACCGGGCGCGGATCGTCGCCGCCGCCTGGCTGACCGGTCGACCACCGGCCCCGAGCGGATGGGACCCCGCAGAGGTGGAGCGGCTGGTGAGCACGTACCAGGCGCTGGTGAGTCTGCCGGAGGCCGAGCAACGACGTCGGATGGCAGCGGCACGCGAGGCGGCGCTGGCCTGCCAGGGCGACGGCCTCGCGGCGGCCCTGCCCGAGGGCCAGCCGTGAGGTGGCTTCAGCTCTACCTACGCTCCCGCCGGGTCCCCCTCGCGCTGACCACCGCGACCGCGCTCATCGCGGTGGCGTGGGCACTGTCGCTGGCCTACACCGACTCGACGACCATCAACATCCGCACGGCCAGCCTCGTCATCATGCTGGCGGTGGTCGCGGTCGGCACCACCCTCAGCGGTGCCGACGACGCCCTCGACCGCACCGCGTCGGTCAACTGGCAGCTGCGACGCGCCGGGCATCTGCTGCTCGCCGTCGCCACGATCACCGCCCTGCTGGCCCTCAGCACGGTCACCGACGCGCACTACGAACCGTTCAGCCTGACGCTGCGCAACACCGCGGGGCTCCTCGGGCTCACCGCCCTCGGCGCCGCCCTGTTCGGTGCCGCCCTGTCGTGGATCTGCCCGCTGACCTGGACCCTCATCGCGGTCCTGCCGCTGATGGGTCCGAGCGGGGACCTGCGGGTGCAGATCGCCGGCTGGCTGATCCAACCCGCCGGCACCACCGCCGCCACGGTCTGCGCCAGCACCCTGGCGGTGGCCGGTCTGCTCGCGTACACCCTGCGGGGCTGCCCCCTGCGACCCGCCAGCGAAGCCGCCCTCGACCAGTAACGCACCGTCGACGCGGCCCCGCCCGTCTACCTCACGGTGCGGTCAACGGGAGGAAGATGTCGATCCGGGTGGGGCCGCCGGTGGGGCTGTCGACGGTGAGGGTGCCGTCGAAGGCGGCAAGACGGCGGCGAACGCCGGCGATGCCGGTGCCGCGGGACAGGTCCGCTCCGCCGCGCCCGCTGTCGGCGACAGTCACCCGGATGCCGGCGGGCGTGGTGGCGAGGGTGACCTGAACGGCCGTGGCGGCGGCGTGCTTGACCACGTTTGTGAGCAGTTCGGCGACGGTGAAATAGAGGGCCGACTCGATCGGGGGTTCGAGTCTGCCGGTCAGTGTGGATTCGACCTGGGTCGGGACGCGGCATTCCAGGGCGAGCGCCCGGACCGCGTCGACCAGGCCCCGGTCGGCCAGGATCGGGGGGTGGATGCCGTGTACCAGATCGCGGAGCTCCTGCATGGCCTTGCGGGAGTCTTCCTGGGCCTGGCCGAGCAGGGTGCGGGCCGCCTCGGGGTCGCGTTCCAGTGAGCGTTCCATCATCTTGAGCGTCATGCCCATGGCCATCAGCCGTGCCTGGGCGCCGTCGTGCAGGTCGCGTTCGATCCGGCGGATCTCGGACTGCTGGGCGTCGAGGGTGTCGGCGCGAGTGGTGGCCAGGTGTTCGACCCGTTCGGTGAGTCGGGTGACTGTCGACGGGCCGAGCAGGCGGGCCGCCCAGGCGTCCGCTAGCCGGCCCAACCAGGGCGGGAAGATCAGCCCGGCCGCGAGCAGGGCCACGCCGACCACCGCGGCCAGGGCCGCGGTGACGTCGCTGATCAGGGGGACGAACAGAAACCAGGAGCCGTCCCAGGCCTCGGTGGCCCAGCGCCAGGTCAGCGGGGCCGAGAGGCCCCAGAGGCCACCGGCGAGCAGGAGGGCGGGGAGCAGGCCGAGGGTGACGCCGACGGGCCAGTCGGCGGCGGCCCAGATCAGGTCGCGCCTGGTGGCCGGGGCGCGGAACGCCCGGCGGCACGCGGCGAGGCCCGCGGACCAGCCGGAGGCAGTGCCCGCGGGTTGCGGGATCTCGGCGACGCCGATGCGGCGGCGGGCGGCGTTGGCGAGGGCGCGGAGGCCGGCCAGGACCTGTGGCATCAGGTAGACGCCGACGCCGACCAGCACCAGGCAGGCGACGATCACGGCGACTGCGGCGAGCAGCACGGCGGCTCCCGAACAGGCCGCACGCCAGGCGCCCTGGCGGGCGGCGAGCAGGCCCGACACGATCCGGGCCGGGGCACGGTCTTCCCGCGGCGTCACGATGAAGATCCTCCATTCGTGCTGATCGCGGCCATTGAACCACGCGCGGAGGCGGTGGGCATGGGTGCTGGCACCCGGTCCGGAACGGGGTCGGGCACGGCAGACCAACCCCCGTGGCGCGCGGAAACATGGAACACGTCAACCGACCGGCACCAGGGAGGAACGCTGATGATCGCCCGCACTCTCGCCGTCGGGGCGGTGGCGCTCACCCTCGCGTCACCTGTCGCCCCGGCCGTCGCGGCCCCGGCCGCGCACCGACCGCTCACCGAGGCGGTCACCGCGGCCATCACGGACCGCCTCGCCACCGCGAGGGTGCCCGCCGCCGCGTACGCGGTGGTCGAGGGCGACCAGGTCGTCACCGGCGGATACGGAGCCGGCGTCACGGCCGACACGCCGTTCGTGCTCGGCTCGATCAGTAAGTCGTTCACCGCGCTCGCCGTGCTGCAACTTGTGGACCGGGGTGCGGTGCGACTCGACGCGCCGGTCACGGAGCACCTGCCCTGGTTCCGGACGGCGGGGACGGGCAGCGTGCCGACGGTGCGTCAACTGCTCGATCAGACGAGCGGATTGCCCACCTCGGCGGGCGTCGCCGACCTGCAGGACACCGGGCGTTCCCTGGAGGAACGGGTCCGGGGCATCGCGACGGTGCGTCCCTCGTCCGCGCCCGGTGAACGCTTCCAGTACTGCAACCTCAACTTCGCGACGCTGGGCCTGCTCGTGCAGGAGGTCTCGGGGCGGCCATTCGGGGACTACCTGAAGTCCGAGGTGCTGCGGCCACTCCGGATGAGCCACACCTACACGTCTGTCGACGAGGCGCGCCAGGCGGGCCTCGTGCGCGGCACAGTGCCCTGGTTCGGCCTGGCAGTGCGCCGCGAGGCCGCCTCGTTCCCCGGCGCGCTGCCGGACGGATACCTGGTCTCCACGGCCGAGGACATGAGTCACTACCTGCGGATGCAGCTCGGCGACGGCACGTTGTGGGGAAAGCGGGTCATCTCGGCGGACCTGCTGGCGCTGATGCAACGGACCGCGACAAGCACACCGGCGGGAGCGGCCGCACCGCACACCGACGGGTACGGCCTCGGTCTCGCCACCGGCACGGCCGGGGGTACGCCGCTCGTCGCCCACGAGGGTGACGTGACGGGCTTCCACAACGACTTCGGTCTGCTGCCGGAGCGGGACACCGGCCTGGTCGTGCTGACCGCCCAGAACTCGTTCCTCCTGGACAACGCGGCCGCGTACACGGCCGGGCTGGCCGTCCTGTCGGGCGAGGAGCCCGCGACGGGTGCCGGTGGCTTCTGGAGCCGTTACCTGATCGTGGACGGTGTCGCCGCGCTCGTGGCGCTGCTGATGCTGCTCCGGGCGGTGCGGTTGGCGCGCGGCCGGGCCCGGGGCTGCCGCCGCAACTCGGCGCGACGGGCACTGCTGGGCATCGTGGGTGCGGTCGTGGTGGCCGCCGCCGCCACCGTTGGGCTGGTGTACGGCGGCGGCGCGCTCGTGCAGGGCTACCCGCTGGACCCCCGGTTGCTGCTTACCAGCGCGCCCGAGATAGCGGTCGTGGCCGGCCTGCTGCTGGCGTATCCGCTCGTCGGCAGCCTGCTCCGGACGATCGGAGCACTGCGGCGGGGCCGGCAGCCCGGCCCCGCCGCGCCTCAACCGTCCGCTCCCCAGCCGGCCAGGAGATCCGCGCCGTACGCGGTCACCACGTCCGCCCTCATCAGGTCGTCGTGACGGGCCGCGACCGGCAGCACCCGGATGACTCCCGTGACGTGGGGTGCCCAGAGGCCGTCGACCGGGCCACGGCTCGCGGGCTCGTCCGCCTCGGCCGCCACCAGCAGCAGCAGACCGTCGTACCGGCCCGGCGTGAACGCGGCACCCAGCGCGCCGTGGTGGCGGATGGTCGCGAGCATCGCCCGCAGTCGCCGCGGGGAGAACTCCCCCAGCACCCCGCCGCGCCGACGGGCGAGCGCGCAGATCCCGTCCACGTCGAGCACGTCGACAAGCGCCGCGATCTCCGGGTCGGTCGGGTCGTACCCACCTTCCGCGAGCAGATGGGCGAGCAGACCGCGATCGTCCTCGGTGTCGTCGAACCCGTGCGCCGGATAGATGTCGAGCACCCCGAGACGATCGACGGTCTCCCCCGCCGCCTGCAACTGCACGGCCATCTCGTGTGCCACGTAGCCCCCGAACGACCAGCCGAGCAGCCGGTAGGGGCCCGACGGCGCCACCGCGCGGATCCGCTTGACGTACCGGGCCGCCAGTTCGGACACCGAGGCGGCGGGGGCGGCGTCCGGGTCCGCCTGGAGGCCGAGGACCCGCTGCGCGGGATCCAGGTGCGGCGCGAGCGCCAGGTACGGCCAGGCCAGCCCGACGCCGCCGTGCACGGTGATCAGCGGCGGGCGCGAGTCACCCTCCTGGAGCACGACGAGCGGTGCGAACGCGTCGTCGGCCGCTTCGACCGTCACCTCGGTCAGGGTCTCCCACCACGCCGTGAACGAACGCAGGAGCGCCGTCCCGACCTCCTCGCCGACAAGTCGCTGGGCGAACTCCCAGCGCACGACGAGTTCGGCGCCCTCCAGGGAGGCGTCGACGGCCAGCACGAACGGCTGCGGCAGATCCGCGGCCACGACGTCGGCCAGGTTCTCGACCCGCTCGGGAGCGAGAGACCAGCGGGCCGCGAATTCGTCCGCCGCACCTGTCGCGCCCAGGTAGTTGACCGAGATCTGGGGCCGCACCTCGTGCACACCGGACCCGGCCAGCAGCTGCCAGCCCAGACCTTCGTGTGGAACGCCGCCGCGCCGCGCGGCGGCGTCCCGGATCGCGTCCCGCAGCCGCTCCGTCGGCGTGCCCGTTGCGGCGGGCGGGTCCAGGCGCAGCGGGAAGCTGCTGGTGAACCAACCGACCGTGCCGCTCACATCGACGGTGCCGTGCAGCGACGTACGCCCGTGTGACTCCAGCTCGACAAGCACCGGTCCGGGTTCGCGTACCTCGGCGACGGCCAGGCCGAGCACCCCCAGCAACACCGCTTCCATTCCGGTGCCGAGCGCCCCGGCGGCGGCGAGCGCCGCCGCGGTCCCCTCCGGGGTGAGCCGCGTCCAGTGGGTCCGGGTGGTGCCACGGTGGTCGCGAAGCGGATCCAGCTCCCCGTCGACCAGGCCGCCCGGCGCGGCGGAGGCGATCTCCCGCCACATCGGCAGCTCGGCGGTGTGCCGGGGCGCCTGCTCCCGCAGCTCGCTCGCCCAGCGGCGGTAGCTGGTGAGCACACCTGACGCGCCGGCCGCCGAGCTGACCCGGGACCGCGGCGTGGGCCTGGACCGTTGGCGGGACCTGCTCGCGGGCCTCCCACCGGAGTTGGCCCTGCCGTATGGGGGTTGCCGGACGCCACCACCACACCGCGATTGATGATCACGATCTGGTCGGCGAGCGCATCGGCCTCCTCCAGGTACTGGGTGGAGAGCACGATCGTGGTCCCGGCGGCGGCCAGCTCATTGACCGCGGCCCAGAGCTTGGCCCGACTCGACGTGTCGAGCCCGGTCGTCGGCTCGTCCAGAAAGATCACCTTGGGTGACGCCGGCAGACACATCGCCAGATCCAACCGGCGCCGCATGCCGCCCGAATACTCCCCGGCCGGCCGGCGCGCCGCCTCGGCCAGACCGAACTGGGTAAGCAGCTCGTCGGCCCGTCGAAGCGCGTCGGCCTTGCCGAGACGCATCATCCGACCACAGAGGACCAGGTTTTCCCGGCCGGTCAGGAACGTGTCGACCGCCGCTTCCTGCTGCGCGACCGCGATGTCCCGGACGACGGCGTCCCGCTCACGCACCACATCCCGACCGAGCATGCGCACCGTGCCCGAGTCAGGTAGTCGCCGCGTGGTGAGGATGTCGATAGTCGTTGTCTTGCCCGCCCCGTTCGGCCCGAGGATGCAGAGCACGGAGCCCGCATCCGCGGTGAAGCTCACGCCGCGCAGAACGCTATGTGTGCCATAACTCTTGTGTAGATCTCGGACCTCGATTGCCGTCACGTGGCCTGCTCCCCCTCGTGGTGCCGCACGGAACCGGCCAACGCAACTCGTAGCCTGGAGCCATGAACATGGAGACCCCCCTGCGGGTATTGATCGCCGACGACCATTTCCTGCTGCGCGACGGACTCACCCGGCTGCTGCAGGCGTACGGCTGTGAGACCGTCGGCGCCGTCGGCGATTCCGACGAACTGCTGCGTGCGGTCGAGACGACCAGACCGGATGTCGCGGTTGTCGACGTCCGCATGCCGCCGACCTTCACCGACGAGGGGCTCAAGGCAGCGATCGAGGCCCGGCGACGCGTCCCCGGCCTGCCGGTCGTCATCCTGTCCCAGTACGTCGAGCCCCTGTACGCCGTGGAGCTGCTCGCGGACGACGTCGGCGGCGTCGGCTACCTGCTGAAGGACCGGGTGATGGATGCCGACCAGTTCATGATGGCGCTCTACCAGGTCAGTTCCGGCGGCACGGTGATGGACCCGCAGGTCGTGTCCCGCGTCCTCAACTCCGCCCCGGCCAGTTCGCCGCTGGACTCCCTCACGCCTCGCGAGCACGACGTGCTCGCGCTGGTCGCCGAGGGGCGTACGAATTCTGCGGTCGCTGCCGCGCTTCACCTCGCCGAGAAGACCATCGACAAGAATGTCAGCAGCATCTTCACCAAGCTCGGCCTGCCCCCGTCCGATGATGATCACCGGCGTGTCCTCGCCGTGCTGGCGTATCTCAACAACCAGTAAAGGTTGCTCCACTTTTTCGCACGCCCCCGTCGTCCCTCAACCTGTCGACCGGTCGGCGTCGTGAATCGAAGTGCTGAACGCCGACCAACCACACCCCCGTGTCGGTCGAAAGAAGAATCACGGACCACCCATGCCGAATCCTTCCCGTATTCTTCCCAACGCCGGAACTCGTCAGATCGACAGCCGTGGGAATCGGGAAGGTCGTGGTGGAGCTTCGGGTCCTGGGCCCGGTCGAGGTGTGGAACCGTGGGGTTCCGCTCCAGTTCGCTCGGCGTCAGCAGCGAGTGCTCCTGGGGATCCTCGCGCTGGAGGCGAACCAACTGGTCACCGGCGACCGACTGATCGATCTACTGTGGGGTGAGGAGCCGCCCAAGCGGGCCCGCGCGGTGTTGCAGACCCGGCTGTCCGAGATTCGCGCGATCCTCGACCTGGCCGAGGACCCCGATCCGGCGGTTCTGCTGGACACCACGGGTGGTGGCTACCGACTGCGGGTGTCACCCGAGCAGGTCGATGCCCAGCTGTTCCGCAACCTGGTCAGCGATCAGCGGACGCGGGGCTCCGACGACGAGGCGCGGTCGATCCTCCGGTCGGCGTTGGCTCTCTGGCGCGGGCCGGTCCTCGGCGGGTGGCTGCCGGCCGAGGGGCAGGCGGACCTGGCCCAGGGCTTGGAAGCGTTGCGTCTGACCGCGAACGAGGACCTCTTCGACGTCGAGCTCCGGCTCGGCAACCACCGCGACATCGCCGACGACGTCGTCGAGTTGGCCGGCAGGCATCCGACCCGGGAGCGGCTGGCCGGTCAGATGATCCGGGCCCTTGCCCGGTCGGGACGAGGCCCGGAGGCGCTGACGTCGTTCGACAGGTGGCGGCGGTGGTTGCGGGACGAACTGGGCACCGACCCGTCGGCCGAGATACAGGCGATCCACCTCGCCGTGCTGCGGGGCGCCGATGGCCCGGCGGACACCGACGGCAGCCGGACGGCTGTCGCCCCCACCCAGCCGCCACCACCTCCGGACGGGCAGCGACGAAGCTCCCGGGCCGGGTTCCAACTCAGCACGCCGCGGCACCTTCCCGCTGACATCGCCGACTTCTCCGGGCGGCAGTCGGAGCTGGCGAGGATCGAGAAGATCCTGCTACGTCCGGGCGCCGGCGCCCGGATCGCGGTGGTCTCCGGGCCCGCCGGCGTCGGCAAGACCGCGTTCTCCATCCACGTCGCGCACCGACTGGTCGACTCCTTTCCGGACGGACAGCTCTACGTCAACCTTCGTGGCGCGGACAGCGATCGCGGCCTGGCGCCGTTCGAGGTGCTGGGTCGGTTCCTTCGCGCGCTCGGCGTCGACGGGCTCCACCTGCCCGCGACCCTGGACGAGCGGATGGACCTCTATCGGGATCTGCTCGCGGATCGGCGGCTGTTGCTCCTGTTGGACAATGCCGCCGCCGACGACCAGTTGTCGGCCCTCATCCCCGGCAGCACGTCGTGCGGCGTCCTGGTCACCAGCCGCGCCCGGCTGGGGGCCATCCTCGGCGCACAGACCGTGGCGCTCAAGGTGATGGACGCGGCCGACTCCGCGCTCCTGCTGACCCGGATCGCCGGCCCGGGCAGGATGCTCGACGAGACATCCGCCACCGCCCTGCTCAGCCGTTGCGCGTACCTGCCGCTGGCGATCCGGATCGTGGGCGCGAAGCTGGCCGCCAAACCACACTGGACCGTCGACCGGCTCGTCCAGATGCTCGACGACGAGCGCAGCCGGTTGGACCGGCTCTCGCACGGCCACCTCGACGTCCGCGCCAGCCTGGCACTCAGCTACCAGGTGCTGAGCCCGGCGGCGCGGACACTGCTGCGCCGACTCGGCGACATCGAGATCGCCGAGGTCAGCGACTGGCTCGCCGCCGCGCTGCTCGACACCACCGCCGACACCGCACAGGAGTTGCTGGAACAGCTCATCGATGCCCAACTGCTGGACTTCGCCGGCCACTACTCGTCCGGTCAGCCGCGCTACCGCCTGCACGACCTCGTGCGCCTCTTCGCCCGGGAGCGGGCGACGCCGGAGGCCGCCCCCGGTGAGCTGGGCGCGGCACGTGGCCGGGCCTTCGGCGCCGCCCTGAGCATCATCGAGCGGCTCATCCACACGCTGTACGGCGGGCTCAGCCTCACCATCCAGGGCGGGACTCCACGGTGGGAGGTCGACGAGGTTCTCGTCGGCTCGTCGGCGACCGATCTGCTCGGCTGGTTCGACGTGGAACGCCCCACCCTCGTGTCGATCATCAACCGAGCGGCCCGGGACGGGCTCGCCGAACCCGCCTGGGATCTCGCCTGCACGGCGTCCCCGTTGTTTCCGTTGCGCCGGCAGTACGACGACTGGCAACGCGTCCTCGATGTCGCCTGGGAGAGCGCGGTCGCGGGGAACGACATTCGGGGGCAGGCGGCTATTTCCTACCGGTTGGGGATGTTGAGCCTCGACCGCCAGAAAATCGACAAGGCCGACGATTACCTCACGCGCGCCAGGCGACTATTCGACGACATCAACGACGTCCACGGCATGGCGGTGGTGGATGCGTACCTCGCCATGGTGATGCGTTTCCGGGGCCAGCCGGAGGTGGCGTTGGAGCGGTACTCGTTGGCGCTGACGGGTCTGCGGGACACCGACGTCGGCGGCGCCGCCTTCGTCCTGCGGGGCATGGGGCAGGCCTACCTGGATCTCGGTGATCGGGACGGCGCCAAGGTGCACCTGGACAAGTCCCTCGCGCTGTACGACACGATCGGTCCCGCGCCGATGGCACGCGGGCAAGCGCTGTTCTGGCAGGGTATGTGCCTACTGGCGGCGGGCGCTCACGAGCAGGCGGCCCCACTGTTCGACCACGTCCTGCAGATCACCGCAGTCCTCGGAGACCGGCACGGGCAGGCCCAGGTGCTGCGCGGACTTGGCATCTGCCACCACCGGGCGGGTCGGATCCCGCAGGCGCGGGCGTCACTCGACGAGGCGCTGCGGCTGGTCCAGCAGCCGACGCCCTCGATCGTGGAATCGTTTGTGCAGCGGACTGTTCGCGATCTCTTTGGCGACGATGGATGACCTGTCGGGCATCAATGGGCCCCACGGTCGAAGACATAGACGCTAGGATTCTGCCGTCCATTTGGTGATCGGCATTGGAGAGCAGTTTTGAGGAAGCACATCGCTGCCGCGGCAGCTGTTTTCGCCGTGGCTCTGTCCGTCTCCGCTCCGCAGATGGCCTCGACGTCGGCGACGGGGGCGAAGCCCACCGTCGTCGGTTCGGTGAGCTGCGACTGGTGCGCGCCGGAGCGCTGAGCAGCTTCACCGAGGCCGAGCGAGCCTCCGCGCGTCGGCCAGTCTGAGCACATGGTCGGGGGCCAGGTCGGATGACCCGGTCGGCCGACGGTCGCGCCTCACCTGTGGGCGTGCCGTCGGCCGACCGAGCCGGCGTCAGTGACCGAGATGCTTGACCAGAAACTCGCCCGCGTCCGCGAATGCCTTGGCCTGGTTGTCCCGGCGGAGCAGGCCGTGGCCCTCGTCCTCGAAGATCTCGTACCGCACCTCCACGCCGCGCGACCGCAACCGCTGCACGATCTGATCGCTCTCGTGCTGCGGCACCCGGGGATCGTTGGCCCCCTGGATGACAAGCAACGGGGCCCGGATCTGGTCCGCGTGGGTGACCGGTGAGCGGGCCATCAGCCGGTCCGCGTCCGCTTCCGGGTCGCCGATCACCGCGGCCACCAACGAACGCCACGTCGGAGGCGAAGCCTTCGCCAGGGTGACGAGGTTGCTCGGCCCGTACAGGTCGACGCCGGCGGCCCAGTCCAGCTCCGGCAGCCGGCTGAGGCAGGACAGGACCGCGAAACCGCCGTACGACGCGCCCATGATCCCGATGCGGGCCGGATCGACCCAGTCCTGGCTTCGCAGGAAGGCCACCGCGTCGGCGAGGTCCGTCAGATCGCCGCCACCCCAGTCACGGTTCACCAGGTCCGAGTAGGCACGGCCATATCCGAGCGAGCCGCGGATGTTCGGGGCGAAGACGCCGACCCCGTGCGCGAGCAGGTACTGGTAGAAGCCGTCGTACATGTAGACCGGCAGCTCCTGCCACGCCGGACCACCGTGCACCGAGATCAGGACACCGGCTGACTCCTGACCCTCGGGACGGTAGAGGAAGCCGGGAATCTGGCGGCCGTCGCCGGCTGGATAGCGGACCAACGTCGGCGCGACGAATGTGGCAGGGTCGGCCGCGACCGGCCGAGCGTCGCTGAGCCATCGGAGTTCGCCGGTGTCGAGTTCGATCAGGAGGATGTTCCACGGCTGTGTCGCCGTCGAGAATCGGAGCACGACGAAGCGCCCGTCGGCCGAGACGGTGAGGCCCGTCGCCGCCCCGGCGGGCAGTTCCGGCATCCGGATGTCGTCGCCGGTGCCGAGGTCACGACCGCGCAGTTGGCAGAGGCCGTCGACATTGACGTTCCAGACCAGCACCCGCCCATCAGCGGAGAGGGCGACTTCCTGCACCTCCCAGTCCGGGGTGTCCAGCCAGGTGAGGGCGCCGGTGTCCGCGTCCATCACGGCCAGACCGGTGAACTCCCGTTCGAAGTTCGACATGACCAGGAAGCCGCTGCCGTCCGGCAGCCACGGGCCCAACCAGTACGTCGCCACACCGTCGCGCGACGTCAGCGAACGGGGCTCGGCGCCGTCCAGGGCGGCCACGTACACGAGGTGGTCGCTGTTCGTGGTCCGCCACTCGGCGACGGTGAGCCTGGTCCCGTCGGGAGACCAGTAGCCGGGAAACGTCCTGCCACCGCCCGCGTACACCCGGCGCACCTCGGCGGACGCCACGTCGAGGACCAGCACGTCCTGGTCGGCGGGGGTCCGATCGTTGCCGCAGTACGCGACGAACCTGCCGTCGGGAGAGAACGGATTACCTTCGGCCGCGGAGAACTGCACGTCCGGCACGTCGGTGAGCCGCACCGGGTCCCCGCCGTCGGCGGCAATCCGGTGCAGTTGCGTCTTCTCGTCCCCGTGGTCATCGGCCAGGTACAACAGCCACTCGCCGCCGGGGTGCCAGGCAACCCTGCGGACTGTCGAGTCGGTGTTGGCGGTCAACCGACGGGTGGCGCCGTCCGACAAGGACTGCGTGACCAGGTTGAACTGGCCGTTTCGGTCGTCGACGTAGGCGATCTGGCTACCGTCGGGGGCGATGACCAGCGTCGGCAGGAATCTCAGGCCTGACTGAAAGTCGCGGTATCCGGGCATGAAGGAGATCCTAGACACTCGATGTCCTCGGTCGTTCGGTCGATGGCCCACGGCCGATCCCATCCTGGGCAGCACCTGGATAAGATGCCCATCGATGAAGATCCTCGATTGGATGCCGGCCACCCTGGACGACGCGGAGCCGCTGGCGGCTCTCTTTCGACGGGCCGAGGCGAGCGCGCCCGTCGGCCTCGATCAACGCCCCGAGGACGTCCACCTGCGGCTGGCGACTCTCGGGCCCGACCTTGCTCGGCACACGGTTGTCGGCGTAGCTGACGACGGAGCCGTCGCCGCGTACGCGGAGGTCGCCGACATGGGGGAGGCCGATGGCGTACGCCGGCTCCGGCTGACGGCCGTGGCCCATCCCGAACTGCCGGGCGACGTCCGCACGGAGCTGCACCGGTGGCTCATCGAACGGGCCGAGCAGGTGCGGCGGGCCGGCGGAACGGCACGGGCGGCCGTGCTCGGTACCCGGTGCGCCGAGAACGACGAGGCCGGGCACCGGCTGCTTGTCGAGGAGGGCTTCACGCCGGCCCGGCACGAACGCGACCTCGTCCTGGCGGTGCCGGAGTCGCCGCCCACCGTGGCGTTGCCGCCCGGTCTGGTGCTGGAGCCCGTCGACGCGCGGTACGAGGAACTCACCCGGCTGGCCCACAACGAGGCCTACGCGGACAGCCCGGCGGCGGTCCGGCCGGACCAGCGCACGTGGCCGCAGCACGCCGTCGCGCACCCGCGGTTCCTCCCGGACCTCTCCTGCCTGCTGCTCGCCGAGGAGAGCCGGGCGGACAACGCGGTCGCGGCCTTCCTGTTCGCGCTTGCCGACGAGGGCACGGACGACCCGACCGCGCTGTTGCACTGCCTCGGCACCCGACAGCCCTGGCGCCGCCACGGCCTGGCCACCGCGATGATCGTGCGGGCCCTGCACCAGGCCCGGTCATCGGGCTACCGCCGGTTGCGACTCCAGGTGAGCGACACCAACCAGCCGGCCCTGGCGCTGTACCGCGGGCTCGGCTTCACCGAATCGGGACGCGGGCACGCGGTGCTGATGCGACGGCTCGCCGCCGGGTGACGCCTTGGGCGATCCTCGACCAGCCGGTGTGTGTGGGGAGCCACGCCCGCCTGCTGGGACGCGGTGCGGTGCACCCGTGACCGGGTCAGCCGGCCAGTTGGTTGCCCAACTCGAGGATTGCGTGCAGGTGACTGCGGCCGGGCACACCGAGCTTGCGGTACGCCTGGGTGAGGTGCTGCTCGACCGTGCTGATCGTCACGAAGAGCTCGTTGGCGATGAGCCGGTTGGTGCGACCGAGCGCCGCGAGCCGCACGACCCGGCGTTCGGCGTCGCTGAGCCGCCCGACCGGGGACGGCATGTCGACGTCCGGGTGCGACTCCGCGGAGCGCTGCCGCGGGATGAGGCCGGCCAGGTTGTCGCCGTTTGGCGCCGACGCCTGCCGGGCGCCGCCCAGGTCCAGTGCGGCGGCCAGTTCGTGGGCCGCCTGGAAGTCGGAGAGCGCCTCCTGCCGGCGCCCGGTGGCCAGACAGAACCGGCCGCGGGCGGAGAGGTAGCGCCAGCCCAGGGTCGACCGAAGCATCGCCGTCGGCACCGGGACGCTGACGAACTCGGCGGCGTCCTCGGGCCAGCGCGACTCGAGCGCGACGTTGATGAGCGTGGTGAGCGGTGCGCCGATCGCCACGCCCCAACCGCGCGGCGGCATCAGCACGAGCGCGTTCTGCGCGTGCAGCCGCGCCTCGGCCGGCGCGCCCATCCGGAACGCGACCTCGGCCCGGATTGCGGCGGCCACCGCCCGCCAGGTCGGCGCCCGGGTGAGCCAGTCCCCCTTATCGATCACCTCGTGCACGGCGTCGAGCGGGCCGTTGGAGGTGAAGAGCGCGCCGAGCGCGCCGAGCGTCCGGCCCAGCAGGTGGTTGTCGAGGCGTTGGGCGAGCAGGAACTCGCGGAGGCCCCAGATCGCCTCCTCGCCGGCGGGCGAGGTGACCCCTACCGGGTCGATCGTGCCCGAGCCCAGCCGCGCGGCCAGGCCGGGGAAGACGTGCTGGACCGAGCGACAGAGGTTTTGCAGCGCACGGCCCAGTTGACCGTCGGAGTCGTCGGCGAGCTGCAGACCCTCCATCAGGGTGATCGTGTCGTCGGTGCGGCCCTGCCAGAGCAGATGATCGGCGACCTTGACGCCCTCGCGCCAGCTCAGCTGCCCGGCACGGGCGGCGGCCAGCACCTCGTCGAGATGGCGGGCGGCGACCGCCGGGTTGATCCACCACTCGGTGGCCATCAGCGCGAACTGGGTGGTGGCCCGTTGACCGACGTCGTCGCAGCGGTCGAACGCGAGGTGCAGGTAGTTCTGTGCGAGCTCGAGATCCTCGTCGGCCAGCGCCTGCTCGGCGGCCTCGTGCATGAGTGGGATGGCCCAGGAGTCGTACTTCTGGTCGGCCGAGGCGAGGTGGGGCGCGACGACGGCAGCAGCCGCGGAGTGCTGGTGCAGCAGGGTGGCTGCCCGGCAGTGCAGCTCGCAGCGGACCGCGCGGCTCAGGCTGCTGAGCACCGCGGTGCGCGCCCTCGGGTGGCGGAACCGGAGCCGGTGCACGACCCCGACGTTCTCCAGTGTGCTGAGGGCCTGGCCGACGACGTCGTTGGGACAGTCGAGCAGTCGGGGCAGGATCGCCTCGCTGTCGGGATTGTCCAGCAGCGCGACCGCGTGGGCCACCTGGATGGTCTCGGCGTCGAGGCGACACAGGCACCCGAGCACCGCCCGGGCGAACTCGTCGGCGGCATACAACTCGTACGGTCGGGAGGGGCCGGAACGGCAGTCCTCGATGAGGGCGTTGACCAGCAGCGGGTTGCCTCCGGTAGCGGCCCGCACCGCGCAGGCGAGGCTGGGCGCGACCGCGCCGTCGAGCCGCTCCGCCAACAGTTCACCCACATTAAGCAGGGAAAGCAACTGAAGGACGATCCGCTCGCCACTGCCACGAAGCACGTCGGCATGGATGAGCGGGTGCAGAGGCTGCAGGCCGCGACAATTGGTCATCACCAGCAGGATCTGGGCGGCGGTGAGCCTGCGTGTGAGATAGGCAAGGCAGCGCAGCGAGGCGAAGTCCGCGTGGTGAACATCGTCAATGAGGATGACGATCGGCTTGCTCTCGGCGGTCCGGAACAGGACGCGGCCGACGCCTTCGATGGCGGCGCCCACCCGGGCTTCGGAGACGAGCCGGTCGTCCGAGCCGTCGGACTGGGCAGCGCCAGCCAGACCGGCGTCGTCCAGCAGACGCTCGAACTCGGCCCGCCGCCGGGGCACCCGCAGACCGTCCGCGAGCTGGCGGAAGACTCCGAGTGGCACACCTCCCTGGGCCCGGGACGCGACCGCTCGCAGCACGGTCGCGCCACGTTCGCGGGCGTGCGCGGCCAGGGTGGAGAGGAGCGCCGTCTTCCCACTGCCGACGTCCCCCTCGACGACGACTGCCGCGCCGGCCTCCCTGGTGCCGTCGTACACCGCGATCAGCTTTTCCAGACACCCGATATTGACTTTCGCACCACTCAACTGTTCGCCCCCCCGTACGGACTGATGTGGCTCTTTCTATAAGAGGTATTTAGTTGTGTCTCCATTCAATTCCAGCAATGCTGAAAGTTACGAAGTAATTACTGTCCGCATTAACGGCACGACTATACCACAGGGGGCGGATCCGAGACAAGCTGCTTGTCACAGGTGCGGGAACGGGGGAAATGACTGATAAGTAAAGACCAGGAAGCGTGCGATTAACACCCCTTCAATTACTAGATTTCTGATTAGTACCCGCTACCGGCCGGGCCGTTGACGGAAATCGGACAATGATCTTCGACAATGTGGAAGTCCCTGCGGTACCAGACCAGCGGTTTTCCGGGGTCGGACATGCGGACCTCGGTCGGCGTGCCGACCAGCAGGTCGTGATCACCCACCGGCACCAACTGGGTGGGCCGGCAGCGCAGCAGGAGGTGAGCGTCGGCCAGGTACGGCAGCATCGAGTCGGGCCAGCGGACGAAGCCACCCTCGGCGAACCGGTCCAAGCCCCGGGCGGCGAACCGGGTGGCCACCGCCCGGTGACGGTCGGAGAGCACGTTGACGACGAACTCCGGCGCTACCGCGAGGGCCCGGTAGCAACTGGAGGTGTGTGCGATACCCACCGTGATCAACGGTGGGTCGAGGGAGACGGAGGTCACAGAACTGGCGGTGAAACCCCAGCGGCGGCCGGTGTGATCGCTGAAGGTCACGACCGTTATCGGGGCGGCCAGCAGGGCCATCGCGTCGCGGAACGTCTGGCCGTCCACAGACGGTGCGACCAGCTGCTCCGCGACGCCCTCGGCTGACATGGGTGCTCCCCTCAGCTGACCGGGGCGGCCTTGGCGGCCTCGCGCCCCTGAGCGGAAAAATCGGCCCGGTTGGTGGCCATCCACTGCTGGGAGGCCTGCAGGCCGCTCAGCGCACCGGTGAAGTGCGGTGCCACATAGCGGGCGAACAGGTCGAAGCTGTGCAGTACCTGCTCCCGTGCCGCCCAGTCGTGGGTGTTGATCAGCAGCGTGCCGAAGCCACCCGTCTCCTCGTAGAGATGGTGGATGCCCTCGATGACGTCGTCGACCGAGCCGATGATGACGGTCTTCTGCTCCTGACACTCGTCGACCTCGCAGCCCATTGTGAGCACGGCCGGCGCCCCGATCGTCTCCCGCACGTACTCCTGGTACCAGCGGGTCATGCCCGGGCGGACCTGGTTCAGCGCCTCCTCCCGGGTCTCCGCGACGTGCACGCAGATGGCAACCCGCCAGTTGGCGCGATCCACGGTCTTGTCGTACTTGTTCGCCTCGTCCTCGGTGGCCAGCCAGAGGCCGTCGAGCGGGGCGTCCGGCACCCCGGGGCGGCCGGCGAAGGTGAGCGCGCCGACGCCATAGCGGCCGGCCAACCGCATACCCCGCTCGGACCCCGGGCTGGCCACAGCGATGTCCAGGGCCGGCCGGCGGTAGGGGCGGAGCTGGACGGCGGCGTCGCGCAGCTCGAACCAGTCGGTCTTGCAGTTGACCGGTTCGGTGCCCTCGAGCAGTTGGACGACAGCCTGCAGCGACTCGGCCATCATCCGCCGCTGGTCCCCCGCGGCGATGCCCATCATGTACGCGTCGGCCGGGTTGATGCCGGCTCCCACCCCGAGCATCGCCCGACCCCGGCTCAGGTGGTCGAGCAGCATGATCCGCTCGGCCACCATCAGCGGGTGGTGGTAGGGCAGGCTCACCACGCCGGTACCGAGCTTGATCTGGCGGGTCCGGGCAGCCGCGTTGGCCAGGAAGAGCTCGGGTGATGAGATCGGCGACCAGCCTCCGGAGTGGTGCTCGCCCACCCAGATCTCGTCGTAGCCCAGTGTGTCGAGCCACTCCACGAGTTCCAGGTCGCGGCTCAGGGCGCCGGTCGGGTCCTCACCGAGCCGGTGGAAGGGTGCCATGAACGCGCCGAACTTGAGCTGCATGAGAGTTCCTCTCGTTGTGGTGGTTGGCGGACTGGCCAACAGCCAGTGCCGCGCACAGACTGGCCGCGAGAACCTCTAGGTGAGGTGCCTGCATCAGGGAGTAGTGGTCGCCCGGGAGATCCGCGAGCGTGGAACCTGGCGAACAGAGGTCGAGCCATCGGCCGGCGGTCTCGACCGTCGCGCCGCCGGTCGCCCGCAGGAACAACACCGGGCCGTCATACGGGCGGGGTGAGTGCTCGATCAGCGCCCGCGAGTTGCGCCGGAACCGCTCGGCGATCTGGCCGAGCGCGTCGCGGTCGACGTCGTCCTGCAGCACGCCCGCCGCCCGTCCGGCGTCGAGCAGCGTGCCCAGCGGGTCGGCGGTTTCGAAGAGGTAGGCATCGGGCGTCCAGCCGGTGCCGGCGAGCCCGGCCAGATCGCGGGCGAGCCAGGCGTACAGGTCGGCCTCGGCCACCGTCTCGGCTGCGGGGCCGGGCGGCTCGATCAGGTCGATGACCGCGACCAGGCCGACCGTACGTCCGGCCTCGCGCAGCAGGGACGCCACCTCGAGCGCGAGCACGCCGCCCATCGACCAGCCTCCGATGTGGACGGGTCCGTCGGGAGCCGCCTGCCGGACCGCCTCGGCGTAGTGCGCGGCAAGCGCGCGCACCGACGACAGCGGCGACGGCGCGTCCGGGACCTGGAGACCGAACAACGGTTGGTCCGCCGGGAGCAGCCGGGCCAGGTCGGCGTAGCAGAGCACGTCGCCGCCGACCGGGTGGATCAGGAACAGGGGCGTACGCTCCCCGCCCGGCCGGATCGGCACCAACGCGAGCCGCTCCGCGTCCCCCTCCGTCTCGCGCAGCACCCGGGCCAGGTCACGGATCGTCGGGTGCGCGAACAGGGCGGAGAGCGGCAGCCGCCGACCGAGCCGGCTGCGCACCTGGGCCATCATCCGGACCGCGAGCAGCGAGTTGCCGCCCAGGTCGAAGAAACCGGCCAGGACGCTGATCTCGGGCACGTCGAAGAACCCGCTCCAGATCTCCGCCAGGCACGCCTCCACGTCGTCGGCCGGCGCCACGACCTGGCCATCGGCCTCGGCCTCGCCCGGTGCCGGCAACGCGGACCTGTCGACCTTGCCGTTGGCGCTCAACGGCAGGTCGTCGAGGACGAGGATGCGTGGCGGCACCATGTACCCGGGCAGGCTCTCCCGCAGCGCCGCTTGCAGAGACTCCTCGTCGAGCCCGGCACCGGCTGGCACCACGTACCCGATCAGCCGCTTGTTCTCCCGGTCGCCGGCGGCGGTGACCGCCGCCGCGGCGACCTCCGGCAGTCGCAGCAACGCCGCCTCGATCTCGCCGAGCTCGATCCGGTAGCCCTGCACCTTTACCTGGAAGTCCTCCCGGCCGAGGAATTCGATGTCGCCGCCCGGCAGGTAGCGGCCCAGGTCACCGGTGCGGTACAACCGCTCACCGGTGGCCGGGTGCCGGCGGAAGCTCACCCGGGTCTTCGACTCGTCGTTCAGGTAGCCGCGGGCCAGGCCCGCGCCGGCGATGTAGAGCTGCCCGGCGACAAGTGTCGGGCACGGCTGCATCGCCTCGTTCAGCACGTGGAACCGCTGGTTGCGCATCGGCTTGCCGTACGGGACCGACGTCCAGGACGGATCGACCTCGTCGATCGGATAGCGGATCGACCAGATCGCCGCCTCGGTCGCCCCGCCGAGGCTCCACACCTGCGCCGCGGGCAGCAGCTCGCGGATCCGCGCCGGCAGGGTCACCGGGATCCAGTCACCACTCATCATCACCACCCGCAGCGGCCAGTCCGTTCCGCTGCCGGCGGCGAACTCGGTGAACATCTGCATGAGGGTGGGCACGCTGTTCCAGATGGTCACCCGGTGCGCGGTCACCAGCTGGGCCCAACGCGCCGGCTCCCGGTGCGCCGACGGCTCCGGCAGCACGATCGCGCCGCCGACCGCCAGCAGGCCGAAGATGTCGTAGACGGAGAGGTCGAAGTTGAGCGCGGACAACGCGAGAACCCGATCGTCGCCGGTCACCGCATACCGCTCGTTGATGTCCGCGATGGTGTTCAGCGCGGCGGCGTGCTCGATCATCACGCCCTTGGGCAGACCGGTCGAGCCCGAGGTGAAGATGACGTAGGCGAGATCGTCGGGAGCGGTTGCCGGCGACGGCGCCTCGGCCGGGAAGTCGGCCACCCGGGCACCGTCCACCGCCAGCACCGCGACCCCGTCCGGCCACCGCGCCTCGGCCTCGACCCAGGACTGGGTCAGCACACAGCCGATGCCGGCCGTCTCGATGAGCAGCCGCAACCGCTCCGCCGGGACACCCGCGTCGATCGGCACGTAGGCGGCCCCGGCCTGCAAGGTGCCGAGGACCGCCGCGACCTGTTCCCAGCCCTTCTCCATGACGACGCCGACCAGGCAACCCGCGCCGGCGCCCTGCTCACGCAGCCAGTTCGCCAGCCGGTTCGCCAGCTCACCCAGGTCGCCGTAGGTCAACTCACGTCCGGCGGCGATGACGGCGGTGCGTCCGGGCGCGGTCCGCACCTGCTCGAGGAAACCGTCCTGGAGGAGGCCGGCCGGCCGCGGTCCGCCGGTGTCGTTCGCCCGCCGCTGCGCCTCCAGATCCGCCTCCGGCGTCAGCACGGCCGCCGGGCGACGCCAGGCGACGCCGTCCGCGGCCAGCTCGCGCACCAGTCCGAGGTACGCGGCGAACATCGCGTCGACCAGGCCGGGTGGGAAGAGCTCGTCCACCGAGTCCCAGTTGAGGACCACGCCGCCGGCTTCCTCGATGACCTGGTGGTCGAGCCAGACCTGTGGCGTACGCACCGACGTCCAACGCTCGACGCCGTCCTCGCCCATCTGCATGATCGGGTGGGTGAGACCGGTGGCCGCCCCCGGATTCTCCCGCGCACCGAAGTTGACGGTGCTGGCGAAGACGACGGGGAAGGTCACCGGACGTGCGCCACCACGGGCGCGGTGTAGTTCCCGCAGGACCCGGACGCCGCTCACATGGCTGTGCTCGAGGTCACTCCAGAGCTGCTTCTGCAGCCGGTCGACCCGCGCGTCGAAACTGTCGGTCGCGGTGGCGTCGACCTCGAGCAGCGTCGTCGAGGTGAAGTTGCCGACCACCTTGGGCACGTCCGGGTGCAGCGGAACCCGGTTGAAGAAGAGCACGTTGAGGGTGAACCGGCTGGACTTGCTCCACCCGGCGAGGACCTGGGCGTACGCGTTGCACAGGGCCGCGGAGGGGGTGACGCCCGCCGCCGCGGCGTACTCCTTGAAGCTCGCCCATTCCGAGGCGGTGAGGCCGCCGGAGCGGTGGGTGAACTCGGGCCGTTCGATGGCGTCGGGCGCGACGGCGAGCGGCAGCTCCGGAGCCGGTGGCAGGGTCGGCACCCGGTCGAGCCAGTACTCGAGCGAGTCACGGAACTGCGGGCCGTCCTCGAGGGCCCGCGCCGCCAGGACGTAGTCGCGGAATCGCACGCCGATCGGCGGCAGCGCCTCGGCCCCGTCCCGGTACGCGGTCGCCCACTCGGAGAACACCACCGACGTGCTCCAGGCATCGGCGATCAGCGCGTCCATCCCCAGGTGCAGGCGGATCCGGCCGGGGGCGAGCACGGTCGCGCGGATGTCGAACATCGGCCAGGTCGCGGCGTCGAGCACCTGGTACTTCATCGCGTCGTGCACCTCGGCCAGGTGGGCCGTGCGCGTCCGCTCGTCGGCGCCGGCCAGGTCGGTGATCGCGATCCGATAGGTCGGGACATCGGCCAGCACCCGCTGCCAGCCCTCCGGCGTGACGATCGCGCGGAGCATGTCGTGCCGCGCGATCATCGCGTTCCAGGCGTCCTCCACCCGGCCCAGGTCGGTGCCGGTCAGGTCGACCTCCAGGTAGAAGTACGTGGAGATCCGCCCCAGCGCGAAGGCGTCGGAGCGACCGACCAGGTAGGCCTGTTGCAGGTCGGTGAGCGGAAACGCGTCGTACCGGGCCTCGTCGTCGGCGACCAGCGCCGGCAGTTGGGCCGGCGGCGCGGGCTGGTCCGTGGTCCTGACCGGCTCGCCGAGCATGGGCAGCACGAGGTCGCCGAGCTTGGCGATGCTGCTGCCGTCGAGGAACGCGACGAGCGGAAGGGCGAGGCCCAGCTCAGCCGAGAGCGACTCCTTGACCTCCAGCGCCATCAGCGAGTCGAGGCCCAGTTGCGACAGCGGCTCGTGGACGTCGAGATCGTCGGGGACGGCGCGCAGGGCACCGGCGACGGATCGGCGCAGGATCGACAGCAGCACGGCCGGCCGGTCCGCCGGGGTGGCGGTCGCGAACTCCGTGGCGCCGGCGCGGGCCGGCGCGGGAACCGCACGGTACGGCTCGGCCGCCGGACGCTCCGCCCCCTCACGCAACATGGCGCCGCGCCCGGCCCGCTTGGCCACCACGCCGCTCGCGTCGACCACGATCCGCCCGGCTGCGTCCTCCAGTCGGACCCGGGCCACAAGCGTCGACTCCGGGTCCGTCTCCGGCAACAGGGTGGCGCGACAGTAGAGCGGCCCGGCTGCCCCGCCGTGGAATACGAATCGGTCGACGCCAACCAGGGCGTACGCCGCGTCGGCCGGCGCTTCCGCCGGCAGGCAGGCGAACAGCACCTGGAACATGGCGTCGACCAGACCCGGGTGCAGCAGGTAGGCGTCCGCCTCGCCGTCGCGCGGGGCGCGCATCTGGGCGATGGTCTCGGACCCGCCATGCCAGATCCGCTCGATCCAGCGGGCGGACGGGCCGAGGTAGAGCTTGCGCCGCCACAGCCTCTGGTAGAAGTCGTCACCGGACATCTCGCCGCCGAGCCCCGACCGTACGTCCGCCCGGTGCGCCTCGCCGTCGGCCGGGTTCGCCAGGGTCTCGTCGGCACGTACCCGGCCCTGCGCGTGCAACACCCACGACGAGCCGTCAGCGGCGTAGTAGCGGTACCCGCCGTCGCGCTCCAGCAGCAGTTGGGTGGCGGTCGGGGTGTCGTGATCGAGGACGAGGCCCTGTAGGACAAGCGTTCCCTCCGCGACCAGCGCCCCGGCGACCCCGCCGGTCTGCCGGACGGCGGCGAAGGCGCTCTCCAGGTAGACGCCGATGTTGACCACCGGAAGGCCGTCCATCACGCAGTCGCCGAGGCAGCCGTGGTCGGCGATGGCGAGCCGTCCGGCGAACTGGGCGACGTCCAGCGGCGACGGCACGCGCGGCCCCAGCAGCCCGGTGACGGGCTGACCGTTGCCCGGCGGTGGAGCCGCGACGGGCGTCGCACTGCGCGAGAACCAGTAGCGGGTCCGCTGGAACGGATAGGTCGGCAGGGTGACCTTGCGGCGACCCCGCCCGGCGTCGAAGGACGCCCAGTCGATGTCGCAACCCGCGACGAAGAGGCCGGCAAGGCTCTCGGCCAGCACCGCCCAGTCGTCGTGGCGCGGACGCAGTGAGGGCAGCAGCCGTAGCTGTCGATCCATCGTCATCCGGCGGGTGAGCCCGAGCAGCGTCGGTGCCGGGCCGATCTCGACGAAGGTGTCGTAGCCGTCGTCGAGCAGTGCGGTGATCCCGGCCGCGAACTCCACCGGGCGACGGATGTGGTCACGCCAGTAGGCCGCGTCAATCTGCTCCACGGGCCGACCGGTCACGTTGGAGACCAGGGTCAACCGGGGGCGGGCGTACTCGACAGTGGCCGCCTCCTCCTCGAACCGGTCGAGGACCGAGTCCATCAGCGGCGAGTGGAAGGCCCGGCCGCCGCTCAGCGGCCGGGTCCGTACGCCCTGCTCGGCCAGCGCGGTGAGCAGCTCGGCCAGCGCCGGCCCACTGCCGGAGACCACGAAGTTCTCCGGACCGTTGACCGCGGCCACGCAGAGCCGGTCGGCGAACGGCACGAGGGCGGCGTCGACGACCTCGCGCGCGGCGAAGACCGCGGCCATCGCGCCGGGCTCGGTCAGCTCCGCCATGAGGGCGCCGCGCCGCACCGCCAGGCGCAGGCCGTCGGCCAGCGGCAGGACCCCGGCCACACAGGCCGCGACCAGCTCGCCCAGGCTGTGCCCGAGCACCGCCGAGGGGCGTACGCCCCAGGACGTCCAGAGCTGGACGAGGCCGTACTCGACGGCGAACAGCAGCGGCTGGGCGTACTCGGTGTGGTGTACCAACTGTTCGTCGGCCAACAGCTCGTCGAGCGGCCGGCCGAGCAGCGGGCGCAGAATCTCGTCGCACTCGTCGAGGCCGGCCCTGAAGACCGGCTCGGTGCGGGACAGCTCACCCGCCATCGCCGCGTACTGGGAGCCCTGGCCGGTGAAGAGGAACGCGACCCGGGGGCGCGCGCCGGCCGGGACGTGCCCTTCGGCGCGGCGGGAATCACGCAGCCGCCGGCTGATCTCGCCCGGCGTGCTGCCGCTCACCGCGGCCCGGTACGGCAGCCGGGCACGCCCGGTCGCCGCCGTGTGGCAGAGGTCGGCCAGTTCCCGCGGTGCCGCGTCCGCCAGCCGAGCGCTGTACGCCTCGGTCAGCTCGGCCAGGGCAGCCGGCGTCTTGGCCGAGAGCACGAGCACGTGCGAGCCACGGTCCGGCCCGGCCGGCTCGGAGGTCACCGGCGGCGCCTCCTCGATGACGACATGCGCGTTGGTGCCGCTGGCGCCGAACGAGCTGACACCGCCGACACGGGGACGCGGCCCGGCCGGCCACGCGGTCACCTCGGTCGGGATGGTCACGCCCAGCTCGTCCAGGTCGATCTCCGGGTTGACCTCGGACAGGTTCAGGTGCGGCGGGATCTCGGCGTGACGCAGCGCGAGAACCACCTTCATCAGGCCCGCGATGCCCGCGGCCGGCTCGAGGTGACCGATGTTGGTCTTGAGCGAGCCGACCCGCAGCGGACCGGCCCCGCCACGATCGCCGAGCACGGCGGAGAGCGCACGCAGCTCGATCGGGTCGCCGAGCGGAGTGCCGGTGCCGTGCGCCTCGACATAGCCGATCTGGCTCGGCTCGACACCTGCCGACCGCACGGCCCGCCGGATGACGTCCTGCTGAGCCTTCGGGTTGGGCACGGTCGGTCCGCTGCTACGGCCGTCCTGGTTGACCGCCGAGCCACGGATCACCGCCTGGATCGGGTCGCCGGCGGCGAGCGCGTCGCTGAGCCGCTTGAGCACGACGACGCCGCAGCCCTCGCCGCGGGCGTACCCGTTGGCCTTCTTGTCGAAGGTCTTGCACACCCCGTCCGGCGCGAGCGCGCCGGTCTTGCTGAGCACCACGAAGACCTCGGGTGACAGCAGCACGTTGACGCCGCCGGCAAGCGCCATCGAGCACTCCCCCGACCGCAGCGCCTGCACGGCCAGGTGCACGCCGACAAGCGATGAGGAGCACGAGGTGTCGACCGACAGGCTCGGCCCGTTCAGCCCGAGCCAGTACGAGATCCGCCCGGCCGCGAAGGTCGAGGCGTTGCTTGTCGCGTAGTGCGCCTCCAGCTCGGCCGGCGCGACCTGCTGCATCTCGACCTGGCAGTAGTCGTAGTTGGTGATGCCCAGGTAGACGCCGGTCTCCGTGCCGGCGAGCCGGTCCGGAGCCTGGCCGGCGTCCTCGAGAGCGGACCAGCTGACCTCCAGGAGCAGGCGCTGCTGCGGGTCGAGCCACGGCGCCTCGCGCGGGGAGACTCCGAAGAAGGCGGCGTCGAAGGACGCGACGTCGTCCAGGAAGGCGCCGCGCCGGGTGTAGCTGGTCCCCGGGCGCTGACCTGTCGGGTCGTGGAAGGCGTCGGCGTCCCACCGGTCGTCGGGCACGTCTCTGACACCGTCGCCGCCGCGGCGCAGGAACTGCCAGAACTCCTCCGGGTCGCGCACGTCGGACGGCATCCGGCAGGCCATCCCGATGACGGCGATCGGCTCGGTGGCGGCCTGCCGGGCGGACTCCAGCTCGGACCGCAGTCGGCGGATCTCCCGTATCGAGCGGCTCAGGACCTGCTGCCGCTCGTCGGTCACATCGGTCATCACTCGCTCCCTCTCGCCCGCTGCGCGGTGCGAATCTCGTCGCCGAGGAGCTCGAGGAGCTCACGCTCGGTCATCCCGTCGATGGCCTGCTCGCCGGCGTCATCCGGCGGCGACACGTGCACGGGGGCGCCAACTGTCGGTTCACCGAGCAGGTCGGTGAGGTGGTCGGTGAGGGCGTCGACGGTGGGGTGCTCGAACATCACCGGGGTCCCGAGGCGCAGCCGGAAGCGCGCCTCCAACTGCCGTCGCACCTTGATCGCCATCAGCGAGTCCATGCCGAGCTGGAAGAATCCGGCCTCGCCGTCGATGCGCCTCGGGTCGAACGCCAGGACCTCCGCGACCGCGTCGACCACCGCCCGCCGGACGACGTCGCGGCGCGCGAACGGATCGGTGGGCAGGTCCGCCGCGGGCTGGTGGTCCGGCTCCGGCCTCGACGGCGCCGGTTCGACCACGGCGGGGCCGTCGTCGACGGGTCCGGTGCGGAACATCGCGGTCACGTCGCCCAGTGGGAACCGTTCGCGCTGCCAGGCGTACGCCGGGAGCGGCACCGACCGCGCGTCGGGTGCGACCGGCAGCGCGATCGACGAACCCCGGGCGAACATCGCGGCCAGGCCGAGCGGCACCGACTCGGCCTCGGGCACCTCGCGGTGCATCGAGGCGATGCCGGACCCCGCCCGCCCGGCCTCCTCGAATGCCTGCTCGACCGCGTTCAGCAGCATCGGGTGCGGGCTGATCTCGACGACCGTGTCGTGCCCGGTGGCGACCAGGCCGTTCAGGGCGTCCCAGAAGAGCACCGGCTCGCGCAGGTTGCGGTACCAGTAGTCGACGTCGAGGTCGGTGCCGTCGCCAATCTTGCCGGTGACCGTGGAGTAGATCGGAATCTCCGCCGCCCGAGGCCGCACACCGGCGAGCCGCTCCAGGAACTCCGCGCGCAGCGGCTCGACCCGGGGGCCGTGACCGGCGACCGAGTTGGGCATCGCCCGGCAGAAGACGTTGCGGGCGCGCAGCTCGTCGGCGATCTGCTCGAGCACCGGCGTCTCGCCGGACAGCACGGTCGAGCGGGGACTGTTGCTGACGGCCACGCCGACCCGGTCGCGGCGCCCGTCCAGCAGTGCGTCCGCCTCGTCGATCGACAGGCCGACGACAAGCAGCGAACCAGCCCCGCGCAGCCGGTCGAGCAGTTCGGCCCGGACGCAGATGATCCGGGCCGCGTCGGTGAGCGACAGGGCGCCGGCGACGTACGCCGCGGTGATCTCCCCGGTGCTGTGTCCGAGCATCACCCCCGGTTCGACGCCGTGGGCCCGCCACCGCGCGGCCAGGGCGACGCCGAGAGCGAACAGCGCCGGCTGGATCAGGGTGACGTCGTCGGGAAGTTCCCGCAGGTCGGGTCGGTGTACCTCGGTGAGCACCGACCTGCCGAGCATCGACGCGAGCACCTCGTCGCACTCGGTGGCGGCGGCCCGGAAGTCCGGGCAGTCGCGCATCAGCTCGCGGCCCATGCCGGGTCGCTGCGTGCCGTGCCCGGCGAACGCGAACACCGGGCCGAGCGGAGCCTGGGCGCGGGCCCGGCCGGTCACCACACCCGGGGCCTGTCCGGCGTCGAGCCACTCCGTCAGCCGGTCCGCGGCCTGCTGACGGGTCCCCGCCACCACCGCGAGCCGGTGCGGGTGCCGGGTCCGCCGGGTGGCCGCGGTGTACGCCACGTCGCCGAACCTCCGGTCATCCGTCCACGGTGCCCGCAGGGCGTCCCGGTAGGCGGCGGTCAGCGCGGTGAGCGCCTCGGGGGTGTGCGCGGAGATCGGCAGCACCATCGGCAGTTCCTCGGGTGCCCGCGCGGGCCGGGGCTCGGCGGGCGGCACCGGCCCGAGGATCGCGTGGGCGTTTGTGCCACCCGCCCCGAACGCGCTGACGGCGGCGTACCTGTGGTCGTCGGCGACCTCCCACGGCTGCGGCTCGGTCGGGATGAAGAACCGACTGCCGTTCAGGTCGATGTGCGGATTGAGGACCTGCAGGTGCAGGTTCGGCGCGACCGCCCGGCCGTGGATGCTCAGCACCGCCTTGAGCACACCGGCCAGGCCGGCCCCCGCCTCGACGTGGCCGATGTTGGACTTGATCGAGCCCAGTGCGCACGGCGGTCCGTCCCGGTCGCCGTACACCTCGCGCAGCGCCTCGGTCTCGATCGGGTCGCCGAGCGCCGTGCCGGTGCCGTGCGCCTCGATCAGCGTCACCCGGGCCGGGTCCAGCCGGGCGTTACGCAGCGCCTGCGTGATGACCTCACGCTGGCTCTTACCGTTCGGCGCGGTGATCCCGTTGGTGAGGCCGTCCTGGTTGACCGCGCTGCCCCGTAGCACCGCCCAGATCCGGTCACCCGCCGCGAGCGCGTCGGACACCCGCTTGACCATCAGGACCGTCACGCCCTCGCTGCGCACGTACCCGTCGGCGCGGGAGTCGAAGGTCTTGCACCGGCCGTCCTGGGCGAGCGCGTCGAGTTTGGCGAAGCCGAGCGTGGTGGTCGGCGAGAACATCAGGTTCAGGCCGCCGACCACGGCGGAGTCACACTCACCGGCCCGCAGCGACTGAGCCGCCAGATGCAGCGCGACCAGAGCTGACGAGCAGGCGGTGTCCACGGTCATGCTGGGACCGCGCAGGTCGTACAGGTAGGAGAGCCGGTTCGGGATGAGCGAGTTGGCGCCGCCGGCCGAGGTGTAGGTGCCGATCCGCGCGGGATCCCGCAGCTGGAGCTGGAGGAAGTCGCCGGCGTTGGCGCCGACGAAGACGCCGGTCGGGCTGCCGCGGAGCTGGTCGCGGGTCATGCCGGCGTCCTCGATGGCCTCCCAGGCAACCTCGAGGAAGAGCCGCTGCTGCGGATCCATGTCCTGCGCCTCGCGCGGCGAGATGCCGAAGAAGTACGGGTCGAACTCGTCCACCCGGGACAGGAAGCCGCCGTGTCGTGCGGTCATCCGCCCCGGCGTCTTCGGGTCCGGGTCGTAGAACGCGTCGGTGCTCCAGCGCGAGGCGGGCACCTCGGTCACCGCGTCCACCTTCGAGTTGAGCAGGTGCCAGAGGGCTTCCGGCGAGTCGACGTCCCCGGGCAGCCGGCAGGACATGCCGACAATGGCGATCTCCTCACGCCGGGACCGCTCCAGGTCGTCGATCTTCCGGCGCAGGTCGCGCATCACGGTCAGGGCGGCCTTGAGTTGCTCGTCGGAGCTCATCTCAGATGTTCTCCATTCGCTCGGTCAGCTCGGCGATCTCGCGAGCGAGCTGCCCAGCCGGGTCGTCGACGTCGACGTCGACGTCGACGTACAGCTCGTCGAGGGTCACGGTGGGTGCGACGGGCGGTTCCGGCTCGGCGGACAGCCCGAGCTTGGCTGCCAGGAACGGCGCCATCTCGCGGATCGTCGGGTGGTTCCAGATCAACGTGGCGGACAGTTGGATGCCCAACTCCCGCTCAAGGCGGGTGCGTAGCTCCAGGGACATCACCGAGTCGATGCCGAGGCTGCGAAGCGGCTGATCGTTCTCGATCCGCTCGGAGGTCAGCTTGACGACCCGGGCCACGTTCTCCCGGATGATCTCCTCGATCGCGGCGATCTGCGCGTCCGGCCCGTCCAGACCACTGAGCCGGGCGTACACCCCGTCGGACTCGGGGGCCGGCGCGGCCGCGTCGTTCGGGAGCCGGACCACGACCATGTCGCGTACCTCGATCAGTGCCGCGCCGTCCGGCGCGACCACAGTGATGTCGGCGAGGAAGCGGTCGGCGACCGAGCCGGCCGGCCGCACCACGGCGTGGGACCAGCACTCCGTACCGAGCCGGCCGAAGATGCGGACCGACCCGATCGCGGCGGTCAGGAAGGCGTGTGACGCGTCGCGGCCCCAGTCCGGTCCGAGCAGCGGCACCACCGCCGCCTGCAACGCGGCGTCGAGCTGTGCGGGATCGACGAGGTGAGCCGGGCGGGCGGCCGGCAGACGCAGCCGGGCCAACGCCTCGCCGCCCCTTCGCCAGACCCGCTCGACACCCTGGTAGGCGAGGCCGTAGCTGATCCCGGCCGCCGCCAGCCGCTGGTAGAAGTCGCCGCCGGCCAGTTCCTCGGCCAGCCGGCCGCGCACCGCGTCCACGTCGAACGGCGCGGACGGCCCGGCGGCCGGGACCGGCCGTACGACGCCCTCGGCCACGAGTACCGGTGCCTGGCCGTCCGGCGCGTACACCCGCATCCGGTACCCGTCGCCGGCCCGCGACACCTCGGTCTGCACCGTCCGCGACTCGTCGTCCGGGATCCGCAGCGCCTCGGGGAAGGTGAGGTCGAGCAACTCGTGGTCCGGGGCCGCGCCCAGCTCGGCGGCGACGGTTCGCGCCATGTCGACGTAGGCGGCGGCCGGCACGAGCGCGTGGCCGCCGATCCGGTGATCGTGGACGGCGGCTGTCGCACTGTCGAAATCGCGCTGCCAGTAGTGCGTGCCCGGCGCGGAGGCCGGGTCGAACCGGCTGCCGAGCAGGGTCGCGCCCGCCGTACGGACCGGCCGGCCGGCCGTCGACGGCCAGAACCGTTCGCGCTGCCACGGGTAGTGCGGCAGTTTCAGGGTGCCGCGCGGACCGGCCAGCGCGGGGCTCTGCGCCACCGGCACGCCGAGGGTGAAGAGACGGCCGAGGGACCGCAGCAACGCGGCGCGCTCCGGCTCGTGGCGACGCAGCGAGGGCAGCGCCTCCGCCGGGGTGCCGTCCGGTCCGGTGATCTGCTCGACCGCGGGCAGCAGCACGGGGTGTGGGCTCAGCTCGACGAAGACCCGCACGCCGTCGGCGAGCAGCCGCGCCACCTGGTCGGCGAAGAGCACCGGACGGCGCAGGTTGTCCACCCAGTACGCCGCGGTGAGCTCGGACCCTTCCAGCGTCGTGCCGGTGACGGTCGACCAGAACGCCACGTCGGCCGGTCCTGGCGCGACGCCGTCGAGGGCGGCGAGGAGATCGTCGCGCAGCGGGTCCATCTGTGGGCTGTGCGAGGCGACGTCCACCCTGACCCAGCGGCAGAACACCCCGTCGCCCTCGAGACGGTCCCGGAACCCGGCCAGGACGTCCTTGTCTCCGGAAAGCACGGTCGAGCGCGGGCTGTTGCTGACCGCTACCGACACCGCGTCCTCGTGCCCGACGATCAGGCGCTCGGCGTCGGCCAGCGACAACTCGACGTTGAGCATCGCGCCCTGGCCGCTGACGCGGCGCAGCAGCACGCTGCGACGGCAGATTATCCGCATGGCGTCGCGCAGCGGCAGTGCGCCGGCGACGTACGCGGCGGCGATCTCCCCCATGCTGTGTCCGATCACGGCGTCCGGGTGCACGCCCCACGAGCGCCAGAGCGCCGCGAGCGCGATCTCGACGGTGCAGAGCACGGGTTGAACGACGTCGATCCGGTCCAGCCGCGAGTCCTCCGCGCCGGCCGCCAGCTCGTCGGCGACCGACCAGTCCTTGAACTCGGCGGCAGCCTCGTCGCAGGCGTGCACCGCCTCGGCGAAGACCGGCTCGGCCGCCATCAGCTCCTGGGCCATGCCCAGCCACTGCGAGCCCTGGCCGGGGAAGACGAAGGCGATCCTCGGAGCGGCCTCGGCGTACCCCCGCGCGTCGTCGCCGTCGTCGGCGAGGGCGGCGCGGAGCTGCTCCACCGAGTCGCCGGTGACGGCCAGGCGGTGGTTGAACTCGCCCCGGCGGACGGCCGCGGCGACCAGATCGACTGGCGTGAGCGAGTCGCCGGCCTCGTCGATCTGTCGGACCACCCGGGCGGCCGTGTCGCGTAGCGCACCCACGCTCTTCGCGGACAGCGTGAGCAGGTACGCGTTCTTCTCGGCGGGGACCGGGCGCGGCGCCGGTGGGCGGCCTTCGAGGACCAGATGGACGTTTGTGCCGCCCCAGCCGAACGCGCTGACGCCGGCCAGCAGGGGCCTGTCGTCCGGCCAGGACTCCCGCTCGCGCGGCACCCGCAGCCGAAGCCCGTCGAAGTCGATGTGCGGGCTCGGCACGTCGAAGTGCAGGCTGGCCGGGATCTCCTTGTCGCGCAGCACCAGCACCGTCTTGAGCAGGCCGGCGATGCCGGCCGCGGCTTCGAGATGACCGATGTTGGACTTGACCGACCCGATGACCAACGGACTCGCGTCGTCGGCCCGTCCCCTGGTCAGGACCGCGCCGAGGGAGGACGCCTCGATCGGGTCGCCAAGTGCGGTGCCGGTGCCGTGCGCCTCGACGTAGTGCACGTCACCGGGGTCGACCCCGGCCCGCCGGTACGCCTCCCGCAGCACGTCCTCCTGTGCCTCCGAGCTCGGGGCGGTCAACCCGTTGCTGAGCCCGTCGTTGTTCGCCGCCGAACCGCGGATGACGCACCAGACGTCGTCGCCGTCGGCGAGCGCCCGGGAGAGCGGCTTGAGCACCACCACGCCGCAGCCCTCACCGCGCCCGAAACCATCGGCCCGAGCGTCGAAGGACTTGCAGCGGCCGTCCGGCGCCAGACCGCCGAACTTGGTCAGCGCGACCATGCTCTCGGGGTTGAGCAGCAGGTTCACTCCGCCGGCGATCGCCACCTCGGACTCGCCCGACCAGAGGCTCTGACAGGCCAGGTGCACGGCGAGCAGGGACGACGAGCAGGCGCTGTCGACCACCATGCTCGGACCACGCAGGCCGAGCACGTACGACAGCCGGTTGGCGACCATGTTGAGGGCCCCGCCGGTCGCCGAGTGTGCCGTCTGCGGGCCGGTCCGCCCGGTGGTGAGTTCGGCGAAGTCGTGCCAGATGGCGCTGGCGAAGACCCCGGTCCGACTTCCGGCCAGCCGGTCGTTGGCGAGCCCGGAGTCTTCCAGCGCCTCCCAGGCAACCTCGAGGAACAGCCGCTGCTGCGGATCCATCTCGATCGCCTCACGTGGCGAGATACCGAAGAACAGCGGGTCGAACTCGTCGATCGCGCCGGTCAGGAAGCCGGCCTCGACCGGGACGATCAACTCCGGGTCGGCGTACGCCGCCGCGTCCCAGCGTGACGCCGGCACCTGCCGGACCCCCTCGCGGCCCTCGCGCAGCAGACGGCGCAGTCCGTCCACGTCGTCGGCCGAGGGCAGCCGGCAGGCGACGCCGATGACGGCCAGTGGCTCGGGGCCGGCCGCCGGGGTGATCGGCACCGGCGCGACGGGCACCGTGCTGGCATCGTCGGCCTGCCCGACCTCGCTGGTCTCGCCGGCTCCGCTGGTCTCGCCGACCAGCAGGGTACGGAGTTTGCGGGCCAGCGCGTTCGGTGTCGGGTCGTCGAAGAGCAGCGTGATGGGCAGGCGCAGGCCGGTCGCCGCGCCGAGCCGGTTGCGCAGCTCCACAGTGGCCAGCGAGTCGAATCCGAGGTCCTTGAACGCCTGCGTGGCGCCGATGGCCTGCGCGTCCCCCTGGCGGAGGACCACCCCCGCGTGTGCGCGGATCAGCTCCAGCAACGTACGCAGTTGCTCGCTGCCGGAGAGCCGGCTGAGCTGGTCGGCCAGCGACTCGGACGCGGCCGGGCCGGTGTCGGCAGCGGTGACCGGCACCCGGACCAGGCGGCGCAGCATCGGTGGGGTGGCCCGGGACGGACTGAGGTCGAGGCGGGCCGGCACGAGCACCGCGCGGGGCCGGTCCAGCGCCGCGCTGAAGAGTGCGAGCGCCTCGTCGGTCTCGAGCGGAAGGCTGCCGCCACGGGCGAAGCGGGCGATGTCCGCCTCACTCAGATGCGCGGTCATCGCGCTGCGAGCGGCCCAGATGCCCCAGGCGAGGCTTGTCGCGGGGCGCCCGGTCGCCTGCCGGTGCTGGGCCAGCGCGTCGAGGAATGCGTTCGCCGCGGCGTAGTTCGCCTGCCCCTGCGTGCCGAGTACGCCGACCACCGAGGAGAACATCACGAACGCGCTCAGGTCGTGCCCCTCGGTGAGCTGGTGCAGGTGCCACGCGGCGTCGGCCTTGGGGCGCAAAACCCGTTCGAGGTGGCGCGGGGTCAGCGAGGTGATGGTGGCGTCGTCGAGCGTGCCCGCCAGGTGCATGACCGCGGTGAGGCGGTGCTCGGCCGGGATCCCGGCCAGCAGGTCGGCCAGTTCGTCCCGGTCGGCGGCGTCACACGCGGCGACCGTCACCTCGGCTCCCGCGGCGACCAACTCGTCGCGCAGCGACCCGGCGCCGGGCGAGTCCGGGCCCTGGCGACTGGTGAGCAGCAGGTGCCGTACGCCGTGCACGGCGACGAGGTGGCGGGCCAGGGCCGCGCCGAGCACACCGGTGCCGCCCGTGATCAGCACCGTACCCTCGGGGTCGAGCGGCGTCGGGACGGTCAGCACCACCTTGCCGATCTGCTGGGCCTGGCTGACGAAACGCAGCGCCTGCGGGGCGGTGCGCACGTCCCAGGTGCGTACCGGCAGCGGCCGCAACGCACACTGCTCGAACAGGACGAGCAGCTCGGCGAACATCGCCGCGATCCGCTCCGGGCCCAGGGTCAGCAGATCGAAGCTCTGATAGGTGACACCGGGGTGGTCGACGCCGACCCGCTGGGGGTCGCGGATGTCGGTCTTGCCCATGTCGACGAACCGGCCACCCGCGCCGAGCAGCCGCAGCGACGCGTCGGTGAACTCGCGGGCGAGCGAATGGAGCACCACGTCCAGACCGGCCCCACCGGCGACCGTCCCGAACGCGGCCTCGAAGCCGAGGTCGCGGGAGGACGCGATGTGGTCGGCCGGGATGCCCTGCGCGGCCAGGACCGGCCACTTACCGGCGCTCGCCGTCGCGAAGACCTCGGCGCCGCGGTGGCGGGCGAGTTGGAGCGCGGCCAGACCGACGCCACCGGTGGCGGTGTGCACCAGCACTCGCTCGCCGGCTCGCAGGCCGGCCAGCTCGACCAACCCGTGGTACGCGGTCAGGAACACCACCGGCACTGCCGCGGCCTGGGCGAACGACCAGCTCTGCGGGATCCGGGAAAGGTAGCGGCCGTCGGTCGTGGCAGTCGATCCGATGCCGTCGATGAACAGGCCCATCACCCGGTCGCCGGCCGCGAGGCCGGTGACCTCGGGACCCACCTCGAGCACCACGCCGGCGCCCTCGGCCCCGAGGTTGGCCGCGCCGGGATACATCTTGAGCGCGACCATCACGTCGCGGAAGTTCACACCGATGGCGCGGATCGACACGCGGACCTGGTGACCGGTCAACTGCTGCGGGTCGGGTGCCTCGGCGAGGACGAGGTTGTCGATGCTGCCGCGTTCGGTCAGCTCCAGACGCCAGTCCCGCCCACCGGCGGGCGTGCTCAGCTCACCGGCACCGCGGTACCGCTCGAGCCGGGCCGCCAGGAGCTGGTCACCGCGTACCGCGAGCTGTGGCTCCCCGGTCGCCAGTGCCGCCGTGAGTCGGGCTGCCCCCTGGTCGCCAAGGTCGACCAGCCCGATCCGGTCGGGCACCTCGGACTGGGCGCTGCGCAGCAGACCCCACAGCGCCGCCCCGGGCAGGTCGATCACGTCCTCGCCGGGCAGGCAGGACACCGCACCGCGGGTCACCAGGACGAGCCGGCAGGCCGAGAGCACCTCGTCGGCGAGCCAGTCCTGCACCGTCTCGAGCAGCTCGGCGGTGGCGTCGTGGATCACCTCGGCGACGTCCGAGCCGGCCCGGCCGGAGGAGTAGCTCAGCACCACGGCGTCCGGGGCGGGCGCTCCTCCGGCGATCGCCACCCGCAGCGCGGCGAGGGTGCGGTAGGACGTCAGCCCGAGCGAGCCGGACGGACCGACGACCACCGCGCCGGGGGTCCCCTCCGGCAGGGCCGGCTCCGGCACGGGCTCCCAGTCCACCTCGAACAGCCTGTCGCGGCGGGTCGAGGACGCGGCGGGCAGGCCGTCAAGCCGTTCACGCAGGGTAAGTGCGGTGATCGAGGCGATCGGCGCACCGGCCGGATCGGCCAGCTCGCAGGCGTACGTGTCCTCCCCGGTGGCCCGGATCCGCACCCGCAGGCGGCTCGCGCCCACCGCCCGCAGCCGGATACCGGCGAAGGAGAACGGCAGCCGGATGCCGGCGCCGGTCGGGGCGTCCAGGACCACCGGGTGCAGCACCGCGTCGAACAGGGCGGGGTGCAGCACGTACCCGGTGCCGGTGAGGTCCTCGCCGAGTGCGACCTCGGCGAAGATGTCATCGCCCGCACGCCACAGCGAGCGCAGGTTGCGGAAAGCCGGACCGTACTCGTAGCCGAGCGCGTACAGCCGCCCGTACGCCTCGTCGACGTCCAGGGCGGCCGCGCCGGCCGGTGGCCAGGCCGCGGCCCAGGCGGCCGGTGTCGGGCCGGCCGAGCCGGCGGTCACCGTGCCGCTGGCGTGCTGGACCCACTCGTGGTCGTCGCCGGGCCGCGCGTGCAGCGCGACCGTCCGACGCCCGTCCGCCCCGGCCGCGCCGAGCACGATCTGCACCTGGATGGTGTCGTGACCGTGGAGCACCAGTGGCGCCACGACGAGCAGTTCCTCCAGCACGTCGCAGCCGGCCGCGGCGGCGGCGTGCAGCACAAGGTCGGCGAAGCCGGTCGCGGGCAGCAGCGTCGTGCCCCGCACCACGTGGTCGGCGAGCCAGGGATGGGTACGCGTGGAGAGCCGGCCGGTGAGCACCTGGCCGCCGTCGGCCAGCTCGACCACCGCGCCGAGCAGCGGGTGCCCGGCATCCGCCAGCCCGGCCTCGGCCAGACCTGTGGAACGCTCCTCGGGCCGGGTCCAGTAGCGCCCGTGCTGGAACGGGTAGGTGGGCAGGTCGAGGACACGCGGGGCCGGCGGGACCGGCCAGTCGACCTTGCCGCCGCGCACGTGCAGCTCGGCCACCGAAGTCAGGAAGCGGGCCGGTCCGGGCAGGTTGCGGCGAAGCGTGCCGACCGCGACCTCGTCGGTGAGCATCTCCTCGATGCCCTGTAGCAGCACCGGGTGCGGGCTCACCTCGACGAAGGTGTCGTGCCCGGCAGCCTTGAGGGCCTCGACGGCGTCCGCGAAGCGGACTGTCTCACGCAGGCTGCGGAACCAGTATTCGGCGGTCAGCTCGGCGGTGTCGGCGAGCCGGGCGCCGAGAAGGGTGGAGTAGAACGGCAGTGAGTCGGACGACGGCGTCGTGCCGGCGAGCAGGTCCAGCACTTCGTCCCGCAGCGACTCCACGTACTCGGAGTGCGAGGCGTAGTCGACAGATATCTGCTTGGCGCGGACACCCTCGCGTTCGCAGACGGCGAGCACCTCGGCCACCGCATCGGGGTCACCGGACACCACGGTGCTCATCGGGCCGTTGACCGTGGCGACGCTGATCCGGCCGCCGATGCGGGTGAGTCGCTCCCGGACCTTGTGCTCGGGCTCCGGCACCGAGGCCATGGCGCCGGTGCCGGCCAGCCGGATCAGGCTGCGACTGCGCAGCGCGACCACCCGGGCACCGTCGACCAGCGAGAGCGCGCCGGACACCGTCGCCGCGGCGATCTCGCCCTGACTGTGCCCGACCACCGCGTCCGGCCGTACGCCCCGGGCCCGCCAGGACTCGGCGAGCGAGACCATGACCGCCCAGAGCGCGGGCTGCACCACGTCGACCCGGTCCAGCGCGGGCGCGCCCTCCACTTGGCGCAGCACGTCAAGCAGCGACCAGTCGACGAAGGAGGAGAGCGCCTCGGCGCACTGACCGAGCCGGGTGGCGAACGCCGGATCGTGGTCGATCAGGTCGACAGTCATGCCGGCCCACTGCGAGCCCTGGCCGGGGAAGACGAAGACGGTCCGGCCACGAGGCGCGGCCACGCCTGTGACGACGCTCGCCGACTCCTGGCCGGTGGCGAGAGCTGCCAGGTCGCGGAGCAGCCCGTGGCGATCCTCGGCCACCACGACGGCGCGGTCCGGGTGCGCGGTGCGGCCGGTGAGCAGCGCCTGACTGAGTTCCGCCGGCGCCAGGTCGGGCCGGGTGGCGAGGTGGCCGCGCAGCCGGTCGGCGGCGGCGCGCAGGGCCGGTAGGCCGCGGGCTGACAGCAGGATCGGGTACGGACCTTCGGCGGCGGGGACCGCGGCCGGCGGGGTCTCCTCCGGCGCCTGTTCGAGGATCACGTGGGCGTTGGTGCCGCTGATGCCGAACGACGAGACCGCTGCCCGGCGCGGGCGATCAATTGTGGGCCAGGGCCGGGGCTCACTCAGCAGGGCCACCGCGCCGGCCGACCAGTCCACGACCGTGGACGGCGTGTCGACGTGCAGCGTGCGGGGCAGCGTGGCCGCCCGCATCGCCATCACCATCTTGATCACGCCGCCGACTCCGGCGGCCGCCTGGCTGTGTCCGATGTTCGACTTCAGCGAACCCAGCCAGAGCGGCGTCGACCGATCCTGACCGTACGTGGCAAGCAGGGCCTGGGCCTCGATCGGGTCGCCCAGTCGGGTGCCGGTGCCGTGGGCCTCGACCACGTCGACGTCCACCGCGGACAGTCGCGCGTCGGCCAGCGCCTCCCGGATCACCCGCTGCTGGGCGAGGCCGCTCGGCGCGGTCAGCCCGTTGGAAGCGCCGTCCTGGTTCACCGCCGAGCCGCGGAGCACGGCCAGCACCCGGCGCCCGTCGCGGACCGCGTCGGAGAGTCGCTGCACCACGAGCACACCCGCGCCCTCGGCCCAGGCCGTGCCGTCGGCCGCCTCGGCGAAGGCCTTGCAGCGGCCGTCCGGGGCCAGCCCGCGCTGCCGGCTGAACTCCACGAACATGCCCGGGTTGGCCATCACCGTGACGCCGCCGGCCAACGCGATCGAACAGCGGCCGTCGCGCAACGCCTCGGCGGCCAGGTGCAGCGCCACCAGCGAGGAGGAACAGGCCGTGTCCACGGTCAACGCGGCCCCCTCCAGCCCGAGCGTGTAGGCGATACGGCCGGAGGCGACACTTATCGTGGTGCCGGTGAGCGCGTACCCGTCGCCGTCGCCGGTCGGCTCGTGCAGCCGGGGGCCGTAGTCCTGGGCCATGGCGCCGACGAAGACGCCGGTCCGGCTGCCGCGCAGGGTGGCCGGGTCGATGCCGGCCCGTTCCAGCGCCTCCCAGGAGACCTCCAGGAGTTGCCGCTGTTGCGGATCCATCGCCTGCGCCTCGCGCGGCGAGATGCCGAAGAAGGCCGGGTCGAACATCGGGGCGTCGTGCAGGAAGCCGCCCGCACCGACGTACGAGGTTCCGGCCCGCTCGCCGGTCGGGTCGACCACGTCGTCCACCGGCCACCCCCGGTCGAGGGGGAACTCCGTGATGGCGTCCACCCCGTCGTCGACCAGCCGCCACAGGTCCTCCGGCGAGGCGACGCCACCGGGGTAGCGGCAGGCCATCCCGATGATCGCGATCGGCTCGGTGTCCCGCGCCGCGGCGGGCGCCGGATCGGCCGCCGCCCGCGTGGGCAGCCCGTCGGTGTCGGATCTGTCGAGGTACGCGGTGAGCGCCGCCACGCTCGGGTGGTCGTAGAGCACAGTCGTCGGCCAGGAGACACCGGTCGCCATGGTGAGCCGGTTGCGCAGCTCGACAAGCATGACCGAGTCGAAACCGAGGTCCTTGAACGTGTACCGGTGCTGTTCGGCGGTGAGCGCGGCACGCCCCGACACGGCGGCGACGTGCCCGCTGACCAACTCCCGATGATCGGTTTCGGAGGCCGCCTCGTCGACCGGCACGGTCACTGGCGGCGGAGTCGGAGTAGACGTCGGAGTAGACGTCGGGGCGGGCCCGGTGCCCGGGGCGATTTCCGGCAACCAGTAGGACTGCCGCTGGAACGAGTACGTCGGCAGGACGACCCGGTGGCGCACGATGCCGGAGACGGGCGCGGCCCAGTCCACCGGCACACCGCGCACGTACGCCTCGGCCAACGCCGTGGCGAATCGCATCGGGCCGCCCTGGTCGCGACGCAGCGTCGCCAACGCCACCGCGTCGACGCCCTCCTGCTCGAATGTCTCCTGTGCGCCGACGGTGAGGACGGGGTGCGGCCCGATCTCGAGGAAGATCCGGTATCCGTCGGCCGCCATCGTCCGCACCGCGCCGGCGAAGTCGACAGGCTCCCGCGCGTTGCCGTACCAGTAGTCGAGATCGAGCCCGGCACCGTCGGCCGGCCGACAGGTAACGGTCGAGTAGAACGGCACGTCGGTGGCCGCCGGCGCCGGCGGGTCGACCCGCTCGTAGAAGGCGTCGCGGATGTCGTCGACGTCGGGGCAGTGCAGCGCGACTGTCGACGGCACGACCCGGGCGGCGATGCCGTCGGCCACCAGCGAGTCGATGAACTCGGCCAGCGCGTCCGCCGCCCCGGCCACGGTGGTCGCCCGCGGACCGTTGCATCCGGCAACCGCGAGCCGGTCACGCCACGGGCCCAGGCGCTCCTGCACCTGCTCGCGGGAGAGCGCCACCGAGGCGATGTGTCCCCGGCCCGCCATCTGCTCGCCGAGCAGCGCACTGCGCTGCACGACCAGCCGGCACGCCTCGGCCAGGGACAGCGCTCCACTCACGTAGGCCGCCGCGAACTCGCCCTGGGAGGCGCCGACGACGGCGGCCGGCTCGACCCCGCAGTCCCGCCACAGCCGGGCCAGGGAGACCATCACCGCGAAGAGCACCGGCTGGAGGACCTCGATCCGGGCGAGGAACTCGGCACCCTCCGGATTCCGGGAGGCACGCAGCACGTCCGCAGTGGTCCAGCCGGCCAACTCGACGATGTGCTCGTCACACTCGGCGAGCGCGGCCGCGAAGACCGGCGAGGCGTCGAGCAGCTCCACAGCCATCCCGGCCCACTGGGTGCCCTGGCCGGGAAAGACGAAGACGACCCGGTCGGCGCCGGCTGTCACGCTGCCCGAGACGACCCCGGCCGCCGGTCCTCCGCCGGCCACCGCCGACGTGCCGGCCAGCAGCGAAGCACGGTCGGTGCCGAGAATCACGGCGCGACGGGCGAAGGTCTCGCGGGTACGGGTGAGGGCCGCACCGATCTCGGCGGGTGACGCCACGGTCTCGGTCCCGGCGAACTCCACGAGCCGGCGGGCCTGCCCCCGCAGGGCCGCCTCGGAGCGGCCGGACACCGGCCAGACGGTGATGCCGTCACCGAGCACCGCGGGTCCGTGTGACGGGTCGGGCTCCGCGCCACGGTGGGCCGCGAGGACCACGTGACAGTTGGTGCCACCGACGCCGAACGAGCTGACCCCGGCCACGGCGCCGGCCTCGCCCGCCGGCAGCGACCGGGCGGTGGTGTTCACGCACAGCCGCCACCCCTCGAGGTCGATCTCCGGGTTCGGGGTGGCGTAGTTGAGGCTCGGCGGCAGCACGCCTCGGTGGATCGCGAGGACCGTCTTGATCACGCCCGCGATGCCGGCCGCGCCCTCGAGGTGGCCGATGTTGGTCTTGACCGAGCCGACCAGCAGCGGGTCACCGTCGGGTCGTCCGGAGGCGAAGACGGCGCCCAACGCCGCCGCCTCGATCGGATCGCCGACCCGGGTGCCGGTGCCGTGCAACTCCACGTATCCGACCCGGGTCGGGTCGACGCCCGCCGTCGCGTACGCCTCCCGCAGCACGGCCTCCTGGGCCTCCCGGTGCGGCACGGTGAGCGCTCGGCCGCCGCCGTCGTTGTTGAGCGCGCTGCCCCGCAACACGCAGTAGACGACGTCGCCGTCGGCCAGCGCCGCGCGCAACGGCTTGAGCACCACGACGCCGCCGCCCTCGCCCCGGACGTAGCCGTTGGCCCGGGCGTCGAAGGTGTGACAGCGACCGTCCGGTGAGAGTCCGCCGAACTCCTGGGAGACCGCGAGTGGACCCCCCGCGAGGTTGAGCTGCACACCGGAGACGATCGCCAGGTCGGACTCACCGGCCAGCAGGCTCAGCCGGGCCAGGTGCAGGGCCGCCAGCGAGGACGACTGTCCGGTGTCGACGGTCATGCTCGGACCGCGCAGGCCCAGGGCGTAGGACAACCGGTTCGCGATCAGGCTGCGGTGCAGGCCGGTGAGAGAGTGCGGGGTGGCTGTGCCGGCGGCCGTCACCAGCTCGGCGTAGTCGCTGGCGATCGCGCCGACGAACACGCCCGTGCGGCTTCCGCGCAGCTCACCGGCACGGATCCCGGCGTGCTCCAGCGCCTCCCAGCCCAGCTCGAGCATCAGGCGCTGCTGCGGGTCCATCGCCGCGGCCTCGCGGGGCGAGATGCCGAAGAACTCGGGGTCGAACAGGTCCACCCCGTCCAGGAAGCCACCGCGGGTCATCCCGGCGCCGCGCCCCTGCGGCGCGGTGTCCGAGATCGCCGAACGCCCGCCGGCCAGCAGGTCCCAGAATTCGTCCAGGCCGGCTGCGGCAGGAAATCGGCAGGACATCCCGACGATCGCTATCGCATTTCCCTCGGCCCATGCGTCTATGCCATCCGAAGATGACAACGGAAGGTGCGTGGAAGCAAAAGAACGCATCGAATTCCCTTCGGTCATCGAAAACGACGATACGAATGGGAAGACGACCCGATAACCCCTATCACGATCCGGCATCGTCGGGTGTGCGACGGGGTCCCCCTACGAGACCCCTATCTTGTCCGGCTCCGGTGTCGCGGCTCGAATGCGCCGTGCAACGCTCGGCTCACTGTCTGAACCCAACGGCCCGCGAATCGACGTGGGCAGCGCTCCGGGGTGACCTCTACCGCCCGCCGAAGGGGACGACCGAGATGGATGAACTTTCCGCCGCCGTGGTCGCCGGCGCAGCGCCCGACCAGCTCGCGGCGCTTCCGGTACCAGCCACGTACGTCGCCGCCCACACGCGTGTCGAGGACGTCGGGATGTTCAGCGGGACCGCCGACAAGGACGTCCGCAAGTCCCTGCGGGTCGGGCCGGTGGACATGCCCCAGATCGCGCCCGACGAGGTGCTGGTCGCCGTGATGGCGAGCTGCGTCAACTACAACACGGTGTGGTCGGCGACCTTCGAGCCACTGCCCACCTTCGACTTCCTGCGGAACCTGGCGAGGCAGGGCGGGTGGGAGCGCCGGCACGACCAGCCGTTCCACGCGCTCGGCTCGGACGGCGCCGGCGTCATCGTGCGCGTCGGCGAGGCGGTACGGCGGTGGAAGGTCGGCGACCGCGTGGTGCTCAGCCCGGTGCAGGCCGACGACCAGGAACCGGCGACGCACGCCGACGGCATGCTCGGGGTGGAGCAACGCGCCTGGGGTTACGAGACCAACTTCGGTGGCCTCGCCCACTACGCCGTCGTGCGGGCCACCCAGCTGATCCCCAAGCCAACGCACCTGACCTGGGAGGAGGCGGCCAGCATCCCGGCGTGCGCGGGCACCGCGTACCGGATGCTGATCAGTGACCGCGGCGCCCGGATGAAGCAGGGCGACGTGGTGTTGATCTGGGGTGCCACCGGCGGCCTCGGGGTCCACGCGGTCCAACTCGTCCGGGGTGGCGGCGGCATCGCGGTAGGTGTGGTCGGCTCCGAGGAGAAGGCCGAGGTGCTGCGTCGACTCGGCTGCGACGTCGTGATCAACCGAAACGAGCTGGGGATCGGCCGCGACCTGGACGACCCGGTGACGGTCGTGCAGGCCGGCAAGCGCCTCGGCACGATCATCCGTCGCGAGACCGGCGAGGACCCGCACATCGTCTTCGAGTACGTGGGCCGGGCCACGTTCGGCATCTCGATGTTCGTCACCCGCCGGGGCGGCACCGTGGTCACCTGCGGCTCCAGCTCGGGCTACCGGCACCAGTACGACAACCGTTACCTGTGGATGAAGCTGAAACGCATCGTCGGCAGTCACGGCGCCAACATCCAGGAGATGTGGGAGACCAACCGGCTGGTGAACCTGGGCCGGATCAAGCCCGTGCTCTCCGCCCTCCACCCCTTGACCGAGGTGGCCGAGGCGACTCGCACGGTGCAGACCAACAGCCACTTCGGCAAGGTGGGCGTGCTGTGCCTGGCACCGGAGGCCGGCCTCGGAATCACCGATCCCGCGCTCCGGGCCGAGTTGGGCACGGGGCGCGCGAACCCGTTTGGAGCAGGGATTTGAGTTCTCTCAGAAACGGCACCGGAATTCTTGGGACCGGCTCCTACCTGCCCCGCAAGGAATTAACTAACGAGGAGATCGCGGAACGGTTCGACGTCACCGAGGAATGGATCCTCCGCAAGACCCGGATCCGGTCCCGACGGTACGCTTCGCCCAGCGAAGCGGTCTCCGACCTTGCGGTCAAGGCGGGGCGGCAGGCGCTGCGGGCGGCAGGCATCACCGCCGACCAGATCGACTATCTGATCGTGACCACAGGCACCGGCGACCATCCCTTCCCGCCCACGTCCTGCCTGGTGCAGGCGATGCTCGGCGCGGAGCGGGCCGCCTGTTTCGACGTCAACATCGGGTGCAGCGGCTTCGTCTACGGTGTCGCGCTCGCCCGCGGCATGAGCACGTTCAAGCCGGACGGGTACTCGCTTGTCATATCGGCCGACCTCTACTCCCGCTTCGTCGACCCGGACGATCTCGGCGTGGTGGTGCTGCTCGCCGACGGTGCGGGCGCGGCCGTACTAGGCCCGGTCCCCGACTCGACCGGCATCCTCGACGTCGAACTGCGCGGCCGTGGCGACCGGAGTGAGCTGTTGAAGATCGAGGCCGGCGGCAGCCGTCGTCCGGCGTCGCTGAGCACGCTCGCGGAGGGCGGCCACTACCTACGGATGATGGGCCGTGAGGTGACCTCGTTCGTGATGGAGACCGTTCCCGGCTCGGTGAGCGTCCTGCTCGACCGGGCCGGCGTCGACCCGTCCGACGTCGACCATTTCGTGCCCCACCAGGCCAACGGTGTCATCCTCGAACGGCTCGCCGACCTGCTCGAGCTGAAGAAGGCCCAGATCCACCGCACCATCGAGCGCTACGGCAACATGGGCAGCGCCTCGCTGGCGGTGACCCTGGACGAGGCCAACCGGGCCGGCCACCTGCACGACGGCGACCTGGTGATGCTCTCCGGGTTCGGCGGCGGGATGGCGCTCGGCAACTGTCTGCTGCGCTGGGTGGCCTGATGCCGGTCGAGGAGATCGCCCGGGTCGGCGTGGTGGGCTGCGGTGTCATGGGCGCCGGCCTGGTCGAGCTGTGCGCACGGGCCAACCTTCAGGTACGCGTCGCCGCGTCCAGCCGGCCGTCGGCCGAGCGTGGACGGCGACGGCTGGCGTCCTGCTACGCGGCGGCAGTCGAACGTGGTCGGATGTCGCCTGCCGAACGCGCCCGGGCCGAGGAACTGACGTCGTTCACCGCCGACCTGGCCGACCTCGCCGACTGCGATCTGGTGATCGAGTCGGTCACCGAGGTCGAGGAGTTGAAGGTGACGATCTTCAAGGGCCTGAGCGCCGTCGTACCGCCAGGCACGGTGCTCGCGTCGAACACCTCGTCGATCCCACTGGACGCCCTGGTCTCCGCGGCTGGCGGGTGCCCGGTGCTGGGTCTGCACTTCTTCAATCCCGTACCGGTGATGCCCCTGGTGGAGCTCGCCCGGCCGGCGTCGACCGACGAGTCGGTGGCGAAGCGGGTGAGCGTCTTTCTCGCCGACCGGCTTGGCAAGGAAGTGGTCCGCTCCGCAAACCGGCCCGGCCTCATCGTCAACGCGTTGCTCGTGCCCTACCTGCTCGGCGCGATCCGGATGGTCGAGTCGGGTCACGCCACAGCCGACGACATCGACCGTGGGATGGTCGCCGGGTGCGGCTATCCGATGGGGCCGCTACGCCTCGCCGACATGGTCGGGCTGGACACGCTCGCCGAGGTGGCGGAGCGACTCTTCCTGGAACTCGCGAACTTCTCCTACAAGGCGCCCGCGCTGTTGTTCGCGATGGTCGCCGAGGGCCGGCTGGGCCGCAAGTCCGGGCACGGCTTCTACCGGTACTGACAGTGCGCCTCGACGGCCCGCCTGGCTTCCGGGCGGGCCGTCGCATGTCAGTCGAGAACTCCGCTCACCAGAGCGGCCGCAGCGGCGGGATCGCGTCTCCCGCGCAGTTGCGGATCAGCCGGGCCAGCTGCGTCTGCAGCGTCGCGAGCCGGTCCGGGCCGAGCTGGTTGGCGATCTGGTCCTCCAGCTCGTGCAGGGTGCGACCGGCGATCGCCAGGTGCGTCATCGCCTTGTCGGTCATCACGATGAGCCGCCGGCGGCCGCCCTGCGGGTGCGGCTTACGAGTCACATAGCCGCGATCGGCCAGGAAGTCGACGATCTGGCCGATGGCCTGCTTGGTGACCCCCAGCTTCTCGGCAAGCTCGGTGCTGGTCGCGCCGTGCGGCCCGAGGGACTGGAAGAGCATGCCGTGCACCGGCCGCAGCTCTTGGTAGCCCAGGTCGTTCATCCGCAGGACGAACTCGCCGTGCACCAACTGAAACGCCATGCCCAGCAGGAAGGTCAGCTCGGCGTGGGCCAGCGGATCCGAGCGGTCCGTGTCGGGCTGCACCGGCGCCGCACCGGCCACGGCCCCCGGAGTGGACGGTGCCCGAAGCCCTGCCGGATCCGCGTTGTCGGTCATGTGACGTCCCTCCTTCCACGCCTTCCACCCGCCGTCCGCGGGCGCTTATCGTTCCGCAGCCGAGCCTGGATCGGCCCGGGCAAGCCATGATTCAGTTTAGCTTTGTCGCAGGTGAGAACCCGACGGGAGCGCCCCTTACCGCAAGTCTGGGGTTCCGGTAGGGGGTCGCACCGGGTTCACCCGAGGAGATGCCGAACCTAGGCTGGCACCCGACGGGAAGGGAGCCCCCACATGTCCATCGGCACCGAGCGATCGGCCGGCGCGGCACCCCGAACGGCCGATCTCTGGCTGCGTACCTTCCGGCCGGCGCCGCAGGCCGCCGTCCGTTTGATCTGCTTCCCGCACGCCGGCGGCTCGGCCAGCTACTACCTGGCGACCGCCCGGGCACTCGCGCCCGGCATCGAAGTGGTGGCCGTGCAGTATCCCGGCCGCCAGGACCGGCTCGCCGAGCGGCGCATCGAGGCGATGCCCGAACTCGCCGAAGCGATATTCGATGCGATCGGTGCCGTTTCCGGGCCGATCGCGCTCTTCGGCCACAGCATGGGTGCCACGCTGGCCTTCGAGGTGGCGCACCGCCTGGAAGCCGCCGGCCGCACCCCTGTGTGTCTGATCGCGTCGGGCCGCCGCGCCCCGTCGCGTCACCGCGACACCGGGTTGCACCTGCTCGACGACGACGCGCTGCTCGCCGACCTGCGCCGGCTGAGCGGGACCGGCGCCGGCATCCTCGCGGACGCCGAGCTGATGCGGCTCTATCTGCCCGTCATCAGATCCGATTACCGGGCCATCGAAACCTGCCCGCCCCGCGCTGATGTCAAGCTGCGCTGCCCGATCGTCGCCATCGGCGGCGACCGCGACCCACAGGCAAGCATCGACGACGTCCGCGCCTGGGCCGACCACGCCGGCGAGGGCTTCTCGTTCCGCGCCTTCAGCGGTGGTCACTTCTTCCTCGACGACCATGCTTCCGCCATCCTCGATCTGATCCGGGCCGCCGTGCGGCCGTCGGTTCGACCGGCCGGCCCGGAGGGTTCGGCGCTCGGGGGTTGACCGTCCGGGGACCGAGCAGCGACTGGCTGAGGCGCTGCTCGGGTCTCCGGGCTCGCTCGGGGTCGGGTGGCGGCTGAGAAACCGCCGCCCGACCCCGAGATCCTGCCTGAAACACCGCCTTGACCTCGGGATTCCGACCGTTGGTCGGGACCGGCGGTGGGGCATCGTCGACTGCTCAGGCTCGCGGGACCGACTGCGGGCGGCCGGCGGGCTCCGGCTCGACCGGGACAGCCGGCGAGACCGGAGTCTCGGCGACGGGCGGGGCCGGAGGCCGGCCGGGGAGGCGCAGGGCGACCAGCACCGCGAGCAGGGCGAACCCGGCGCAGATCAGCAGCGCCACCTGCATACCGGAGTGGTAGGCGTCGAAGACCTGGCCGCGCAGGCCGCCGACGTCGCCGTCCCCGAGCACGTCCAGCGCACCACCGATCGAGCCGGTTGCCTCGTCGCGCGAGCCGGCGGGCAACACGTCGGCCGCGTTGCCGAGCGAGTCCCGGTAGACAACGCCCAGGATGCTGCCGATCACCGCGACACCGAGTGCGCCAGCGACCTGCCGCACGGTGTTGGCCACGGCCTGACCCGCGCCGGCCTTGACCATCGGGACCACCGACATCAGCGCCGCTGTTGCCGGCGCCAGCACCACACCCCAGCCGAGGCCGAGCAGCACCTGCGCGGCCACGAGGACCACCGTGGGGGTGTCCCGCACGGCCACACTGAAGATCGCGAGCGACGCGGTCATGCAGAGGGTGCCGGCCGCCACGACGCCACGGATACCGAAGCGCTTGATCAGCCGGGGGATCACGAACGAGACCGCGAACGCCGCCGCACCCATGGGGAGCATGAGCAGACCCGCCTGGGCCGGCTCGAGTCCGCGGACCGCCTGGAAGTAGACAGCGGTGACGAAGATGCCGCCGAGCAGGGCGAAGAATGCCAGCGCGATGACGCTGGTGCCGGCCGCGAACCGTGTGTTGCCCAGCAGTGTGACGTCGAGGGCTGGCGTCGCCATCCGGCGCTCGGTCAGCACCAGCACGAGGAGCAGAACGAGCCCGGCGGCGATCGGGCCGATCGAGTCGCCCGCCAGCCAGTCGTTGTCCTCACCGCCGCGAACGATGCCGAAGGTCAACGAGCCGACGCCGAGCAGCGACAGCAGCACGCCGAGCGGGTCGAACCTCGCGTGCTGTGGGTTGCGGGACTCCGGCACCAGCCAGATGATCAAGACCAGGCTGACCAGGACCAGTGGCACGTTGATCATGAAGATCGAGCCCCACCAGAACTTTTCGAGGAGCAGACCGCCGACGACCGGCCCGAAGGCGGTGCCGATGCCCGCCGCGCCGGCCCAGCCGGCGATCGCCTTGGGCCGCTCGGCCGGCGGGAAGACGGTGATCAGAATCGCCAGCGTGACGGTGGGCAGCGCGGCCGCGCCAACCCCCATCAACGCCCGCCAGACGATCAGCTGGTCGATCGAGCCGGACTGCGCCGCGAACAGCGACGTGATGCCGAAGATCACCAGACAGGCGATGAGGACTCTCTTGCGGCCAAACCGATCGGCAAGGACGCCCATGGTGAAGATGAAGGCCGCGAAGGTGATCAGGTAGGAGTCGAGAGACCACTGAAGGTCGGCGTTCGACGCGTCGAGCTCGCGCTGGATCGTGGTCAGCGCGACGTTGAGGATCGTCAGATCCATGATCACGACCAGGACCGTCAACGCGAGCACCCACAAGATCAGGGGGCGCTTGCGCGCGTCGACTTCGGGAGTTTCCATCGTCAATCCTTCGACGTCGTGACACCGGGCTCCACACCACGGTCGGGAAACTAAGTAAACTCGCTTTCCTCATGTGTGTCAAGCGGCTTTCCTTACCACCCCTATCGGGTATCGTCTGGGGTTGACAATGGCAAAATCAAGAAGGTTTACTCGCCCAGTACCTCAAGTCTCAGCCCAGGAGTTGCCATGCCAGTCATCAGCGAAACCGAAGACCGCATCACCAGGAACCCCGCCGGCCTCGCCGCGGCACTCGCAGGCCCGAGCCAGGGCAGCAACCAGATCAGCACGTGGCGGGTCGAGATGGCCGCCGGCACCGACGCCCCGGTCCACATGATCACGAAAGACCAGGTGTGGATGCCGATCAGCGGCGCTTTCGAGTTCATCGTGGACGACGAGACCATGCTGGTTCAGTCCGGCCAGGCCATCGTCATTCCGGCAGATGTCAAGCGCACGTTCCACGCCGTGGACGGCAAGGCCGAGGCGCTGGTGGCCATGGCCGTCGGAGGCGAGGCCTACGTGCCGGGCAGTGACGCCCGTCAGCAGCTACCCTGGGCCAACTGAGGCCAGCGACATCAGCGGTCCGTTCGGGGGCACCTAGCACCCGAAACCGACCAGCTCGTCGGGAACAGCCAGGAGATGTGACCGCCCACCCGGATCGCCGGCGCGGGCAGGGCGGTCACATCTTCCTTCATCGCACCGGTCGTCAACGGGAGGAAATCGTGACCGAAGCTCAGGTCAAGGTGAGTTTTCCGATGGAAAGGAAATGTCCTTTCCAGCCGCCGGCAGAGTATGCCGAACTGCGCGAGAGCGAGCCGATCGCACTTGTCGACCGCACGGCCGGCGGCACGACCTGGCTCGCCACCAAACATGAGTACGTCCGGAAACTCCTCGCTGACCCGCGGGTCAGCTCCGACCGCTCCCGGCCCAACAACCCCAGCCTGGTGCCGATCCCCCCGCAGTTCCTCCAACCCATCAACCGGCCGTTGGTCATCCTCGACCCTCCCGAGCACACCCGGCACCGCCGTCTGATCATCAACGAGTTCACGATGAAGCGGGTGCAGAACCTGCGCCCCAACATCCAGCGCATCGTTGACACCTGCATCGACGACATCCTCGCCGGCGAGAATCCGACCGATCTGGTGGAGAATCTGGCTCGGCCGGTGCCCACACTGGTGATCTGCGAGCTGCTCGGCATCTCGTACGAGGAGCGCAAGATCTTCTGGGATGCGAGCTCCCGCGTCTTCCGCGAGACAAGCACTCCGCAGGAGATCGGCGCGGCCTTCCAGGAGTTGCGCGGCTTCCTTGACGCCCAGATCGCGGCGAAGGAGGCCAGCCCGGGCGACGACCTGCTCAGCCGCCTGGTGGTCCGCTACCAGGAGGAGGGCATCTACGAGCGGGCGCGCATCATCAGCACGGCGCTCGGCCTGCTGGTGGCGGGTCACGAGACCACCGCAAACATGATCGGGTTGGGTGCCGCGGCACTGCTGGGCCACCCGGATCAGCTGGCCGCGTTCCGGGCCGACCCCGCGCTGGCCGCCCAGACGGTCGAGGAGCTGCTGCGCTACTGCAGCATCACCGACGTGATCACCGCCCGGACGGTCACCGAGGACATCGAGATCGGCGGGGTGACGTTGCAGGCCGGCGACGGCGTGGTGGCGCTCGGCGGTGCGGCGAACCGCGACCCCGAGGTCTTCCCCGAACCGGACAAGTTCGACATCCACCGCACCAGCCGTCAGCACGTCGCCTTCGGCTACGGCCCGCACCAGTGCCTCGGTGCCAACCTGGCCCGGGTCGAGCTTGAGATCGTCTACACCACGCTTTTCAAGCGCATCCCCACGCTGCGCCTGACAGTGCCGCTGGAGGAACTCCCGTTCAAGAACCTGGCCCCTGTCTACGGCCTGCGTTCCCTGCCGGCCGCCTGGTGAGGACGCCTGCCGTGGCCCGAGTGACAATCGAGCGCAGCCGCTGCACCGGGGCGGCGACCTGCGTGTCCATGAGCCCGGACATCTTCGACCAGGACCAGGACGACGGCATGGTGTTGCTGACCATCGCCGAGGTCGGTCCGGACCGCGTCGAGGAACTCCGCGACGTGGTGGCCGCCTGCCCCACCCGCACCATCACCCTCCACGAGGCCTGACCGCCCACCGAGGCGGACTGGTCACGGGCACGACGGCGGACCGGCCACGCGCCCGCCCACCAACTGCCGCGGCGTCCACGGAGTCCGGCGTTCGGCAGCTTGGGGGCGAGCGCATGGCGCGCTTTGCCCGGGCACACCGCGAGGTGTACCCGGAGCACGCCGCCGTGCGTCCGAACGTGCGGCCGGGGTGCACCCCGCCACCCCCCAACGGGGTGCATCCCCGGCCGCACGCGGGGCCAGCGGTCTGAGGATTGTGCGGTGTCCAAGGGTGGCGAATCATCCGGTTTGAATGCTCTGTCCCGGAGCCGACACAATGGGCGCCCACTAGTCGATTAAATCGCCGCTACCGGACCGCCGGACGCACCGACGAGCCCCCGTGGTACGGCGTTGATCGCGAGCTGCACCAATGACGGGCAATAGGTCGAAAAGTGCAGTCTCGCCTATTCGCTCGAATCGTTCGATTCAGACGACAACCAGTGCGCAGGAGACGACCCCGTCGACTCCCATCGACGTCACCAGAGCCGGTCTGCCCAATTGGCGATCACCTTCGGCGGCAGCGAGCAGGGCCGCCACCTGGAATGCACCCAATGCGCTGAAACTGTTACCGATGTCCCGGCTGGGGGTCAACAGCAGAGGACGAGCCGATCCGAGCGCCCGTTCCACGGCGAGGCTCTCCGCGCGGTCCGCGTCGCCGTCCCCACTCTGCCCGAGGCTGACCGCCCAGAGGTCGGCCGGGTCGACGCCGGCTCGACGCAGCAGGGTGCCGATCGCCTCGGCGAGCGCCTGCGCACCGTTGGCGAGTGGTGCCGTGCCGGCCTGGAAACCAGCGAGCCGGGCCACCGGAGGTGCGGTCTGGGAGCCCTCCGCGCGGGAACGCTCGACGAGGAACAGAACGCAGCCCTCACCCATCGGCACCCGCTCGACGCCCGGCCCGGCCGCGCTCCGCATGTGGTGCGCCGCCCAGGCGATCGGGGGCGAGAGTTCCTCGACGGCACCGACCAACAACCGCTCGGCGTAGCCACGGCGGATCATCCGGCTGGCGTATCGCAGAGCGGCGATTCCGGTGCTGTGACCTGCGGAAATGGTGCTGTTCAGGCCGCGCAGACGGTGCCAGATGGCGGTACGGCCGGCAGCCCCGTTCATGACCGTGTTGGGGAAGTGTGCGGGGTTGACGAAGTACGGCTTGTCCTGGACGAACGTGTCGCGCAGGAAGGTGGTGATGCTGTCGATGCTGCCGGCGCTGGTGCCGAGCACCAGGCCGGTGTCGGGCACCGCGGCCGCGGGTTGCTCGTCCAGCAGCATGGTGCTCGTGGCGAGGACCATCATCGTCATCCGGTCCAGTGTGCGGGTGCCCTTGCCCCGCACCAGACCGGCCAGGTCGTCGGCGTCGATCAGATAACCGGGCGGCGGACCGTCGTCGCCGACGACCACCGACCCCGAGCGCCCCGGACGGCTGGAGCGGAAGCCCTCCACGAAGGACTCGCGGCCGACGCCCCAAGGTGAGAGGGCGGACCATCCGACGATGCACGGCGACGTCGTAAACACCACACCTCCCCGTTTGCCGCCTGATTCGGGCCGAATTTTGAGCGGTGACAAGCGGCTTTCTAAACACTACACTGGCTCACGAAGCTTTTGAAGCCACGGGGGGCCTGAGAGCGGGCGTCCGATCGCGTGGTTATTCGCACAAGATCATGTGAGGTCGACGCATGCCCATGTTGAGCGAAATGGATCGGAAGCGCGTCATCGACATCGTTTCCGAAATCCTTGAGATCGACCCAGACGAATTGTCCGAAACGAGCCTCTTCAAAGAAGATCACGACGCCGATTCACTGCGCGCCATCGAGATATTGGCGGCCCTGGAGCGCGAGTTCAAGGTGGAGATCGACCAGGCCGAGTTGGCCCGGATGGTCAACCTGGCCGGGATCTACCAGGTGGTCGACGAGGCCGCCTCGGCCAAGGGCTGAGCGCTGATGCCGATGGTCGACACTCCCGACGCGGAGCGTGTGGTGGTGACCGGGCTCGGCCCGGTCACCAGCATCGGCGTGGGAGTCGACGCCTTCGCCGCCGGGCTGGCCGCCGGACGCAGCGGCGTACGGCCGGTCTCGGTCTTCGACACCACCGGGTTCGGCCACGCCAACGGGTGCGAGGTGACCGACTTCAAGCCCGACTTCGACCACGTGCCGGCCGAGCGGCTCGGCCGAGCGTCCCGGTTCTCGGTCGCCGCCGCCGGGCTGGCGCTCCTCGACGCCGGCGTCCGGCCGGCCGACCTGGCCAGCATGCCCGGCCTGGTCACCGTCGGCACGACCGACGGCGAGTCGGCCGACATCGACGCGCTCACCGAGCTCGCCGTTCGCAGCGGTCCCGAACACCTGCCCGCGGACGTCGTCGGGCGGGTCGCGGCCAGTTGGCTCTCCGCCTCGGTGGCCCGGGAATACAACCTGCGCGGCGCGGAGACGGCCACGCTGGCCACCGCCTGCGCGGCCGGAAACTACGCGATCGGCTACGCGTACGACACCCTGCGTCTCGGTGAGGCGGAGTACGCGCTGTGCGGGGGCGCGGACGCGATGTGCCGCAAGACCTTCGCCGGCTTCTACCGGCTGGGCACGATCGCGCCGGCGGTGTGCCAGCCGTTCGACGCCGACCGCTCCGGCATCCTGACCGGCGAGGGCTCCGGCATGCTCTTCCTGGAGACGCTGGCGAGCGCCAAACGCCGCGGCGCCCGGGTCCACGCCGAAATCCTCGGTTACGGCATGACCTGCGACGCCAGCCATCCGGTCGCGCCCGACGGCGTGAGCATCGCGGCCTGCATCAGCAACGCGCACCGCAACGCGGGCATCGAACCGGGGCAGGTCGACCTGATCTCGGCGCACGGCACCGGCACCAGGGCCAACGACCTCACCGAGGCGGCCGCGATCCGCGCGGTGTTCGGCGAGACACCGCCGCCGACCGTGTCGATGAAGTCGATGATCGGTCACACCATGGGCGCGGCGAGCGCACTTGCCGCGATCGGCTGTGCGATCGCCATCGAGCGGGGGTTCATCCCGCCCACGATCAACCACCGGCGCACCGACCCGCAGATCGGTCTCGACTGTGTGCCGAACGAGGCGCGCCCCGCCGAGCTGCGCGTGGTGCAGAACAACGCCTTCGCGTTCGGTGGCAACAACGCGATCCTGGTGCTGGCCCGGCCCGGCGGTGCGCGATGAGCCTCGTCATCACGGGCCTGGGCATGGTCAGCGCCCTGGGCGGGGACGTGCGCTCGTCGTTCGACGCCTTCGTCGCCGGGCACACCGCCCGACGCCCGCTGCGGCAGTTCGACCCGACGCTGTACCGGGTGCGCAACGCGTACCAGATCGACGGGCCCGACGAGCCCGGCCGGCCCGGCCGATGGCTCGCCGCCGCCGTCGAGGAGGCGCTGAGCCAGGCCGACCTGCCCGCCGGCACCCACCTGCCGGCCCTGGTCGGCACCGGTTTGGCCGAGCAACGCTCGATGGAGCTCTGGCACACCGCCGGTGCCACCCTGACCTTGGACGACCTGCATTTTGCCGGGGCGCTCGCCGACTCGACCCGCCTGTCGAGCGTGGTCACCTTCGTCAACGCGTGCGCGGCAAGCCTCTGCGCACTGGCCGCCGCGTCCGATCTCCTGGCGCTCGGCGAGACCGAGGCGGTCGTGGTGGCCGGCACCGACGGGCTGTCCGAGAGCATGTTCGGCCTGCTGGACCGGGTGAACCCGAGGCCACCGGCCGAGGTCCGACCGTTCGACGCCGGCCGGGTGGGAGTCATCCTCGGCGAGGGCGCGGCTGCCGTGGTGCTCGAGCGTGCCGACCGCGCCGCCGCCCGGGGTGCCATCGCCCTCGCGACCGTACGGGGCGTGGCCGCCACCTGCGACGCCTACCACGTGACAGCCCCGCTGCGCAGCGGGATCGGGCGTGCGTTCACCGACGCGTACCAGCGGGCACGGGTGCGGCCCGAGGACGTCGATCTGGTGTTGGCTCACGGCACGGGCACGATACTCAACGACGCGACCGAGGCCGAGGCGCTCGGCGACGCATACGCTGCGGTGGCCGGCCGCCCGGCGGTGACCGCACTGAAGTCCCTGATCGGGCACACGAGCGGCGCCTCCGGTCTGATGAGCCTGATCACCGCGGTGTGCGCGATGGCCGACGGCCGGGTGCCGCCGACCCGTAACCACACCGACCCGATCGAGCCGATCCGGCCGTTCCCGGTGGTGACCGGCGCGGCGCGGCAGATCGCCGTCGGGACGGCCCAGGTCGACGCGTTCGGCTTCGGCGGGGTGAACGCGGTGGCCGTGCTGGAACGCCCTTCCCGGACACCGCCGACGGCCGCAGGTCCGGCCGTGGCTGATGTCGTGATCACCGGAACCGGCGTGGAGGTGCGCGGCATCGCCGACGCCGCCGGATTGTCCGGAGCGACGCCGTCCGGAGCCGACTTCGACCCCGTGCCGCTGTTGGGCCGCCGCGGTCTGCGCTACAAGGACCGGGCCACTCTTCTCGCCCTCTGCGCCGCGACGAGGGCCCTGACAGCGGCAGGGCTGAGCCGCCCGGCCGGACCGGCGCGACACTCCAGCGACCCGCCCGACGACCAGTTCGGCGTGGTGGTCAGCACCGACCTCGCTCTACTCGACACGGTCTGTCGCGTGGTCGACGAGTTGCACGCCGGCGGGGTCGTCGGCACCAGCCCGATGGACCTGCCAAACGTCTCCGGCAACGTGGCCGCCTCGCAGTTGGCGATCTGGTTCGGGCTCGGCGGGGTCAACCTGACCATCTCGGCGGGTGCCACCTCGGGGCTGGACGCGCTACGGCACGCTGCGGCCGCCATCCGTGTCGGCCGGGTACGCCGGATGCTTGTCGTCGGGGTGGAGCCGGACGGCCCGGCCGTGCGGCGGCTCCTCGCCGACACGGCGAATCGACACGGTGGCCCGGTGCCGCCCGCGTTCGACGGCGCGGCCGCCGTGGTGCTCGAGGCCGCCGACCTGGAGCGCCGGCCGATGGCCACCCTGCGCAGCTACGACCGGCCCAGCACGCCGACCGCGCCCGACAGCGGGTTGTGGGGTCCGCCCTGCGCGGCACACGGCTCCCCGCAACCCCCGGCCAGTGCCGACACGCTCGACCTGAGTGGGCTCGGCGAGGCGCGCGGGGCGTACGGGGTGTTGCAGGCCGCCACCGCGGCGAACCTGCTGGCGGCTGGCTCGGCGGGGCACGCGCTGCTCACCGCGGGCGGCTGTTGGGGCGCGCCGTACGCGTCAGTGACGTTGGAGGGCCCACGATGACGAACGAGATCGTGAGCGCTCGGCTGGTGCGTCCCGCAACCAGCACCCCGTCGACGATCACCGGCCTACTGCACGGGTTGGGTTCGGGCACGAGTGTCTGGGACGGGCTGCTTCCGCTGCTTCCGCCTCAGCTCGAGGTGTGGGCCTACCACCTGCCCTGGGACACGGCCGGCGGCAGCGGCTGGGCCGAGCACCGGGACAGTCGGGTGTGGCTGGAGCGGGCGTTCGACGCCGCACCGGTGCGGCCCGAACTCGTCGTGGCGCACTCGTTCGGGGCCAACGTCCTGCTCGACTCCATCTGCGCGGGTGGGCCGGGGTTGGGACGCGGCCTGGTCCTGATCTCGCCCTTCTATCGGCCGGCGGCACGGGCCTTCGACTGGGCCGCGATGAGCCACTACATGAACGACTTCGACGAGCTGATCCGCTCCGGCATCAAGCGCCGGCGCGGGCCGCGGTTGGGCACCGCGTTCGCCGCGACCGGCGGGGACGACCTGCTGGAGGCCATGGTGGCGAAGGTCCGCGAGCGCATCGGACCGTACGGCTGGCTGCGTTTCTTCGACCTGTTCACCCAGACTCCGTTCCTCGACCTGTCCGCCGTCGACGTGCCGTGCCTGGTCTTGGGCGGCGGTCGGGACACGGCCGCCTACCCGGCCGACGTACGCAGCCTCGGGCACGCGTTGCCGGACGCCCAGACGCACATCCTGCCGGATTCCGGCCACTTCTCGATGATCGACGACACCGCGGGAGTCGCCGCGCTTGCCGGGCCTTTCCTCGGCGGGCTGAGCACCGGCGTCATGAACCGCCAAGAGGGGAGCAGGACCTGATGGCCACCACGATGCCGGCGGCGCGCACCGAAGTGATCGGTCGCCCGCGCTTCGAGGGATCGAACATCTGCACCTGGATCGGCTTCAAACACGTCATGTACCTGATCGAGGAGGCGGTGCTGGACCATCTCCGGCAGGTCGGCTCGGTGCCCCGCCGGCTCTACGAGGAGCAGGGTCTGGGCGTGGAGATCGTGGAGAGCGATGCCCGGATCGCCTCGGCGTTGCACATGGACGACGAGGTCCGCACCGAGGTGACGGCCGGGGCACCCGATGCCGACGGGACGCTTCTGCTCCGTACCCGATCGTTTGTCGACCGCCCGAAGGGAACTGTTCGCGCGGTGACCGCGACGGTTCGGGTCGCCATCCGTGAGCCTGGCCCGGCGGCGACGTTGCCACCGCAGCCGGCGAGTCTTGTCGGGCGCGGCAGCCTGGCCCCGGACCCGGACGTGGCGAAGCTGATCGAGGGCACCAACGCGGTGGCCTGGCGCTGGCGGATTCCCTACTTCTACTGCCACTTCTCCCGGCACATCCAACACTCCGGCTACCTACGGGTGATGGAAGAGGTCGTCGACCTGTTCCTGGCCGAGCGTGGCATCTCCATCCGGTCCTACCTGGACGAGCGTGGATGGATCCCGGTGGTGCCGCGCGCCTCGGTGCGCATCATCGAGGACGCGTTGATGGAGGAGGAACTGCACACCGTCTACTCGGTCGAGGAGATCTACAAGGACTTCACCTACACGTCCCGGATGGACTGCTACGTCAAGCGCGACGGACGCCTCGTACCGACCGCGACCGGTCGCATCACCCACGGGTACGCGAAGGTGCTCAACCGCGCCGACTGGGAGCTGGTCCCGTTCGACGCTCGGACGTTGACCGCGCTGAGCGGGGGTGCGAAATGACCGGCTCCACACTCAACCTGCAGGCGGCCAAACTCGCGATCGAACTGTTCCATAGCGGCAAGGTCGAGCTGATGCGACAGATGCTCGCCGAGGATGTCGTGTGGAAGGTTCCGCACGTCAACCCACTGGCCGCCGACATCATCGGGATCGACGAGGTTCTCGAGTTCTTCCGGCGGGTGCAGGCCGAGACCGCTGGCACGTTCGGTGCCGAGGTCCTGGAGATCGCGGCCAACCAGAATGCCGTCTTCTGCCTCATGCGGGTGCACGGCAAGCGCAACGGCAAGACCCTCGACCAGAAAGTCATAAACGTGTGGAAGCTCCGCGAATCGGACGGCAAGGTGACCGAGCGCGAGCTGTTCATGGAGGACCAGCCGGCCTCGGACGAGTTCTGGGCCTACTGAAAATTATCTATCTCAACCACGGAAGGGACACGTCACATGACCGCGAGCACCACTGAGAAGACGGCGGCGTCCAACCGCTTCATCCGGCTCCTCACCATGGGGCACGCCCGGTTCTACTCGGCCCACCTCGAGCGCCTCAGCGAGGGGATCGACGAGAACGTCGTGTGGTATACGCCGGGCAACCACCCGCTGTCCGGGCGCATCGACGGGCTTCCCGGCGTGCTGGAGTGGCTGCGCAAGAGCGCGGAGGTCACCAACGGGACCTTCCGCGCCGAGACTCACAAGATCGTCGCCGACGGCGACACCGCCGTCGTGATCGCGACCTGGCGGGGCGAGCGCAAGGGCATGACCCTCGAGATGCCCGGCGTCCACGTTTTCAAGATTGACCCGGAGACCGAGAAGGTCGTCGAGGCCCGCATCTGGGTCTACGACGACGTCTTCGTCAACAAGTTCTGGTCCGCCTAGGAGGCGACGTGAGAGTTCGGCTCCCCGCATCGCTGAGCCAGAGCGGCAAGGCCGGCATGGTCGACGTCGACGTACCGACGGTCACCACGCTACGTGCCGTGCTGGCAGAGATCGAACGGAAGATCCCCGGGGCCACCCGGCGGATCCTGGACGAGGACGGCAAGCTCTACCGCTTCGTCAACCTGTACGTCAACGGCGACGACATCCGTAACAGCGACGGCATCGACACCGCGGTCCACAGCACCGACGAGGTGCTGATCCTGCCCGCGGTCAGCGGCGGATGAGCATCGTGCAACCAGCCGCAGCAAGCCGGGCGCCCGACTACGACGTGATCGTGGTCGGCGCCCGGACTGCCGGATCGCCGACAGCGATGCTGCTGGCCCGCCGCGGATGGCGAGTGTTGCTCGTCGATCGGATGACATTCCCGAGCGACAGGATGTCGTCGCACTTCATCCATGCCTACGGGGTGGCCCGCCTAGCCCGGTGGGGCCTGCTGGACCGCCTGCTCAAGACGGGTTGCCCACCGGTGGACCGGCTCGCCTCCGACTGGGGGCCGATCCAACTGACCGGCACTCCCCCGCCGTACGAGGGGTACCGGTTCGGGGTCTGCCCGCGCCGCATCGTGCTCGACCACCTTCTGCTCCAGGCTGCGGAGGAGGCTGGCGTCGAGGTCGAGCAGGCCGTCGGGGTGACCGGCCTGCTCGGTGACGCCGACCGGGTGACAGGTGTCCGGCTGCGCCGGCAGGGCCGGCCACCTGTCGACGTCACCGCGCGGTACGTGGTCGGGGCGGACGGTATGCGCTCCTTCGTGGCCCGCACGGTCGGCGCCGAGGAATACCACACGATTCCGCCGCTGACCACCACGTACCTGACGTACTGGGAAAACCTTCCGATGGACCGGTTGCTGATCCACTGGCGGCCGGGCCGGTGTGTGCCCGCGATCCCCACCCACGACGGGCTCACCGTGGTCCTCTCCGGCTGGCCGCACGACGAATGGCGGCGTTACCGCAGCGACGTCGAGGGCAACTACCTGGAGACCGTCCGCACCCAGACCAGCCCGGAATTCGCGGAACGGTTCCGGGACGCGCGGCGGGTGCACAAGTTCGTCGGCACACATGACGTGCCGAACTTCTTCCGCAAGCCGTACGGGCCGGGCTGGGCGCTGGTCGGCGACGCCGGCTATCACAAGGATCCGGTGACCGCTCTCGGCATTTCCGACGCCTTCCGCGACGTGGAGCTGGTCAGCGACGCGCTGCACCAGAGCCTGGCCGGCGAGCGCACCGAGGAGGAGGCGTTCGGGCACTACCAGCGACGACGCGACGAGTTGGCCGAGCCGATCTTCCGCTACACCATCGAGCAGGCCCGCTACCTGCCGCTGACCGAGATGCAGAAGCTGGTGCTGCGGGCCCTCGAAATCGACGACAACGCGCGTGACCGGTTCTTCGGGGTGCTCGCGGGCAGCGTGCACCCCGACGAGTTCGGCTCACTGTCCAGTGTGGCGACGCTGCTGATGCGGACCGGCCTGATGCCCGGATTAGCCAAATGACCTCGTCAGACGGTCAGAAACTCGCCACCGTCGACGCCGATCACGTTGCCGGTGATCCAGGACGACCGCGCCCGCGACAGCAGCACGAGCGCCTCGGCCACGTCCTCGGGCGTGGTCAGGCGACCATGCGGGTTGCCCAGCCTGGCGCGCTCGCTCAGGTCGTCGCTGCCGGGGATGCGCCGGAACGACTCGGTAAGCGTGATGCCAGCCCGCAACGCGTTGACGCTGATCCCGTGCGGTGCGGCTTCCACGGCGAGCTGGCGCACGTGGCTCTCCAGGGCCGCCTTGGCCGCCGAGACCGGCCCGTAGTGGCTGGTGAAGCGTGCGGTGCCGGCGCTGGTCATGGCGAAGACCTTCGAGCCCTCGACGAGCAGTCCCGCGGCGAACAGATCCTGGAACCAGTAGATCAGGCTGTTGGCCATCACGTTGAGCGTCATGTCGACCTGTTTGGCAGTGGCGCCGGGCTGCTCGGGCGAGGGCAGCAGCGGCACCAGCGACCCGAAGGCCAGCGAGTGCATCAGCACCCGCACGCCCGCCCCGTCGGTCAGTTTGCCCAGCTTGGCAACCACTTCCTCGCGAACGGAAGGGCTCGCTGCGTTGGCGTTGAAGAATTCCACGCGCACGCCGAGGGCACGCAACTCGTCGACCAACTGATCGATCTCGTGTTGCCGGCCCGACGTGTCGATGTGTACGCCGGCGATATTGCAGCCGGCCGCCGCGAGGGCGAGCGCGGCGCTCCGTCCCATTCCGGCCGAGACCCCGAGGATCAGGCTCCACTGGCCGTTCAACGCGTCGTCCATCCGGTCCTCCTCGTTCCGTGCCGCTCAGCGGTCGCTCAACGTCAGTGTTGCCAGGTTGCCGTGCGGGCTCGACGCGACCACTGTGGCCCGGCCGTGCACGGCCAGCAGGTCGAGCGCGGCGAGCAGGGGTGCGAGGGTCAGGTACGGTGCGTCGGCGGAGACGGTCACCCGGGGAGTCCCGTCCTCCTCCGGAGGCTGACCGCGGAAGCGACTGAAGCCGCCCGCGACGGTGGCCAACGGGGTGGCGCCCCGCTCGATCGCCGTCTCCCGCGACTCGAGCACCAGACAACACGCCCCTTCCCCGGCCGTACCGCCCGCGGGTCGGTAGGCGGTGGGCCGTTCCTCGGTCGCACCGGCGAGGCCGAGTCGGGCCCGGCCGCGTCGGATCGCCCCGGCCATCGTCAGGACCGCGTCGATGCCGGCGACCATGGGATTGGTCAGGGTCAGATTGAAGGCACGCATCGCCCATTTCATCGACAGGTGGCTGGCCGCCATGTTCACCGAGAAGTTGGGCGCCTCGGCGGGGCTCAGCCAGTGCGCACCCTCGGTTCGTACCGTGTGGTCGAGTCGACCGACGACCGGATCGGCGGCGAAGTTGGTGCCGACAGCCACACCCATCGACTCGGGCGCCATGGTCGCCGGGTCCAGCTTCGCGTCGACCAGCGCGAGCTGGGCGGTGGCAAGCAGGAACCGGGTTGCCGGCGTGAGGTATTTCCAGCCGCGGGCCCCGAGGTGCTCGGCCGGGTCGAACCAGCCGACGGCACCGTCCGGCGGGGCCGTTTCCGGTGAGACGAGAAAGGCCGATCCGGTCAACACCACATCGCCGCTCATGCCGCACTCCCCAGCAGCACCGAGATGTTGTTGCCGCCGAAGGCGTAGGCGTTGACCAGGGCGTGCCGTGCCCGGGTCGTGGACGCCACCTCCGGGAGGCGGATCGGGCAGCCGGGATCGGGATCGGCGAGCGGCACGTTCGGCGGGATCTCACGACGCGCGACGATCAGCGCGGCGGTCAACAGGGCGAAGGCGCCGGCGGCGCCGCCGGTGTGGCCGAGCATCGCCTTCAGGCTGTACGCCGGCAGGGCGTCACCGGCCCCGAAGACCGCACCGAGGGCGCGGGCTTCGACCTCGTCGTTGAGCGGGGTGCCGGTTCCATGGGGGACGACACAGTCGACCTCATCCGGACTGACGCCCGCCTCGGCCAGTGCGTCGCGCATCGCGCGGACGATCTGCCCGGCGCCGCGGTCCGGCGCGGTCGGGTGGTGCCCATCGCAGCTCCAACCGGCTCCGGCAACTGTCGCGTAGCCGCGACGGCCGCGACGGCGGGCGCTCGACTCGGACTCGAGCACCAGCATCGCGGCGCCCTCACCGAAGATCGTGCCGCGGCGACCGACGTCGAACGGCCGGCAGACCACCGGGTCGAGCGCACCCATCCGGTTGAAGCAGGCCACGCCGACCCGCGTGTATCCATCGGCACCGCCGGCGAGCACGATGTCCGCCGCGCCGTCCCGGATCAGGTCGGCGGCCAGGCTGACGCTGTACGCCGAGGCGGAGCACGCGGTGCTCACGCTGGTGACCGGACCGCCGAGACCGAGGCCGCTGGCGAGCGTCGCGCCGACCTTGAACGGGAACGCGGTGGCGCCCTCCGGCCCGGGACCGTCGTCGGGCGCCCACTCGAAGAGGCTGACGTCGCCCACGCCGGTGCCCACGCTCACGCCGACCTCGGCGAGGTCGGCATCGGCGAGGCCCGCGTCGGCGAGCGCCTCCCGGGCCGCGGCGAGCGCGAACGTCGACGTACGCCCCGGAGTGCCGGCACCGGAGTCGGATTCGGCGGCCATCGGCGGCACCGCGTAGAGCAGCCGATTGTCCATGTCGGCCCGGGGATCGTCGACAGGTGCGGGAACGCTGCGCGCTCTGGCGAGCCCGGCCCAATAGGCGTCCACCCCGTTTCCGACACAGGAGGTGACGCCCAAGCCAGTAATGAGTATCCGCTCCAACTGTGCCCCCCGCGCCGACGAAGTTCGACAACCGCTTCGAGTATAGGTATCCAACGCCGTGAACAACAGTCTCTGAGGGAGCCGCCGACGTGGAGAACGAGCTCGTTACCTACAACCCGATGTCGCCCGGATATTTCGCAGATCCCTATCCGCACTATTCGCAACTTCGGGCCGAGAACCCGGTCCATCTGACCAAATTTGGATTTTATATCGTCACTCGATATGAAGATGTGCTGGCCGCGTACGAAAATCCGCTGCTCTCCCGCGACACTCGCGGGTGGAACGGATTCCGCGATTGGCGGCGCAGCCCCGAGGACGGGCCGCTGGAAAAGATGATGAGCAACTGGCTCGTCATGATCGATCCGCCTCGGCACACGCCACTGCGGGAGATCCACGAACGCGCGCTCAGCCCCGCCGTGCTGGCCGCCTGCCGTCCCACGGTCGCCGGTCTGGTGCGCGAACTGCTCGCGCCCGGGCTCGCGGCCGGCGGGCTGGACCTGATCGGCGACTTCGCCAACCCGCTCCCGGTCTACGTGATCAACCACCTGCTCGGCCTGCCCCGGGCCGACTGGGACCAGTTCGTGGCCTGGTCCCGGGCCATCTCGCTGACGTCGGAGCCGATGCTGACCCGCAAGGTGCTCCAGGCCGGGCAGGACGCGTTGACCGCCATGTACGAGTACTTCGGATCACTCGTCGACCGTCGCACCGCACATCCCGGCGACGACGTACTGAGCCTGCTCGCACAGGGCACAACGGACGCCCGGATGACGCGGGAGGAGTTGCTGGACAGCCTCGTGTTCCTCTACCAGGCGAGTCACCCAACCGGCACGCAGATGCTCGCGCTGGGGCTGTTGTCGCTGGTCAACCACCCCAACCAACTGGCCGCGCTGCGCGCCGACCCGGGCCTGCTGCCGACCGCGATCGAGGAACTCCAGCGCTTCGACGGCCCGGTGCAGATGAACGACCGCGTCGCGAGCATCGACCTCGACCTCTTCGGCCAGCACATCGAGGCGGGCCAGCTGGTGCGGCTCTGCCTCGCCTCGGCCAACCGCGACCCGGACGCGCTACCCGGCGCCGAGGAACTGGACGTCACCCGCGAGAAGCCCCGCCATTTCGGGTACGGGCACGGTCTGCACTACTGCGTGGCCGCGGCGCTGGGGCGGATCCAAACCCAGGAGAGCTTCGCCGCGCTGCTGGCCGGAGCACATGACCTGCGAATCCCCGACGTCAAGCTGCGCTTCCTGCCGTCGGCGAGCAACCGGGGTCTGGTCGCCCTGCCCGTGTCGTTCTGACGGTCCGGTCCGAGCCGGGGCGGCCATCCCGCCCCGGCCCGCCGGGCGTCCCGTGGTCCCGTGGTCCCGTGGTCCCGTGGTCCCGGCCGCCGGGATGGCGCACCCGGCGCCAACGCCGCCCGAGGGCTGGTCGGCGTGGTGGGCCGCGGCCGGGATCGCGCCCTCGGAGCCTCCCCGGACATGGCGACGCGGCCGCAACGTTGCGGCCGCGTGGCACATGGGGCTGGTCAGGCTGCCGCCAGCTTCCCCTCGACCATCTCGCGCACCTCGCCGAACGAGGTCATGTCGCGCACCTCGTCCTCCGAGATCTTGATTTCGTATTTGCGCTCCAGCGCGACCAGCACCTCCAGGGCCTTCAGCGAGTCGACGCCAAGCTCGGCGACGAAATTCGCATCGTCGGTCACGCTTTCCGGATCGAGGTCGAGCACGTCGGCAACGAAACGGCGCAGCTCTTCTGGGTCGAGAGTTCTAACGCTCGAGGACATCCGTCGACTCCTATTCAATCGCAAGAGGATGCGACCCCCCGATGAGGACGCACAAGTCGAATTAAGGTTACCTTGGAAGGGCAGTCGGACAACAGAGCTTGAGTGCCTCGCATCAAAGGAAGAAGATGCGCTCGGCAATGGTCAGAAGGTTGGTTATTTCATGATCCTCGACTGCCCCCAGGCCCGGCAGCAATCGCTTGTCCGACATCCCGAGCCGATCGAGCGCGCTAACCGACACCAGCACTCGCGCGTCGTCGTCGAGCAGTCGCCCGATGGCCGCCCGGTAGTCCGGATAGGCACCCCAATCGACACCGCCCAGCTCGATCGGCCCCGACGGTGCGGCGTCGATCGCATACATCGCGGCGAGCCCACGCAGCAGCACCACCATCGGGGACTGTCGGTGCAGGCCGTGCGCCAGCCACAACTCGTGCGCGTACTGCTCCTCGATCGCGCCGCGATGGGCCCGCTCCAGGATCGCCACGGTCGTCATTTGGTCCCCAACACCAGGCTCACGTCGGCCGCCCGGGAGCGCTCGACGAACTCGTACGGCGGGCGGATGCGCACCGCCGGGATCTGTGCCGACGCCCCCCGCTCCTCGGCGCAGTAGCGGCAGACCAACCACGCCAGCCGACCGGCGGACCAGTCGATCAGATGCGTGGCGAGCGCGGCCGGCGACGGGTAGCCGCGGTCCCACTCGGTCAGGTTGCGTGGCTTGGTCGGGGCCAGGCCGGCAACAGTCAGCGCGGTCGAGTAACCGCAGGTCCAGAGGGTCGTTTGGTGGCCCTGCCGGACCGCCTCCTCGGCCATTCGGGTCGCCGTGGTGAAAAGATCCGACTCGTACGGCGCTCCGATCAACCCCAGGAAGAGGGACCGGCCACCGGTGGGGGCGGTCATCTCAGTGCCACACCGGGACGCAGCCCGCCGCCATGAGCATGCCTACCAGATTGGGCATCCCGCCCAGGCGAACACCCTCGGGGCAGTCGTCGGGGGAGAGACCTCGGGTGCGCACCGAACTCTCGTCGGCCCAGACCTCGACGCCTGCGGCGACCAGGCTGGTCACCGCCGGGGCCCGTGCGCCGATCACCGCGTTCTGGATGAGGAAGACGGTCACCGGATGACCGGCGCGGCGCAACCCGGTGCCGAGCTCGAAGAACCGCGGCACGTCCGGGCTCTCCTGCTCGGTGCGGCTCTCCACCAGGAGGTACGACCGCATGACGCTCACCCCGCCGGCCGGTGGAACGTGTCGCTGAGCAACGCCAGCACGCGCTTGTCGTACTCGTCGGTGGCGATCAGGCGCGCGGTCGTGTGGCTGGCACCGGGAACCCACCACACCTCGGCCTCCGGATAGTGCTCCAGCTGTGCACGGATGTCCACCGGCCGGGCGACCGGGTCGGCCTCCCCCGCGATGAACAGCAGCCGGACGGAGTGATCGGGCAGCTCCTGCGGCCAGGGCGCGGGCTTGAGGAAGAAGAGCGATGCCCGGGTGAAGAAGAAACGGGAGGCGGCCCGCATCGCCGGCCCGGCCAGGAAGCGCGGCAGTTTCGTCATCGTGGCGTCGAAGGTCCGCCTGATGGTGCCGTCGATGTCCAATGTTGGCCCGCTGTCGCAGACCACCGCACGGACCAGGCCCGGATCGAGTCGGGCGCACTCCAGCGAGGTCCAGGCTGACATCGAGAAGCCGACGCAGGCAACCCGGAAATCCCCAAGGTCGGACCGCTCCCGCAACGAGGTCACGACGTTGTGGTGGTCGATGGCGTAGCGCGGGGACTGCCCACGGAACAGCCGGTCGTCGGCGCTGTCGCCGTGGTTGCGCATGTCGAAGGTGAGGACGTGGTAACCCGCGTCGTGCAGGGTCTTGGCCAACGGCATGAGCATGCCGCTGTTGCGGCCCATGCCGTGGCCGAGGACGACGACGACCTGCTGCTGCCCGACCTCCTCGGCGGTCTGCGCCACGGTGCCGCCGGCCACCTCGGGAGCGGGGATGAACCAGCAGGCCAGGGCGACCCCGTCGGCACCGGACACGGTGATCCGCTCGGCCGGTAGGTCGAACGACGCCGGCGTCTGCCGAACCGGTCGGCGCTTGGGGTGATAGACGCTCCAGGCTGCGCGCGTCATGGCCCAGGCCGCCACGCCCAACGGGGCGATCGTCACCACGCTCGCCAGGTCGACCAACCGGGACGGCTTACTCGGCAACTGTCTCACCCCCATTTTTCCATTGCGTCCACTCTACATTTAGGGGCACCCCGAAAGACCACCCCTATCTTGAGCTCTGGGGTGATCAACGAGGACGCGCAGGGCTCAATGTCGAATACTTGTCCGGTACGCTCGTGACCTCAGGGGGAAGGGGAAGTGTTGATCTTCAGAGCCACACCACTCTCGCTCTCGCCGCAGGTCGTGAGCCGCCACCCCGGCGGGCTTGTGTGCACAATGGACGTCGATCCGGCCGAGCCGGTGTTCGCCGGTCACTTCCCCGGCTTTCCGATCTTCCCTGGCGTCTGCCTGGTCGAATGCGCCCTGCAAGCCGCCTACCGACACCGGCCGGCTGCCCACTTGACAAGTGTCCATCGTGTCAGGTTCATCAGACCCGTGTTCCCGGGTGAGCGGTTGACTATCAACATCGACTTCTCGGGTGACACCTGCTCGGCCCAAATTTCGACCGGCCGCCCGGACGACGTGGGCAGCGAGGCGGCCTTGATCGTTCTACGTTTCGCGGAGAGCGGGGAGAATGGACACCGCTGAGATCAGGCGGATACTGCCGCACCGATTCCCGATGCTGCTGATAGATCGCGTCGAGTCCCTGGTTCCGGGCGATTCGTTGATCGCGACAAAGGCCGTCACAGCGAATGAACCATGCTATGCCGGCCTGCCCGAGGAAGCGACCGACTATTCCTATCCGGCCACCCTGCTCATCGAGTCCTGGTGCCAGGCGGCCGGGGTCCTCGCCGTCCACGGCACGCCCAACCCCGACGTGCTCGCCGGTCGGGTGACGTTGTTCGGGGCGATAAGCCGCATCGAGGTGCTCGCGCCGGTCCGCCCGGGTGACCAGGTGACCCACCACGTGCGGGCACTCAAGCTGCTCTCCGACGCGGCGGTGTTCACCGGCGAGTCGACCGTGGCCGACGTCCCGGTGCTGCGGGTGGGCCAAGTGATCATCGCGCTGCGCGAGTCTGCCGAGCTGCGCAGCCCCGCGTGACCCCGCACGACTCGAGCTCGGGAGGTTGAAATGGACGAACGGCGGCCAGCCGCGGTGGTCACCGGCGGGTCGCGCGGGATCGGGGCCGCGATCGTGCGACGCCTCGCCGCCGACGGCTTCGACGTAAGTTTCTGCTACCACGCCAGTCCCGTCGCGGCCGAACAGGTGCGCGAGGCGGCGGCCGCAAGTGGTACCCGGATCCGCGCCCACCAGGTCGACGTCCGCGACTACGACGCGGTGAAGAAGTTCGTGGACGCCGCGGAGAACGATCTCGGCCCGGTCGACGTGATGGTCACCAGCGCCGGCATCGTCCGTGACAATCCGATGGTGATGATGCGCCCAGAGGACTGGCGCGAGGTCGTCGACGTGAACCTCGACGGCACCTATCACGCCTGTCGGGCCACGATCTTCTCGATGATGAAGCGCCGCTCAGGCTGTCTCGTCACGCTCTCTTCCGTGGTCGGCCTACGGGGCAACGCCACCCAGACCAACTACTCGGCCAGCAAGGCCGGCATCATCGGCTTGACCCAGTCGCTGGCCAAGGAGGTCGCCCAGTTCGGTATCCGGGCGAACGTGGTGGCCCCCGGCATGATCGAGACGGAGATGACGGCGGCGCTCACCGGACGGATACGCGAACGGGCGCTCAAACAGATCCCCATGGGTCGGATGGGCACGCCCGACGAGGTCGCCGACCTCGTCTCGTTCCTCGCCTCCGACCGGGCGCGCTACATCACCGGCCAGGTCTTCGCGGTGGACGGTGGAATCGTGCTGTGAAGGCCGCACGCTTCTACTTCTCACTCCGCAGCCCGTACTCGTGGCTGGCCTGCCGTGACCTCGTGAGCGCCTACGCCGACGTCGCCGACGTCATCGAGTGGCGACCATTCTGGGAGCCCGACGAGGAGTCGCGGGCAGCGCTCACCGACAGCGGCGGCTCGTTTCCCTATGTGGACATGTCCCGCGCCAAGGCGCTCTACATCCTGCAGGACGTGCGCCGGCTCGCCCAGCGCCGCGGTCTCGCCATCGCGTGGCCGGTCGACCGCGCCCCACATTGGGAGGTGGCCCACCTGGCCTACCTTGCCGCCGAACGCGCCGGCCGGGGCCGCGCCTTCATCGATGCCGTCTACCGTGCGCGCTGGGAGGAGGGCCGCGACATCAGTGACCCCGCCACGATGGCCGCGGTCGCCACCGAACTGCAACTGAGCCCGGAAGATCTCAGCACCGCGGTGTCCGACCCGCAGTTGCGGGCCGACGGGATCGTCGCCCTCCGCCGCATCGACAGGGACGGCGTCTTCGGCGTTCCGTTCTTCGTGCACGGCCGCGAGAAGTTCTGGGGCCTGGACCGCCTCCCCGACTTCGCCGCCGCGGTTCGCGCCGACCGACGGGCGGACGCCGAATCGGCGCAGCTGGTCACGGCGACCGGCCCGGCCAGCACGGACGACCAGGTCCCCGTCATCGTTGGCCCGGGGGGCGATCAGGGCCACGCCGGTGGTTGCGGATGAGCGACCTCCACAACCGCAGCCGGGTCAGACGGCCGTTTTCGAGACCGGCTGGGCCGGGGCGGGCTGGGGACGGCTCGGGGTGACGAGGAAGACACCGACCACCCCGGCAAGAACCGCGAGGAGCGCACAGAAGCCGAAGACGTCACGGTAGGCCGTCAGGTCAGTGGCGGCCTGGCCGGCGAGGACCGCAGCCAGGATGGCGATGCCGAGGGCTCCACCGATCTGCCGAGCGGTCTGGTTGAGGCCGGTGGCGGCGGCGAAGCGCTGGGGCTGCACGGAGAGGGCAGCCGCCGTGGAGACGCCAGTGGTGATCACACCGATGCCGACGGCGCCGATAGCCGCCGCCGGGAGGAAGAAGGACGCGAAGTGGGGCGTGCCGGGTGCCCAGAGCGCGAAGAGCCCGGCGCCCGCGGCCATTACGAGGGCGCCGAGGATCACGGCGGCGCGCAGACCGAGCCGATGGATGAAGCGGCCGGTCAGGAGCGCGACCACCGCGGTCAGCACAGCGGTGGGACTCATCGCCAGGCCCGCCTGCAGTTCGCGGTAGTGCCAGATCTCGGTCAGGTACAACACCGAGCAGAGCATCCAGGCGAAGAGGGCCCCGCCGTACAGCAGGGAGGCGAGGTTGGCCACCGCGAGCCCGCGGTTGCGCCAGAGCGCGATCTCGATCGTCGGCACCGGATGGCGCAGCGACCGCCACACCGTGAGCGCTCCAGCCGCGACCGCCCCGGCCAGGCAAGCGATCGTACGCAGGTCGCCCCAGCCCCAGTCACCGCCCTCGGTGACGCCGAGGACGGCCAGGCCGACCGCGCCCGCGAGCAACGTCGTGCCGATCAGGTCGGGCAGGCGGCCGCCCGCGCTCCGGCCGGCCGGCAGCACCACGGCCCCGAGCACGATGAGCACCCCGAGCGGCAGGTTGATCACGAAGACGGAGCGCCAGCCGAACGCGTCGACAAGTATGCCGCCGAGCGCCGGACCGAGCGCCGCGGCAAGGGCACCCGCCGCGCTCCATGCCCCAATCGCGGCGCCGCGCCGGGCCGCCGAGGTGTCGTGCAGGACGATGGCGAGCGACGCCGGGATCATGGCGGCGGCGCCGACCGCCTGGAGGCCCCGGCCGACCAGCAGTACGGCCAGGTTGGGTGCGAGCGCGTCGAGCAGCGACATCGCGGTGAAGACGCCGACGCCGGTCATGAAGAGAGCCCGCCGGCCGATCACGTCCGCGATGCGGCCCGCCGGTGCCAGCAGCGCGGCGAAAACCGTGGCGTAAATGGTGATGACCCAGGAAGCGTCGGCAACCGTGACGCCCGGATACGACGTGATCAGATCGGGAATCGCCAGATTGACAACTGTGACATCGAGAAGAGCGAGAAAGGCCGCTCCGCAGGCCAACAGCAGGGGGAGCGAAGTTGATTTACCGACGACTGCACCTTCGTCCGGCACGATCCCGCCCCCGTCTGAGTCAACGCGGTTTACACTAGGCGGCAGCCGGAGAGGCGTCAAGACCCAGAGCTGCCCTTACCAACACTCATAGTGATCTCGCTGACCGCGACCATCCCGTCCCGCCAGCGGGTTACCATCGCTCCCGGCGTCCCGTCATCCCACCTGAGCTGCACATGTGCGGTGTCCGAGCTCTCGACGCGCACACCGTCGAGCACCATTGCCTGCTGCGGCGGACGCCGCCGGTAAGCCTCGGCGAGCGCGTCCCGCCCGACGATCGGTGGCACCGGCAGATCAGTGAATGTCACTCGCGCATCCTCGGTGAATGTCTGCACGAACGCCTGCCAGTCTCCCGACCTCACGCATTCGTTGAACAACGCCGTGTGCGCCTCGACGGCTTGTCGCAAATCCTCGGCCATGCCGGCATTTTACCGCCGGGATCACGCCGCACCACCCCGACGGAAGGCCGATTCGTCAAATCCGACCGCTGGTCGCATTGATCCAGCTGAGCCATCGGGAAGTCGGCCACGTCGGACGTGTCCGAGGTGGCCGTACGAGCGGTCGACCGCCGTCCGCCGCACAAGACCTGCCGTGCCGTCACGAAGACTGTGGCAGCACGCGAGAGTGGGGTGGCCGCCAAGCGGGTCCCCGCCCACCACCCGAGGCCGGTCAGAAGGGCCGGGCCTGTTCCTCGGCGGCCTCTCGCAGCGCCGCCGAGTACTTCACGGTGCCGCCGGAGGCGCCGTAGTAGAGGCGCCTGACCCCGCTCGTCCGGCGGAGCATCGTGACGCTGTTCTCCGTCAGCTTGTGCGACTCCAACAGATTGGCCATCTCCAGTTCTCCTGGATTGGACGTCGAACGTCGACTCGATGTGCACCACCAGCTCCAGCGCGAACAGCGACAAGACCAGGCCGGCGGCGAAGATGTCGAGGCCCGGCTCGATGTCCCGTTTGGTCTACCGCTCCAGGAAGGCGGTGAGGTGGCCGCAGATCGATCCCGGGCTGAGGGTGTGCTGGTTGGCGGTGGATGCGCTCACTTGATCCCCCTGTGCTCGTAGAAGCCACGCCCGGTCTTGCGACCGAGGTCACCGTCGGCGACCTTGGCCAGCAGCAGCGCGGATGGCTCGTAGCCCTGGTCGCCCGTGCGGTCGCGGAGCACCCGCAGCGAGTCGACGACGTTGTCCAGGCCGATCAGGTCTGCCGTGGCCAGCGGCCCGGTGCGGTGCCCGAGGCAGCCGGTGAAGAGCCTGTCGATCTCCTCGGGCGTGGCGAGCCCCTCGTCCGCGATGCGGGCCGCCTCGTTGATCATCCGCTGCAGCACCCGGTTGATCACGAATCCCGGCCCGTCTCCGACCACCACGACCTCCCGGCCCATGCTGGCCAGGAAGTCCCGGGCCACGGCCAGCGCGGCGGCGGAACTGCGCGGCCCGCGAATCACCTCCACCGTCTTGATCAGGTATGGCGGGTTCATGAAGTGGGCGCCGACGGTGCGCTCGGGGTGCTCGACCGCCCCGGCCAGCTCGTCCACCGGGATGGCGGAGGTGTTGGTGAGCACCAGCGCCTCCGGGCCGATGAGCGCGGAGACCTCGGCGAGCACCGTGGCCTTGACGTCGGCGAGTTCGGTGACGGCCTCGACGACCACGTCGGCGTCGGCGACCTGGCCGAGTTCCACCGTGGTACGCAGCTCGGCCACGTCAGTCCCGGTCTGCGCCCCCATCAGCCGGGCCAGCCTCAGGTGGCTGGTGACCTCGCCCCGGGCCCGCTCCAGCACGGCCGGGTCGACGTCGACCAGGGTGACCGGCAGGCCGTGCCCGACGGCGAGGGCGGCGATGGCGCTGCCCATCACTCCCGCGCCCAGCACTGCGACATGTCGCTGCTTCATACCCGCTCCTCGATCGCGTTGACGTCGTCACCGCCCCGCCGCCCGGCAAGCTTGGGCAGGAGCGCGGCGAACTCCTCGTGGCGTTCGGCCAGGAAGACCAGGCCCTGGCGCGGCTGCTCGGGGGTGATGGCGGCGGAGAGGCCCTGCTTGCGCAGCCAGGGCTGCCAGCCCCGGACCTGCAAGTCGTCCTCGGCCAGCTTCTGCCCCTCCAGCTCGTCGAGGGCCACGGCCGACATGACCTCGCTGCCGCCGTCCAGCGCCCGTTCGGCCACCCGCCGCCGCCACTGCGGAAGCGGCTCGGTCGTCAGGCCGGCCCGACCGAGCATGTCGAACCGCTCCCGGGTGCTGACGGAGCGCTCGTCGGCCAAGTGGTAGACCCTGCCGACCGAGGACGGCGACAGCGCCAGGGACACGATCGCCCGGGCGATCGTGTCGACCGGGGAGACCGGTTCGGCGCGCTCGTCAGTGGGGTGGGCGCCGACGGCGAGGCCACTGGTGAGCATCCGCCAGACCAGGTCCCTGTTGTTGCAGGCACCGGTGTCCCGGGCCGACATGATCAGACCGGGCCGGAACACCCGGCCGCGTACGCCGGCACGCGCCACCGCGAGCATCGCCACGATCAACGACCGACCGCGCGGCAGGGAAAGGGCGACCACCTCGCCCCGGCCTACGCCCAGCCGGCGAAGGCGGGCGGCCAGCGCGCCGGAGGACCGCCACAATTGCGCGTAGCTCGTCGTTTCTTGACAGGTTGGGTCGAAAATGGCCGGGCTATCCGGTCGGCTCTGGACCCAGCGCTCCACGAGTGACGGCACCGCTCGCGAACATTCTGCTGGCAACACCTTCCCCCTGAATGCGCTAGCGACAATGAGCAAGGGCATCACGGATGACAATGTCTCCCCGCCGGTAGTCCCGCGCCACATTACCAAGACAGCACCGAGCACAATAGTGATCCGGGTCACATCCATCGGATGAAGTGGTCCACCTCGCCTGGGTGGACAAATGGTGAAATAGTATTGACTGAGATTACCTTGAGTCAAACAGTAGCGGCGCTGCGCATCGCGGCAGTCTCCGGCGCTGGCGCGTCACGAATCGGCGCCAGCACCGCCATGACCTGCAATTTTTCGACAACGCGACGCTTTCGCCCGGACACCCGGGAACAATCCGCGGACCCGGATCACGGAAAGTATCCATCCCCCACACCTGAGCCGAAGTCCGTTATCATCGCGGACGCTTCAAGCATGAACCGACCCTGACACCGACAATTCCGGACCATCCTCGAACTCTTCGTCGCGTTACCGGCATTCATGCTGGCCAACCCCAATGTTGCCGACGTTGACCGCATTCATTTCGGTCAACCGGTCGATCGCTCCGCGCCCGCCCCCGGTCGCTCGCGGGCCGGCGGCGACCGGAACGGAGGACAGACTCGTGAACCCACCCGCGCCAACGGTTGAACCCGACCAGTTCCGGCACGTCCTGGGCCATTTCGGCACAGGCGTCACGACGGTGACGGCCCTCGATCCCGCATCCGACCGGCCGGTCGGTCTGACCGTGAACTCGTTCGCGTCCGGGGACCTCGACTGGGAGCTGTCCCCCGGTGGCGCGCCGGTACTGGCCGGCGTGGTGGCATGGCTGGAGGGCACGGTGGAAGCCGAACATGACGCCGGCGACCACGTCATAGTCGTGCTGCGGGTGCACCACCCGCACGGTCGGACGGACGGGCAGCCCCTGCTGTTCCTCCGCGGTCGCTACGGCCGCTTCGCCCACTGAGCGCGACGAGATGCCACCCCCGGGGCGGCGCTCCTCAACCACGCCACCCCGGCAGTACGGACCGTGCAGACGGCCCTCGATGCGGTCGCAGAGCTCACCGCCAGCCCCAGCAGCACGTCGATCGGCCACACATTCCCTGGCCGGCTGGGCAGGAGGTGCTGGTGTCAGCCGAAGAGGGCGGCCTGGATGTCGGCGTAGAAGAGGGCGGGATCGCGGGAGAGCGAGGCCTTTACCTTGGCGGTGGGACTGTCGGCGATTACTTCCAGCTTGCCCGCTTCCAGGCCGTCCAGTGCCATGGCGACCACCTCGTGGGGTGGGAGTTTGGGGATGTCGTAGGCGGCCATCATGTCGGTGTCGGCTATGGCCAGGGCCAGGGCGGTGACCTGGGTTTTCTGGTCGGCCAGCTCGAGCCTGATGCCGTTGGTGAGGGACCACTCCGCAGCTTTGGAGGCGGCGTAGCCGTTGCTGGCGGGGCCGAAGGTGTACCAGCTCAGCGCTGAGATGACGTTGAGAATGGCGCCCCCCGCAAGCCTGGGGGCGAAGGCGCGGGTGACGTTGAGAGTGCCCCAGAAGTTGGTGTCGAACTCGCGGCGGACGTTTTCCGTAGAGGGCCCGAGCAGGGGCGCGTTTGTGGAGATGCCAGCATTGTTGATGAGGACATCGAGGTCGCCCACCTCGGCTGCCGCGGCGTCGACGGATGTCGGGTCGGTGATGTCCAGCTGGAGGGGAACGACGCCGGGGATGTTGATGCGCTCGGGGCGTCGGGCGGTGGCGTAGACGGTGGTGGCGCCGCGGGCGAGGAGAGCCTCGGCGAAGGCCTTGCCGAGTCCACGATTGGCGCCTGTTACGAGGGCTTTCGTGCCGTTGATCTGCATGCCGTCAGGCTAAAACCTTACGTTGGCGTCAGAGGCAAGTATTGCGAAGTAAGTCACTGTGCGGCTCAACTACCGGGTCAGTGTTCGCGCGCTGCCAACGGAGGTGCGGAACCCGAGAGTCCGTTGTTCAGGGCTTGGAGAATCAGATCGAGCCCAAACTCGAATTCCTCGTCCAGCGGACGGGGCAGGAGGTGCACGACCGAAGCCGTGGCAGGGTACCGGTCGCCGCCCTCCCCCAGAAAGGTCTCCTCCAGCGTCGAACGACTGACCGTCGCGTCGTTCTGCATCGCGAACCCCACCACGTAATGGGAGATCATCGCGACTGCGTTCACGGACATCATGGGGGGAAACCCGGCCTGCAGCAGGGCGGCCAGCATCCGTTCGCGGATGACCAGGCCGTTCGGCCCCAGCGGAAATCTGCTGGTGAACAGGTGCGCTGAGGCGTTGTGGCTCGACATGACCCGGTACGAGATTCTGGCGGAGTTGCGGCAGACCTCGTCCCAGTTCGCGTTCGCGCCGAGCTGGGCCCGGATCTGCCCGTCAGCTTCGCCAAGAAGGTAGTCCATGACAAGCCCGAGTAGTTCAGAGCGGCCTTCGACATGGCGATAGAGCGTCGCTGTGCTCGAGGAGAGACGTTTGGCCACAGCCCGGAAGGTGAGGGCGTCTGCGCCTTCCTCGTCGAGGACGCCGAGTGCCGCCTCGATGATGCGGGCGCGACCGACGGCGGGACGTCCTCGTGGCCGCTTTGGTTCTTTCCTGGCCGGACCGTCCATTCGATCGCGTCTCCCATCACGAGTGCGAGGCCACGACCTTCGGGTCAGGACAGTACGAAGACGCTACACGCATGGGACCAGGAGAAGCGGATGCGGGCATTGCCGGACTCAAGGGACCGCTGCGGACCGCAGCTCTGGCGTCGCGACGCCCTGGCATCGGGTGCCTCGAATGGGTGGCTGGCCGGGCCGTTGATCCCTGTGCACCCTGGTCGACGACGGTTACCAGCAACGGAGTTCGAAATCGCGGTGTGGATCCACTGGCCTGTTCGAATATTTATGGCTACGCTGTAGTCATTAATACTGACAGGACGTTCTCTCGACGCCGCCGGTTCACCCCGGCTGCGACCCCCGCGCAGCAGACCGACTCCCTACGCGAGGGGATCTATGTCACCTTCACCGCGCTCTCCGTGACTCTCGTCGTGGCTTCCCACCCCGGGACACCTCTTGCGGCGACACTCGTTCTGCTCGCCACGACCACCGGGACCGTGGTCGCCACACTGACCGCCGACGTGCTCTCACACCTGGCCGTACACGATCGGTTCGTGAAGGGTCCGGAGCTGCGCCACGCGCTGCGGGCCTCGCTGGGCTCGTTGGTGACGGTCGTCGCCCCGTTTGTTCTGCTCGGCGCCTCTGCTCTCGGCGCCTGGCCCCTCACCCCCGCGTTGTGGGTTTCCGCAGCCGTTCTTCTCGCAACGCTCGTCACCGTCGCCGCCGTCGCGATACGCGGCATCAACGTGCCGTGGTGGCAGCGAACGCTGTTCCTCCTGACCCTGGGTGTCGCCGGCCTGGTGGTCGTCTGGTTGCAGACGCTCGCGCACGGATAGGCCGCCACGGCGGACACGGGGAGGGTGATTCCCAATCCCGTCCCATTCGCTCTGGCACAGGGCAATCCCGAGAAGGACGCCGTCTACAACCGGCTGCCGACAGGCTGCCTGGGGGCCCTAGACCAGCGACGCTGACCTGGCGTTCGACCGACGGATCCAGTGGCACAGCGTCCCGATCGATCCCGTGCAGTGGGCGAAGCCACTCAACCGTTTTGGAGCTTCGAGGTGACGGCAATGACTGACCGTATCGACGTGCTGGTGGTCGGGGCCGGCCCGGCCGGGCTCGCGCTGGCCTGTGATCTTCAGCGCCGCGGTGTTCGGCTGCGCGTCATCGACGCCGCCGACCACAGCTTCGAAGGCTCTCGGGCCAAAGGGATCCAGCCACGAACCCAAGAGGTTCTGGACGACCTCGGCATCCTGGCCGAGATCCAGTCCCGCAGTTCGCTCTATCCCATGCTCGGCGCGCATGTCGGCCCCCTCACCGTGCCCTGGGTGATGATCAAGCACCGCAAATCGACTGCGGATGTTCCCCACCCGAACACCATTCTGGTGGCGCAGTACGACACTGATGCGGCGATCAAACGCCGTCTCGAGCAACTCGGCGGCACGGTCGAGTACCGGACCCGGCTGACGTCCTACGAGCAGGACGCGGACGGTGTCGTCGCCACCGTCGAAGGTCCGGCTGGCATCGTGCGGATCTCCGCCCGTTTCCTGGTCGGCGCCGACGGAGGCGGCAGTGCCGTCCGCCGTACCGCGGGCATCGACTTCATCGGGGACACCGACGAGAGCGACCGTATGATCGTCGCTGACGTGACCCTGACCGGTCTGCCCCGCAACCGGTGGCACATCTGGCCCCGTAGCAACGGCCGGTTCATGGCCCTGTGCCCGTTGCCGGACGGCGACACGTTCCAACTAATGCTCAAGCTGCGCCCAGACGAAGGAACCGATCTGGGCCAGGAAGCCGTGAACCGCCTCGTTCACGTGTTCGCGGGCACCAAACTGCACGTAGCGGAGGTGCACTGGGCCTCGGTGTGGCGGCCAAACATCAGGCTGGCGCAGCATTACCGGTCCGGGAACGTCTTCCTCGTCGGCGACGCCGCCCACGTACACCCGCCGACCGGTGGTCAGGGCTTGAACACGGGCGTGCAGGACGCCTACAACCTCGGTTGGAAACTGGGCCAGGTCCTCGCCGGAGCACCCGACGACCTGCTCGACACCTACGAGGCCGAACGGCAGCCCATCGCCGCCCGGGTACTGGGGCTGTCGAGCGACATCTACGCCCGGATGAGCAGTCGCCCGCTCGCCGCGGCCAAACGCGGCGACGAGGAACGCCAACTCGCCCTCAACTACCGCGGTGGCCCTCTGGCTGCCGACAGCGACGAAGAGACCCCCAACGTCATCGCCGGTGACCGCGCACCCAACGCTCGTTACCTCGACACCAACGGCCGCCCGGGCCAACTGTTCGACACCTTTCGCGGTGCTCACTTCACCCTCATTGCCGTCGGGCAGCGCGCAGTGTCGGCGCTCAAGCACATCTCGTGGCCCGGGCCGGGCGCTGCTCTCAAGACCGTCGAGGTCCCCGAAAAGGATGCGGCAGGGGTGAGCCGCATCTACGGCATCACCAGCTCGGCCCAGATCCTCGTCCGGCCCGACGGCTACGTCGCCTACGTCGCCCAGAACGACTGGACCGGGGCCCTGTCCACATACAGCGAGCTCATGCTGCCGCCGGCCGGCCGACGCGACACCTGAAGCACTCGCCGCCCAGATCACCGCGGCCTCGGCCCGTGACAACAGCCTCACGGCGGCGAGTCTGACTTGACGACGCGCGGAGGAGATCAGCCAGTGTCAGCGGCTCAAGAGCCCCCAGCGGACCGGCTGCCGGTCGACACCCGGAACGGCCGAAAATTTCCCGCAGAGCAACCGGCCGGATACGAGTCGTGACCGAGTCGATTGACTCGGTCACACCCGCTCTGAACTGCACAACAGCCGCAATCAGTCCTTCAGGAGCTGCCGCGCCATGACGATCCGCTGCACCTGGTTCGTACCTTCGTAGATCTGGGTGATCTTGGCGTCGCGCATCATCCGCTCGACGGGGTAGTCCCGCGTGTAGCCGTAGCCGCCGAGCAACTGCACCGCGTCCGTGGTGATCTCCATGGCGGCGTCCGAGGCGAAGCACTTGGCCGCCGCGCCGAAGTAGGTGAGATCGGCGTCACCGCGCTCCGACTTACCGGCAGCCGCGTACGTGAGCTGCCGGGCCGCTTCCAGCTTCATGCCCATGTCGGCGAGCATGAACTGGATGCCCTGGAACTCGGCGACCGCCTTGCCGAACTGGCGACGCTCGGCCACGTACCCCTTGGCGTAGTCGAGCGCGCCCTGCGCGATCCCGACGGCCTGCGCGGCGATGGTGACCCGGGTGTGGTCCAGGGTCTTCATCGCGGTGGCGAAGCCGGTGCCCTCCGCGCCGATCATCCGGTCGGCGGGGATCCGCACGTTGTCGAGGTAGACCTCGCGGGTGGGCGAGCCCTTGATGCCGAGCTTCTTCTCGGGTGCGCCGAAGCTCACACCGGCATCGGACTTCTCCACCACGAAGGCCGAGATGCCCCGGGAGCGGGCAGTCGGGTCGGTGACGGCAAAGACGGTGTAGAACTCGGAGACGCCCGCGTTGGTGATCCACCGCTTCACGCCGTTGAGCACCCAGTGATCCGCGTCACGCACGGCCCGGGTCGTCATCGACGCGGCGTCGCTGCCCGCCTCCGGCTCGGAGAGGCAGTACGAGAACATCGCGTCCCCGGCCGCGACAGGCGTCAGGTAGCGGCGCTTGAGCTCCTCGGAACCGGACAACAACAGCGGCATCGTGCCGAGTTTGTTCACCGCCGGGATCAGCGAGGAGGACGCGCAGGCGCGGGCCACCTCCTCGATCACGATGGCGGTGGCCAGCGCGTCGGCGCCCGCGCCGCCGTACTCCTCGGGGATGTGCGGGGCGTGGAAGTCGGCGGCCCGCAGCGCGTCGTAGGACGCCTTGGGAAACTCCCCGGTCTCGTCGGCCTCGGCGGCGTGCGGGGCGACCTTCGCCGCGCAGACCGCACGCACCGCCTCCCGGATCGCCTCGTGCTCCTCGGGCAACCGGTAGACGTCGAACAACTCGCCTGCGGCCATGTTGGGCCCCTTCCCTTCACCGCTATCATGCGCAGTCTGTGACGACTCCTGACCGCCGACCGCGCAGACTGAAGACTAGCGACTGCGGTTCAGGTGATGTTACCGGCGCGTAGGTATGGGCATGAGGGTGCACCCACGCCGCTGGGCAATGATGGAGGACAACAGTGAGCCACCCCTCCGGTGCCCCGCCAGGCGCCGCAGCGGATTGCGACGCGACGACGCGCCGCCAGTGCGAGCGGAGAAGACAGGCGTGACGATCCCCTACCCCACCATCCAGCCGACCCCCGCCATCGCGGCGGTGACGCCGCCCTCGGGCGCGCCTCGACCGCGGGTGACGTTCCTGGGGACCGGCTACCTCGGTGCGACCTACGCCATCTGCTACGCCGAACTGGGCTACGACGTGCTCGGATTCGACGTCGATGCCGACAAGATCGCGATGTTGAACGCCGGTCAGGTGCCGATCCACGAGCCCGGCCTCGACGAGTTGCTGCGGCGCAACCTCGCCGCCGGCCGCCTCCGGTTCAGCACCGACATCGCCGAGACCGCCGACTTCGGTGACGTGCACTTCATCTGCGTCGGCACCCCCCAGCGGGCCGACGGGATGGGCGCCGACCTGTCGTACGTCGAGGCGTCGGTCACCGGCCTCGCACAGCACCTCACCCGCAAGGCGCTGATCGTCGGCAAGTCCACCGTCCCGGTCGGCACCGCCGAGTGGGTGGAGCAGCTCGTCGGCAAGCACACCCCGCACGACCTGGGCGTCGAGGTGGCGTGGAGCCCCGAGTTCCTCCAGGAGGGCTTCGCCGTCGACGACGTCCTGCGCCCCAACCGGATCGTGGTCGGCGTGAAGAGCGAGTGGGCCAACGGCATGCTCTACGCCGCGCACAAGGGCGTGTTCGACCTGGCCGCCACCGAGGACCGCGAGGTGCCCCTGGTGGTCACCGACTTCTCCACCGCCGAGCTGGTCAAGGTCGCCGCGAACGCCTTCCTGGCCACCAAGATCTCCTTCATCAACGCGATGGCCGAGGTCTGCGAGGCCTCCGGTGGCGACGTCACCCAACTCGCCCGCGCGATCGGCTACGACCCACGGATCGGCAACCGGTTCCTCCAGGCCGGCCTCGGCTTCGGCGGCGCCTGCCTGCCCAAGGACATCCGGGCCTTCCAGGCCCGTGCCCAGGAGCTGGGCGCCGGCGAGGCGCTGCGGTTCCTGCACGAGGTCGACCTGATCAACCTGCGCCGTCGTACCCGGGTGCTGCACCTGGCCTCGGAGCTGCTCGGCCGCCGCTCCGGTCCCGCCGGCCCGGACTTCTCCGGCACCCGGATCGCCGTGCTCGGCGCGACCTTCAAGCCCAACACCGACGACGTCCGCGACGCCCCGGCGCTCGCCGTCGCCGCACTGCTGCACAAGGCCGGCGCCGAGGTGCACGTGTACGACCCGCAGGGCACCGAGAACGCCCGCCGCGCGGTGCCCGAGCTGATCTACGAGACCGGCATCAACGAGGCGGTCACCGGCGCGGACCTGGTCTGCGTCCTCACCGAGTGGGCCGACTTCCGCAACGCCGACCCGGTCGCCCTCGGCGAGTTGGTAAACGGTCGCAAGGTGGTCGACGGCCGAAACTGTCTCGACTCGACGCTCTGGACCCAGGCCGGCTGGGAGTACCGGGGCATGGGCCGCCCCTGATCGGACCACCCCACCGGCCGGCCATCGAACGTCTCGATGGCCGGCCGGTGTCGTTGTTTGCCCCGGACCCGCCGACAAGAGTCGAAATCCGGGCCAGCTTTGGGCATGCTGCGACAGTAGAAGTCCACAGTGCGGGTGGAGGGGTGTCGTGGCGAACTTTCAATGCTCCTCGTGCGGCCGGGAGATCAAGCCGGCCGTCCACTGCCCACACTGCGGGGCCGACCAGCCGCAGTGGGTCGAGCACCTCGCGGACATCGAGCGTTCGATCGCGGAGATGAAGGCGCGCGACGCCGCCATCGCCCGCGAGCAGCGGCAGATCGCCGCGAAGATGCAGGCCGCGCTCTTCCAGCGGGACATCCTCGCCCACGCCGGTGAGGAGCGGCTCAAGCAGGCCACCCGACCCCGCCGGGTGCTACGCCGCCGTCCCGGTCGGCGGCCGTCGGCCGCCGGCACGTCCGCGCCGCCCCGGGTCCCCCGCCAGGGCACCCCGACCGCGCCCGAGGACCCGCCGCCGCCTCCGCCGCGGCCAAGCTGGCTGGACGCGGACGATCCGGCCCATCCCCCGGAAGCCTCCTCGCGCGAGGTCCAGAACATCCCCCTCGGGCTGGGCGCGTTGCTGCTCGCGGTGGCCGCGGTGGTCTTCGCCGCGGTCGCCACCAGCTCGATGGACGCGCTGGCCCGGCTCGGCATCCTGCTCCTGGCCACGGTGCTGATGCTGCTCGCCCCACCGGTGCTGGCCCGGCGCGGGCTCACCTCCACCGCCGAGACCATCGCCGCCGTTGGCCTGCTGCTGGTGCCGCTCGCCGGCAACGCCCTCTGGGCCGTCGACCGGATCGGCGCCGGCGGCGCCTCCGGCACGGTCTTCGCCGGTGCGCTCTTCGCGGTCACCGCCGCGGTCGCCCTCGGGTACGCCGGCTGGACCGGTCTGCGCGCACCCCGCTTCGCCACCGTGCTCGCCGCGCAGCCGGTGCTGCCGTTGTTGGCGTACGACCAGCTCACCGGACCGGGCGGCTGGGCGCTGGTGCTGGCCCTGGTCGCCCTCGTCGACCTCTGGCTGGCCCGCTCCGGGGTGGCCCTGGAACGCCCCGCCCGGCAGGACCCGCCACCGTCGGGCGCCACGCCGGCACCACGCCAGCGCAGCGCCGAGACCCGACCGGAGGGCGACCCGGAGGAGGCCGCCGAGCTGATCGACGCCGGCGCGGATTCGGCCGACAACCGGCCGGCCCGCCCGGTTCCCGGCCTGCGCGAGCTGACCTGGGTGCTGCACGCGGTGGCGGTCGCGGTCGCCCTGGCGTACGCGGTCACCGCCCTGCTCCGGGCGCAGACCGTGCCGACCGCGACCGGCGCCGGGGTGGTGCTGCTACTGGCCGCCGCGATCGGGCTGGCCGGCGCGCTGGTGCTGCGTCGCCCGCCGCTGCCCGACGTCGCGGCCGGCATCGTGACGCTGGCCGTGATCGGCGCGCTGAGTCGAATCGCCTCGGTGGCCTTCCCGGGTCGGGCACTGCTGCTGATCGCGGCGGTCATCACGGTGACCGGGCTGGCCGTGCGCGCGGTCCCCGAGGCGGCCCGACGCGGCCCACAGCTCGCCTCGGCGGTGGCGCTGACCGTCAGTGGGCTGGTGGTCGCCGGTGGCGCGCTACGCGCCGGGTTGGCGCCGGTCCGGGCGGCACTGCCCGCCTGGGGTGCCGACCTCGACAGGTTCCCGGCCGAGCTGGCGGCCGCGGTGGGGCCGACCACCTGGCAGCTCGCGGGTGCCGCTCTCCTGCTCACCATCGCGGCGGTGCTGGCCCTGCCCACGGAGATCCGCCGGGAATTCGCGGTCGCCGGCGCGGCGCTGACCGCGCTCGCCGTACCGGCCTCGCTCGGTCTCGGTTGGGCCACGGCACCCTGGCCGATGGTGATCACCGCGGTCGGCATCGGGGTCATCGGGCTCTCCGCGCGCACCCACCGAGCGGCGGCGGCGCACGCCATCGGGGCGGCCGTGGTGGGCCTGCTCGGCGCCGGTGCCAGCCTGTCGCGCCCCACGCTCACCGCCGCGGTCCTGCTCACCCTGTGCGCGGCCGGCACGCTTGTCGCGCTGGCACCCCGGATCCGGATCGCCTCGGCCGCCTCCGACACGGTCACCGCCTGGGCCGCCGGAGGCGCGGCGTTCGCGCTGCCCGGGGCGGTGGCCGCGTTCGTGGCCGCCACCGTGCCCACCGACCCGACCCCCACCCCGGCCAGCCTTCGGGAGGTGACCGTCCCGGTCCTGGCGGCCAGCTTCCTGGCGGTCTGCGTGACCCTCGGCTACGCCGCCGTCGTGCAGGTCTCCCAGCGTCGCATCCCCGCACCGCTGTCGGTCGGCACCGGTCTGGGCGCGTTGCTCGTCACCGCCGCCGCGTTCGGAGCGCCCGGCGCGACCGTCGCCGACGCCTGGGTGGGCGCGTTACTGCTGGTCGCCGCAGTGCTGCTGTTCCTGGCCCCCTCCATCGACGCCGGCCGTCGCGCCGACCTCACCCTCGACGGCTCGGACCTGGCCGCCGCGGCGGTCACCACCGCGCTGATCGCCACGCTGGTGCGGATCGGAGCGGTGCTCGCCCCGGGCGGGCAGTTGGCGATGGCCGCCGCCCTGGTCCTGGTGGTCGCCGTGGGAGCACGCACCATGCCGGAGGAGTGGCGACGCGGCCCAATCCTCGGCCTCGCCGCCGGCGGTCTCCTCATCGGCGTCCTCGCCGGATGGTCGGCGCTGCGCGGTGGCGTCGGCGTGCTGGCCACCCCCGGCCCGATCTGGCAGGGCGACCTGAGCGGCTGGCCGGCGTCGCCCGTCGGCGGGGCCACCTGGCAGGCACCTGTCGCGCTGGCGCTGTTGGCCCTCGCCGCCGGCATCCTGCTCCCGCCGCCCTGGCGGTGGGACGTGTCCGGCGGGGCCATGGTGCTCGCCACGATCGGCGCGCCTGCCGCTTTCGATCTGGCCTGGTGGTCGCCGGTCCTGGTCGGCGGAATGGTCGCCACCATCTACGGGATGGCCGCGGTGGCCACCGAGGAGGCGCGAGCCGGGTTGTCCCGGGCGACGGTGGCCGGGGTGGTCGCGCTGCACGCCGCCGGAGCCGGCCTGGTCCGGCCCTGGACGACGGCACTGGCCCTGGTCAGCATCGCGCTGATCGGCGTGGTGGTGGCGACGCTGGCCCGCGTCCTGGCCGGCCCACAGGTGACCGACATCGACACCGAGGGGATGCCACCGCACCTGGCGCAGATCGGTGGTGCGGCGATCGGTGCCGCGCTGCTGGCCCTTCCCGGTGCGGTGGCGGCACTGGCCGCCGAATTCGAGAACTCGGCACAGGTGGTGCTGACCGCCGCGCTGGCCGCGTCCAGCCTCGGCCTGGCCGCCGTGGCAGCGGTCCGCCGGCAGGTGCCGCAATATCTGCCCTGGGTCAGCGTCGCGGTGGTCGGCGGGGCCAGCATCAGTGCCCTCGCCGCCATCCCCACCGGCCTCCCCGCGGGCGTCTACGCTGCCGCCGCCGCCCTGCTCGGCGTGCTGGCCGAGCTGATCCGAGCGGCCACCGTGCCGCCCACCGGCTCGGCCCAGCCGGTCCGGCGCTGGGCGGTACGGCTCGACGGCGCGCTACGGCGGCTGCCGGACGACCCGGAACGACGCCGGTGGCGGGTCAACCCGGCTGCCGGCGCACTGGCCGCGGCGGCCCTGCCGACCGCCCTGGCTCTCGCCTCGATCGCGCCGGCGCTTGTCACCGCGCTTGTCGAGCCACACCGCACCCTGACCCGGATCTGGCAGGGCCCGCCGCCGGGGCTGCTCACCCCGCCGCCGGATGTGGTCAATCCGACGCACGTGCTGACGGCGTTGCTGCTCACCGCGACCGCCGCGTTGGCCGCCACCGGGTTCAGCGGCGGGCGGCGGTCCCGGGCCGTGCCGGTGGTGCTGCCCGGGGCAGCCGTCACCCTGCTGATCGCGCCCATCGCGTTGGGCCGGGGCTGGCCCGCCAGCACCGTCGCCGCGCTCGCCGTCTTCACCATCGCGATGCTCGGGCTCGCGCTGACCCCACCGCCGCCGCTGGCCGAGCGGGCCCGCTCGCTGCGGCTGGCCCGGGTGCTGGTGTTCGTGATGGGTCTGGCCGGAGGCAGCGCCGGGCTCGCCGGCAGCCTGGCCGACCGGCAGATGACCCTGTTCACCCTCGGTAGCGGTGTCGGGGTGGGCGCGGTGGGGGCGCTGTTCGGCACCACCCAGCGGGCGCGCATCCTCGGCTGGCTCTTCGCCTCGCTCATGGCGCAGCTCTTCGTCCTCACCGTGGGCCTGGTCGCCGGGCTGGCCGCGGTCTGGTCCGCGTTCGGGGTGCTCGCGGTCGGGGCGGTCCTGCAGGTGCTCGCCGCGACCCTGCCCCGGCTGCGCCGTCCGGAGGCGCAGCGGGAAGCGTCCACTGTGGAATGGACCGGTTACGCCGCCGCGCTTATCGCGTTGGCCCTCGCCTTCGACTCGCCCCGACACATCGCCGCCCTGCTGGCCGCCTGGGGTGCGGTCCTCGGCGTGGCGGCGACCCGGCCCGGCCGTCGGCCGGTGGAACGCCGGATCCTGTTCTGGGCCGTGGTGGTCTGCGAGATCACCGCGTGGTGGATCCTGATGCGGGTCGCCGACGTGGCGCTGCCCGAGGCGTACACGCTGCCGTTCGCCGCGCTGGCCCTGCTCGTCGGGGTCCTGGAACTGCGCCACCGACCGGACCTGAGCAGTTGGATGGCGTACGGGCCGGCACTGTTCGCCGCCTTCGTGCCGACACTGGCCATCGTGCTCGCCACCGAGTCCAGCACCGTGCGGCAGATGCTGCTGCTCCTCGGCGCGGTGGCGGTGTTGATCTTCGGATCGTCCAGCCGGCAGCAGGCGCCGGTGATCGTCGGCGCGTCGGTCACGGCGATCGCCGCTATCCACGCGCTTGTCAGCCTCGGCCCGTGGCTGGCGCTCATCCCGGTGGGCATCCTGCTGCTCGTGCTCGGCGCGAGCAACGAGCGCCGACGCCGCACCCAGGAACGCCTCCAAACAGCCCTGCGAGGCATGAGATAGATCCAAGGCCCCCAGGCGACCCCTCACGCGATCTTGCACTTTCTGTCGCGGCACAAGGCGTAAATGCCACGAAGTAACAACCGAAAGTGCAAGATCGCCGGGGGTACGGTTAGGACAGGGTTGCCCGGAGGGCTGACTCCTTGTCCGCCACCAGCTTTTCCAGGTTCTGCTGGTAGGTCGTCATGCTGGCGCGTAGCGTCTCGTCGGCCGCGCCGAGGATGCGGACGGCCAGCAGGCCGGCGTTGCGGGCGTTGCCGATCGACACGGTGGCGACCGGGATCCCGGCCGGCATCTGCACGATGGACAGCAACGAGTCCATGCCGTCGAGGTGCTTCAGCGGCACCGGCACACCGATCACCGGCAGCGGCGTCACCGAGGCGACCATGCCCGGCAGCGCGGCGGCACCACCGGCCCCGGCGATGATCACCTTCAGCCCTCGGTCGGCGGCGTCGCGGCCGTACTCGATCATCGCGACCGGAGTGCGGTGCGCCGAGATGACCCGCACCTCGTACGCCACACCGAAGTCGTCCAACACCTCGGCGGCGGCCTTCATGGTCGGCCAGTCCGAGTCGCTGCCCATGATCAGACCGACAGTGGTCACCGGGGTCTCCTTCTCGGCTGAGGGACTCACTCGTGCCCCTCACGCAGCCAGCGCGCGGCCCGTGCGGCCCGCGCCCGTACGTCGTCCAGGTCGTCGCCGAGCACCGTGACGTGTCCGACCTTCCGGCCGGGCCGCACCTGCTTGCCGTAGAGGTGCACCTTGGCGCCCGGCTCGGCGGCGAAGAGGTGGTGCAGCCGCTCGTCGATCGACATGCCGCCCGGCTCTCCGCCGAGCACGTTCGCCATCACCACCACCGGCGCGGTGAGCGAGGTGTCGCCCATCGGGTAGTCCAGCACCGCCCGCAGGTGCTGCTCGAACTGCGAGGTCCGGGCACCCTCGATGGTCCAGTGCCCGGAGTTGTGCGGGCGCATCGCCAGCTCGTTGACCACGATCGCGGGCCGGCCGGGGTCGTCGCGCACCTCGAACAGCTCGACGGCCAGCAGGCCGATCACTCCGAGCGCGGTGGCCAGGTCGATGGCGAGTTGCTGGGCGGCGACCGCCAACTCCTCGTCCAGGCCCGGCGCCGGGGCCAGCACCTCCACGTTGATGCCGTCCCGCTGCACGGTCTCCACCACCGGGTAGGCGGCCACCTGACCGAACGGCGACCGGGCGACCTGCACGGCCAACTCCCGGCGCAACGGCACCCGCTCCTCGACGATCAGCCGGGTGCCGCCGGCGAGCAGCGTGCCCGCCAGCTCGGCGGCCTGGGTGGCGTCGTCGACCATCCAGACGCCCCGGCCGTCGTAGCCACCGCGCGCCGCCTTGAGCACCACCGGCCAGCCGACCTGCTCGCCGAAGCCGACCAGGTCGGCGGGCTCGCCGACCGGCCGCCACGCCGGGTTGGGCGCGCCCAGCTCGGTCAGGCGTTCCCGCATGACCTGCTTGTCCTGGGCGTGCAGCAGCGCGTTCGCCGGCGGATAGAGGGTCACCCCTTCCGCCGTCAGCGTGCGGATGTGCTCCGAGGGCACGTGCTCGTGGTCGAAGGTGACCACATCACAGCCCTTGGCGAAGGTGCGCAGGGCGGCCAGGTCGGTGTGATCGCCGTACTGGACGTCGGCGGCGACAAGCGCCGCGCCGTCGTCGGGGGCGGTCGCGAGCACACGCAGTGACTGGCCGAGGGCGATCGCGGCCTGGTGGGTCATTCGGGCCAACTGGCCGCCACCCACCATGCCGACAACAGGCAGACCGGTACGGGAATCCATAGCGCGGCCAGCCTATCCGGGCCCTCGGCACGCCCACCCGCAGGGCCGGCGGCCCGTCCCGGAAGCACCGCGGGGGCCACCCGGCGTGCGGCGTAGGCAACTACTGTGCGCTCAGCCCAGCTCGGCGACCAACTCCTCCACCGAGGTCACCGGCCGCTGGCAGACGAACCCCCGACAGACGTACGCGGCGGACCGCCCGTCGACAAGCGGACGGTCCGCGAGCAGCGGCACCCCGGGCTGGTCCGGCTGTCCCGCAACGACAACAGCCCCGGGCGGGGCGTGCCGTCGGGCCGCGGCCACCAGGGGATCGCCAGCCGGGTCGTCGGTCACCACGGCGATCTCGTACGGTCCGGAGAGCAACGCCTCACCGACCATTGCCGCGTATCCGGTGAACCGCGGGTGCTGCCCGACGATCGGCGCGACAGTGGCGAGCGCCGCCTCGGCGGCCTCCCGGTAGCGCGTCTCCCCGGTCAACGCGGAGTACGCCACCAGCCCGGCGATCAACGCCGACCGGCCGGACGGGGTGGCGTTGTCGGTCGGGTCGGCGGGCCGGGCGACAAGCCGTTCCGCGTCGTCGGCGGTGTCGTAGAACGCACCACCGGGCGCGGCGAAGTGCGCCAACGCCGTGTCCAGCAACTCGCCGGCCAGCGTGAGCCAGCGCCCCTCGCCGGTGAGCTGGTGCAGCGCGCAGAATGCCTCGGCCACACAGCCGTAGTCCTCCAGGACGCCCGCCGGCTCGCCGACCCTGCCGTCCCGGGAGACCCGGCGCAGCCGGCCGTCCACCAGGTGCACTCCTGCCAGGTGCTCGGCAGCGTCGCGCATCGCGCCGTCGGCGACGATCGTCACGCCGTCCATCAGGTTGGCGTCCTCATCCTGCGGGGACGCGTACAACGCGGCCACCTGGAGGAACTCGACGATGGCGGTGATCGCCAGGCCGTTCCAGGCGGCCACCACCTTGTCGTCGCGGGCCGGCTGCGGCCGGGTGTCCCGGGCACCGAGCAGTCGCCCGACCACCTGCTGCCAGCGGGCCCGGACCTCGGGGGCGGCGTCGTCGACGTCCCGGGCGAGCTTGAGCACGCTCATGCCCTTTTCGACGCCCTTCTTTCCGTCCGGAGTGCCGCCTTGCGGCGCGGAGGCGGAATGAGGGGCGAAAGTGCCCTCGTCGGTCACCGTGAACAGGTCGGCGGCGAACCGGCCGTCCTCCTCGCCCAACGCCTCGACGAGTTGGGCGGGCGTCCAGGCGTAGGTGAGCCCCTCGACGCCCTCGGTGTCGGCGTCCAGTGCGGACGCGAACCCCTGCCCCGGCCGGTGCAGCTCGTCGGCGAGGAACCGGGCGGTGTCCCGGGCCACCCGCCGGGCCAGCGGGTCACCGGTGAGCCGCCACAGCTGGGTGTAGAGCCGCAGCAGCAACGCGTTGTCGTAGAGCATCTTCTCGAAATGCGGCACCGTCCAGTGCGCGTCCACCGAGTAGCGGGCGAAGCCGCTGGCGAGCTGGTCGTAGATGCCACCACGGGCCATCGCCTCGGCGGTGTGCCTGGTGATCTCCAGGCTGCGCGGGTCGCCGGTGCGCTGGTGGTGGCGCAGCAGGAAGAGCAGGTTCATGTGTGGTGGAAACTTCGGGGCGCCGCCGAAGCCGCCGTTCGTCGCGTCGTACTCACTGGCCAGCCTGCCGGCCGCGGCGTCGAGCAGCGGCGCGTCCAGCGGGGCGGTGGGGCCGCCCACGGCCTGTGCGCCGCCGATCGCCTCGACCACCGCGGCCCCCTGGCCCAGCACCGCCTCGCGCTGCTCCCGCCAGGCGGTGGTGACCGACTGGAGCAACTGCGTGAAATTCGGGCGCGGGAAGTAGGTGCCGCAGAAGAACGGCGTGCCGTCCGGGGTGGCGAAGACGGTCATCGGCCAGCCGCCCTGGCCGGTCATCGCCTGGGTCGCGGTCATGTAGATCGCGTCCACGTCCGGGCGCTCCTCACGATCCACCTTGATCGACACGAAGTTGTCGTTCAACAGGGCCGCGACCTGCTCGTTCTCGAACGACTCGTGGGCCATCACGTGGCACCAGTGGCAGGCCGCATAGCCCACCGAGATGAGCACCGGGACGTCCCGCCGTTTCGCCTCGGCGAACGCCTCGTCCGACCAGGGCCACCAGTCGACCGGGTTGTCGGCGTGCTGGAGCAGGTATGGGGAGGTGGCGTCGACGAGTCGGTTCACCTGACGACCATAGCCAGCCCCGCCGAGACGGGCGCGACAAGTTACCCAGGAAGCACGAGCCGCCCGGGGCTCTCGCCTCGCATCAGCATTCCGGCCAGCCGATCCCGGGTCCTACCTGCTAACCGGCTCAGTGCGTCGTGAACTTCGACCTGCTCGTCCAGCAGAGCGAGGGCAGCAGCGATCTCCCGCTGATGATGCAGGGGCGGAAGCGTGACCGGCAGCCCGGCGAGGACTGCGGTGCTGATCGAAGGCACAGCCGTACCCCGGGCTCGCCGCCGCACCCACTCCTGCGCCTCGGGCAGCGCCAGGTAGTGGGCGAGGTACCGCGACACCACTTGGTTGGGGCGCACTCTCATTAGGCCGGTCGAGAAGAGCCACCCGTCGCAGGTTGCCGGGATCCACGCGAGCCGACCGACGGTTCCGGTTCGGGTAACGAGGATGTCGTCCATGACAACGGTGTACGGCATGAGAGTCGCCGCCACGTCGGCACGGATGCGGCCGACCGCACCCGTTTGGACCCGCCCGTCCCGGACATCCTTGGGCATAATCATCCCCACGCCGTCAGCGCTCCGATCGTGCGGCCGCACCGCCGCCCCCGAAGGCCCGGAACGGATATCGGCGATATCCCCCAGACGCGACTCTGCCCATCCTTCGGGCAGCACACCAAGGAAGCTCATCGCCCGCCGAACCCCCGGAGCATCTCGCGAACCCCCGCGTCGATCTCGGTTGCAGAATTCGTCAACCTAACCAACTCTTCCGCGAGCGTCGAAAAGTCCGCCTCGGAATCGCCGTCCACTGCGGCCGACTCCGGCTCCACGTAAGTCGGCGGATACAAGGAGTAGCCCTGTTCGGCAATGGCCGTGGCCGTGGCGGTGGCGCTGAAGCCTACGCGCGGAACGAACTTCCGGTCCGACCCATGGGCCGACCGCCATCGCCGATACTCCATTACCACGCTCTGGATATTCTGCGGTGTCAGCTCTCGGCGGGTCCGCGTGGACATGCGGCCCAACTTCTGCGCATCGACGAAAAGAATCTCCCCGCTCCGCCCCGACGACCGCTGGACCAGCCACAGCGTTACCCCGATCGAGGTCTCCCGGAAGAGTTGCATTGGCAGAGCCACCACGGCGGCAAGCGCTCCGTCCTCAACGAGGGCCCGGCGAATGTCCCGCTCCCGGGGACTTAGGGTGAAGGCCGCACCATTGGGCATGACCACACAACCCTGCCCGTGTCTGTCAAGCAACTCGACGACGACTTGCAACCAATTGAACTCCAGCCGACGGGATGGCCCATACCGCCGGTGCGCCCTCTCGGGCTCCCTCATCGACCCGAAGGGCGGATTCGACACCACCACGTCGAATCGGTCGTCCACTGACATGGCCAGCGGAGCCAGATCCGAGCTCGACATCTGGGGATGCACACCGTGCATGGCGAGGTTCATCGTGGCCAGTTCCGCCAGAATCGGCTCGGGGTGCACACCGTGTATGACGAGCGGCGCCGAATCGTGCCCACCAGCCATACGGGCAAGCTCGACGAGAAGTTCGCCGGTCCGGCAGAACGGATCGAGACAGCGTGAGCCGGCGGTAATCGGGCCGACCAACTCCGCGATCAGTCGGGCGACCGATCGAGGTGTGATGAACTGATGGCTCATGTCGTCACCGAGCCGTTCGAGCGCATGATCGAAGCCGCCGATAAGATCAGACGACTCTGCGGTCACCCCGTCCAAGAGGCCGATCGCACGACGCACAGCGTGCCGCACAGCCGGCTGCACGTTTGTCAACCGCTCGGCAATCCTCGCGGACTCGTCCAGACCAACGTCAACGCATGCGTTGACGAGTCGGCTGCCTAGCAGACCTGACTGGTCGACTGAGGCGACGAGATCGCGCCATGCCTCCAGCGAGAAGCGGCGCAGGAACACGAGCACCAAAAGAACGTGCCAGTAAACGCCATCGTGGGTCGCCGCTCGGGGAAGGTCCGCCGCAAGGCCGGCGAGCTCTCGCACCAGTAGGTGATCGCGCTCCGGTGCTCCCGACCCGCCTGTCGGCACTTCGAGTCCTGCGCCGGGTTCCATCCGGCTGCCGTACGTGGCGCCTGGCGATTCGTCATCGCGGAGCGCCCGCTCCGGAATTCGACGCCGAGAGAGCCAGGCGGTCACCTCGTCTCGCTGGAACAGCTCGCCGTGAGCCGTTTGCACGGGCCTCGGGAAGTCCGCATAACGACGCTGCCAGTTCGTGACTGCCGGACGTTCCACGCCCGCCAGACGGGCTATGTCAGATCGAGAAACGAGACCTGCTCCGGTGGTGTCCATACCCGTCTCAGCGGTCCGGCCGCGCGACGCGCGGATGGACGTCAGGGCGTCGCGCGAGGACCGTCCCGACCCGGTCCAGCCCCCGGATCTCCTTTGCCAGCACGGGGTCCATCCTGCTCAACAGGAAATAGAGCTTGCGATGGTCGGCAGCCAGGTCGCGGTGGTGGATGGGCTCATAATGCATGATCCTGTTTCGAAGTAACCGCATCGTCTCGAACGCCTCGTGCAGGTCGTCCCGTCGGCCGGAGTGATGCGGAAACGCCAGGTGCAGCGTCGGAACCCAGAGCAAACGGTCGTAGGAGGAACCACGGCGATTACTCAGCAGGGACACCCAGAATCCGAAGCTCAATTCGGCGACCACGTCATCCGCCGACGGGGGCGTTAGGCCCCTGCGGCGACACTTGAGCGTCGCTTCGGTCACCAGCCGGACGCCATGATCGGTCAGGGGAACCGACGCTGATGCCCACCAGTCCGACCGACCGAATCGCCGACGGAGTTGCTCATGCAGGGCATTCCTTAGCGCGACTTCGAGACAGTGCAGCGGCCCGTAGAAGGCGGCCGAAACATCGATGTTCCACCAGTAGAGTTCCACCGCCTTGCCTGCATCCTGCCCACTCTCCGTCAGGTACGGGTTCAAGCGAGGCTCGGAGAACGTCCGGCGGATCCAGTCCGCCAGGTCGTCGGCGCTCATGCTGAATCACTCCGTCCGACACGGTTAGCTGCAAGGGATGGCGTGGTACGGTGGAAAACGTAAGCCCCGGGTCCGCCTCTGCTCTGCATGCCGCCCGGGGCACGGCTTTGTCTGGGTGGCAGTGATCCTCAGCGGCGCGGGCCGATCTGGCAGCCCTGCTTGTGATGGTAGAAACTTACCGCCCTGGTGCCCGATTTGGCAAGCGCACTCCGCTGCGCAGAATCTGTTAACCCCTGATTCCTCCGGTCAGGAGGCGCCGTCGGCGCGCAGCCGGAACACGTTCGACTCCGCCGAGTCGCGCAGCGACCCGAGCACCGCGCCGATCTTGTCGGCCGGCATCGGCTTGAAGAAGTGGTAGCCCTGCGCGGAGGTGCAACCCAGCTCGGCCAGGGCCAGCCGCTGCTCGGCGGTCTCGACCCCTTCGGCGACCACGCGCAGCCCCAGCTCGTGGGCGAGCCCCACGGTCGTCCGTACGATCGCGGCGGCCTCCGGCGAGTCCGTCATCCGGATCACGAACGAGCGGTCCACCTTCAGCTCGTCCACCGCGATCCGGGTGAGGAAGGTCAGCGACGAGAAGCCGGTGCCGAAATCGTCGACCGCGAGCTGCACGCCCATCGACCGGAGCGTGGCCAGCACCTCGTCGATGATCTCCAGCTCGCTCATCACCACCGTCTCGGTGATCTCCAGGACCAGTCGGCGCGGTGGCACCTGATGGCGGCGCAGCGCCTCGGCGATCTCCGCCGGCAACCGGGGGTCGAGCAGGCTGCGCGCCGACAGGTTGACCGAGATGGGGACGTCGAGCCCTTCCCGGGCCCAACCGGCGGCCACGCCGAGGGCCTTGTCCAGCACGTAGCGGGTGAACGTGCCGAGCTGCTCGCTGTTTTCCACCGGACGGATGAAGTCGGCCGGGGTCAACCACCCGCGCCGGGGATGCCGCCAGCGGATCAGCGCCTCCACCCCGGTGGGCGCGCCGGTGGCCAGGTCGACAGCCGGTTGCAACGCCAGCACCAACTGGTCGTCGACCTTCAGCGCCTCGCGTAGCTCGGCCAGCAGGGCAAGCTGATCGGTGCTGGCCGCGTCGCGGGTGCCGTCGTACGAGGCGACGTTGCCGCCGCCCTCCTTGGCCTGGTACATGGCGATGTCGGCCCGGCGCAGCAGCTCGGTCAGGTCGGCGGTGCCGGCGTCGGCCACCACCACCCCGACGGAGACCTCGATCGACATCCGGACGCCGGCCACCTCGGTCGGCGCGGCCAGTCGCTCGGCGATCTCGCGGGCCTGACGCAGTGCGTGGGCAATCGGGGCGGCCCGGTCACCGAGCACCGGGACCGCGGTGAGCAGCAGGGCGAACTCGTCGCCGCCGAGGCGGCCGAGCAGGTCGCCGGGGCGGGCCAGCGCACTGAGCCGGTTCGCGGTCAGTCGCAGCAGTTGGTCGCCGGCGGCGTGACCGAGGGTGTCGTTGACTTCCTTGAACTGGTTGATGTCCAGCAGCAGCAGCGCCACCGGGTGATCGTGCGCGAGTTGTCGCAACGACTGATCGCCCTTGCCGAGCATTGCCGCCCGGTTCGACAGCCCGGTGAGCGGGTCGTGCACCGCCTCGTACGACGAACGGGCGGTGACCAGCCGCAGCTCCCGGTGGGTCGCGGCGTCGTGCAGCGCGGCAGCGAGGGCGTCACCGAACGCGGCCACCGCGTCGCGTTCCCGGGCGTTGGGTGGGGCGGAGCGGGGAAACCGCACCCGCAGCCGACCGACTGGAGCGGCGCCGACCGACAGTGCCCGGCTCAGCTCGTGCTCGTCCGGCTCGGAGTGGTCCGGTGGGTCGGTCTCCCGGTCGACGAACTGGCCGGTGGCGTCTCCCCGGTAGCGGTGCCACCGGCCGTCGGTCCGAGCGACGTCGACGTCCACCAGTTCGGCGTTGAACAGCGTCAGCGCCCCGGTGACCGCCGCGCTTGCCACACCTCGTTCGTCGAGCTGGTTGAGGGCCGCGGTGGCTTCGGCGAACGCTCGCCAACTGCGGCGCTCCTGATCGGAGCGCAGCCGGTAGCGGTAGGTCTGTTGCAGCAGCCACAGCAGTGGTGGGAGCAACAGCAACCACCGTGGGTCGAGCTCCAGCAGGGCGACGACCACGAGCCCGACCGCGACGTTGCCGACGAACATCAACAACTTGCCGCGCAGCGCGGCGAGCAGCGGCGGCCCGATCGGCAGCCCGTGCCGCAGGCCCAGCGTCACCCCACCCAGCCAGGCCGTCACCAGGAGGTAGGTCACCGACCCGGCGATCACGGCCAACGCCAGCGTCGGGGTGGGCGGGGCGAGCAACGGCTGCCCGAGCGCGGTGGCCACGGAGACGGCGAGCGCCGTGGCGGCGGCCAGCGACGCGGCGATCCGAAGGATCTCCAGGGCCGGGCGGCGGTCGGTGTGCAGTGAGAGCATCGTCCAGGCCAGGCCGGTGCCGAGCAGCGTGGCGGACGGCAGCCAGCCGGCCGGCGTCAGGTGCAGGCAGACGATCAACGCCGCCTCGCCCCAGGTGATGCTGACCATGCCCGCGGCCGACCGGAACCGCAGCCGGGCGAGCTGGGCGAGAGCGAGCACGCCGACCGCGATGCCGAATCGGGCCGGCCCGCCGAGGGGGTCGTCGGCCGGCAGCCTGGCGGGCAGGGTCAACCCGACCGCGGCGGCGACCAGGGCGGTCAGGGTGACGGCGGCGGTGAGCACGAGCAGGCGGCCCGGTGTGCCCCGCGCCCCGAGCCGGTCGAACGAGTCGCCGGCCGGACCGGAGGTCATCGACCTCCCCCGTCAGCCGACCGACCGATGATGCGGCGGGCGGCCGGTGCTGTGTTGGTCATCGGCGCCCCCTCCCGCACACGGCTCGGGGACTTTTGGTCCCCCGGCGGAAGGCTAAGCCAAACCGGGTGGCCGCAACAGGGGGCGACCACCCGGTTGGGCGTGATTCACGCGCTGGCTACCCGTTCCGGTGCTGCTGGTGCCCATTGGGGCCGGCAGTGGATGAATCGCGCCCCGCGGTCCCGTCTGTCGGATCGACGACTGAAGCGTCGGCCCTGGTCGGGTCGGCCGGCCCCGCCTGCTGCGGGAACCGGTCCGGCAGGCGGCGCAGCCGAGCGTTCATGTTGCGGATCAGCAGGATGGTCGCGGCGGCCAGCAGCAGGATGAGGAAGAGGCCCATCGGCCCGGCCAGACCACCCGTGCGGGTGTCACCGAAGTTGTTCTCCGCGAGCACCTGGGCAGCGGTCAGCATGGCGTTCCTCCGATGTGCGGTTGGTAACCAGGGTAGCCCTGCCCGGAATCAGCGCGCGTGCGCCGTCTCGCGCACCCCCGCGAAGAGATCGGACTCGGGCAGCGGGCTGTCGACCATGGATCGGGCCAGCTCGAAGTCCTCCGTCGGCCAGGCGTGGCGCTGCAACTCCATCGGCACGTGGAACCAGAAGCCGTCCGGGTCGACCTGGGTGGCGTGGGCGCGCAGCGCGTCGTCGCGGACGGGGAAGAACTCGGAGCACTCCACCCGCGTGGTGATCCGTGGGCCCTTGTCGGGCCGGTCCTCCCAGCGCTTGAGCCACTCCTCGTAGGGCGACTCCTTGCCCGCGGCCAGCATGCCCTCGTGCAGCGCCATGATCTTGGCCTTGGAGAAGCCGATGTCGTAGTAGAGCTTCAGCGGCTGCCAGGGCGCGCCCAGCTCCGGGTAGCGCTCCGGGTCACCGGCGGCCTCGAACGCGGCCATGCTCACCTTGTGGCACATGATGTGGTCCGGGTGCGGGTAGCCGCCCTCCTCGTCGTACGTGGTCACGACGTGCGGACGGAACTCGCGCATCAGCCGCACCAGCGGGCCGGCGGCCACCTCGACGTCCTGTAGGGCGAAACAGCCCTCGGGCAGCGGCGGCAGCGGGTCGCCCTCGGGCAGCCCGGAGTCGACGAAGCCGAGCCAGGCCTGATCGACGCCGAGGATCGCCCGCGCGGCGTCCATCTCGGCGCGGCGGATCTCGCCGATGTTGGCCCAGACGTCGGGACGGTCGAGCTTGGGGTTGAGCACGCTGCCGCGCTCCCCGCCGGTGCACGTCACCACCAGGACGTCCACGCCCTCGGCGACGTACTTGGCCATGGTCGCCGCTCCCTTGCTCGACTCGTCGTCGGGGTGCGCGTGCACGGCCATGAGTCGCAGCTGCTCTGCCAACTTCGGCACTCCTCGTCTGTGCCGGCCGGTGGACCCGACCGGGCTCGACCGGCTGACCTGCCGGGGATCGTTGCTCACCGCACCCTGTCGCCGGCCAGCACCGCAGGGCATGACCTGCCATTCCTGCCGCTGGACCGGGTGGGAGGATGGACTCTGTCATTCTTGCCGATGCCGCCGACAACAACGCCAGGAGATACCCGCCGGTGACCGAGACGCACGCCACACTTTCGCCAGGCGCTCCGGTTTTTCCCGCCGGACGTTACGGCCGTCGCCGGGCGCCTGGCGGCGAACGCCGTCGCAGCCTGCTCGCCGCGCTGGTGCTGCTGGCGCTCGTGGCGACGCTTACCGTGATCTCGGTGCGGCTCTACCGCCAGTACGGCGATCCGGTCTACGACGCCCAGGTGATCACCTACACCGACATCACGGACACTCAGGTGCTTGTCGACTTTCGGGTGACCGTGCCCGCGGGCGGCTCGGCGGTCTGCGTGCTGCGCGCCCGGGACCGCGCGGGCGCCGAGGTGGCCCGTGACCAGATCACCGTCACCGCCCAGCCCGGCGACCGGCACGTCACGACCCGGCACCGCCTGACCACCACCGCGCGGCCGTTCATCGGCGAGGTTCTGCGCTGCCGACCCCCGGCCTGAGCTGCCACAACAGCCTCAGCGACAGGCCTCGGAGGGTGCCTACCCGGGGTGTCGGATCCGGACACCCGCGGTGATGGCCGACACGCTGTGTCGTACCGCACTGGTAACTTGGTAGTTCACCTGTCAGCCAGCCACGCACAACTGAGGAGAACGCCTGTGTCCACTGGCAACGAGGCGCCCGCCACCTGGCTGTCCCAGGACGCGCACGACCGCCTCCAGGCCGAGCTCGACGAGCACATCGCCAACCGTCCGGCGATCGCCGCCGAGATCAACGCTCGGCGCGAGGAGGGCGACCTGCGGGAAAACGGCGGTTACCACGCCGCCCGCGAGGAGCAGGGCAAGGCCGAGGGACGCATCCGCTACCTGCAGGAGCTGCTGCGCACCGCGAAGGTCGGCGAGGCGCCGACCGCGGACGCGGTGTCGCCCGGCATGGTCGTGACGATCTACTTCGACGACGACGCCGACGACACCGAGACCTTCCTGCTCGGCTCTCGGGAGATCGCGGCCACCACCGACCTGACCGTCTACAGCCCCGAGTCCGCGCTCGGCAAGGCGATCCTGGGCGGTCGGCCCGGGCAGACCTGCACCTACACGGCACCCAGCGGCGCCGACATCAAGGTGACAGTTGTCAGTTTCGAGCCCTTCTCCGGCTGACGTCGCCGGCTCCACCGCAGCTCAGACGCACCGCCCCGAGGCGTGGCACCCACAGGTGTCACGCCTCGGCGGCGAAGACCACCTGGTAGCCGCTGGCCCGTAGGGCGCTGATCAGCGTGTCCGAGTGCTCCACGCCCCGGGTCTCCACCGACAGCGCCACCTCCACCTCGCCGAGACTGAGGTGCGGGTTGGCGCGCTGGTGCTCCACGTCCACCACGTTGGCCCGGTGCTCGGCGATCTGAGTGAGCAGCGACGCCAGTTGTCCCGGCCGGTCCGAGCAGCGCACCGTCACCCGCAGGTAGCGACCTGCGGCGGCCAGACCGTGCTCGATCACCCGGAGCATCAACAGCGGGTCGATGTTGCCGCCGGAGAGCACCGCGACCACAGGCGTCTCCACCTCGACCACGCCGGCCAGCAGTGCGGCGACGCCGACCGCCCCGGCCGGCTCGACCACCTGCTTACCACGCTCCAGCAGCATCAACAGCGCCCGGGAGATGTCCTCCTCGGAGACCGTGACGATCTCGTCGACGAGCTTGCGCACGTGGTTGAAGGTGATCTCCCCGGGCCGACCGACCGCGATGCCGTCGGCGATGGTGAAGAACGCCGGAAGCCGGACCGGCTCCCCGGCCACCAGCGAGGGAGGGAACGCCGCCGCACTGGCCGCCTGGACGCCGATGATCCGGACGTCCGGTCGCAGCGCCTTCGCGGCGACCGCCATGCCCGAGATGAGGCCGCCGCCACCGACCCCGGTGATGATCGTCTTCACGTCCGGGCACTGTTCGAGGATCTCCAGCGCCACCGTGCCCTGGCCGGCGATGACGTCCGGGTGGTCGAACGGGTGGATCAGCACCGCTCCGGTGCGCTCGGCGTAGGTCTGCGCGGCGACAAGTGACTCGTCGACGGTGTTGCCCGCGAACTCGACCTGCGCGCCGTACCCCTTGGTGGCGGCCACCTTCGGCAGCGGCGCGTTTACCGGCATGAAGACTGTGGCGTGCGTGCCGACCAGGCCCGCGGCGAGGGCCACGCCCTGCGCGTGGTTGCCCGCGCTCGCCGCGACCACGCCGCGCTCCCGCTCCGCCGCCGACAACCGGGAGATCCGCACGTACGCGCCGCGCACCTTGTACGAGCCGGCGCGCTGCACGTTCTCGCACTTGAGCCAGGTCGGCCCGCCAAGTGCCGCGCTGAGCGGGCGGGAGGGCTCCAGCGGGGTGGTCCGGATGACACCGGCGAGCAGTTCCCGTGCAGCCCGCACGTCGTCGAGACCGACCAGTTCCGTCATGCCCCGATCGTGCCACCCGCCTCCGGAGCCCTCTGCGGCGACACCGGCCTCGACTGGTGTCCCGGCCCGGTGCGTTGATCCACCCGACATCCCTGCTATCGCGGTATCAACCGGGCGGTGACGGCGCGATATCCGCAAGCCCGAGTGGATCATGTCCGGGACTGGCCCTCCGGCCCCGGCGGGGTCACGGTCGGCGCGGGAGCGTCCGACAGCGGCCCACCCGGGAACGGCCCACCCGGGAACGGCCCACCCGGGAACGGCCCACCCGGGAACGGCCCACCCGGGACTGGCCCATTCGGCCACGCTGGCGCCGCGCGGGCGATGCCAGACCGATGCCGCGTACCCGATAGGTCGGCAGCCCGGGTGTGACGGCGGGCTGGCCCAGCGGCGTGTAGCACCGCTGGCACTCGTTGTGCTCGGGGGACGTGGGGCCCCCACAGGTCTGGCAGTGCATGACAGCCCCCGGGTCCGCGCGATGATGCGCGCACACCGTAGACGATCACGCGGCAGCCGGCGACCCTGTTCCGACCCGGGGGTAACCGGGAGCGTGCCGCGCCCACGGTGCGGCCATCTCGAACTGGCCGGCCACACCGAGCAGCAGCAGCTCCGAGCCCGGCGGACCGACGATCTGCACGGCGACCGGCAGACCGTCCGGGCGGCGGCCCACCGGCACCACGATCGCCGGCAGACCGGCGATGTTCCACGGCGCGGCGAACGGGGCGTACCGGATGTTGGCTGTCATGTTCGCCCGCCAGGACCGGTCGGACCAGCGTGCCGCCTCCGGTGGCGCGCTGGCCAGCGCCGGGGTGAGCAGCAGGTCGACCGAGTGGTCGGTGAAGAAGTCGACAGACCGTTGCCGCCACGCGGCCCGATCCGCCTCCCGCACGTAACCGCGACGCTGCGCCCACTCGCCCAAGGCGACGTGCCGACGGGTACGCCGTTGCAGGCCCCGGCGGTCCAACCCGGCGGCCCGCACGTCGGTGGCGGCGGCGGCGAGCCAGGTGGCGATGCCCTGCAGGCCCAGCGCGGTGGGATAGACCGGATCGGCCGGTACGGTGTCGTGCCCGGCGGCGGCGAGGAGCCGACCGGCGGCGGCGACCGCGTCCCGGTTGGGGGCGTCCGGTGCGACACCCCGCACCGGGGAGCGCAGCGAGACACCCACCCGCAGCCGTTGCGGCGGAACCAGCTTCTCGGGCCGCCGGCCGGCGAGCACCGAGAAGCCCACCGCCGCGTCGGCGACCGTGCTGGTCAGCATGCCGTGCTCGGTGAGGCCGAACCAGTCGTCCGCGCCGAGCTGGCAGGGGACCACACCTCGGCCCGGTTTGAGCCCGACCAGCCCGCAACAGGCCGCCGGGATCCGGATCGAGCCGAGTCCGTCGTTAGCGTGCGCGATCGGCACCAGCCCGGCGGCCACCGCGGCGGCCGCGCCACCGGAGGACCCACCGGGGGTACGCGTGCTGTCCCACGGATTGCGGGTCACCGCGTGGTCGTCGTCGGTGACCGCCCACAGCCCCAGCTCCGGCATCCGGGTCACACCGAGGATCACCGCGCCGGCACCGCGCAACCGGCGCACCACCTCGTGGTCGGCCTCCGCGACGTCGCTGCGTGCCGCCGCCGACCCGTTCCAGGTGGGCAGGCCGGCGACCGGAGTGTTCTCCTTGACCGCCACCGGCACCCCGGCAAGTGGCAGGTTGGCCAGGTCCTCCTGCTCGTCGACCTTCTCCGCCTCGGTGATCGCCTCACCGCCGCGGACGACGCGGAACGCGGCCAGCTCGCGGTCGGCGCGGGTGATGTACTCAAGGTGGTCGGCGACGACCTGCGTGGCCGACACGTCACCTCGGCGTACGCCCCGGGCGATCTGCTTGGCGGTCGCCCCGACCCAGGTCGCCATGATGTCCTGCACGGCCATCCTCCCCAGCGGTCAGCCCAGCGCCTGCTCCAGATCGGCGAGTAGGTCGTCGACCGTCTCGATGCCGACAGACAGTCGCACGAGATCGCCGGGAACTTCAAGCGGCGAGCCGGCAGCACTTGCGTGTGTCATCCGACCCGGGTGCTCGATCAGGGATTCCACGCCTCCCAGCGACTCGGCGAGTATGAAGAGCTTGGCGCGGTTGCAGATGTCCACGGCGTGCTCCTCACCACCTGCGGCACGGAACGAGATCATGCCGCCGAACCGGCGCATCTGCTTGGCGGCGATCTCGTGACCAGGGTGCGACGGCAGCCCGGGGTAGAGCACCTGGGCCACCTTGGCGTGCCCGTCGAGGTATGCGGCCAGCCGCTCGGCGTTGTCACAGTGCCGGTCCATGCGTACGCCGAGGGTCTTGATGCCGCGCAGGGTGAGCCAGGCGTCGAAGGGGCCGTTGATCGCGCCCATCGCGTTCTGGTGGTAGCGCAGCTCCTCGCCGAGCGCGGCGTCCGCGACGACCAGGGCGCCACCGACCACGTCGGAGTGCCCGCCGATGTACTTGGTGGTGGAGTGCACCACCACGTCCGCGCCGAACGCGATCGGCTGTTGCAGGTAGGGCGAGGCGAAGGTGTTGTCCACCACCAGCAGCGCGTCCGCGTCGTGTGCCACGGCGGCCAGGGCGGCGATGTCGGCGATGCCCAGCAGCGGGTTGGTCGGCGTCTCCAGCCAGACGATCTTCGTGCGGCCGGGCCGCATCGCCGCCCGGATCGCCGCCGGGTCGGAGACCTTCGCCGGGGTGAACTCCAGGCCCCAGCGCTGGGCGACCCGGGCGAACAGCCGGTACGTGCCGCCGTAGGCGTCGTCCGGGATCACCACGTGGTCGCCCGGCTGGCAGACGGTCCGCAGCAGGGCGTCCTCCGCCGCCAGACCGCTGGCGAAGGCGAGCCCTACCGGCCCACCCTCCAGCGCTGCCAGGCACTCCTGGAGCGCGTCGCGGGTCGGGTTACCGGAGCGGCTGTACTCGTAGCCGAGCCGGGGCGCGCCGACGGCGTCCTGGGCGTACGTGCTGGTCTGGTAGATCGGTGGAATCACCGCGCCGGTCCGCGCCTCGGGGTCCTGACCGGCGTGGATCGCGAGCGTGTCGAAGCCGTGGGTCATTCTGGTGAGGCTAGTGCCCCGACGCAGAGGGCTGGAACGGAACCCGCGCTCCCGGGCGGGGCCGGACCGTCTGGCCCGGCCCCGCACACGCCGACGATCCGCCGGCGAGCCGGTCAGCCGGCCGGAACGGGCAGGACGTGCAGGGTGACCGGGCGGACGCCGGTCCAGTCGTAGGACACCGCGTAGACCCGGGCTCCGTTGGGCGCCCAGGCCAGCGCGCCCGGACTGAGCTCGTCGTTCAGCTCGAAGTGGGCCAGCTCGGTGCCGTCGGCCCGGAAGAGGAACACGTCCGGGTCATAGGAGGCGTCCGCTCCGCCGGCGACCTTGGTGCCGTCGCGGGACACCTCGACCGCACTCGGGTACGCGCCGGTGTCGTAGGTCGCCGACGGGGTGCTGATGTCGGCGAACGGGAACGCCTGCACCTTGTACGGGGAGCCGGAAGCGGTGAAGACGGTGGTGCCGGTGGGGTCGAGCGCGACGTCTCGCAGGTTGCTGCCGACCGCCATGAAGTCGTTCTCCCGGGGTGCGCTCAGTGCGCCCCCGGCGCCGATCGTGTACGCGTACACCGACGCGGGACTCAACCCGGGCTGCCCGGCCAGCAACACCGAACGGTTCTGGCTGGCGGCGGTCAGCAGCGGGGCGTCGTAGAAGTCCTGGCCGGTGGCCACCCCGGTGGTCACCAGGGCCGGCTGGCGTCCCAGGTCGATCCGGCCGATGTTGCCGCCCCACTGGTCACAGCCGTAGCCGAACCACAGGTAGCGCCCGGTCAACGCGAGCGACGACGGGCACTCCCCCTCGCCGGTGTCGTACCGGGCCGACTCGACAAGCGACCCGGTGTTGAAGGCGGCGATGGCGTTGGCGCTGGGCAGCGCCACGTAGAGCGTCTGCCGGTCGGCGCTGAGCAGCAGGTCGCTGGGGCCGGGCAGCCCCGACAGGGTGCCGACCACGGTGCCCGTCGCGCTGGTCACCACGACCTCGGTCGAGGAGTAGCCACCACTGACGAAGACCCGGTCACCGGCCGACACCACGTCGGCCACCCCCGGCAGCGACAGCGGGGTGGCCGTCTGCGCGGGAGCCGCCTGGGCGGGGGTCGAGATCGCGGCGGTCAGCAGCCCGACGGTCAGGGCGGCCAGGGCCAGGGTCGGGCGTCTTCTGATGAGCAAGGTGCGTCCTTTCGAGGTTCGACGAACGGGACCCGGACAGCCGGGGTCGTCAGGTCGACACGAGGAATCGGCTCGTCGCCGTGCGGACGCCGTCCACGCGGCAGCCCGCCTCGGCCGACCGGCCGGGCGTCGCTGTCGCGACAGCACGTCTTCCCCCCGTGTGCTTATCCAGACTTGTCTATGACTATCACAGTCGATGCATGCGTGGGGGGGCACCGTGGTCCGTCCGCCCCGGCATAGCCTGAGCCGATGAGCGGTTGCGTGTTCTGCGGGATCGTGGCGGGTGAGGTGCCGGCGTTCCGGGTGGCCGACACACCGGACGGGGTGGCGTTCCTGGACACCCGACCGGTGTTCAAGGGGCATGTGCTTGTGGTGCCCCGAGTCCACCTGGTGACCCTTGCCGAGTTGCCGGCGGACCTGCTGCCCGGCTACTTCGCGCTGGTCCAGCACCTGGCGGTGGCCGTGGAGACCGGCCTGGGCGCCGGTGGGACGTTCGTGGCGATGAACAACAAGGTGTCCCAGTCCGTCCCACACCTGCACACCCACGTGGTCCCACGAACCAAGGGCGACGGGCTGCGGGGCTTCTTCTGGCCGCGTACCCGCTACGAGGACGACGCCGAGGCCGGGGCCTACGCGAAACGGGTTGCCGCCGCACTCCCGGGCGGGGCCTGAGTCACACCGGCGCGGGTAAGGAAGGTGGACCCACCGGTGTTACACGCTGGGAGAGGTACGAGAGGAGATCCCCACGTGTTTTTGCGCCGTATGAACGCTGAGATGGTTTCGCCCGACCAGGCCCTGCCGGGCCGTCCGATCGCCATGCCGGTCGCCGACCGCCACGAGGTGCTGGGCACCCCGTTGAAGGGCCCGTTCCCGGAGGGCCTGCAGGTAGCGGTCTTCGGCATGGGCTGTTTCTGGGGCGCCGAGCGGCTGTTCTGGACGCTGCCGGGCGTCTACACCACCTCCGCCGGGTACGCGGGTGGCAGCACCAAGAACCCGACGTACGAGGAGACGTGTTCCGGCCGGACCGGGCACGCCGAGGTCGTCCAGGTGGTGTACGACCCCAGCAAGATCAACTATGAGGACCTGCTGAAGGTCTTCTGGGAGAACCACGACCCGACCCAGGGCATGCGCCAGGGCAACGACGTCGGCACCCAGTACCGCTCGGCGATCTACACGACCACCGACGAGCAGCGGACCATCGCCGAGTCGTCCCGGGACGCGTTCCAGCCGATCGTGAGCCGGGCCGGCAAGGGTGAGATCACCACCGAGATCGCTCCGCTCGGCAGCTACTACTTCGCCGAGGACTACCACCAGCAGTACCTGGCACCGACCAAAAATCCGAACGGCTACTGCAACCACGGCCCGAACGGGCTGAGCTGCCCGGTCGGCGTGGCCCGCGTCGGCGGCTGAAACCTGTCGTCCAGCTCCGGGCCCACGGTGTGTTCGTCACACCGTGGGCCCGGTCCCGTTTTCGGCCACCTGGCGGCGACCCCGCACGACGCCAGGTTTTCTCCGTGGATATGCGAGACAACCGATATCTCGTGGCGTAATCAGCTCGTTGCCGACAGCTCCCATGATCCATAAACTTCAGTCGCCTCGCCCGCAGTCTGGCGGGGCGACCACCCAACGGGAGGAAGTCGGCATGGGAAAACGACGGGCAATCCACGCGGCGGTGCTAACTGTCGCGATCGGCATCGCTGCCAGTTTGTTCACCGCGGGTAGCGCGCAGGCCGGGCCGCCCGGCTACCCGGAGAATTGCACGAGCGGTTACAGCGATTCTCGTACCGGCTACGCGACCTGCTGGGGCGGTGCCGGCACGTTCCGGGCGAAGGTCCGCTGCGACGTCTCCTGGGCGCCGGACTACGACCGCTACTCCTCCTGGGTCTGGGTCATCCCAAACAAGCAGACCGCATCCGCCTGGTGCGACAGCGGCGACCGGGCCTTCAACGGCGGCTACCAAACCCGGAGCATCCTCGACAGCTGAGCTTCCCGCTCCGCCTGTGATTCAAATCCGTTGCGGAGCCTCGCCGGGACTCGATAACGTGGCCGTACACGTGAAGGGAGGTGGTCCAGACTTGTATAGCAATCGGACTCGTGAGGTGGCTGTCAGCTAGCCGCTGTCCTCGACAGTGATCGGTCCGCCGCGAGGCGGGCACCAGCACCATCGTCGAGACCGTGTGGCAGCGGTGCGGCGAATCCACGACAGCCACCCGACCCCCGGGGTGCCGGCCAAGTCCAGCCGGCCCGCGCACCAGCGCGGAGCGCCCCGGGGGTCGCTCCATCTCCGGGGAGCGGCGATGTCCATGCGCGAGCTGGTGATCCTCGGAACGGCCAGCCAGGCGCCGACCCGTCAGCGCAACCACAACGGGTACGTGCTGCGCTGGGACGACGAGGTGATCCTCTTCGACCCGGGCGAGGGCACCCAGCGCCAGTTCCTCCACACCACGGTCACGGCCACCGACCTGACCCGCATCTGCGTCACCCACTTCCACGGTGACCACTGCCTCGGCCTGCCCGGCACCATCCAGCGACTCTCCCTGGACCGGGTGCCGCACCCGGTCGCCGTGCACTTCCCGGCGGGCGGCGCCGAGTACTTCGCCCGGCTGCGGCACGCCACCTCCTTTCACGAGACCGCCGAGTTGGACGTCACCCCGATCGAGGAGGACGGGCAGCGGATCGCGCTGGGCTGCGGCACCCTGGAGGCACGCCGACTGCGGCACCCCATCGAGACGTACGGCTATCGCCTGGTCGAGCCGGACGGCCACCGGATGCTGCCGGAGCGGCTGTCCGCGTACGGCATCAGTGGGCCGGCAGTCGGCGAGCTGATCCGCGTCGGGCACCTGGACCTCGACGGACGTCGCGTCACCCGCGACGAGGTGAGCGTCCCCCGGCCGGGGCAGCGGTTCGCGTTCGTGATGGACACCGGCCTCTGCGACGGGGTGTACGCCCTCGCCGAGCACGCCGACCTGCTGGTCATCGAGTCGACCTTCCTGGAGTCGGAGGCCGCGCTCGCCGCCGAGGCCGGCCACCTGACCGCGGCGCAGGCCGCCCGGGTGGCGACCGAGTCCGGGGTACGCCGGCTCGTGCTCACCCACTTCTCCCAGCGCTACTCCGACCCGCGCCGGTTCCACGACGAGGCCCGCGCGCACTTCGACGGCGACCTGATCATCGCCGAGGACCTGACCACGGTGCAGCTCCCACCCCGCCGGGTAGCCTCGGCCGGATGACCGTCTCGCTCCGCCCCGCGACCGCTCGCGACATGATGGCGGTGGGAGCCCTGCACCAGCGCTCCCGGATCGCCGCGTACTCCGCCTTCCTGCCGGCCGAGGCGTTGGCCGACCCGACGCCGGAGGCGATGGGGCGGTACTGGGCGGAGCGGTGGCAGTGGGAGCGGGACAACCACCGGATGACCGTGGCCGAACGGGCCGGGGCGCTTGTCGGGTTCAGCTACCTGGGTCCGGACGACGAGGACGACCCCGCCACCGGGCTACTCAACGCGATCCATCTCGACCCTGCCGAGCAGGGCCGAGGCACCGGTCGCACGCTCATGGTCGACACGTTGGAGGCCATGCGGGCCCGTGGCTGGCGGCGCGCGGTGCTCTGGGTGCTGCGGGAGAACGCGCACGCCCGCGCCTTCTACGAGCGCGGCGGCTGGACCCCGACGGGCACCGAACGGGACGAGGCGATCGGATCAGCACCAACCCGCCAACTCCGCTACACCCGCCCCCTCTAGCCCTGCCCCACCCTGACCCCGCCCTGCCCTGCCCCGCCCCCACTGCGTCGATCTTGCACTTTCTGTCGTGCGTATGTCGTTTATGCGGCATATGCGGGGACAGAAAGCGCAAGATCGACGGGCAACGGGGGGAGGGCGGGGCGGGGTTGGGGCTGGGCTAGTGGGCGCCGAGGTGGGACAGGAGGTCCTGGCGGGTGAGGACTCCCTTGGGCTTGCCGTCGACCAGGACCAGGGCGGCGTCGGACTTCTCCAGCAGGCCGACCGCCTCGCTGACCGGCTGGCCGCCACCGATCATCGGCAGCGGGTCGCCCATGTGCCGCTCGATCGTGTCGTGCAGGTGGGCCTGGCCGGTGAAGAGCGCGTCGAGCAGGTCCCGCTCGGCGATCGAGCCGGCCACCTCACCTGTCACCACCGGCGGCTCTGCCTTGAGCACCGGCAGCTGGGAGACGCCGTACTCGCGCATGTAGTCGATGGCGTCGCGAACCGTCTCGGTGGGGTGCACGTGCACCAGCTCGGGCAGCCCGCCCGGCTTGCTGGCCAGCGCGTCGGCCACGGTCGGCTCGGCGCCGGAGTTGTCGAGGAAGCCGTACCGGGCCATCCACGAGTCGTTGAAGATCTTGGAGAGGTAGCCCCGACCGCCGTCCGGCAGCAGCACCACGACCACGTCGTCCGGGCCGGCCCTGCGGGCGACCTCCAGCGCGGCGACCACCGCCATCCCGCAGGAACCGCCGACCAGCAGCCCCTCCTCGCGGGCCAGCCGCCGGGTCATCTCGAAGGACGCCTTGTCGGAGACCTCGACGATCTCGTCGGCGACACCCCTGTCGTACGTCTCCGGCCAGAAGTCCTCGCCGACACCCTCCACCAGGTACGGACGGCCGGTGCCGCCGGAGTAGACCGAACCCTCCGGGTCGGCCCCGATGATGCGCACCCGACCCTCGGAGGCCTCCTTGAGGTACTGGCCGATGCCGGAGATGGTGCCGCCGGTGCCGACGCCCGTCACGAAGTGGGTGAGCCCGCCCTCGGTCTGCTTCCACAGCTCCGGGCCGGTGGTCTCGTAGTGCGAGCGCGGGTTGGCCGGGTTGCTGTACTGGTCGGGCTTCCAGGCGCCGGGGATCTCGCGGGTCAGCCGGTCGGAGACGTTGTAGTACGAGCGCGGGTCCTCCGGGGCGACGGCGGTCGGGCAGACCACCACCTCGGCGCCGTACGCCCGGAGCACGTCCTGCTTGTCCTGGCTGACCTTGTCGGGGCAGACGAAGACACACTTGTAGCCCTTGAGCTGGGCCACCAGGGCCAGCCCGACACCTGTGTTGCCGCTTGTCGGCTCGACGATGGTGCCGCCGGGCTTGAGCAGGCCGGCGGCCTCGGCGTCCTCCACCATCCGCAGCGCGATCCGGTCCTTGACCGAGCCGCCCGGGTTGACGTACTCCACCTTGGCCAGCACGGTGGCCTGGATGCCCGCGGTGACGTTACGCAGACGGACCAGCGGGGTGTTGCCGATCATGTCGACGACGTTGTCGTAGAACTGCACGGTGTGCCCTTCGTTGCGGCGCCGGCAACGGCGGCCGGGCAGACGTTTCCTCGCCGTCCAGCGTACGTGTCGTCAGGGCACCAGCCCCCCGGGGATGACCGAGCTGCGCCCCGCCTCCCACTGGAGGAAGCGATCGGTCTCGGCGAGCACGCTGCCCGCCAACCACGTGATCATGACCGCGTCGTCGGCCAGCCCGAAGATCGCCAGCGGGATCTCCGGGAGCAGGTCGATGGGCGAGACGATGTACGCCGTCGCCGCCGTCATCAGGGCCAGCCGAAGGCCGCCGTCGTACTCCCCCTTGGTGGTGGCCCGGATCATCCGGGGCAGGGCGGCCAGGCGGGTGCCCAGCGACGGCCCCCCGCGTGCCCCTGCCGTCAGTGCCCGCGCCAGGGCCGCGAAGGCCGCGCTGCGCTTCAGTGTCTTCCCCATCGTCGCGCTCCTCTCCGCCGGATCAGCGTGGCGGGTCGGCGCAAGTCCGCCGGCCTCCGCCCTACGGATACCCCGTCGCGTCGGTTTCCAGGCACTCGGGTGCCGTCACGACGACAGCGGCATGTCGGGGCGGCGCGATAATGTCGCGGTATGGGGGTGGCTGATTCCGTCGTACCCGGAGAGCGCTGGCGGCAGACCTTGCGGTTCGCCCGCCTGGCGGCGATCGGGACAGGCGCCACCGCGGCGGCCGCGGTGGCGACCGGCGGGGTGCTGCTCGGCCAGGCCCGGCAGGCCCGGCGCACCATCCCGATGGCCGAGGCGCCGCCACCGCGCATCGACGGGATCTACGGCGCGAAGTTCCCCGGCCCGGCCCTCACCATGGTCGTGCTCGGTGACTCGTCGGCCGCCGGCTACGGGGTGCACCGCCGTCGGGAGACGCCCGGGGCGCTGCTCGCCACCGGGCTGTCCCGTCGACTGCACCGGCCTGTGCAACTGCACCGCTTCGCGGTGGTCGGTGCCATCTCCGCGGCGCTGCGCCACCAGGTGGAAGCGGCGCTGGAGTGCCGACCCGACATCGCGGTGATCCTCATCGGCGGCAATGACATCACCAACCGGACCCCGCGTGGGCTGGCAGTGCGCTACCTCGTCGAGGCGGTGCACACGCTGCGTGACGCCGGGTGCGAGGCGGTCGTCGGCACCTGCCCCGACCTGGGTGCGATCCGCCCGATCCAGCCCCCGCTGCGGTGGCTGGCGCACCGGTGGAGCCGCCAACTCGCCGCGGCCCAGACGGTCGCCGTGGTGGAGGCGGGCGGTTGGACGGTCTCTCTCGGTGATCTCCTCGGCCCCCGGTTCACGGCGGAGCCGACCCGGATGTTCGCGTGGGACCGGTTCCATCCCTCCGCCGAGGGATACGCGATGGCCGCCGCCGCGCTCCTGCCGACGATGCTGTCGGCGCTCGGCGCAGGGCAGGAACGACGGACCACACCGACGTGGGGAGAGGGCGTACGGTCGCTGCCGGAGGCCGCTGCGGAGGCGGCCCGGCACGCCGGCACCGAGGTCAGTGGCACCCAGGTCCGGGGCCGCGACCGGGGGCCGGCCGGCCGGTGGGCGCAGTTGCGCCGCCGGGCGTTCTTCGGTGTCGGCGCGGTGCCGCAGCACGGATCCGCCCCGGACGCCTCGACAGTGGAGGGACTGGCATGAACGAGCGCAGCGAGCGGGGCACGACCGCGGGCCTCGCCGGCCGACTGGGCCGGGCGGCGGCGTTCTCGCTGCTCGCCGGCACCGTGGGCGGCGCGGCCGTCCTGGCCGGGGAGGCGTTCGTCGCCCGGCACCGGCGCTACGCCCAACCGGAGCTGGGGCTGGCCCTGCGGGCCACGATCGGCCGGGCGGGCGCTCCGCCGCTGCGGCTGGTGCTGCTCGGCGACTCGTCGGCGCTCGGCGTGGGCGTCGACCGTCTCGACGACACCATCGGCGGGCAGTTGGCCAACCTGCTCGCCGAGGGCCCGACCGGTCGACGCGTGCACCTGTCCAGCGTCGGCGTCTCCGGTTCCCGCTCGACGGACCTCGCCACCCAGGTGGCCCGAGCCCTGCTCGGTGAACGACCCGACGTGGCGCTGATCCTGATCGGCGCGAACGACGCCACCGGGCTGCGCCGCCCCTCCGACGCGGCGGCCTATCTGGCCGCTGCGGTGCACCGGCTGCGGGAGGCGCGGGTCGAGGTGGTGGTGGGCACCTGCCCCGACCTCGGCGCGGTGCGTGCCATCGCACCGCCACTGCGCCAGGTGATCGGCTGGTCCGGGCGTCGGATGGCCCGCGCGCAGACCGCCGCCGTGCTGGACGCCGGTGGCTCGGTAGTCGACCTCGCCACCGAGACCGGGCCGGTGTTCCGGGCCGACGCGGGGACGCTCTGCCACGACGGTTTCCACCCCTCCGCCGACGGCTACCGGGTGTGGGCGCACGCGCTGCTGCCCGCCATCGTCGCCGCGGCGACGGTCGCGACCCGGCGCTAGATCGTCCCCGGCCAGCCTCTCGCCGTTGATCATGGAGTTATTGCTCGTCCGACCGGCGAGTCGGCGCTATAACTCCATGGTCGGGTGACATTTCCCGCCGCGCCGGCTCCTTCCGCGCCATGTTACTGACGGGTTAACGTTGGCTCATGCCGATTGAGTCGTCCCGCGACGCCGTCATCGTCGCCACCGCCCGCTCCCCCATCGGCCGGGCACACAAGGGGTCCCTGCGCGACGTCCGCTCCGACGACCTCGCCGCGACAATCGTCCAGGCCGCACTGGACAAGATCCCCGCGCTCGACCCGACCACCATCGACGACCTCTACCTCGGGTGCGGCCTGCCCGGGGGCGAGCAGGGCTTCAACATGGCCAGGGTGGTGTCCACCCTGCTCGGTCTGGACACTGTGCCCGGTGCCACCCTGACCCGCTACTGCGCCTCGTCGTTGCAGACCACCCGGATGGCGATGCACGCGATCCGGGCCGGCGAGGGTGACGTGTTCGTCTCCGCGGGCGTGGAGATGGTCTCCCGCTATGCCCGGGGCAGCTCCGACGGGCTGCCGCCCGAGGCGCAGGCGCTTGTCGGCGGCGGTTGGGAGAACCCGCGCTTCGGGGCGGCCAGCGAGCGCTCGAAGCGCCGCACGCAGGGCGGCGCCGAGGTGTGGACCGACCCGCGCGAGGCCGGTGAGCTGCCCGACATCTACCTGACCATGGGGCAGACCGCGGAAAACCTGGCCCAGGTGTACGACGTGACGCGCGCCGACATGGACGAGTTCGGCGTACGCAGCCAGAACCTCGCCGAGAAGGCCATCGCCGACGGCCTCTGGGCCCGGGAGATCACCCCGGTCACCACGCCGAACGGCACCGTGGTGAGCACCGACGACGGCCCCCGGGCCGGCGTCACCCTGGACGCGGTCGCCGGCCTGAAGCCGGTGTTCCGTCCGGATGGTCGGATCACCGCGGGCAACTGCTGCCCGCTCAACGACGGCGCGGCAGCCGTCGTGGTGATGAGCGCCCAGCGGGCCGAGGAGTTGGGGCTGACCCCGTTGGCCCGGATCGTCTCCACAGGTGTGACAGCCCTGTCGCCGGAGATCATGGGCCTCGGGCCGGTCGAGGCGTCCCGGCAGGCGCTGCGCCGGGCCGGCATGACCATCGACGACGTCGACCTCGTCGAGATCAACGAGGCCTTCGCGGCGCAGGTCATTCCGTCCTACCGCGAGCTGGGCATCCCGGAGGAGAAGCTGAACGTGATGGGGGGCGCGATCGCGGTCGGCCACCCGTTCGGTATGACCGGCGCCCGGATCACCGGCACCCTGCTCAACGCCCTGGAGTGGCACGACAAGACCATCGGTCTGGAGACCATGTGCGTGGGCGGCGGCCAGGGCATGGCCATGGTGCTCGAACGGCTGAGCTGAGCTGAGGCAGGCCCGCCCCGCGGGCCTCAGAGCGCGCTGCGGGTCGCCGTCACCTCGGCGGCGGCCCGCGCCAACACCTCGTCGCCGGCTCCGGCGGCCCGCAGGTCGGCCGTCACCACCCGCAACTGGTCGGGCAGCGCCAGATCGTTGTCGAGCCGGGGCACGCTCCGGCGCGGTGTGCCCTCGGCGTCGGCGGCCAGGTTGGCGAGCTCCTGCACCAACCGGTGCACCAGGTCGGCGCGGGGCACGTTGCCGGTCGTCGCGACGGCCGCCCAGCGCGGCTGCTGCCAGTGCCCGACCTGACCGACCAGCAACCGTACGGCCTGTTCCAACTCCGCTGCGCTCATCGCCGCCGAGTCTACGGCCGACCCGCGCGCCGGTCAGCGACGCAGGTAGCTGAGCAGTCGCAGCAGCTGCCAGTAGAGGAAAACCAGGCCGGTGAGCAGGCCGAACGCACTCAGCCACGCGTACCGGCGGGGTCGACCGTCGCGCACCGAGCGCTCGACGAGGTCGAAGTCCAGGATGAAACTGAACGCACCGGCGATGATGGCCACCACCGAGAAGGCGTACGGCAGCCAGCCCACCTGTCCACTGACGCTGTAGACCGCCAGAGCAGACCGGCCGGAGATCAGGTACGACACCAGGTTGACCACGCTGAGCACGGCGATCCCGAGCAGCGTCCCGATCACCAGGCGGGCCAGCCGGGGCGTCGCCCGGATCACCCGGGCCCGGTAGAGCGCCGCCATGCCGAGGAAGACGCCGAACGTGCCGGCCACCGCCTGCACGACGATGCCCGGGTAGACCTGCTCGAAGGTGCGACTCGCCACCCCGAGCAGCAGGCCCTGGAGCACGGCGTAGCCGACGATCGGCACCGGATTGGTGATGCCCCGCAACGAGATGACCAGGACCAGCGCGATCGAGGCGAGCGCGCTGCCGGCCAGCGCGGCGCCGAGCCAGGCCGCGTCCGGGACCACCGCCCAGGACACCGCCGCCGCCACACCGGTGACCAGCAACAACCCGACGGTACGGGTCACCACGTCGTCGACGGTCATCGGCTCGACGTCGCGGGCACCGAGCACCCGGGACTCCACCCGGCCGGTCTCGTCCAGCCGGTTGAGCACCGGGTTGTTGCTGCGCACCGCCGCCTCCTTGGCCCGCGTACCCCCAGGGCTTGTGTCACGCCCTCGCAGTCACTCTGCCCCGGACGGGCCGGCGGCGGCGGGGAAACGGCGCCGACGACGGCGCCCGCCCCCGCCGAAGCGGGAGCGGGCGCCGGTCGGCAGTGCGGACGAGGTCAGTCGTCGCCCTGGAAGTAGCTCAGCAGACGCAGGATCTCGATGTAGAGCCAGACCAGGCTGACCAGGATGCCGAACGCCGCCACCCAGGAGTAGCGCTGCGGCAGGCCCATCCGGACGCCGTCCTCGATCTCCTTGAAGCTGAGCACGAAGCTCAGCGAGGCGACCACGATGCAGACCAGGCTGAAGCCGATGGCCAACGGGCTGCCGTCACGCAGGCCGGTGTTGACGCCGAACAGCGCCAGCACCAGGTTGATCATCATGACGGCGAAGAGGCCGACCATCGCCGCGATCATGCCCTTGACGAACGCCGGGGTGGCCCGGATGACCTTCGCCCGGTAGAGCATCGCCATCAGGAAGAAGATGCCGAAGCTGGCCACCGCCGCCTGGAGCACGATGCCGTCGTAGAGCGTCTCGAACGCCTTGCTGACCATGCCGACGAAGACACCCTCGACGACCGCGTACGCGATGACGAGGGCCGGGTTGGCCATCCGGGAGAACGAGATGATCAAACCGAGGACCAGCCCGACCACTGCCGCGCCGATCCAGGCGGTGCCGACGAGCGCGTCGGGCACGAGCACCCAGGCTGCCGCGGCGGTGATGCCGAGGATGCCGAGCAGAGCGACGGTCTTGACGACGACGTCGTCGACAGTCATCGGCGCCACGGTGGGCGGCGCGGCCGGGTAACCGGCCTGGGACGGGTACTGCTGGGGAATGCCGGGCTGTCCGTACGGCCCGGCCGGGGCGTACCCGGCGGAACGCTCCCGCTCGGCCGCCTGGCCGAGCCGGGCGAGCACCGGGTTCGAGGTCTTCACTGTCTGGCCTCCCTCAGGGGGTCGTGTGCACGTGAACGTGCCCTCCAAGAGTAAACGGCGCAGCCTAGTCCTGGTGATCACGAATGAGAATGTGTCGAGCTGAGGGGGGTGCCCGGGGCGGGGGTCGAACCCGCACGCCTTGCGGCAGCCGCTTTTAAGGCGGCCGTGTCTGCCTTTCCACCACCCGGGCGGGTGGCACCGGCGCGTCGACACGCGCTGTGCAGTGTCACCGTAACCGGTTAGCGGCGTCTCGACGTACCCAGCAGGGCTGGCCACATTAGGGTCGATCCCGTGAGCAGCGCAGCCCCCACGGCCCCCGACGCCGCCCCGGAGCAGGCCTTCCGCCTCGCCGAACGGGTCGACCGCCGGCCTCGGGTCACCCGCCTGCGGGAAGCCGTCCGCCGACACCGGGCGGATCTGCTTGTCGCTCTGGTCTGGGTCGCGCTCGCCGGCTGGCTCACCCACGGCATGTGGCCCGATCCGGCCGGCCGCACCCTCGCGCTCAACCCGGAGGACCAGACCCTCTACGAATGGTTCCTGGCGGTCGACGCCCGCGCGCTGCTCGGGGATTTCGACCTGCGCACCGACCGGCTCAACGCGCCCGACGGCGTCAACCTGATGGCCAACACCACGGTGATCGCGCTCGGCGTCGTCTTCGCGCCGGTCACCCTGCTGCTGGGCGCACCGGTCAGCTTCGCGCTGCTCGCCGCCGCCAACCTCGCCGGCACCGCTGTCGCCTGGTACCTGCTCTTCCACCGGACGCTGCGCGCCCGCCGGCTCGCCGCCGCGCTCGGCGGTGGCCTGTGCGGGTTCGGCCCCGGCATGGTCTCGCAGACCAACAGCCACCTGCACATGACCGCCCAGTGGCTGGTGCCGGTGATCGTCTGGCTGGTGGTCCGGCTGCTGCGGGCGGCCGACCCGGGCCCGGCGACCCCCGACGAGACCGGACGGGTCCGACCCGGCGGGCCGGACCGCCGACGGATGATCACCTCGGCGGCCGGGCTGGCCGGCGCGGTCGGCGCGCAGGTCTTCATCGGCGAGGAGGTGCTCTTCCTGGCCGCCGTCACGCTGCTGGTGATGGCGATCACCTACGCCGTGGCGGACCGGGACCTGGCCCGGCGGGCGCTGCCCGGCTTCGCCCGTGGGCTGGCCATCGCCGCCGGGCTCTCCCTGCTGGTGCTCGGCTATCCGCTGTGGTTCCAGTTCGCCGGCCCGCAGGGGGTTGCCGACGGCATGTTCACCCCGGCGTACTTCTCCGCCGACCTGGGCAGCTGGTGGGCGGTCTCCCCGCTGTCGGTGGCCGGCAGCGCCGAGGCGGCCCGGCTGACCACCGGTCCCGCCGAATACAACACCTTCCTCGGCTGGCCCCTCCTGCTGGTCACCGTGGCCTGCGCGATCTGGGTGGGGCGACGTCGACTGGTCTTCGCCTGCGTCGTGGCGGGCCTCGTGATGGGTACGCTCTCGCTCGGCCCCGAGGTGGTGCTCGGTGGCACCAGGACCGCGCTTCCCGGCCCGTACGCCCTGATCGGCGGACTCCCGGTGGTGGACGGAGCGTTGCCGATGCGGTTCGCGCTGGCGTTGCTGCCGATCGTCGCGACACTGCTCGTGCTGGCCGTCGACAGGGCTCTGCGCGGCACCGGCCGGGCCCGACGGCTGGTGCCACTGGCCGTCGGCGCGGCGCTGCTGCCGATCTTCCCGACTCCCCTGCCGACAATCGCTCGGCCCGCCGTGCCGGAATTCATCACCGGCGGCCACTGGCGGGAGTGCGTACCCCCGGGTGGGGTGTTGGTTCCGGTGCCGCTGCCCACGCCCAAGGAACCCGGGCCGATGCGCTGGGCCACCGCCGCCGACGCTGCCTTCAGCCTGCCCGAGGGGTTCTTCATCGGCCCGTACGGGCGGCGCGGCACCGCGGCGATGGGCACCTTCAAGCAGCCCACCTCCGCTCTGCTGGCGGACGTCGCCCGGCGGGGTGGTCAGCCGGCCATCGGCGACGAGCAGCGCCAGCAGGCCGCCTGGGACGCGGACTTCTGGGGCGCCTCCTGCGTGGTGCTGGCCGACGACGCCCCCCACGTGGAGAGCCTGCGTACCACCCTGGAGCAGCTCTACGGCCCCGCGACCCGGGTGGCCGACGCCTGGACCTGGCGGGTCTGACCACCGCCCCCGCACCCGAGCCCACACAGAGAAGGGCCCCCGCTCACCGGGTTCGGTGAGCGGGGGCCCTTCTCGGGCACCTCTGGGTCAGACGCGGGGAGCGCCGACCGGCTGGGACGCCTCGGCGAACTCCTCGCGCGGGTCGTGCAGCTGCCCCAGGGCGACCACCTCACGCTTGAGGAAGAACGCCAGGGACCAGTCCACCACCACCCGGACCTTGCGGTTGAACGACGGGATCCGGCTCATGTGGTACGTCCGGTGCATGACCCAGGCCGGCCAGCCGGTCATCTTGATCCCGTACACCTGGGCGACGCCCTTGTGCAGACCGAGGCTCGCGACGCTGCCGACGTGCTTGTGCTTGTAGTTGACCGGCTCGCGGCCCCGGATCACGGCCGTGATGTTGTCGGCCATCCGGGCGGCCTGGCGCACCGCGTGCTGCGCGCTCGGGGAGCAGAAGTTGCCCGGCTCCTTGGTGAGGTCCGGCACAGCGGCGCAGTCGCCGGCGCTCCACGCGCCCTCGACCACCTGGTCACCGTCGACGACCTGAAGCGTGGGCAGGCAGGTGATCCGGCGACGGTCGTCGCGGGGGAAGTCGGTCGCGTCAAGCATCGGCGACGGCTTCACTCCCGCCGTCCACACGATGGTGTCGGACCGGAAGCTGTCCCCGTCGGAGAGCTTGACCACCCCGTCGACGCAGGACTCGAGCCGGGTGTCCAGCCGGATGTCCATGTTGCGCTTCATCAGCTGCTGGACGGTGTAGGCGCCCATGTCCCTGTCGACCTCGGGCAGCACCCGCTGGGTCGCCTCGACAAGCACCCAGCGCACCTCGTCCTGCTTCAGCTCCGGGTAGTAGCGCAGGGCGTCGCGAGCCATGTCCTCCATCTCGGCGAGCGCCTCGATGCCGGCGTACCCACCGCCGACGAAGGTGAAGGTCAGCGCCGAACGGCGGACGTCGGCATCCGCCGTGGCGGCCGCCACGTCGAGCCGGTCCAGGACGTGGTTGCGCAGGTAGATCGCCTCGCCGATGGTCTTGAACCCGATGCCCTGCTCGTGCAGGCCGGGGATCGGCAGGGTGCGGGAGACCGAGCCCGGGGCCACGACCACGTGGTCGTACGGGATCTCCCGGGCCGGGCCGCTGATCGGCTGAACGGTGGCCACCTTGCGGTCGTGCTCGATCCGCGTGACCGTGCCGGCCACCATCTTGCACCGCTTCAACTCCCGGCGCAGCGGCACCACGGAGTGCCGTGGGGAGATGTTGCCCGCCGCGGCCTCGGGCAGGAACGGCTGATAGGTCATGTGCGGTTGGGGGTCCACCACCATGACCTCAGCCTCACGGGAGCTGAGCTTCTTCGACAGGCGCAGCGCCGCGTACAGACCGACGTGCCCGGCACCCACCACAAGGATCCGCTTCGGATTCACGTTGTCTATCTTTCCCCGGCCGGCTCAGGTAATGCCGCTCGCGGCCCCCATCTGTGACGGAGCACAACCTATGTGACCTGCGTAACCCTCCGGTCGCAGCGGTCACCGCCGTCGCAGCAGCCAGCCCAGCAACGCCGCCGTCCCCACGGACAGCAGCAACCCCAGCAGGGTCACCCACTGGTATCCGGCCTCGCCGCCCATGCCCGCGGCCTGCAACAACAGCACCCCGAGCACCGCGGTGCCCAGCAGAACGCCGCCCGCCCGCAGCAACCACCGGCTGATCAGCGCGGGGTCCACCACCGCGTCGTAGGGCAACAGCGCGGCAAGCGCGCAGAGGGTGTGCGCCAGGTAGAGCAGGGCGGCGACGGCGAGCAGCCGCCAGAGGGCGACCGGGCGGCCGTACCCGTCGGTGGCGAGCAGCCAACCGCCGACCGTGACCAACGCCGTGAAGACCGCCCAGACCCGGCGCGGGCCGAACGCGGGAAACAGGGCGGCGACCGCCAGGAAGAGGAGGGGACGGCCGGAAAGCACCTCGGCGGGGAAGGCCAGGGCGAACCCGGCAAACACGACGGCGAAGATCCCGGCCCGCACCAGCAGCGGGGCGCCGCTGATGCGGGCCACCGCCCTCTGTGCGGTCCGCACCCGCCCGGTCACCGCGTCGATCATCTGCCACCCACCCTCGGCGCCGTCGCCAACCGGGCCACGTCCCGCAACACCTGGTCCAGACTGCCGGCGCCGGCCCAGCGCACCACGGGTACGCCGTGCTCCCGGAGCTGCCCGATCATGACGTCCCGATCCAGGCGCCACAGCCGGTACGCCACCTCGGCCCAGCCCAGGTTCTTCGGCGCGGAAAGGTCGGTCGGCAGTGTGTCGACGGCCACCACGAACCGCCCGGCGCGGGCCAGCCGGGCGAGCATCTGCGCCGACCGTTCGTCCAGCAGCGGGGTCAACACCACCACCAGCGCGTCCGAGGAGAGCAGTTGCGGGCCGAAAACCTGGTCGTACGGCTCGTGCGAGGACGGGTGGACGTGCACGTCGAGCAGCCACTCCAGAACGGTCAGGTACTGCCGACGCCCGGCGGCCGGACGCAGCCGGCGAGCTCCCGGCCCGTACTCCAGCAGGGAGACCCGGTCGCCGCGGTGCAGGTAGTGCTCGGCGATCGCGGCCGTGGCCCGGACCGTGGTGTCCAGCACCGAGGCCGCGCCGCTCACCCCGCCGGAGCGGCCCGCCTCGGCGAGCACGTCGAGCAGCACCACCACCTCCGCGTCGCGGTCGGAGAGCGTCGCCGCCACGTGCAACTGCCGGGCGCGCAACGACACCCGCCAGTCGATGCGGCGCAGTCGATCCCCCGGGGCGAAGATCCGTACCCCGGCCAACTCGCCGCCCTCGCCGGGCCGGCGGGAGTGGTGCGCCCCGACGAGCCCGGCGGCGCGGGGCATGGCCTCGACGGCCTCGAACGGCTCGGTACGCGGGTACACCCGCACCCGGACCGGCTCGGTGAGCACCGCCCGGGAGACCAGCAGGCCGCCCGCCGTGGCGACCCGGGCACCGGCCGGTCCGACCGGATGCCGGCCCCAGCGCATGGCGTGGCCGGCCAGTTCCAGGTCCGCCACCGTCCCGGTGGGCACTGCGGTCACGAACGGCCGGTCGGCGAGGGAACGGCCCCTGCCGTTGGCCGGAGCCCCGCCGCCGGCCGGCGTCGCGGCGGCGGGCGGCACCTCGGGCACGTCCCCGTCCTGGGCGAAGCCGGCCCGGTCGATGCGCAGCCACGGCGACACGCGGGAACGCACCACCACCAGGTCGTAGTCGACCGTGTCCGGATTGCCGACGCTCACCGCAGCCGTCAGGCCGCCGCCCTCGACAAGCGGCCCGTCCGCACCCTGGGTGATCCACACCTGCGGCAGCGCCGTGGGCCGGCGGCGCAGCGCGTACGCGGTGCCCAGCGCGAACGGGGCGGCCAGCACGATCAGGTCGACACGCCCCAGCAGCACACCCGCCACCAGCAGCAGGCCGGCGAGCAGCACCGCCCGGCCGAGCGCCCGGGTGGGTGCCCAGCCGGCGGCCGGTTCCGGCTCGGTGGCCATCGGCTCGGTCGGTCCGGTCATCAGTGCCGAGGCCCGCCCGCGGCGTAGCTGGGCAGCGCGCCGCTCGCCGGGGCGGGGGTGGCCTCCAGCACCTCGCCGACCACGAACGCCGGGTCGACCCGGCGCAGCCACATCTCCGGGCGCAGGGTGATCCGGTGGGCCAGGGCGGGAGCCGCGACCTCCTTGACGTCCTCCGGCACCACGTAGTCGCGTCCGCCGAACACCGCCCGGACCCGGGCCAGCAGCAGCAGTGCCAGCGATCCCCGCGGGGAGGCGCCGACCAGCACCGAAGGATGCTCCCGGGTGGCCGCGGTGAGGGAGACGATGTAGCGGCCGATGGAGTCCTCCACCACCACGTCCTCCAGGGCGGCCTGCATGGCCCGCAGCGTGGCGGCGTCGACCACCGCCTTGATGTCCGCCTCCTCACGGCGGCGGCTCATCCGGCGGCGGAGCACCTCCCACTCCTCCTCGTGCTGCGGGTAACCGAAGGAGACCCGCAGCAGGAACCGGTCCAGCTGCGCCTCGGGCAGCGGGTACGTGCCCTCGTACTCGATGGGGTTGGCGGTGGCCAGCACGTGGAACGGCTCGTCCAGCTTGTAGGTCACCCCCTCCACCGAAACCTGCTTCTCCTGCATGGCCTCCAGCAGCGCGGACTGCGTCTTCGGCGGCGTCCGGTTGATCTCGTCGGCGAGCAGCAGGTTTGTGAAGACCGGCCCGGCCCGGAAGGTGAAGTCGCCGTTGCGCTGGTCGTAGAGGAACGAGCCGGTGACGTCGGCGGGGAGCAGGTCGGGGGTGAACTGCAACCGGCGGAAGTCCAGGCCCAGCGCCTGGGCGAACGAGCGAGCGGTAAGCGTCTTGCCCAGCCCCGGCAGATCTTCGAGCAGCACGTGACCGCCCGCCAGGATGCCGGCGAGGACCAGCTCCAACGCGTCCCGCTTGCCGACCACGACGGTGCCGACGGCGTCCAGGACCGCCCGGGCCAGGTGGCCGACCTCGGCGGGGGCAATGCTCCGGTCCACGTCGTTCATCAGATTTTCTCCAGTTCGGCGACGATCACCGCAAGGTCGCGTGGCGACGGGGTGCGGCGAGGCGGGGTCTCCAGGAACGTCCACAGCCGGTCACCCAGCAGGACACGGGCGCGGGCCGGGTCCGACTCGCGGGTGACACCGTGCTTCAGGCGCATCCGCTCGTCGGCCAGTTCGGCGATCCGGGGCAGGACCACCCCGGTGAAACGTTCGGGTCGGGTCGTGGACCAGTCAAGCGGCCACTCCCAGCGATTGATCGCGGTGCGCAACGCGTCCCGGGCACCCCAGTTGTAGCTGCCGTCCTCCTCGCCCGTCCCGCCCCGGCCACCCGCCGGCGACGGAGGTGGCGGCGCGAGCAGGGCGGTGACCCGGCGGACCGCGAGCACGGCGAGCACCCCGGCGACGAGGACGGGCAGCGAGACCTGCAGGCCGACCGCGCGGAGGCCGACGAGCAGCACCGCGACGACCGCGGCGGCCCACGCGAGGGCGCGTACCACCGGGCCGACCCGGGACCGGGGCTCCTGCGGGCCCCTCGGCGCCGCCTCCTCCTCGGACCCGAGCAGGTCGTCGATGCTGGTGCTGCTCATGGGGTCACCGCCGTGAGCTCTCCGCGCAGCCGACGAAGTGCGGCGCGAGCCTGGTCGCGGGTGCGTTCGTCGACCGGGCGGGTGGCGTAGCGGGCCTCCCGGTAGACGTGCGCGAACTCGGCCAGCACGTCGGTGCTGACGATCGCCGGAACGCCGGCCTCCGGGTCACCCCGCAGCAGCCGGCTGACCAGATCGGTGGGGGTGTCCCCGGCGAGCCGTGGCACACCGGCCGCGGCGGCGGCCTCCTCCAGGCGTACCCAGCAGGCGATCACCGCCACCCGCGGGTCGGTGTCCCGGTCGTCCAGCTCCACCAGGCCGGCGTCGAGGGCGGCGACCACCTCACGGGCGGTGCCCTCGGCGGTACGCCGGGCCCGCTGCGCCGGCAGGGCCCGGGTGGTGCGGCGCAGTACGCCCCGGATCAGAATCCAGGACAGGTAACCGAGGGCGGCGAGAATGGCCAGCCCGAGCAGCGCCACTGCCACGGTGGCGATCCACTGCGGTATGTGCGCCTGGGTGGCCTCACCGGCAGTACGCGGCTCGATCGGAATGGACGGCGACGGCTCGGCGGTCGGGTATTCGGGCACCCACGGGACGTTGTCCGCGGCCGGCGGAATCCGGCTGGCCCCGATCGACGAGTGCGCGGACGCCAGCGCGGCACCGGCGAGCAGGGCGGCGACCGCGGCGACCGGCCACCACCGGCGGAGCAGACCGAGCGCCGGGCGCAACACCCCCGGCTCGGCGGCCTGCGACGGGGCGGGGGCGCGTGTTCCGTCCGTCATCGCCACCACCCCACCGCGTGTCTCAGTCCACCCCGGCCAGGTGCTTAGCCTGGTCGAAGACGTCGTCCAGCATCTTTGGTGTCAGCCGCCCGGTGAAGGTGTTCTGCTGGCTGACGTGGTAGCAGCCCAGCAAGTCCGGAGCGGCTGTGCCGGACCAGTGTGCCCCATGACCGAACGCCGGTCGCGGGCTGGGCGGGCGCTGCCCGTACACCTGGCGAAGCACCGGCCACCACGAGGCCCAGGCGAACGCGCCGAGCGCGACGACGACACGCAGCGTGGGCTGGATCAGCGTGACCTCGCGGTGCAGCCAGGGCGCGCAGTTGTCGCGCTCCGGCGGGGTCGGCTTGTTGTCCGGAGGCGCACATCGGACGGCCGAGAAGATCCGCAGGTCCCGCAGGGTGAGCCCGTCGTCGGCGGCGAGGCTTGTCGGCTGGTTGGCCAGCCCGGCCCGGTGCAGCGCGGCGAACAACACGTCACCGGACCGGTCACCTGTGAAGATCCGGCCGGTGCGGTTGCCGCCGTGCGCGGCGGGCGCGAGCCCGAGAATGGCGATCCGGGCGTCCCCGGTGCCGAAGCCCGGCACCGGGCGACCCCAGTACTCCTGATCGCGGAAGGCGGCCCGGCGGGTGCGAGCCACCTCCTCCCGCCACCGCACCAACCGCGGGCAGGCGAAACAGTCGCTCACCGCCGCGTCCAGGTCGGCCAGGTCGGTCGCCCGCGCTGCGCGGGCGACCACCTGCTCGGGGGTACGCGACTCAGCCAAGCTTGGCCCGGAAGAGTTCCAGGGTGCGGGCCCAGGCGCTGGCGGCGGCGCGCTGGTCGAACGCCTCCGGCCGGTCGTCGTTGAAGAAGGCGTGCGAGGTGCCCGGATAGTCGTAGAGGTGGCAGTCGCCGCCGGCCTCCTCGATGGCCCGGCGGGCGGTCTGTACGCCCTCGGCGGCCGAGGTGCCGTCCTCTTCGGAGCAGTGCACGACCGCGGCCTTGCCGGCGTAGTCGGCCCAGTCGGGGCGCATCGACTCCCACGGCAGCACCGGATAGAAGCCGGCGGTCGCGACGATCCGCTCGGAGACGGTGGCGGACCACAGCGCGAGGCTGCCACCGGCGCAGAAGCCCACGGCACCGACCTTACCGGTCACCTCCGGCCGCCCGGCGAGATAGTCGGCCGCGCCGGCGATGTCCTTCGCCGCCTCGTCCATCCGCATCGCCATCAGCAGCCGCTGCGCCTCGTCCGGCTCGCTTGTCGTCTCACCGTGGTAGAAATCCGGGGCCAGAGCGACGAAGCCGGCCTCGGCGAACCGCTCCGCAACCGACCGGATGTGCGGGACCAGGCCCCACCACTCCTGGATGACGATGACGGCGGGGCTGGCCATGCCACTGGCGGGTATCGCGAGATACCCCTCGCTCGTACCCCCGTTGCTGCGGTAGGTCACCATTTCGCCCATGGGCCGTCCTCCTAGCGGTCAGTCATCGTTGGCTGGTCGCCCAGTGGTCCTAGTGCCGGTAGCCTGCCATGCCGCGCCGCCGCCGGGAAGACGCCGGAACAGTGGCATTCACCTCCCGTTTGCCCGCCGCTGACCCGGGGTACGCCGACGGCGACGGGATGGCCTCCCGTCGCCGTCGATGCCGATCTACCGCTGTAATCGGGCCTTCCTGGTCAGGCCCTCGTAGTCAAGCCTTCGTGGTCAGGCCTTCTTGGTCAGGCAGAGCACGTAGCCCGTCTTGCCGGGCAGGATGCTGGAGTAGATGTACCCCTCCTCGTCCGGCTTGAAATACTGCTCACACGCGGTGTCGGCCCTGGCCTGGGCCTCGGTCTGGTTGTCGACCCGACCGACCACGTTGTACACCGCCTCGGTGGAGGTGCACTCGACGATCCGGGCGTCCGTGACCTTCTCCTGCTTGGTGCCGGTGACCTCGGGCAGCTTGGCGATGCAGTCGCCGGCCTTCGCGGCAGCCGTCTCGTCCTTGTTGATGAGGTTGCCGATCGCCGAGACGACACCGAACTTCAGGCCGGCCACGACGACGATCGCGAGGATCACGCCGACGATGCCGAAGGCCTTCTTCGCACCAGACTTCTTCACCTCCGGCTCGGCCGACTCCGGCTCGGCCGAGTCCGACTCGGCGGACTTCAGCTCAGCCGACTCCGGCTCGCCCGAGTCCGACCCGGTCGGACGCGGCTCGGTCGACTTCGGCTCGGCCGGAACCGACTCGCCCGACTCCGGCTCGGCCGACTTCGGCTCGGCCAGACCCGACTCGCCCGACTCCGACTCGGTCGACTTGGGCTCAGCCGGACGCGACTCGGCCGACTCGGGCTCGGCCGGCTCGGAGCCGGTCGGACCCGACTCGGCCGCCTTCGACTCGATCAGACCCGACTCGGTCGACTCGGACCCGGTCGGACGCGGCTTGGTCAGCTCCGACTCGGTCGACTTCGGCTCGGTCGACTTCGGCTCGGCGGGACGCGACACCCCCGCCTTCGGCTCGGCCGACCGGGGCGTCTCGACGGTCGGCTGCGGCGCCTCGACGGCCGGCTCAGCTGGTGCACCATCGGAGGCGGGGGGCGTTGCGACCTGCTCTGGCACGGGGGTTCCTTCCGAGGGGTTGATGAGCAGACGACACCGTAACGATCATTGATTTCCGGTGTCGTCCCGCCCGCCTCGTCCGTTCAGTTATTTCCCACCCTGGCCCACATGATCCAGTTCACACCGTGGCTCAGCTCGTCGGGGTGGGGCTCGGTGTGCCGGCCGGTGTCGCGGGCGGGCCTGCCGAGGGCGCGTCGGACGCCGTCCCGCTCGGCGTCGGCGTGCTGGTCGGCCCGGCCGGTGGCGTACCGGTCGGCCCGGCCGGTGGCGTACCGGTCGGCCCGGCCGGTGGCGTACCGGTCGGCTCCGCCGGCGACGAGTTGGGCGCGACCGGCGTCAGGATCGGGTTGGGCCCGGCCGGAGCGCGAGGGCCGAAGGGCGCCCGGCCCAGGCAGTACGGGTACGGGCGCAGCAACGGGGCGCCGTACTCGTTGACCGGACCGTCACAGTCCGGGTAGCCGAGGCGGATCGGATTGCCGTCCTGGTCGAAAAGCCGGGCGTTCTCCACCAACCGGCCCTCACTGTCGTAGACGAAGACGTCCCGGACCTGGCTGTACTGGCTGTCGACCGAGGTCTGGTCGTAGTAGTAGCCACGGTCGATCCGGTCCTCGAGATTGACCAGGGCGCCGAGCGCGAAGATCACCAGCACCGCGCTGCCGACCTGCAGCGCCGAACGCGGCCATCGGGTCAACTGCGCGGAGCGGCGACCGAGCCAGATCGAGGCGAGCACGAGGCCGACGAGCATGACCATGCCGGCGAGCAACTCGCCACCAAACCGAGGCAGCAGCCCGTAAGCGTCACCGCCGGTGCTGATCGTGCTCAGCAGCATCGCGGCCAGATAGCCGCGCAACACCCACCAGGCCGGGCGCAGCAGGCGGAGGAAATCGCTGGCGTGCGCGTACCCCAGGGGTGGTCCGAGGCGGGTGTCGATCGCGCTCAGCCGGCCGCGGAGCCGGGCCATCGCGGCCGCGACGCGCTGGTCGAGATTGCGCCCACTGCCGCCCGGGGCGGCGCCGGCCGCGGCGCGCAGCTCGGCCGCGTACGTCTCGGGCTCGCCCAGCCGCTCGACGAGGGTGCCCTCGGCCTCGGCGGCCACCTCGCTGAGGTGGTCGGCGAGATCCTCGATCAGCTCGTCGCGTTGCGTGGGCGGCAGGTCGGCCAGAGCTGCCCGGACCCGCGCCACATAGTCGGTGATCTCCTGCTCCGCGACGGTCATGCCGCCATCCCCCGATCGTCGAGCAGACTGTCCATTGTGGTGGCGAACGAGCGCCAGAGCTTGCCGGAGCGGGTCAGCTGGTCACGCCCCGCGGCGTTGAGTGAGTAGTACTTGCGGTGCGGCCCGGATTCGCTCGGCACGACGTAGGTGGTGAGCAGGCCGGCGGCGAAGAGGCGGCGCAGCGTCCCGTAGACCGAGGCGTCGCCGACCTCTTCCAGGCCGGCCTCCCGCAACCGGCGCAGGATGTCGTAACCGTAGCCGTCCTCCTCCCGGAGCACGGCCAGGACGGCCATGTCGAGCACGCCCTTCAGCAACTGTGTGGTGTCCACGCAATGCACACTACTCTGCATTGCGAAGTAGCGTCAACGCGTTCCCCCCGACACGCCCACCCGTGATCGACTCAGTTTGCAGGAAGTCGGGGCATCAACACGACCCGGATGCCGCACCTTCCACGGAAGGCGAGTCGATCAACCGCCCGGCGCGGATCCTTCCAGACCCTCCGAGCCGAGCGAATCGGAAGCAGACCTCTTGGCGGTCCAGCCCACGAACCTGGTGAACAGGTCGGCCGGAGACGGGACGGGGTTCGGATTGAGCTTGATCAGATCTGCGGTCGCCTCGCAAAGCAAGCCAGCCATGTAGATGCTCAGACCAACACGATCCCGTCGATACTCCATCAGCAGCAGCAGCAGTCGCGCGGGCTGGCACGGCCAAGGGGCAGCGCACACCCGGCACAGCCACAGGGGCCGCATGGGTAGGTGCGGGCGTACGGCCCGACGCTGGCGGTCACGAACTGGAGGGCCACCTGTCGCCGACATCCCTCGATCATGCTACCGCTGTTGGCGATCGTCAACCACGATCGCTGTTACTGATCGTAGAACAATCGACGGTACCTACCGTCAACCCATGGGCGAGTTTGTTGGGATCGCTGAGATACGAGACATGCTCGGTGGGGTATCGCGCGCTCGGGCTTCCGTGATTGCGTCCCGGCGCGATTTTCCGGCCCCACATCAGGTGTTGCGGATGGGGCAGATCTGGCGGCGCACCGACGTCGAGAAGTGGATCCGGCAGCACCGGCCTGACCTGACGACGGACTGAAGCGAAAGCCGGTCGGGCCGGGTCGGACGTGATCGACTCGGTTTTCGGGAAGGCGGGGCATCAACACGACCCGGACACCGCGCCTTTACGGAAGGCGAGTCGATCAACGACCCGGACGCCGCGCCTTCAATGAAGGCGAGTTGATCAACGCCTAGCGCGCGGCGGTTGGCTGGAGGCTCCAGGCGATGCCGTCGAGGATGTCGTGCTCCGAGGCGACCACCGACGGCATCCCGGCCCGCTCCATGATCACGCGGAGCACCAGCGCACCCGCGCCGATCACGTCGGCCCGGCCCGGGTGCATCACCGGGATCGCCAACCGCTGCGCACGGGTCTGGCCCAGCAGGTCGGCTGTCACCTGGGCCACCGCCTCGTACGACACCCGGGCGTGGTGGATGCGCTCCGGGTCGTACTCCCGCAGGTCCTGCGCGATGGCGACAACTGTGGTGACCGACCCGGCGAGGCCGACCAGGGTCGCCGCCTCGCGGCCGGGCACCACGGCGAGCGCCCGGTCCACGGCGGCGGCGATGTCGGCCTCCGCCGCCGCGACCTGCTCGGACGTCGGCGGGTCGCCGGGCAGGTGCCGCTCGGTCATCCGGACACAGCCGATGTCCACCGAGATCGCCGCGCGCACCCCCGTGGCGCGGTCACCGACCACGAACTCGGTGGAACCGCCGCCGATGTCGACGACCAGGAACGGCTCCTTCGCGGCGGCCGGCAGGCCGCGTACCGCGCCGGTGAACGACAGCCGGGCCTCCTCGTCGCCGGTGACGACCTCGGGCGCGACACCGAGGGTGCCCCGCACCATCTCGGTGAAGTCGTCGGCGTTTGCGGCGTCCCGGGAGGCCGAGGTGGCGCACATGCGCACCCGCTCCGCGCCCAACTTCTCGATGTCCGCCGCGTACGACGCCAGCGCCACCCGGGTCCGTTCGATCGCCTCCGGCGCCAACCGGCCGGTGCGGTCGACACCCTGGCCGAGCCGGACGATCTCCATCCGCCGGGTCAGGTCGACAAGCGGCGCCGGCGACCCGGTGGACTCCTCGGGCAGGTCGGCGACAAGCAGTCGGATCGAGTTGGTCCCGCAGTCGATGGCCGCCACACGCGTCGTCACGGCAGCAACCTTACGGCAGGACGGGCCGGCGCCCCGCAGCTTGCCGGGCGGCCGAGCCGCCGGACGAGCCGCTCGACAACTCCGCGCCGAGCGCGGTCAGGTGATGCCGAACCGCCCCGCCCTCCCGCTCGCTGGCCACCAGGCCGGCCGACCGCAGCGCGGTAGCGTGCTCCGAGGCCGAGGAGAGACTGATCCCGACGGCCTGGGACAGCACTGTGGTGGTCATCCCGCCGTCGACCGCCAGCCGACGCAGCACCAGCGCCCGGGTGGCGCCGAGCAGCCGACCGAGGGAATCACCCCCGGTGGTGGCCCCGAGTGTGGGCAGCACCGTCGGGTAGACGAGCAGGATCGGGCGATCTGGCTGCACCAGCACCCGCGGACGGGGTCCGGCCAACGGGGAGGGCAGCAGGATCAGCCCGTGGCCGGTGCCGGACAGGTTCCCGCTCCACCACGTCCGCACCTCCAGCACCGGCTGCCGCCACCGGATCTCCGGGTGCAACCCCGCGAAGAGGCCATCCAGGCCGTGCTGCGCCAGCCGTTGGCTGGCACAGGTCACCTGCTGGCCGTACGCGCCGGTCAGATCGGACCAGAGCGGGGCCAGGACCGCGTCGAACCAGGTGCGGACGGCCCCGCCGAACAGCTCCAACACCTCCGGGTCGGCAGCCGCGAACCGCCGCCGCAGCGGGGTGACGGCCGTCTGCGCGTACGAGGCGGTGGCCTCGGCACGGATCCGCTGTGCCGGAGTGGCCCGGATCGCCTCCAGGCCGGCCTCGACCGACTGATTGCCGGACCACGGGGTGACGAAATCCGGCAGCCGCCCCCGGGCGGGAAGCAGGTGCCGCAGCGTCGCGGTGGCGGCCCGCGCGGCGCCCGTACGCTCGACCGCCGCCGCGCGCTCGGCGAGTGCCGGCGCCAACGCCGCGACCGTCGGGTCCCGCAGCCACTGACCGGCCAGCAGCGCGATGCCCACCGGATGCAGCCGATCGGCGAACCGCACCCGGCACAGGTCGGCCGGCCCGAGCTGGAGACGAAGCATGAGGGACAGCCTGCCTCCCTTCGCCCAGGGCCGAAAGGGTTGATCCACCAGCGGGCCACATCCAGAGTGGGCGACGGGTCTACGGGGGGGGTGGCCGACGTGCGGCGAATGATGGCGGTGTTAACGGGGCTCTGCCTCATAGTCGTGGCTCCGGCCTGCGGTGAGCGGGGGCGGCCTTCGCCGGCCCCGCCCTCCGCGCCCACCGAAACTCCGACCGCGGGTGACCACGACCTCACCCTGAACCACAACGGCCAGGAGCGCACCTACCTGCTGCACGCACCACCCGGGTACGACCCGAGCCGGTCGTCCGCGCTTGTCATCGCGCTGCACTTCTATCCCGGAAGCGCCACCGGCGTGCAGGAGCTGGCCGGCCTGGACGCGAAGGCCGACAAGGACAACGTGCTGGTGGCGTACCCCGACGGGGAGGGCGGCGGCTTCAACGGGCTGGTCTGCTGCGGCAGCGCGGACGACGTCGGTTTCCTCACCGCCCTCACCGACCACCTGGTGCAGACCTGGCACGCGGACCCGAATCGGGTCTTCCTCACCGGCATCTCGAACGGCGGCGACATGAGCTTCCGGGCGGCGGTGGAGAGCACCGGCAAGTTCGCCGCGATCGGGGTGGTGAGCGGTGGGTACAGCGGAAAACTGACCACGGCCGAGAGTTACGTGCCGAAGAGCCCGGTCTCCGTGATCACCTTCATCGGCGGCCAGGACCGGCAGGCCTCGACGTTCCAGACCGGCATGAAGACCTGGCAGCAGCGGCTGTCCTGCCGACCGAGCCCGAAGGCGTCCGGGGTGCCGGGCGTGACGCACACGGTGGCGAGCTGCGCGGACGGCAGCGAGGTGAGCGTCTACACCCTGCCCGAGATGGGCCACAGTTGGCCGGGGGCGACGACCGGGTCGCTCGCCGCCTCCTCCGCGGGGCTGTCGGCCACCGACCTGATGTGGGAGTTCTTCGCGGCGCACCCCCGCAAGGCCGCCTGACCTACAGGCGCAGCAGCATCCGGGTGTTGCCAAGCGTGTTCGGCTTGACCCGCTCCAGGTCCAGGAACTCCGCGACACCCTCGTCGTACGAGCGCAGCAACTGCTCGTACACCTGTTGGGGCACCGGAGCGCCGTCGATCTCCTGAAAACCGAACGCGCCGAAGAACCGCGTCTCGAAGGTGAGCACGAAGATCCGTGCCAGCCCCAACTCCCGGGCGGCGTCGATCAGCTCGCCCACCAGCCGGTGCCCGATCCGCCGGCCCCGACAGACCGGATCCACCGCGACCGTACGGATCTCGGCCAGGTCCTCCCACATGACGTGCAGCGCGCCGCAACCCACCACGGCGCCGTCGGCGGGGCGGACCGCCACCCGGAACTCCTGCACCTGCTCGTAGAGGGTGACTGTCGCCTTGCTCAGCAGCCGCCTGTCGTTCGTGTAGGTGTCGACCAGCCGCCGGATGCCGCGCACGTCCCCGGTGCGAGCCCGCCGCACCAGGATCTGACTCTCGGGTGCCGAGGACCCGGCCGGCGCGCTCATTCGCCCGCCGCGACGTCCACGCACGGGCCCGCCGTCCACCAGGGCTCGACCAGCTCCAACGTCTCGTCACCGAACGGGTTCACCCCGGGGCCGGCGCCCAGCGCGTGCCCCAGGTGCACGTGCAGGCACTTCACCCGCCCCGGCATCCCACCCGCCGAGATACCGGCGATCTCCGACACCTCGCCGATGGCCTCGCGGCGGGTGAGGTAGTCCTCGTGCGCGGCACGGTAGTGGGCGGCCAACTCGGGATCCGTCGTCAGCCGGTCCGCCATCTCCTTCATCAGCCCCGCCGACTCCAGCCGGCTGCACGCCGCGGTGGCCCGGGGGCAGGTCAGGTAGTAGAGCGTGGGGAACGGCGTGCCGTCGGCGAGACGGGGAGTCGTCTCCACCACGTCCGGGAGCCCGCAGGGGCAGCGGTGGGCCACCGCCCGGGTGCCCCGGGGCGTCCGGCCGAGCTGCGCGGCGACCGCGGCCAGGTCCGCCTCGGTGGCCGGCTCACGCTGCGGCAGGGGTACGGAATCCGCCGCCGGCTCCGACGGTGGTACGACAGTCACGGTGCCATCTCTCCTGGGGTGCTGGTCGGTGGATCACTTGCCCGGCTGTTGGCTGTCCGCCGCCCGCACGCTCGACCAGAGCGTGTCGTACCAGGTCGATGGTCCGGCCGGGGCGGCCGCGCCGGCCGACTTCCCGGCGTCCCGGGCGGCGCCCTCCGCGTCGTGCAGCACCACCATCATCTTCTCGCCCGGCGGACCCATGAAGAAGCGCTCCCGAGCCTGCGTCTTGATGTACTCGTCGTCCTGCCAGTTGGCGGCCTCGGCGGCGAGTTTGGCGATCTCCGCCTCCTGCACGGCCTGGGCCGCCTCCATCCGCTCGATGTCGGCCTGCTGGTCCAGGTAGACCCGGACCGGGTAGGTGTAGGCCAGCGCGAGCGCGATCAGGACCGCGAACAGCACGGTGGCCCGACCGGTGAAGCGACGGGGGTGGGGTGCGGTGAGCCGCTTGACGGCGCCACCGGCGGCAGTACGCCGAGCGGCGGCCGGACGATTCGCGGAGCGGACGCCCTCGGCGCCCCGGGCCGCGCCCGGAGCCCGACCGGCGGTGCCGCGCGGCTCGGCGCGTACGCCGGTCTCGCGGACCGATCCCCGGTTGGTCCGGCCACCACCCGACCGACCGGACTGACCCGGCCGGCGGGCGGGACGTTGACCACCCGGTGTGCGGCGCTGCTGCATCGTCACACCCCTCCCCCGAGGCTTCGTGCGCTCAGGCCGAACGGTAGCGCGGGAACGCGCCAGCGCCGGCGTAGCGCGCCGCGTCGGCCAGCTCCTCCTCGATCCGGAGCAACTGGTTGTACTTCGCGACGCGGTCCGAGCGGGCCGGCGCGCCGGTCTTGATCTGACCGCAGCCGGTGGCCACCGCCAGGTCGGCGATGGTGGTGTCCTCGGTCTCGCCGGAACGGTGGCTCATCATGCACTTGAAGCCGGCCCGGTGGGCCAGGTCCACCGCGTCCAGGGTCTCGGTGAGCGAACCGATCTGGTTGACCTTGACCAGGACCGCATTCGCCGACTTCTCCGCGATGCCCCGGGCGATGCGCTGCGGGTTGGTCACGAACAGGTCGTCACCGACGATCTGCACCCGGTCACCGATCGAGGCGGTAAGCGTCTGCCAGCCACTCCAGTCGTCCTCCGCCAGCGGGTCCTCGATCGACACGATCGGGTAGTCGCCGGCCAACTTCGTGTAGTAGTTGCTCATCTCCTCGGCGGACTTCGCGGCACCCTCGAAGGTGTAGGTGCCGTTGTCGAAGAACTCGGTGGCCGCCACGTCGAGCGCGAACACGATGTCGGTGCCGAGCCGGTAACCGGCCTTCTCGACCGCCTCGGCGATCAGGTCCAGGGCCGCCGCGTTCGTCGGCAGGTTCGGCGCGAAGCCACCCTCGTCGCCGAGCCCGGTCGACAGGCCCTTCTTCTTCAGCACCGACTTCAGCGCGTGGTAGACCTCCGCGCCCGAGCGCAGCGCCTCACGGAAGGTCGGCGCGCCGATCGGCGCGACCATGAACTCCTGGATGTCGACGTTCGAGTCGGCGTGCGCGCCACCGTTGAGGATGTTCATCATCGGCACCGGCAGGAGGTGGGCGTTCGGGCCGCCCAGGTAACGGAAGAGGCTCAGCTCGGCGCTGCCGGCAGCGGCCTTCGCCACCGCCAGGGAGACCCCGAGGATGGCGTTCGCGCCCAGCTCCGACTTGCTGTCGGTGCCGTCGATGTCGAGCATCTTCTGGTCGATCAGCCGCTGCTCGCTGGCCTCGTACCCGATGATCTGGTCGACGATCTTGTCTTCGACGTTGGAGACCGCCTTCTCCACGCCCTTGCCCTGGTAGCGGTCGGCGTCACCGTCGCGCAGCTCGATCGCCTCGAAGGCGCCGGTGGAGGCGCCGGAGGGCACGGCGGCGCGGGCGACCGTGCCGTCGTCCAGGCCGACCTCGACCTCGACCGTGGGGTTGCCCCGCGAGTCGAGAATCTCCCGGGCGACGATTCCCTCGATGGTTGCCACTAAGTCGCTCCTCGTTGTTGTGATCCGGTCCGTGGGTGGGCCGCGACGGTGCGGCTGAGGCAGGTGTTGAACGCAGCGTATCGGGCCGCGCGAACGGGCACGGCGTCGCCCGCGCACCCGAGTCGCCCCGCATTGACGGACATTCCCGGATTTCCGGGCGTCAACCGGCAACGGGTTTGCGCTGCGCGGACCAGATCCACCAGGCTGGTCGTCATGCCCGCCGCCTCGACCACCCTCCGCATGCTCGCCGTGTCGGTCATCGCGTCGCTCACGGTCACCGGCTGTCAGACATTCGAGGACGCCGGAGTCGCCATGGGCCGCTCGGAACTCGTCAACGACCTCGCCGCCCGCCTCGACCGGGCGCTGGAGTTGACCTACTCCGCCGACTACCAACTCCCGGGCGGCCAGAGCGCCGCGATCGTGCAGGCGCAGGATCCGGCCCGGTCCGCGTACACCTATCCGGGCGGGCGACTCACCGTCACCCCGGAGGCCATCACCAGGTGTACGACGACAGGCGCCCGCCCCGAGTGCACGGTGCTCGCCCCGCCCACCCCGGGCAGCAAGCCCACGGTGACGCTCTTCGGCGAGGCCAACAAGCAGGGCCTCGCCACCCCACCCGTCGTGATCGGGCTGCTGACCGCCGCCGCGCTCGACCCGCAGGCGGTCATCAAGCAGAGCGACACCACAGTCGCCGGGCACCACGCCGCCTGCGTCGAGGTGCAGGGCTCGTCGGCAGGCGACTTCACCGCCTGCGTGACCACCGAGGGCGTACTCGGCAGCTTCACCGGACCGGTCGACGGTAAGCCGGTGGACCTGGCGCTGAGCGATTACTCCGCGGCCGTCGACACGGGCGCGTTCGACCCGCCCGCCGGAGCCGGCGTGGTGGACCGCCGCCCCGGCGGATAGGGCGTGTGTCACAGTCCTCGGTCGAGCCCGCCGCAGGCCGGCCAGGGGCTTCGACACACGCCCTAGTGACCGACCCCCTGGGGCCTGGCTCAGATCTCCAGCAGGGTGCGGAGGTGGCGCGGGGGCGGGCAGTCGTGCGCGAGCATCGCGTCGTGCCAGTCGCGGACCGACACCCCGTCCGGGCGGGCCGCGGCGATCTCGGCCACCTCGCTGTACCCGACGAAGTAGGTGGAGAGCTGGGTGGAGGTGAGCAGCGCCCGGCGCCACTTGCCGGCCGCCTCGCCCTCCTCCTGGAAGCCGCGTTCGGTCATCAACGCCATCGCTTCGGCCTCGGGCAGATCCTCGGCGTGCACCAACTGGTCGAGCAGCGCGTTGATGGTCATCCGGAGCTGCATCTTGAGCTGCTGCAACCGCACCGGGAGGCCGCCGAAGCCAAGCCCCGTCATCACCTCCTCCGCGTACACCGCCCAACCCTCGATGAACGGGCCGGACTCGGCCAGGGCCCGGACCCGGGTCGCGCCGACGTAGCGGCGGGCGTGGGCGAGCTGCAGGAAGTGCCCCGGCATCGCCTCGTGCACGGTCAGGTTGCGGATCATGTGGTCGTTGTATTCGCGGTAGAACGACTCGACCCGCTGCGCCGACCAGTCCGACGGGGTGGGCGCGATGCAGTAGAACGTGGGCACGGACGCGGTCTCCAGCGGACCGGGCGAGTCGCAGTAGGCCACCGCGACGCCCCGGGCGAACTCCGGCATCTCCTGGATCACGCACCTGTCCTCGACGAGGGTGACCAGGTCGTGCGCGCGGACGAAGTCGGTGGCCTCGTCCAGGGTGACGCCGGCCAGGTCGACAATGGTCCCGTCGTTCGGGTGCTCGGCGGCGAGCAGGTCGAGTGCCCGGCGTACGGCCGCGTCGTCGGCGGGACCACCGACCAGCTCGACGGCCGCCTCGCGGATCTCGGCGGTGACCCGGTCCAGGTTGGCCCAGGCGCGGCGCTGGATCTCGGCGGCGCTCAGCTCCGTGTCGAGGGTGTGCCAGAGGCGGGCCTCCCAGCGGCGTCGGCCCAGTCGCGGGTCACGGCCCGGGGCGGCCTCGGCGGCCAGGCCGGCGCGCAGCCAGGCGACGAACTCCTCGAGCGCGGCGATCGCCGCGGTGGCCGCCGGCTCGACCCGGTCGAGGGTGCTCGGCGCCTGGGCGAGCAGCGCCGGCAGCTCGTCGCGGATCAGCGCGGCCGTGCCGGTGAACTGCCCGACCGCCGTTTCGGCGTGGATCCGCGGCATGTCCCGCAGCGTCGCGCGGGCGGTGGCGAGGGCGTCCGGTACGGCGGCGAGCCGGCCGGCGAGGCTGGTCAGCCGGACGTCCGCCGGAGCGAACGGGCGGGCGAGGAGGGCGTGCAGCAGCGGGCCGGGATTGTGCACCAGCGGGTCCCATTCGTGCGACCGGATCTCGGTCAGCTCGAACAGCTCCCGATCCACGAATGAGCTGAGCAGCGCATGGTCGACCTGCGCGTCGACGTCGAGCGAGTCCGGGTCCAGCTCGGACAGTGCGTTGGCCGCGTCGGAAAGCATCAACCGGTCGGCGGCCACGGCATCGGCGGACAGGTCCGGTAGCCGATCGTCAAACCGGTGATCCCCGGCCGAGGTGGCAACCCCCGGCCGCGACTCCAGCAACGCTTCGACAACCCGCTCGGCCAGCACCCCAAACGCTTCCACCAACCCACCCTACCGACCGCCCCCTGCACCACCACCCGTCCCGCCGATCATGAGGTTATTGCCATCCGCATCGGCGTGTCGCGGCAACAACCTCATGATCAACGGGGATCTGCCAGTGGGGGTGGGGGTGGGGACTCGGCGGCGCGGATGGCCTCGGCGTGGGCGAGGGTGGCGCGGCGGAGGGCTGCTTCCGGATCGATATTCGCCTCGCGGGCCGCCGCGACAGTTGCCAGGAGGCTGGCGCCGAGGCGCGCCTCGGGGTCCACCAGGGTGTCAGCGAGTGGTGGCGGAACCGCTCGGCCGGCACGGGCGGCGCGGTCCAGGATCTGCGCGGCCAGGGCCAGTGCGGGCTGGCTCAGGGCCACCCCGTCCAGCACCGAATTCCGTGCCTTCTCCGCCCGCTTGATCCGCTCCCAGTTCTCGGTGATCTCCTCGAGCGTGCCCGCCTCCGCCCCGGCGAAGACGTGCGGATTGCGCCGGATCATCTTGTCGACCAGGCCACCCGCCACGTCGTCGATGGTCCACCGCTCGCCCTCGGGCAACTCCTCGGCGAGCCGCGCGTGCAGGACCACCTGCAACAGGACGTCACCCAACTCCTCGCGCAGCGCGTCGGTGTCGTCGGCGCTTATCGCGTCGTACGCCTCGTAGCTCTCCTCCAGCAGATAACCCGCGAGGCTGCGGTGCGTCTGCGCCCTCTTCCACGGGTCGCCACCCGGCGAGGCGAGTCGGTCCAGCACGGCCACCGCGTCTAGCAGCCGGGCGCCCGGTGGGTCCCACGAGCCGTACATCAGCTCCATCTCGGCCAACCCGGGCTGCCGGGCCAACCGCAGACCCAATTCCCGAGCCAACGCCTCGTCGCCCGCGGGGCTGGCCAACCACACCACAGTGCCGTGCGTGGCCATCGCGTCCAGCAACGGCTGCGTCGCCGGACCGTCCACCACAGTCACCTCGGCGCCCGCCTGGCGCACGGCCGTCGCCAACTCGCTCTCCGCGCCCGTCAACACCCGGTGCTGGCGTACGACGTCCCAGGCCGCGGAGGTCAACAGGCCGGCCGGCAGCCGGGGTGAGGTGACCAGGAGGACGATCCGTGCCGTCATGCTCAGCTGGCCGTGCCCTGGTCCGGCGCGGGGCCCTCGGCGCTCGGGGAACCGGTCGACGGCACCGCCTCCGGGGTGGAGATGTCGGTGACCGGGCCGTCCTCGTCGATGAACGGCAGCGAGTAGACGAACACCTGCTGGCCCTTGTTCACCATCGACGGCACCCCGACCGCCCGGAAGCGCGGGTTGATCGAGACGTCGACCCGGCCGGCCTCCTCACCCAGCGCGACGCCGAGGGCGGTGGCGCTGCGGACGAACCCGCCGTCGCCGAACGCCTGACGGACGTTTGCCGGCGACATTCCGGCCGGGATCGCCTCGACCTCCACCAGGGCGTCGTAGACGGCCATCATCGAGTCGTCGCTCAGATCGGCCGGCGGAAGCTGCTGACTGAGGACACCGGACAGGTCGACCCACTCGGCGAAGAGCTGGGCGTACTCGGTGGTGGCCGGCACCCGCAGGCCATCTTCGAGCTGCTGCGGCGTGATCTCGTCGGGCACCTGCACGTTCTTGGCCTTCACCACCCGCTTGGCCAGATCCAGGCTGACGAGCAGGTCGACCACGTCCTGACGGGTGACCGTGGAGCGCAACTGCTCCGGCGACGGCGACGCACCCGCCTGGGCCGCCTGCTGCCGGACCGCGTCGCCGTACTTCACCTGCACATCGGCGTAGATCGCGTCGACCCGCTCCAGCGAATAGGTGGTGTCACCGACGTACGCGGCGACGTCCGGCGCGGACCTGCCGCAGGCGGTGAGGGAAAGGACACCCAGGGCCGCGACGCTGGCGGCGGCGATCACACGGCGAGCACGCATGCCCGTCACTCTCTCATGCCCTCGTCCGTGCTGGAACGGCCCCCACCTCACCCCGGCCCCAGTCGTCCCGGCCGCCCCCACCTCACCCCGCCGCGACGGCGAGCGGGGCGGGGGCACCCAGCACATCGGAGAGCAACTGCGCGCACCACTGCAACAGCGCCTGGTCCCGCAGCGGCTCCCCGCCGACCCGACGGGTGCTCGGCCGGGGCACGCTCACCTGGTCGGTGGCCAGCTTGTAGACGGCGTCCGGATGGTAGCGCTTGAGCCGCATCTGCTTCGAATCCGGCAACGGCAGCGGACCGAACCGCACGTGCTTGCCCTGCATGGACACGTCGGTGAGGCCGTACCGGCGGGCCAGCAGACGGAACCGGGCCACCTCCACCAGGTTCTGCACCGGGGCCGGCGGCTCGCCGTACCTGTCGGTCATCTCGGCGACCACCTCGGTCAGCCGGTCGGAGTCCCGTGCCTCGGCGAGCTTGCGGTACATCTCCAGGCGCAGCCGCTCCACGCTCACGTAGTCGTGCGGCAGGTGCGCGTCGATCGGCAGGTCGATCTTGACGTCGGGCTCGTCCTCCGACCGCTCACCCTTGAACGCGGAGACCGCCTCGCCGACCATCCGCACGTACAGGTCGAAACCGACACCCTCGATGTGCCCGGACTGCTCGCCGCCGAGCAGGTTGCCGGCGCCCCGGATCTCCAGGTCCTTCATCGCCACGTACATGCCGGCACCCAACTCGGTGTGCTGGGCGATGGTCGCCAGCCGCTCGTGGGCGTGCTCGGTGAGCGGCTTCTCCGGCGGGTAGAGGAAGTACGCGTACGCCCGCTCGCGGCCCCGGCCGACCCGACCCCGGATCTGGTGCAGTTGGGCCAGGCCGAGCAGGTCGGCCCGCTCCACGATCAGGGTGTTGGCGTTCGGGATGTCGATGCCCGACTCGACGATCGTGGTGCAGACCAGGACGTCGAACTCCTTCTCCCAGAAGCCGACCATGACCTTCTCCAGGGCATCCTCACCCATCTGGCCGTGCGCCACCGCGACCCGCGCCTCGGGCACCAGCTCCCGCAGCCGCCGCGCCGCCCGGTCGATCGACTCGACCCGGTTGTGCAGGTAGAAGACCTGCCCGTCGCGGAGCAACTCGCGGTGGATGGACGCCGCCACCTGCCGGTCGTCCTGCGCGCCCACGAAGGTGAGCACCGGGTGGCGCTCCTCCGGCGGGGTGGCGATCGTGGACATCTCCCGGATGCCGGTGATCGCCATCTCCAGGGTCCGTGGGATCGGGGTGGCCGACATGCTCAGCACGTCGACGGAGGCGCGCAGCGTCTTCAGGTGTTCCTTGTGCTCGACACCGAAGCGCTGCTCCTCGTCGACGATCACCAGCCCGAGCTGCTTGAACCGGGTGGCCGTCTGCAGCAGCCGGTGGGTGCCGATGACGATGTCGACGGTGCCGTCGGCGACCATCTCCAGCGTCCGCTCGGTCTCCTTCGGGGTCTGGAACCGCGACAACTGCCGGATCTGCACCGGGAACTGGCTCATCCGCTCGGCGAACGTGTTGTAGTGCTGCTGCACCAGCAGCGTCGTCGGCACCAGCACCGCCACCTGCTTGCCGTCCTGCACCGCCTTGAACGCCGCCCGTACCGCGATCTCGGTCTTGCCGTAGCCGACGTCACCGCAGATCAGCCGGTCCATCGGGACGGTCTGCTCCATGTCCCGCTTGACCTCGTCTATCGCGGCGAGCTGGTCCGGCGTCTCCTGCCAGGGGAAGGCGTCCTCCAGCTCGCGCTGCCACGGGGTGTCCGGGCCGAACGAGTGGCCCTTGGACGCCTTGCGGGCGGCGTACAGCTGGATGAGCTGCGCGGCGATCTCCCGGACCGCCTTGCGGGCCCGAGCCTTGGACTTCTGCCAGTCCGAGCCGCCCATCTTGTGCAGGGTCGGCTGCTCGCCGCCCACGTAGCGGGAGAGCTGGTCGAGTTGGTCGGTCGGCACGAACAGGCGGTCGCCGGGCTGGCCCCGCTTGCTGGCCGCGTACTCGATCACCAGGTATTCCCGGCTGGCGCCGTTGACGGTGCGCTGCACCAGCTCGACGTAGCGGCCGATGCCGTGCTGCTCGTGCACCACGTGGTCGCCGGCCTTCAGCTCCAGCGGGTCGATGGTGTTGCGCCGCCGACTCGGCATCTTGCGCATGTCCCGCGTCGAGGTGCCCCGACCACCAGTCACGTCGTTGCCGGTGAGCAGCACGAAGCGGGACGCCTCGTCGACGAACCCGCTGCTCAGCGCGCCACAAGTCACCACCAGCTCGCCGGGGACGGGCGCGGTCGACACCTCCTCGGTCAACCGGGCGCCCAGACCGGCGTCGCGCAGCACCTCCACCGCCCGCTGGGCGGGGCCGTGCCCCTCGAAGACCAGCGCGATCGACCAACCCTCGCCGGCCCAGCGCTTGAGGTCCTCGACCACCCGCGAGGTCTCCCCGTGATAGAGCGGCGCCGGCTGGGCGGACAGGGTCACCGCGATGGCGTCGTCCGGGGTGACGGCGGCCTGCTCCGGCGCGTCCTCCCAGGGCTGGCGCGCCTCGGTCGCCGTCTCCCCCTCAATGAGACCGAACGGGGACAGCGTCCACCATGGCTGGCCGAGCTGACCGGCGGTGGCGCGCACCTCACCGAGGGTCCGGAAGGCAGCGGCGCCGACGTCCACCGGGGCCTGGCCGCCGACCGCCGCGGCGGCCCAACTGGCCTGCAAAAACTCCTCCGAGGTACGCACCAGATCGTGCGCCCTCGTGCGGATCCGCTCCGGATCGCAGAGCAGCACGTGGGTGCCGGCCGGCATGGCGTCCAGCAGCAACTCCAGCGAGTCGGGGCCGACCAGCACCGGGGCGAGGGACTCCATCCCCTCCACGGGGATGCCCTCGGCCAGCTTGTCCAGGATCTCGGCCAACTCGGGGTGCTGCTCGGCGAGCGCGGCGGCCCGGTCGCGGACCGCAGGGGTGAGCAGCAACTCACGGCACGGCGGCGCCCAGAGCAGCGGAACCTGCTCGATGGTCCGCTGGTCGGCGACGGCGAAGGTGCGAATCTCCTCCACCTCGTCGCCCCAGAACTCGACCCGGGACGGGTGCTCGTCGGTCGGCGGGAAAACGTCCAGGATGCCGCCGCGTACGGCGAACTCGCCGCGCTTGGTGACCAGGTCGACCCGGGCGTACGCCATGTCGACAAGGCGGTGGGCGACCTCCTCCAGGTCGGCCTCCTCGCCCGCGGCGAGCTGCACCGGCTCCAGGTCACCGAGCCCCTTGAGCTGCGGCTGGAGCAGCGAACGGACCGGGGCCACGACCACCCGCAGCGGCCCGGTGCCGCCGTGCGCGTCGGTCGACTCGGGGTGCGCCAGCCGGCGCAACACGGCCAGCCGCCGACCCACGGTGTCCGAGCGTGGGGAGAGCCGCTCGTGCGGCAGCGTCTCCCAGGAGGGGAAGACCACCACCTGATCCGCCGGCAGCAGCTCGCCCAGCGCGGCGGCCAGGTCGTCGGCCTCGCGGGTGGTGGCGGTCACCGCCAGCACGGGTCGCCCGGCCCCGTCGTTGTCGGCCGCGACGGCCGCGACCGCGAACGGGCGCAGCGCGGCGGGGGCGGTGATGTCGAGGCCGTCGACCTGGGCGGCACCGGAGCGCGCCAGGTCACGCGCCCGGGCCAGAGCCGGGTCGGCCAGGGCGGCGGAGAACAGACCGGTGAGCAAGGGAAACCTTCCTGGGGAGTCGACACACACGACGGCGGCCCCTCGTCCAGCCGGACGGGGGGTGCCTGACACAAGCCTATCCCCGTCCACCGACACACACCCCCTTCCGCGAAGGTCCACGCCGCGTCGCGCCTCCCGCGCCACCCCCGCCTCCCGGACCACCCCCGCCACCCGTGCCGCCCCCGCCTCCCGCGCCCCCGCCTCCCGCACCACCCCCGCTCCCGCACCTCCCGCGTTCACCCCCGCCTCCCGCACCACCCGCGCCACCCATGCCTCCCGCACCACCCCCGCCTCCCCCGATCCCCGTGCACCACCTCTCGCGCCAGGCGCACCACCCTCGCGCCTCGCACACCAACGAGCCCAGCGCCTCACGCCTGCCAAGATTCGCGCGACTTCTCTGAAACTGCTGCCTCCGGGTCTTCGGAGGCAGCAGTTTTTCCGGGTCTGGCCGGCATGGCGGGTGGCGGCGCGACCCGCTGCCGGGACCACCCCGCCCAAGTGACGGATGCCGGGCAATCTTGGACAGTTTCCGTTAGCGCTGAATAGTTAGCGCGGAACGGAAACTGTCCAAGATCTCCGACGAAGCACGGCCCGCGGCCCGCGAAGCACGGCGCAGGACACGCGACACGCGACACGCGACACGCGACACGCGACACGCGACACGCGACACGCGGCACGCGACACGCGACACGCGACACGCGACACGCGACACGCGACACGCGGCACGCGGCACGCGACGCACGACCGACGGTCTTGACCGGCGGATGGTGTTTGTGATCCGGTTTTGTGATGCGGCAGTGGCGGGCACAGTTCGACGCGCAGGTGCGCTTCGCCAACGGCGGCGGGCTGCGCACCGAGGAGTTCCGGCTGGACATTCCGGGTCCGGAAATCAGCGACGAGGACCTGGCGGCGTTGTTCGTCCGGCACCTCGGGCTGCTGATGGTCGCCGAGGTCCTGATCAGCGCGAAGACGATCATCGAGGAGCCGCACAAGGGTGGTCGGGGCGTCGCCGTCGAGGAGTCCGGCTCCGATCGTCGGCTGGTCGAGTTGAGCCACGTGATCAGCGACGGGATGATCACCCTGCCGGGCTGGCCGGCGCCGCGGATCAGTGACTGGTTGACCTTCGCGGCGTCCCGGGCGAACTACGCGCCCGGCACCGAGTTCCACGTGGCCCGGATCGACATGATCGCCAACACCGGCACGTACCTGGACACTCCCGCCCACCGCTGGGCCGGCGGTGACGACCTGGCCGGGGTGTCGCTGAGCCGCCTCGCCGACCTGCCCGGCGTGGTGGTGCGCGTGCCGGCCGGCACGCGGGCCGTGGAACGACTGATGCTGGCGCCGTACGAGGTGGCCGGGTGTGCGGTGCTGCTGCACACGGGGTGGGACGTGCACTTCGGCACCGAGCGGTACGGCGACCCGGAAGCGCCGTACCTGACCGGGGACGCCGCCCAGGCTCTTGCCGACGCTGGCGCCGCTCTGGTCGGCATCGACTCGATCAACATCGACGACATGGGTCCGACGGCCGGCGGCGTACGCCCCGCGCACAGCACACTGCTCGCCGCCGGCGTCCCGATCGTGGAGCACCTGACCGGCCTCGACGCTCTGCCGCCAAGCGGATTCCGGTTCACGGCGGCCCCACCGAGGGTGGCCGGCATGGGCACCTTCCCGGTGCGCGCCTTCGCCCTCGTAACCCACTGACTTCTCCCCGTGCCTCCACCCCGCGATCTTGCACTTTCTGTCCCGACACAAGTGGCATATCCGCCCAGATCGACGACAGAAACTGCAAGATCGCCGGAGGTTGCGTCGGAGCAGTCAGCTCCGCAGACGGAAAGCGGCGTGCGGCGCTGGCTCCACGGGAGCATCGCCGAAGCGACTGGTCAGGACCCGGACCGGAGGTGGCGGAGGACCGCGATGACCCGACGGTGGTCGCTCTCGGACGGGGGCAGGCCGAGCTTGCCGAAGATGCTCGTGATGTGTTTCTCCACCGCCCCCACGCTGAGGAACAGCGCCGCGGCGATCGCCACGTTCGAGCGTCCCTGGGCCATCAGGGCCAGTACGCCGCGTTCCCGCTCGGAGAGGCCGGCCAGCTCTTCGACACCCCGGGCCGCCCCGAGTAGTTGCGTCACGACCTCCGGGTCGAGCACTGTCGCCCCGCCCGCGACCCGGGTGAGCGCGTCGACGAACTCGCCGACCTCGGCTACCCGGTCCTTGAGCAGGTAGCCGACGCCCCCGGCGCCTCCGGCGAGCAGCTGCGCCGCGTACCTGGTCTCCACGTACTGGGAGAAGAGCAGCACCGGCGTGCCGGGATGATCCGCGCGGACGGCGAGTGCCGCGCGCAGCCCTTCGTCGGTGTACGTCGGCGGCATCCGAATGTCGATCACCGCGATGTCCGGCCGGTGCTCGTCGACGGCCGCCCGCAGCGCCTCCGGGTCGGCCACCGCGGCGAGCACGCGGTGCCCCCGGTCGGTGAGCAGGTAGGTGAGCCCGTCGCGCAGGATCCCGGAGTCCTCGGCGAGGACCACTCGCAGCCCGGTCATGGCCGCACCGGGAGTTCCACCGTGACAACTGTCGGCCCACCGGGCGGGCTGTCTATCCGCATCGTGCCGTCCACGGTACGGGCCCGGTCGCGCAGGCCGACCAACCCGCCGCCGGGTAGCGCGTGCGCCGCGGACCTGATCCTGGCTCCTCCACCGCCGTCGTCGGAGACCCGCACCCGCAGCAGACCGCCATCGTGGTGTACCTCGACGCTCGCCCGCCGGGCCGTGGAGTGTTTGACGACGTTTGTGAGCAGCTCGGCGACGCAGTAGTAGACGATCGTCTCCACGGCCGGCGACGGTCGCTCGGTCAACGCGACACGCAACCCCACGGGTACGGCGCCCCGGGCCACCAGGGTGGCAAGCGCCGCCTCCAGCCCGTTGTCGAGCATGGGCGGGTGGATGCCCCGGGCCAGGTCCCGAAGGTCGGTGATGGCGGTCTTCGCGTCCCGGTGCGCGGTCTCCACAAGCGCCCTGGCTTCCGGCCCGGCTCCGTCGGCGAGCTTCTCCTTGGCCATCCCCAGCTTCATGGCCAGGGCGACAAGTTGCGCCTGGGTGCCGTCGTGCAGGTCGCGCTCGATGCGGCGCAGCAGCGCGGCGGCGTCGTCGACGGCCAGGGCCCGGGTCCGTTCGAGGTTGTCCACCCGGTCGTCCAGGCTGGTCGGGCCGAGCAGGCCACGGATCAGCAGCGCGTCCAGGAACAGTACGGCGCGCAGCAGCCAGGGACCGGCCAGGAGCAGCCCGGCACCGATCCCGGCCAGCAGGAACGACCGGGGCCAGGTGTCGAAGAAGAAGTCGCCGAGTTGCAGGGCGGCGCGGTGCGGCCGACCCAGGCTGTCGGTGTTGACCGGCCGGACGAACCGCCACCAGAGGGGATGGCTGAGCAGGAACACCGGGTAGCAGAGGAAGACCGCGACCACCGCCGCCGCGAGCAGGGCCACCGGTAGCTTCACGACCAGGTAGGCCATCGCCCGCCAGCCTGTGGCATCGCCCAGACCGGTCCGGACGTACCCCACCGGGCCGGGCCGTCGGCGGACCGGGCGTGGATTGGCGACCCGCAGCCCGAGCGTCGCGCCGGCGAGAGCGCGGTGCAGCCGCCCCCAGCCGCGAGCGCCGAGGACGCCTGAGGACAGCAGCGGCAGGCCGAGCAGCGTCAGCGACAACATGCCGCCGACCACGACCGTGAGACCGGCGTACGCGAGGCCGACGACCGCCAGTGGAAGGCCCACCAGCACGTACGCGACCTGATTGCGGAGCTGCCGGAGACGCGTCATCTGATCCTCCCGACCTGCCGGCCGACGTCACGCCGGTTGCCATCGTCCCGGACGGGGCCAGTGCCGGGTGCCCCGCCGAGCATGCGCGGGGCGCGCGCCAGCCGCCCAGCCGGCCAGCCCGTCGGGATCTGTCGGGTTAACCCCACCCGTCCGGCGGGAGATCCGCATTCACCGGCGGCCGGTACTTCGGCAGGGTCGACGGGGACAGACGTCGTGACGTCGATGGGAGCAGGGTCATGAAACGTCGGATGTGGACAGTATTGGTATCGGTCGGGTCGTTGGTCGCCGCACTCGCGGTCGGACCCCTGCCGGCTCGGGCCGGCCGTCCAGGGGTGGAAGGCCCGGCATTGACCGCCGCGCTCGACCACCTTGTCGCGGACGGCTTTCCCGGCGCGGTGGCGTACGGCCGGGTGGACGGCCGACGGTGGCAGGTGGCCGCGGGAGTGGCCGACCGGGCCACCAGTGCGCGGGCCCGGCCGGACGACAGGTTCCGGATCGCCAGCAACACCAAGGCGTTCGTGTCGACGGTGCTGCTGCAACTGGTGGGCGAGGGACGGCTGACCCTCGACGATCCGATCGAGCGGTGGCTGCCCGGGGTCGTCCGGGGTAACGGCAACGACGGTTCGACGATCACCGTCCGGCAGTTGCTCAACCACACGAGCGGCATCTGGGATCCGACCGGCGAACGAGGCTTCTGGGCGCCGTACCTCGACGAGCACGACTGGGACCGGGTCATCTCGCCCCGCGCGGTGATCGCCCTGGCGGTGGCCCACCGCCCGGACTTCGCCCCGGGCGCCTCGTGGGCCTACTCCAACACGAACTACCTGCTCGCCGGTCTGATCATCGAGGCGGTCACCGGTCGGGCCGCGGCGAGCGAGGTGCGGCGGCGGATCATCGACCCGCTGGGCCTGAGCCAGACCTCGTTCCCGGTCACCGACCCGGAGATCCACGGCCGGCACCTGCACGGCTACGACCTGGCCGGGCGAGATGTGACCCGGTTCAGCCCGTCGTACGACTGGACGGCCGGGGCGATGATCTCGACGACGGCGGACCTGGCACGGTTCCACCGGGCGCTGTTCGGCGGGCGGCTGCTCGCGCCGGCGCAGCAGCGTGAGTTGGAGACGCTCGTGGCGACGGACGACGGGGCGGACGGGTACGGGCTGGGCGTGCAGCGGAGGACGCTCCCCTGCGCCGGAGGCCCGACGACGGTGTGGACGACCGACGGCGGCGGGCCGGGCTTCACCAGCCTCGCGGCGACGAGCCTCGACAACTCCCGACAACTCGTCCTGGCCGCCAACGTCTACGACATCGACGCCGACGCACGTGGGCTGTCGCCGGCTCCGGCGAGCGCGGGTTTCCTGGCCGCGTTGCGGTCGGTGTTCTGCCCGGCCGACTGACGCCGACGGGCACGCACCGGCGGGGAGGTGGCACCTCCCCGCTGGTGCGTACGGCACGCCCGGGTCTCGTCAGTAGCGCACCGAGATCCGGCGATCGACGGCGTCGACCAGGATCTCGCCGCCGTAGGGGATGATCAACTGCGGGTCGGTGTGACCGAGGTCGACGTCGAAGACCACCACCGCGTCCGGGTTGTACGGAGTGAGGGCGCGGGTGATCGCCTCCCGCTGGGCCTCGCCCCACGCCGACCGTTCGGGCACCGACAGCGGTTTGTCGAAATCCCACGCCTTCGGGCGACCGACGACGATCGCCGGGAAGGCGGCGAGCAGCCCCCGCTCCCCCATGTTCCGCACGATCCGGAACACCTCCTGCGCGCTGGGCATCTCCTGCGAGGTCTCGACGACGAGCACGGACCCGTCCAGCTCGGCGACGGTGGGCACCCGGTCGGTGGCCAGCAGCCAGTGCAGGATCTCCAGGTTGCCGCCCCAGGTGCGCCCCCGCACCGCCCGCTGTGGGCCCTGCCAGCGCCAGCCCTCGCCGGGCAGCATCTCCGGCTCGTACGCCAGCGTCTCGGGCTCGGTCCACGGGTTCGGCCGGTCACCCCATTCGTGGGCGGGCGTCAACTCGTACCAGTCGGTGGTGAACAGGGCCGCGCGCAGCGAGTCGAAGGTCAGCGGGTGCGGCGCGCCCGGCCGGCCGAGGTGCACGAGCACCGACCCGCCGTGATAGGCGACCATGCCCAGGCGGTAGAGGTGGTTGAGCACGTTCGTGTTGTCCGAGAAGCCGAAGTAGGGCTTCGGGTTGGCCCGCACCACGTCGTCGTCGAGGTGCGGGGTGACCGTGATCAGGTCGTTCCCGCCGATCGTGGCGAGCACGGCGGTGATACTCGGGTCGGCGAAGGCGGCGGTCAGGTCGCGGGCCCGGTCGCGCGGGTCGGCCCCCAGGACCCGGGTGGTCGGATACTCCACCGGCTCCAGTCCGAACTCCTCGCGTAGCCGGCGCAGCCCCAACTCGTACACGTGGGGGAAGATCGCCGGCAGGCCGGCGGACGGCGAGACGACCGCGACCCGGTCGCCCGGCCGTGGTTTGGGCGGGTAGCGCAGCGACACCATGATCAGAAGCTATCCGACCAGCCAACCGGTTTTCGCCCGGCGAATGACGAACCGGACCATACGCTGGCAATATGGACGAAATCCCGCAGGGTCGAGCCCGGGACTGGGCACCGCGCAGCATCGCGCTGCTGCTCGGCACCCTCGCGTTGGCCACCGCGTTCATCGCCGCCTACGTCGGCGCGCTGCACCAGCCCACCCCGCGCGACCTGCCGGTCGGTGTCGCCCTCGGCGACCAGCGCGCCCAGGCGACGCTCGACGCCATCCGAGGCCACACCACAATCATCACCCCCATCGGGTACGACGACGCCCGCGCCGCCGAGGACGCCCTGCTCAGCCGCGCGGTGTACGCGGTGCTCAGCACCGGCCCCGACAACGGCCTGCTCCTCGCCGTCGCCAGCGCCTCCGGCCCATCCGCCACGAGCGCGATCCGGGAGGTGCTCACCACCGCCGCCACCCGCACCGGCACCCCGCTACAGATCGTCGACAAGGTGCCGGTCACCTCGTCCGACCCGCGCGGGGTGGTGCCCTTCTACCTGAACGTCGGGTACGTGCTCGGCGGCTACCTCGCCTCGACGGTGCTGGGGATATCCGCCGGCACCACCCCGCGTACGGCGCGACGGGCCGGGCTGCGTATTGCCGCCCTGGCCGTCTACAGCGCACTGCTCGGCATCGCCGGCGCGGTAGTGGTCGGGCCGGTGCTGGGCATCTGGCACCACCACGTACCGACGATCGCCGCCATCGGCGCGCTTGCCGTCTTCGCCGCCGCGCTGTTCGCCAGCGCCATCCAGGGCTGGCTCGGCGTCGCGGGCACCGCGCTTGTCATCCTGCTCCTGGTGGTGCTCGGCAACCCGGGCTCCGGCGGCATCTACGCGCCCGAGTTCCTGCCCGGCCTGTTGCGCGGCATGCACCGCTGGAACATCCCGGGGCTCGCGAACGACCTGACCAAGGCCGCCGTCTACTTCCACTGGCGATCGGCCGGCTGGCCGGTGATCGCCCTCACCCTCTGGGCGGTCCTCGGCGCGCTCGGCCTGGTCAGCGCGAGCCTGGTGCGGGGTCGCCGGGCCAGCACCGCCGGCCCCGGCTCGCCCCGCTCCGACCCCGGATCGGCTCCCGACGGCGCCGGATCAGCCCCCGACGGCCCCGGATCAGCCCGCCACGGTGGCTGAGATCACGCCCGAAAACACCACCTCGAAGACAGTGGATCACCAGGGGGCCCTCCGGACACCCGGTGCGCGCGGATACCATCCAGTAAGTCGGACAGCGCTGTCCTTCGTATCCACGTGAGGGAGCGCACCGTGACTGACCAGCACGACCACGACGGCCCCGACGCCGCGCTGCGTGCCGACATCCGCCGGCTCGGCACCCTGCTCGGGCAGACGCTCGCCCGCCAGGAGGGTCGGCCGCTGCTCGACCTCGTCGAGGAGATCCGCGCCCAGGTCCGCACCGACGCCCCCGCGGCCGCCGCCCGCCTCGGCGGGCTCGACGTGACCACCGGCACCAAGCTGGCCCGCGCCTTCTCCACCTACTTCCACCTCGCCAACATCACCGAGCAGGTGCACCGTGCGCGCGATCTGCGCCGCCGTCGCGCGGTGCAGGGCGGCTGGCTGGACCAGGCGGCCAAGATGATCGCCGAGCGCGGGGTGCCGGCCGAGGAGATCGCGAACGCGGCACGCCGGCTGGCGGTGCGCCCGGTCTTCACCGCCCACCCGACCGAGGCGGCCCGCCGCTCGATCCTGTCCAAGCTGCGCGCGATCGCCGACGAGTTGGACACCGAGACCGCGAACGCGATCCTCTACGGCGCCAGCGACGAGGGCCCGGCCAACCGTCGCCTGGCCGAGCTGCTGGACCTGATGTGGCAGACCGACGAGCTGCGCCTCGACCGGCCGGACCCGACCGACGAGGCCCGCAACGCCATCTACTACCTGCGCGACCTGTACGCCGAGGCCGCCCCGCAGGTGCTCGACGACCTGGCCGACACGCTGCGCACCCTCGGCGTGGAGACCTCGCCGACGGCCCGGCCGCTGAGCTTCGGCACCTGGATCGGCGGCGACCGTGACGGCAACCCGTTCGTCACCCCGGCGGTCACCCGCGAGGTGCTGACCATCCAGCACGAGCACGGCATCGCGGCCACCGAGAAGGCGATGGACCACCTGATCAACGAGGTCTCGGTCTCGCGTCGGCTGCGCGGGGTGTCGCTCGACCTCTCCGCCAGCCTCGCCGCCGACCTGGACGCGCTGCCCGAGGTGGCGACGCGGTTCCGCCGGGTCAACGCCGAGGAGCCGTACCGACTCAAGGCGCGCTGCGTGAAGGCGAAGCTCGCCAACACCCGGCAGCGGTTGCGTCAGGGCACCGCCCACGTGCCCGGCCGGGACTACCAGGGCTCCGCCGAGCTGATCGCCGACCTGGACCTGCTGCGCGCCTCGCTGGCCCGCAACTCCGGGCAGCTCACCGCCGTCGGCCGGCTGGCCTCCACGATCCGTACGGTGTCCGCGTTCGGCCTGCACCTGGCCACCATGGATGTCCGGGAGCACGCCGAGGCGCACCACGCGGTGCTCGCCCAGCTCTACGCGGCCGTCGGCGAGGTCTCCGACTACCCGGCGCTGACCCGGCTGGAACGCACCAAGCTGCTGGCCGACGAGCTGACCGGCCGTCGACCGCTGTCCACCCTCGACACTCCGCTCACCGAGCCCACCCGCAAGACGTTCGACGTGTTCAGCACGATCCGCGAGGCCCAGGACCGTTTCGGCACCGAGGTGATCGAGTCGTACATCATCTCGATGACCATGGGCGTCGACGACGTGCTGGCCGCGGTGGTGCTGGCCCGCGAGGCAGGTCTCGTGGACGTGCACAGCGGGCGGGCGCGGATCGGGTTCGTGCCGCTGCTGGAGACCCCGGCCGAGCTGAACGCCGGCGGCGAACTCCTCGACGACCTGCTGTCGCTGCCCGCGTACCGGGCACTTGTGAGCGCCCGAGGCGACGTACAGGAAGTCATGCTCGGTTACTCCGACTCCAACAAGGAAGCCGGGATCACCACCAGCCAGTGGTCGATCCACCGGGCGCAGCGCGCGCTGCGTGACGTGGCCGCCCGGCACGGGGTGCACCTGCGGCTGTTCCACGGCCGGGGCGGCACGGTCGGGCGCGGCGGCGGGCCGACGCACGAGGCGATCCTGGCTCAGCCGTACGGGACGATGGACGGCGCGATCAAGGTGACCGAGCAGGGCGAGGTCATCTCCGACAAGTACACCCTGCCGTCCCTGGCCCGGGAAAACCTGGAACTCACCCTTGCCGCGGTGCTCCAGGCGACCCTGCTGCACACCGCGCCCCGGCAGCCGGCCGAGATGTTGGAACGCTGGGACGCCACCATGGACGTCGTCTCCGAGTCGGCGTACCGGTCCTACCGGTCGCTCGTCGAGGACCCGGACCTGCCGGCGTACTTCTGGGCGTCCACCCCCACCGAGCTGCTCGGCGCGCTCAACATCGGCTCCCGGCCGGCTAAGCGCCCGAACACCGGCGCGGGGCTGTCCGGTCTGCGGGCCATTCCGTGGGTGTTCGGGTGGACGCAGACCCGGCAGATCGTGCCGGGTTGGTTCGGCGTGGGCTCCGGTCTGGCCGCCGCCCGCGAGGCCGGCCTGGCGGACGTGCTCGCCGAGATGCACCGCAACTGGCACTTCTTCCGCACGTTCCTGTCGAACGTCGAGATGATGGTGACCAAGACCGACCTGAGCATCGCCCGCCGGTACGTCGAGACCCTGGTCCCGAAGAAGCTGCACCCGATCTTCGAACAGATCGAGCAGGAGTACGAGCTCACCAAGCGGGAGGTGCTGGCGGTGACCGCCTCGCCCGCCCTGCTGGAAAACTCGCCGGTGCTCCAGCGCACCCTCGCCGTCCGTGACACCTACCTGGAGCCGCTGCACCATCTCCAGGTGGCGCTGCTGCGGCAGTACCGGGAGTCCGGCGCCGCCGGACGGGCGATCGCCACCGCCCCGGGCGGCCGACGCGCACCGAGCGACGGCACCGCCCTGGAGCGGGCACTCCTCACCACGGTCAACGGCATCGCCGCCGGAATGCGCAACACCGGCTGATCAACAGGTACGAGAACGGGCCCCGGTCGCTGCGACCGGGGCCCGTTTCCGTAGGTGTGAACGACTGTCAGAAGTCGCCGCCACCGAAGTCGCCACCACCGAAGTCGCCGCCACCGAAGTCGCCGCCGCCGCCGAAGTCGCCGCCGCCGTAGTCACCGCCGGCGTAGTCGCCGCCCTGGTCGCCGCCGCCGAAGTCGCCGCCCTGGTCGCCGCCGTCGCCGCCCTGGTCGACTCCGTCGCCGAAGCCCTCCTGGTAGCCGGCGTCGTAGCCGTACCCGGGGTCGGCGAAGGCCGGCGAGAACAGCGCGTCGGCGATCAGGATGCCGCCGAGCACACCGGCCCCGGCGCCCAGCGCGGTCTTCCACCACGGCGTCGAATACCACCCGGCGGGCACCGGCCGACCCTGGTAACGCCCACCGGGGTAGTAGTAGGGCGTTTCCCGGCCGGGTTGCGGACCGGCCCGGAAGGTCTGCCCCTGCACGTCGATCTCGCGCTCCTTGGTGAGCTGCCCGACGCCGCGCGCGGCGGCAAGCGTCGGCACCTCCGGGCCCGGGTCGATGCCCAGCGCGGTACGCGCCGCCCGGATGTACGCCAGCCCCTCCAGCGCGGTCTCCCGGGCCAGCCCGAACTGGTGCGGCGTACGCGCCTGCTCCAACTGCGAGCCGGCCGCGTTGTACCGCTCACCGGCATCGGCCAGCGCCTGGCGTACCGCTGGCTCGTCGCCCTGCAGGTTCATCAACTGGCCGCCGAGGCGCTCGTACCACCGCTGCGCCTCCGCGCGGGCGTCGCCGAGCGCGGTGCGCTGCCGAGCGCCGGCCTGGGCGCGGACGAGCGCCGCGGCACCCAACGCGCCAACCACCACCACGGCGAGGCACAACACAAGTTCCATGTCATCGAACGTACCCCCGGCTCGCACGTCGTACCGGTCTGGCAAGCTCCGGTGATGGACGTCTCGACGCTGCTCCTGGTGATCGTGTGCCTCGGTGCCGGCGGGGCGGTGGGCTGGCTCGCGGCCCGGTCCCGCTCGGCGGCCGACATCGCCCGCCTCGATGCCACGCTGGCCGCCACCCGGGAGGGCGAGGGCCGGCTGGAGCAGTCGATGCGGGCGTTGGGTTACGAGGCCACCGCGCAGTCCCAGGAGGCGGTGGCCCGGGCGGTCGCGCCGCTGCACGACACCCTGCGCCGCTACGAGCAGCGGGTTGCCGAGCTGGAGCACGACCGGGTCGACGCGTACGCCGAGCTGCGCGAACAGGTCCGGTCGATGACCGCCGTCTCCGGTGAGCTGCGCACCGAGACCAAACAACTGGTGGCGGCGCTGCGCGCGCCGCAGGTGCGGGGCCGGTGGGGCGAGCACCAGTTGCGCCGGATCGTCGAGGCGGCCGGGATGTTGGAGCACTGCGACTTCTCCGAGCAGGTCACCGCCGCCACCGACCAGCAGGTCGTCCGACCGGATCTGGTGGTCCGGCTGCACGGCGGCCGATCCGTGGTGGTGGACGCCAAGGCGCCGTTCGACGCGTACCTGACGGCCATGGAGTCCCGTGACGAGCGTGGCCGAGACACCCACCTCGACGCGCACGCCCGGCACCTGCGGGGGCATGTGGATGCCCTGGCCGCCAAGTCGTACTGGTCGGCGTTCGACAACTCACCCGAGTTTGTCGTGCTGTTCGTCCCCGCCGACCCTTTCCTCGACGTCGCGCTCCAGCGTGACCCGACGCTGCTGGAGCACGCCTTCACCCGCAACGTGGTGCTGGCCACGCCGGCCACGCTTGTCGCCCTGCTCCGCACCGTCGCCTACTCGTGGCGGCAGGAGGCTCTGGCCCGTAACGCGCTGGCGGTGCACACCCTCGCCCGGGAGCTGTACGGTCGGCTCTCCACCCTGGGCGACCACGTGGGCAAGCTCGGGTCGTCGCTGGCCGGTGCGGTGACCGCGTACAACCGGGCGGTCGGCTCGTTGGAGGCCCGGGTGCTGGTCAGCGCGCGCAAGCTCGCCGAGTTGGGCGTGTCGGACGAGGAGTTGGCCGCGCCCGCGCAGGTCGAGTTGACGCCCCGACAGCCGCAGGCGCCCGAGCTGGTCGATCCGGCCGACGACGAGGTCGCGACCCGCTAGCTCGGCCGGTCAGGACGGGTTGGCGTTCGACACGACGAACGGGGTGCCCTGCTGGCAGGTGGTCATCATGCCGGGCTCGGCCCGGCCGGTGACCTCCACCCGCGCGCCCGGGGTCAGCACGTCCCGCGGCCCCCCGAGCAGCAGGTAATCGCCGAGCAGGACGCAGTTGGGCTCCACCCCGCTCTGCACCACCCCGGTTATGGTGGTGGCCCGGACCCCCGGGGGCGTGCTCGGCCCGCCCGGCTTCGGGTTCGACGGCCGGGTGGTCGGTGCGGGGTCGACGATCGACGGCGTGCCGCTCGGGGCGGGGGTCGGCGGGCTGGTCACCGGCTGCGTTCCGGTCGGCATCGGCGGGGGGTTGCCGGGTCCGGCGTCCTCGCTGGCGCAGGCGCTCAGCGCCACGCAGATGGTCAGCGCGGAGACGGCGAGCCGAAAGGTCCTCATGCCGGATCTGACGTACGCCGGGTCGAGTTCGTTCCCGCGCTCAGCCGCGTGCCGCCGCGGCCTTCATGTCCCGCCTCAGCTCCTGCGGGAGGGAGAACACGAGCCGCTCGTTGGCGGTGGTGATCTCCTCGACGTCGGCGAAGCCCCGCGCCGCGAGGTAGCCGAGCACCTCCTGGACCAGATCGTCCGGGACGCTCGCGCCGGAGGTCAGGCCGACCGTGGTGGCCCCCTCCAGCCAGGCGTCGTCGATCTCGTGGGCGAAGTCGACAAGGTGGCCGGCGCGCGCGCCCGCGTCCAGGGCGACCTCGACCAGGCGGACCGAGTTGGAGGAGTTGGTCGAGCCGACCACGATCACCACGTCGCAGTCGGCGGCGATCTCCTTGACCACGTGCTGCCGGTTGGAGGTGGCGTAGCAGATGTCGTCGCTGGGCGGGGACTGCAACAGCGGCAGTCGCTGCTTGAGCCGGGCCACCGTCTCCAGCGTCTCGTCGACCGAGAGCGTGGTCTGGGAGAGCCAGACGACCTTCTCCGGATCCCGTACGGTGATCTTGTCGGCGCCGTCCGGGCCGTCGACGAGTTGGATGTGCGCGGGGGCCTCACCGGCGGTGCCGATGACCTCTTCGTGCCCCTCGTGACCGATGAGCAGGATGTCGTAGTCCTCGGCGGCGAACCGCTTCGCCTCGTGGTGCACCTTGGTCACCAGTGGGCAGGTCGCGTCGATCGCCTTCAGCGAGCGCTGCCTGGCCTGCTCGTAGACCTCGGGGGCGACGCCGTGCGCGGAGAAGATGACGGTGGACCCCTCCGGCACCTCCTCGTTCTCCTCCACGAAGATCGCGCCCTGGGCCTCCAGCGTCTGCACGACGTGCTTGTTGTGCACGATCTGCTTGCGCACGTAGATCGGGGCGCCGTAGAGCTTCAGTGCTTCCTCGACGGTCTGCACGGCGCGGTCGACACCAGCGCAGTAACCGCGGGGCTTCGCCAGGAGCACGCGCTTGCCGGTCCGGGGAGTCGCCTCAGCCTCAGTCACGAACCCATCGTACGTGCCGCCCCTCCCAAGACCTTGTTGATCATGAGGTTATCGCTGCGACACGCCCGACACCAGGGGCAATAACCTCATGATCAACGGGGCAGACCGTGGGGGTCCGTAGGGTGGGCGGGTGGGTGAGTGGTCGAGTGGGCGAGCGGGGGTGGGCGGTGAGTGAGGGGGCTCGTAGTAGCGCGGAGGAGCCTTGGCCGGTACGGGTGGTCAGCCAGAAGGTGGGGGCCTGGATCGCCAAGCTCGGCTGGGTGTGGGTGGACGGGCAGGTGGCGCAGATCAGCCGTCGTCCCGGGGCCAGCACGGTCTTCCTCACCCTGCGTGACCCGTCGGCCGACCTGAGCCTGACCGTCACCACGAATCGGGACGTGCTGGACGCCGGGGCGCCGGAGCTGCGCGAGGGCGCCCGGGTGGTGCTACACGCCAAGCCGGAGTTCTACGCCGCCCGGGGCACGCTGAGCCTGCGCGCCGACGAGATCCGCCAGGTGGGGCTCGGGGAGTTGCTGGCCCGACTGGAGAAACTCAAGAAGCTGCTCGCCGCCGAAGGGCTCTTCGACCGCGCCCGCAAGCGCCGACTGCCGTTCCTTCCCGGCCGGATCGGGCTCATCACCGGGCGCGCGTCGGCGGCGGAGCGGGACGTGCTGACGAACGCCCGGCGACGCTGGCCGGCGGTGGAGTTCCGCACGGTGAACGTGGCCGTGCAGGGGCCGTCCGCGGTGCCGCAGATCGTCGACGCGCTCCGGGTGCTCGACGCCGACCCGAGCATCGACGTGATCATCATCGCCCGGGGCGGCGGCGGCATCGAGGACCTGCTGCCCTTCTCCGACGAGGCGCTCTGCCGCGCCGTGTTCGGCTGCCGTACTCCGGTGGTCAGCGCGATCGGTCACGAGACGGACGCGCCGCTGATCGACTACGTCGCCGACGTCCGCGCCTCCACCCCGACCGACGCGGCCAAGCGCGTCGTCCCCGACCTCACCGAGGAGGTACGCCTCATCGGCCAGGCCCGGCACCGCCTGGAACGGGCGGTGCGCAATCTGGTCGATCGGGAGACGCACCGGCTCGACGGACTCCGCTCCCGGCCGGTGCTGGCCCGGCCGCAGGTGATGGTGGAGCATCGGGCGACCGAGCTGACCGCGCTGCGCCAGCGGGCCGGCCGCTGCCTGGAGCACCGGCTCGTCGCCGCCGACGACGACCTGCGCCACACCCTCGCCCGGCTGCGCGCGCTCTCCCCCGCCGCCACCCTGGAGCGGGGGTACGCGATCGTGCAGCGCGCCGACGGCCACGTGGTGCGCGCGACGGCGGACGTCGGCAAGGGCGACCCGTTGCGGGTACGGCTGGCCGACGGCGAACTGGCCGCCACCGTGGACGGCGCAGTGGCGACGCGGTGACCTGGCGAGCGGTGTGCTGAGATGGGTGCGATGACTGACGACACGAAGGCCGGGCCGGACGAACGGCTCAGTTACGAGCAGGCCCGCGCCGAGCTGGCCTCGGTGGTCGAGCGGCTGGAGGCCGGCGGCACGTCCCTGGAGGAGTCGCTGGCGCTGTGGGAGCGCGGCGAGGCGCTGGCGGTGATCTGTCAACGCTGGCTGGACGGGGCGCGGGCGCGGATCGACGCCGCCCGGCAGGAGCCCGCTTCCTGACCGACCGCCGGTGGGGCGGCCGGAGCCGCCCCACGCGGACGCGTCAGTTGAACAGGCTGTACAGCTCGGCCGGCGCCTCGACGACCTGGGCCGCCGGCGGCTTCTGCGCGGCCGTGGCGGCGCCGTAGTCGGAGTACGTCATCTTGATCTCCTGGGCGGCGGTCTGCCCGGCGGCCGGCAACTGCAGCACCAGCTCACTGAGCCGGCCCTGCGGGTCCACCTTCGCGGTGAACGGAACCGTCTTCGCCTGGGTGCCCAGCGCGGCGATCGTGGCGGCGTTCAGCGAACCCGCCTCGGCGGCCTTGGTGACGTCGATGGTGCCCGCGTACGCGCCGGTGCCGGTGCTGCGGACCTCGGTGATGCCCTGGGTCAGCACCGCGCTGCCGGCCGGGTCGACCTTGTCGAAGTCGAAGCCGAGGCTGCGGTTGCCCTTGATCCGGGTCTGGTCCAGGTGCTGGTACTTGCCGAGGTTGAGCTGCTTGATGGTGGGCAGGCTGTTGGCGCTCGAGCCGGTCAGCTCCAGCTTCACCCAGCTGTCCGGCTTGAAGTGGATCACGTCGAGCTTCATCGCCAGGTCGGACGAGGGACCACCGACCGCGATCTTCATCTCCGCGCTCTGGCTCGGCTGGTGCACCTGGCCCTCGGCCGTGGAGCCGGCACCGGCGAGGGTGAACCGGAAGTTGCCGCTGCTGATCTCCTTGGTGGAGTCGAGCAGGGCCTGCTTGGCGTCGCCCGCCGCCGGGGCGCCGGACGCGCTCGCCGTGGCGGACGCGGTCACCGTCGGGGTCGCGGTCGATCCGGCGGTGCCTGTCGTGCCGTCGCCGCAGGCGGCCAGGGCGGGCGTGATCAGAGCGGCGGCTACCAGGCCGGCGCCGAGTCGTCGGACAGTCATACGTGTCTCCCAAGAGGGTCACCCGACGACCTGGGCGGCGCCGGAAACCGGGCGACGCGGCAGCACCGTCGGCCGCGTCGCGCGATCCGGGCCGAGCAGCGCGCCCGGATCACTCCCTCTCTGTTCCCTGTTGTCGGGTCGGACAATCGCCCTTCTGTCCGTTCAGTGCAGCGAGCCGGCCAACTCGCGTAGTTCGTTGTCCCGGGCATCGCCGACGACGATCACCGTGCGGGTCGGTTCCAGCAGGACCAGCGCCTGCTGGTTGCCCCGGGCCGCGTAGAGCTGCCAGCTCCGCCCGGCCAGCTCGGTCGGGCCCTGGGGCTGGCCCTGGTCGGTCAGCTCGGCGGGGAGCAGCCGCTCGGCCGGCACGCTGCTCTGGAGGAGCTGGACGCCCCGCCCCTCCGGCGTGAGGTAGCCGATCCGCAGGTTCGCGCCGCCGTCGACTGTCTGGTAGCGGGCGCTGACCGTCGACCAGCCGGAGCCGAGCCCTTCCGGCTGGCTCACCGGAAACACGTTCGCCGACCGGGCCTGCTCGATGGCCGGGGCCGGATCGACGGTCGTGGCCTGGTCACCACCGAGAAAGCCCCGGTAGAACGCCAGCAGCAGCGCGATCGGGACGAGCAGCACCAGCAACGAGATCGCCATGTCCTTCGGCGACCGCTCGGACTTGGCGGGCTTCGCCCGCGGCGGTGGCATCGGGTCGTCGCCGGTGGGCTCACCACCGGCGGCGACTGGGACGTCAACCGGCGGCTGACCGTCGGGCGGCGTGCGGTCGGCGGGTACGCGGTCGGCTGGCTGTGCGGGTTCCACCCCGTTATCTTCGCAGCCGCCCGACCGGCGGTATCCAGGCCATCACCGCCCCGCGCCAACGCCCGGTCGGCCATCGTGTGAGGATCAGCGACAGAGCCGGCAGTGGGGACCGCCCCGCCGCCGGTCGTCCCCGCACCGTCGCGAGGAGGAGCAGCCGTCATGACCAACACCAGGACGCGGATCCCACAGGATCTCGACCGAAACCTCGCCCTCGACCTGGTCCGGGTCACCGAGGCCGCCGCGATGGCGGCCGGTCGGTGGGTGGGCCGGGGCGACAAGGAGGGCGGCGACGGCGCGGCCGTCGACGCCATGCGCAAGCTGATCAACTCGATCCAGATGCGTGGCGTGGTGGTGATCGGCGAGGGCGAGAAGGACAACGCCCCGATGCTCTTCAACGGCGAACACGTCGGCGACGGCACCGGCCCGGAGGTGGACGTCGCCGTCGACCCGGTCGACGGCACCACCCTGATGAGCAAGGGCATGCCGAACGCGGTCGCGGTCCTCGCCGTCTCCGAGCGGGGTGCGATGTTCGACCCCAGCGCCGTCTTCTACATGGAGAAGCTCGCCGTCGGGCCGGCGTACGCCGACGTGATCGACATCAACGCCGGTGTCGCCGAGAACGTGCGGCGGATCGCCAAGGTCAAGGGCACCGACGTCTCCGAGGTGACGGTCTGTGTGCTGGACCGGAGCCGCCACGAGGACCTGGTCGCACAGATTCGCCGGACCGGGGCGGGCATCCGGTTCATCTCCGACGGTGACATCGCGGGCTCCATCGCGGCCGCGCGGGGCGAGTCGGAGGTCGACGTGCTGATGGGCATCGGCGGCACCCCGGAGGGCATCATCTCCGCGTGCGCCCTGAAGTGCATGGGCGGTGCGATGCAGGCCAAGCTCTGGCCGCGCGACGAGCAGGAACGGGAGAAGGCGCTCGCCGCCGGGCACGACCTGGACCGGGTGCTCGGCACCGATGACCTGGTCACCGGCGACAACTGCTTCTTCGTGGCGACCGGGGTCACCTCCGGAGATCTGCTGCGCGGGGTGCGGTACCGGGCCGGCGGCGCGTACACGCAGTCGATCGTGATGCGGTCGAAGAGCGGCACCATCCGGGTGATCGACTCGTACCACCGGCTGGAGAAGCTGGCGCTCTACTCCGCTGTCGACTTCGACGGTCGTCCGCTGGCCGAGCAGGAGTGACAGCCGCCAACACGGAGACACCGCAGGTCCTGTCGGCCGCCCGCCGCATCAGCGGCGTCGCGCTGGCGTCCGTCGCCGGGCTCGCGGTGGCGGTGCAGTCGCGCATCAACGGCGAGTTGGGGGTGCGCCTCGACGACGGCTTCGCCGCCGCGGTCGTCTCGTTCGGCCTCGGCCTGCTGGTGCTCCTGGTGCTGGTGCCCGCCACCGCGACCGGGCGGCGTGGGCTGGTCGGGGTGCGGCGCGCGCTCGCGACGGGCACGCTGCGGCCGTGGCAGTGCCTCGGTGGCATGTGCGGGGCGTTCCTGGTGGCCTGCCAGGGCCTCACCATCGGCACGTTGGGCGTGGCGGTCTTCACCGTGGCCGTGGTCGCCGGCCAGTCCGGCAGCAGCCTCGCCGTGGACCGGGCCGGCATCGGCCCGACCGGCCGGCAGCCGGTGACCCGGCAACGGCTGGCCGGCGCGGTGCTCACCGTGCTCGCGGTCGGCCTGGCGGTCGGCGACCGGCTCGGTAGTCCGGGCACGCTGGCGCTGGCCCTGCTGCCGCTGGTCGCCGGGGTGGGCACGGCCTGGCAGCAGGCGGTAAACGGGCGGGTCCGGGCGGCGGCCGACAGCGCGTTGACCGCGACACTCGTCAATTTCGCCGTCGGCACCGCCACCCTGCTCGTCGCGTTCGCCATCGACGTCGCGGTACGCGGTTGGCCGACCGGCCACCTGCCGAGCGAGCCGTGGCTCTACGTGGGCGGCCCGATCGGCATCGTGTTCATCGCGATCGCCGCCGCGATCGTGCGGTTCACCGGGGTGCTGCTGCTGGGCCTGGCCACCATCGCCGGCCAGATCGTGGGGGCGGTCCTGCTGGACCTGGTGCTGCCCACGGCGGCCTCGCACCCCGGTGTGAACACCCTGCTCGGGGCAGCGCTGACAATGGTGGCGGTGCTGATCGCCGCGTTGGCGCCACCGGCCCGCCCGCTGACCTAGCGGCCCGCCGCTGGCCAACCGCACGCAGCAGGGTCAGCCGCACGTCGGAGGTTCACCGCGGCGGCGATTGCGACGGGTACGGCGGATCAGGCACCGTCGGTGGGCGAGCCGGGTATGGCGCAGGCGGATAGGGCCCGTACGGCGGATAGGGCAGGCGCGGTGGGTACCGGCGCTCGAACCCACGGGCCGGGTCCACCAGCCGCGCGATCCGGGTGGCCAGCAACACGCCCGGCACCGTGGCCAGCAGGGCAAGCGCCACCGCGAACCGGGTCCGCGACGGGGTGCCGTACAGCCAACCGACGAGCGGCAGCCCAGCCAGGAGCACGGTGAGCAGGAACCCGGCGAGCACCCGGCCGATCCAGCGCCGCAGAGCGCCCTGGTAGGAAGCTCGAACGATCATGGCCACCGCCGTGAGGACGCCCACCGCCAGCACGAACGGCACGGCCATGAACGCCAGGGTGTCGTCGTCGCGCCCCCAGGCCGCGGTCAACACGATCCCCGCGACCAGCATCGACGCACTGCTGACGACCCCCCACCAGCGCGGACCTCCACCACGGCGGATCGCGAGATGACCGGCGAGCGCAGTGACCGCGCAGCCGAGAGTCAGCGCCAGCGCGACGGCGAGCAACAGGTCCAACTGGCGGTCGCCGGGTCCGCCACCGCCCAGTCGGGGCGGTTCGTTCCACGACGTGCCGAGCTGCCCCTCCTCGAAGAGGAACCCGTCGCGCTGCCACCCACCGTCGGGCAGACGGCGCAGAAAACCGTCCCGCCCGTTGGCGACCAGCACCTCGTGACCACCCCCGGCATGGGGATAGACGACGAGATCGCGGGAGGCGAAGTGGCGCGGGACATCGCCCGGGTTCGGCGACCGGCGGGCCAACTCCTCCCGCTGCCCGTCGGGCACCTCCCAGGCCACCCGCCAGGTCGCACCGGCGTCGTCACTCTCCTCGACCCGTAGGTGCCCGGTGACGATCCGGTAGCAACGCCGGGGCTCATTCGAAGCGCACGCCTGCTGCTGCCCGAGCTCCTGGCGGGACAGTTGCCGCTGCTCATCCTCCGTGGCCAGCCGCCAGGTGGTCGAGCCATCCTCGCTGACCGCCCACTGCCCGTCCAACGGATCGGCCGGCCAGTCCGACGTGCTGTAGCCGGTGCCGACCGAGATCGCCGGGTGACCGTCGACGACAGCGGTGGCCACTGCGTACGGATAGTAGATCGGGCTGGTCGCGGCCACCGCCAGCACCGCCGGCGGCAGCACCACGAACAGTCGGACCAGTCGGGCGGTCCGTTGGCGCACCGGTCGGCGGCGCGACCGGGTCCAACTCCACCAGGCCAGGCCGAGCGCCGGCAGGGTCAGCAGGTCGGTCCGGTCGGCCCGGACCAGCGAGGGCCCGGCCAGCACGGTCCAGGCCGACGAGGCCAGCTCGGCGGCGTACCCGCTGGATTTGACGAGCGCGAAGCCGGCGCCCACCGCGACCAGACCGGCCAGCGCGGCGGCCCGGGCCGGCAACCGCGGCACCAGGAGGGTCAGCAGCACCGCGACCAGCGGTGGGGCGAGCACCAGGCCGGCCACGTCGCTCAGCTTCCCGGTCACCGGGCCGGGGAAGGCCGCCTTCAGCACGTGGTCGTTGACCAGCAACAGGACCAGGGCGATCACGGTGGCGGGATGGCAGAGCCAGGACAGCGTGGTGGGTGCGCCATCCTGCGGTGTCTCGGAACCCGTCATCCCCTCAGGGTCGGGTCGACCCGTCTCGATCCGGACTCAGGTCGGTCTGGGTCCGATATCGACGATCAGCCGCCCTCGGAGGAGTGCCCCGGGAAGAGGTGCGCGCTCGGGTCGATGGCCACGGCCGCGTTGTTGACAGCCGTCGCCGCCTCGCCGAAGCCGGTGGCGATCAGCCGCACCTTGCCCGGGTATTCGGTGATGTCGCCCGCCGCGAAGACCCTGGGCAGGTTTGTGGCCATCGCGCTGTCCACCAGGATGTGCCGGCGGTCCAGACGCAGCCCCCACTCGGCGAGCGGGCCCAGGTCGGCGGTGAAGCCCAGCGCGGCGACCACGGTGTCCACCGGCAGCGTCTCGGTGGCACCACCGCGTACGGTCACCTCGGCGGCGGTCACCGCGCCGTCCCCGATCAGCCGGCTGACCTCGGCGTTGACCACCACCCGCACCGGCAGGGAAAGCACTCGGGCGACCGTCGAGGCGTGCGCCCGGAACTTCTCCCGACGGTGCACCAGGGTCACCGAACGGGCAAGTGGTTGCAGCGTCAACGCCCAGTCGAAGGCGGAGTCGCCACCACCGACGATCAACACGTCCCGGTCGGCCAGCGCGGTCGGCTCGGTGACGAAGTAGACGATCCCGGTGCCGGGAGCGCCGTCGGCGCACGGCAGCGGACGCGGGCTGAAGCTGCCGAGCCCACCGGTGACCACGACCGCGCCACACGCGAGCTGCTCGCCGTTGGCCAGGCCGAGCACCGGACGGTCGTCGGCGTACGAGAGTTTCTCGGCACGGGTGCCGAGCAGGTAGTGCGGATCGAACGGGGCGGCCTGTGCGACCAGGTTGGCCACCAGGTCCCGGCCCTTGACGGCGGGAAAGCCGGCGACGTCGAGGATCAACTTTTCCGGGTACATGGCGGTGACCTGACCGCCGGGCTCGGGCAGGGCGTCGATCACCGCCACGGACAGACCCCGGAACCCGGCGTAGTACGCGGCGAAGAGACCGGCCGGACCGGCCCCGATCACGGCGACATCGACCTCGCGCATGGCGTACCGTCGCTTTCCGCTTACGATCAACGCTTGCTGATCTCGACCGTAGGCGGGTGGCGGCGGTCCGGCAAGCACGTCTCAGGGGCGCGCCGGGGAATTGGTCAGGGCATGCTCAGCGTGGACCCCGAGTAGTCCGGCCCGTCCACGGCCGGGCGCCGGCGGCGGAACAGGATCGCCGCCACCACCCCGCCGAGCAGGCCGAACAGGTGGCCCTGCCAGGAGATCCGCTCGTCGGTGGGGAGGATGCCGACGAGTTGCCAGCCGTAGAGCAGGCCGACCAACAGGAAGACCGCGAAGTTCCACCAACTGCGTTCGACGATGCCCCGGGTGAGCAGGATGCCCAGGTAGCCGAAGATGACGCCGCTCGCGCCGACCACCACCGAGTTGGGCGAGCCGGTGAACCAGACGCCGAGCCCGCTGACCAGGATGATGACCAGGGTCGACCAGAGGAAGCGGCGGGCACCGGCCGCCAGGACGAACGTGCCCAGCAGGATCAGCGGGATGCTGTTGCTGTAGAGGTGGTCGAAGCCGTGGTGCAGGAACGGGGAGAAGAAGACCCCGTCCAACCCTTCGATGCGCTGCGGGATGATGCCGGCGTTGGCGTCCAGGCCGAACGCGAGCCCCTGGTCGACGGCCTCGATGAGGAACAGGAACGGGACCACCGCGCACATGGCGACGAACGCCCGGCCGAGCGCGGCGTAGAACGCCTCGGTGCCGAACCGGAAGGGGTCGCCGCTTGACGGGTGCAGGGTCACCTGACAACTGCTATCAGCAAAAGCGGCCGACCGCCACTCACGTCCCGTCCGGAGTACGCGCGAAGGCGGGGCGAGTGGAGATCCACCCGGCCCCGCCTTCGAAAGTCGTCAGTAGTGGTTGTTGTTCTGGAAGAACGTCCAGGCGCCGCAGGGCGTCTTGTACCTGCCCTTGATGTAGCCCAGCCCCCACGTGATCTGGGTGGCCGGGTTGGTCCGCCAGTCGGCGGCGACCGTACCCATCTTGCTGCCGGGCAGGGCCTGCGGAATGCCGTACGCGCCGGACGAGTTGTTGGCGGCCTTGTGGTTCCAGCCGCTCTCCTTGGTCCAGAGCTTCTCCAGGCAGGGGAACTCGGAGATGCCGAAGCCCGAGCTGATCATCAGGGCGCAGCCGGTCTTGCGGTTGCCGCTGAACTCCTCGCAGGACGCCGGGATCGGCCCGTCGTACGGCTTGGCGGGCGCGTTCGCGGCCTCGCGCTCGCGCTTGCGGGACGCCGCGGCGGCCTCGGCCCGGCGGGCGCGTTCGGCGGCCTCCTTCGCGGCCTGCGCCGCCCGCAGCTTGGCCTGGTATTCGGCGGCCCGCTGCTTGGAGAACTGCACCTGGTGGGCGGACTGCCGCTCACGCTGGTACGCGAGGTCGGCCTGGTCGACCTCGCGGCTGACCTGCTCGGTCAGCCCCTGTTGCTGGGTTTCCCGGTCTTCGCCCAGGTAGAAGCCGCCGGCAACGCCCACGGAGAGCAGCGCCACAGCAGCCGTACGGGCACCCAACCGGCTCCACAGCCGACTCACGAAGTGGTCCCTTCGTCGGGGGCATGGACGCGGCGCGGCGCGGGCCAGAAATGGACCGTCAACCGTGCCACGAGCGCCCCGACCGTTTGCCGGTCGCGCCGACGCACCGACCGCCGCCGATATCGCCCGTCTCGCGACGTTCGATAGCCAACGATGCCCATGGCGCGTGGACGCTCGTGGGACACGATTGCGCACAGTGAGGCTGATGGGAAACCAACCACGCTGTTTGTGATCTGTGCCACATAAAATATGCGGACAAAAGCCCGCAAAAATCATCAGATCGGGATGTCCTCCAGGAGATCCGTGACCATCGCGGCGATCGGCGACCGCTCCGACCGGCTGAGGGTGACGTGGGCGAAGAGCGGGTGACCCTTGAGCGCCTCGATGACCGCGGTCACGCCGTCGTGCCGGCCGACCCGCAGGTTGTCCCGCTGGGCCACATCGTGCGTGAGCACCACCCGGGAGCCCTGCCCGATGCGGGACAGCACCGTCAACAGCACCCCACGCTCCAGCGACTGGGCCTCGTCCACGATCACGTACGCGTCGTGCAGGCTGCGCCCCCGGATGTGGGTGAGCGGCAACACCTCCAGGATGCCCCGCGAGGTGACCTCCTCCAGCACGTTCTCGTGCACCACCGCGCCGAGCGTGTCGAAGACCGCCTGGGCCCACGGCGACATCTTCTCCGACTCCGACCCGGGCAGGTAGCCCAACTCCTGGCCGCCGACGGCGTACAGCGGGCGGAACACGATCACCTTCTTGTGCCGGCGGCGCTCCATTACCGCCTCCAGCCCGGCGCAGAGCGCCAACGCCGACTTGCCGGTGCCGGCCCGGCCGCCCAGCGAGACGATCCCGATCGATTCGTCGAGCAGCAGGTCGAGCGCGATGCGCTGCTCGGCGGAGCGGCCGTGCAGGCCGAACGCCTCACGGTCGCCCCGCACCAGCCGGACCGACTTGTCCGGCAGCACCCGGCCGAGCGCGGAGCCCCGCCCCGAGTGCAACACCAGGCCGGTGTGGCAGGGCAGACCGGCCGCCTCGTCGAGGTCGAGCGTCTCGCCGGCGTACAGCGACCCGATCTGCTCGTCGGTCAGGTCCAGCTCGGACATGCCCGTCCAGGTCGGGTCACTGGCCTGGCCGTGGCGGTACTCGTCGGCGCGCAGGCCCACCGAGGCCGCCTTCACCCGCAGCGGCATGTCCTTGCTGACCAGGGTGACCTCCCGCCCCTCGGCGGCGAGGTTGAGCGCGACGGACAGGATCCGGGCGTCGTTGCTCTCGGTCCGGAAGCCGGGCGGCAGCACGCCGTCGTCGGTGTGGTTGAGCTCCACCCGCAGGGTGCCACCGACGTCGTTGGCGGGCACCGGTCGGTCGAGTCGGCCATGCCGGACCCGTAGGTCGTCCAACATCCGCAGCGACTGCCGGGCGAACCAGCCCAGCTCCGGATGGTGCCGCTTGCCTTCCAGTTCGGTGATGACCACCAGAGGCAGCACCACCTCGTGCTCCGCGAACCGGTGGAACGCCGCCGGGTCGGAGAGCAGCACGGACGTGTCCAGGACAAAGGCCTGGCCGGCTGGTCGTGGCTCCTTCGGGTCGGCCGGCGCGGCGGCCGCCGTACGGCGGCTCCTGGTGGCACGGCGGGTCGTGGCAGTCGCGGCCGGGGTCTGGTCGGCACCGGCGGTGGTACGGCGAGTCGTCACAGGCCTGCTCCGACGGATGGGCACCCGCCACCCGTGTTCCGCCTCCTCCGGTGCCCGGGGACACGGGGTCGGATGCGGAACCCCATGCGCGAGGTCGCAGATCCGGGCGGACCGGCTGGCCCGGGAGAACCCCGTGCCATAGCTAGACGCTAGCCCCGCCGGACCCTCCCGGCTAGGGGGCGGACGTGGATCTACCTAGACGGGCGTGTGAACACGGCTTCGCGGGGCCCCGCACCACCGGGAAGGCCGGCGGCGGGCGCGGCGGAACCGGCCGGGATGCATGCCCCCTGCGCGCACCCCGGCCGGGTTGGGGCCACCGTCACCGGTCTGACGTGACCCCGACGGTGCGTGTCCGCCGCGGACGACGCACCGCGTCGATGGTGCCGGTCGGCGGGCCCACGCCCGCCGACCGACCTCAACCGGTACGCCGAACGAGCGTGCCGGTCGGGTGCCGCCCGGCGATCGGGGCGGCCGGCGCGCTGAACGACGAGCCGGTGTACGTGGTGCCGGGGCGGGCGACGGTGCTGGTCGAGCGGACGACCCCCGCCGGGGACACCGACAGGGCGGAGGCGATCGCGGCCTGGGCGTCGCGGCGACGCCGGTTCCAGGCGCCCCGGTCACCGTCGAAGTAGCCCTGTCGGTAGCCGAAGCGGTAGCCGATGCGGTAGCTGAGCTGCCCGTGCAACCGGCCGGCCGCGTAGCTCGTCGCGCCGAGCACCAGGACGAGGAATACCGCGAGGAACGGGCTCATCGGGCGGCCCCGGCCCGGCTCGGACGCCCGGTCATCGCTCCTCCGGCTCGATCGTGGTGGGATCGGCGACGAGCAGCCGGTCCAGGTCGTCGGTGCTGACCTCCTCGACCAGCTCGACGCTGATCCGGCAGCCGTCCAGCACGATCTCGGCCACCGAGGAACGGCGGATCTCGCCGCCGGCGTCGTAGACCCGGACGCTCAGCTCCGGGCAACCGAGATGGGTACGCCAGGCGTTCCACTCGGCGCGGTCGCCGACGCTCAGCGACAGGTAGCGACAGCCTCGGGCGAGGTAGAGGCGCCAGGGGGCGGTCAGCCCCGCGGCCACCCCCTCGGCGATCAGCCCGAAGGCCTGGGCGCGGGTGGCGAGCTCGGTCACCACACCCCCTCCGAACCGGGGGCGTGACGCATGTGAGCACCAATCGTCTCATGCACGTGACACACCGTAGATTGTCCCATGGGCGTGACAGTATCAGCTTTTCGTCCGCTTACGCTCGCCACTACGGGCATCTATTCTGCCCGCGTGACACCCCTCAACAGTGGCACTGACTCGTTTACCGGAAATCCGAAGATCCCGTCACGTAGGCGTGACAGTGGCGAGCCGGGGCGCGCGCTCGCCAGCGGCTGGCCGTACGGTCACGGGGTGACCGAGACGGCCAATGCGCGGAAGATCGCCTTCGCCACCTTCGTCCGCCGCGCCCTGGACGAGGCACGAGCGACCCGAGCCTGGAGCGGCACCGAGGTGTCCCGGCGCACCGGGGTCTCCCGGCAGACCATCAACAGGTGGGTCCGGGGCGACTGGGCCAGCGACCCGGAGGCCGAACGGGTGGTCGCCTTCTGCGAGGGCCTGGGGCTGAATCCGGCGGCCGCCTTCGCCGCGCTCGGCTGGGACCGCACCGCGGCTGGCCCCCGCGGCGGCCAGCCCGCCCCTCCGATGGACCCGGACGTGGAGGCCCTGCTCCGCCGCCTGGTCGATCCGAACGTCTCGGACGCGGAGAAGTTCCACATCCGGGAAACCATCAGATATCTCGCATACCGCCCAACGTTGCCGGTCGATGTCCGAAATAGAGGCAATCAAGCAGGGTAGTTCCTCAGATGGCGAAAGAACGCCTGGTCAGGTTTATTCGTTTGCCTCCGGGGCCGGAACGGGCACGCTAGCGTCCCTACTCGTACTGCTTGGGCTCGTCATCGGCGGGGGGACGGGACAAGGCCGAACCCAGCCCTGCGGGACAAAGGAGGGGTCTGTCCATGACCCTGAAGTGGTTGGCAGTCGTGGTCGCGACGGTGTCGATGACACTGTGGGCGACCGGCAACGCGGTGACCCTCGCGGTCGACGGCGGGCAGCTTCCGCTGCTCGTCAACCTCTTCGTGCTGATCACCGCCGGCACCGCGGTCATCCTGGCCGTCGTCGCCGAACTGCACGAGCGCATGAACGACCGGATCAGCGCGCTCACCGAATTCCTGGTGGCACGACTCAACGAGATCGAGAACCACACCGGCGATCGCAACACCGGGTTTGTGGAGGGCTACCTCCTGAGCCACGGCCAGGACGCGGCGGTGGTGCCGTTCGGCCGGCGTGGACGGGGAGCCGCCGAACGCTGATCGCCCACCCCGCAACGGGTCCGCTCGGCCAGGAATGAGCCTTCATCGCCGGGGTACGCTGACGCGCGTGCCGCCGTTGAATGTGGGCAACCACCAGCCGAGAACCCCGTTGAACGCCGACCAGGCCTGGCGGACCACCGCCAGCCGGGCGGCCGGGACCGTGCTCTTCTTCGACTTCGACGGCACGCTCGCGCCCGTCGACGACGATCCGACCGCGGTACGCCCGGCGCCCAAGGCGTTGGCCGCGATCGAGGCCCTGGCCCCGGTCGTGCAGCGGGTCGCGATCGTCTCCGCCCGGCCCGTCGAGTTCCTTCGGGATCAGCTCGGCGGGCTCACCGGCGTGGACCTCTACGGCCTCTACGGGCTGGAGCACAGCCACTCCGGCGGGGAGACCGTCACCGAGCCGGCCGCGCTGCCCTGGGTGCCGACAATGGTGGAGCTGGCCGACCTCGCTCGGGCCGAGCTGCCACCCGGCACGCTAGTGGAATACAAGCGGCTCTCCGTCGCCCTGCACTGGCGTACCGCCCCGCAGCTCGGCTCGACCGTGCAGCAGTGGGGGCAGGCGCAGGCCGACCGACTGGGGCTGCGCGTGCAGGCCGGGCGGATGGTGCTGGAGCTCAAACCGCCTGTCGACCGGGACAAGGGCATGGTGATCGGCGAGGCGATCAAGGGCGCCACCGGGGCCTGGTATTTCGGTGACGACGTCTCGGACATCAAGGCCTTCGCCGCGCTACGCGCCCGCGCCGCCGCCGACCCGGACTTCCTCGGCATCTGCGTGGCCGTGGCCAACCCGGAGACCGGCCACGAGGTGGCCAACGCCGCCGACCTGACGATCGAGTCACCGGCCGCCCTGGGCGACTTCCTCACCCAGGCGCTGACCCACCTGCCCTGACCCGGCCGCGCGGCGACAGAGGCGTCGCCCGCCGCCGGCTCAGGCGCCGTAGCGGCGTTGTCTCGTCGCGTACGAGCGCAGGGCGCGCAGGAAGTCGATGTGCCGGAAATCCGGCCAGTTGAGTTCGCAGAAGTAGAACTCCGAGTGCGCGGACTGCCAGAGCATGAAGCCGGACAGCCGCTGCTCCCCGCTGGTGCGGATGACCAGGTCGGGGTCGGGCTGGCCACGGGTGTAGAGGTGCTCGGCGATGTGCTCGACGTCCAGCACCTCGGCCAACTCCTCGATCGTGCCGCCGGAGGCGGCGTGCTCCAACAGCAGCGAGCGGACCGCGTCGGTGATCTCCCGGCGACCGCCGTAGCCCACCGCGATGTTGACCTCCGCGCCGCCGGTGCGCTCGCGGGTGCGTTCCTCGGCGCCCTTGAGCGCCGCCGCGGTCTGCGCCGGGAGCAGGTCGAGCGCGCCGACGATGCGCAACCGCCAGGGGTTGCCCTCCTCCGACAGCTCCACCACCAGATCCTCAATGATCTTGAGGAGGGGGTCCAGCTCACTTGCCGGTCGGCGCAGGTTGTCCGTGGCCAGCAGGTAGAGGGTCACGTGCCCGATGCCGGCCTGGTCACACCAGCCGAGGACATGCTTGATCTTCGCCGCGCCGACCCGGTGCCCGTCGTTCGGGTCGACGAAGCCCATCTCCCTCGCCCAGCGCCGGTTGCCGTCGCACATCACCCCGACGTGCCGGGGCACCGGCTTACCCGCGAGCTTCGCCGTGAGCCGGCGCTCGTACACGGAGTAGATAAGGTCCCGCAGCGTCATCACCTAGCAGCGTAGCGACCCTTCGGTCAGATCACCGCCTCGGAGCCCCATCCCGGCCCGGCAGACCGATGCCGATCATCGCCAGCGTACGGGCCGTGAGCCGTCCGTCACCCAGTCCCAGCTCGACCACGTCGTAGAACACCCGGTCGTCCCGCCGGGCCGCCCGAACCGCCGCGTCCACCACCCGGCGGCGGCGCGCCAACCAGGCCGCGACCGAGCTGTGCCGCAGGTGGGTACCGAGGCGCCGGCGCAACCCGTGCGCGTAGCGACCGGCTGCCGCTTCGGGGGACCGGGCCGCCGCCGTGCCGGCGAGCGCACCGGAGAGCAGCGCGTAGAAGATTCCCTCCCCGGTGAACGGATTGATCAGTGACAGCGCGTCCCCGGCCAGCAACGTGCGGCCACGGCCCGGTGTCGGCCGGTGGGTGGACAGCGGCAGGTGATGGGCGCGCAACGCGGTCACCGTGTCCAGGTCGGTGCCGGGCAGCAGCGCGGCCAGCCGGTCCAGCAGGTAGGCCCGGCTCAACGGCTCACCGCGCAGCACCTCCCCGTACCCGACGTTCGCCCGACCGTCGCCGATCGGAAACGACCAGGCGTACGCCGGCCAGCGCGCCTTCGAGGTGACGATGAGCTGCTCGGACGGGCCGGGCAGGGCCGGCGCGTACCCCCGGATGGCAAGCGCCAGGTGCCGGTCGGGATTCTGCGGGTGCCCGAGCGCCCGACGCACCACCGAAGCGGCGCCGTCGGCGCCCACCACCACCCGGCCGGACACCTCCCCGTCGAGCACCACCCGGTCGGCGCGCGGCTCGACCCGGCGCACGGTGTGCCGGCGCAACTGCGCGCCGGCCGCCACGGCCGCCGCCACCAGCCGCGCGTCGAAGACCTCCCGGGGCACCGTGTACGCGGGTCGGGGCAGCGCCCGTGCCACGGCGCCACCACCCGGCGCGATCATGCGCAGGGCGGGCAGCGGCGCGTAGCCCGCCACCGCCTCGGTCACCCCCAGCTCGGCGAGCACGTCCACCGAGTGCGCGGCGATCCCGTCACCACACGCCTTGTCCCGGGGAAAGTCGGCCCGGTCCAGCAGCAGCACGCTCGCGCCCGCCCGGCGTGCCGTCAACGCCGCGGCCGCCCCGGCCGGCCCCGCTCCCACCACCACCACGTCGAACTCGTCGCTCACCGCGCGCCTCCCTCCGACCAGCGCGGCGCGGCCGTGCCGTTCCCGCACCGCCCGACGATCCACCTGCGCCGCCCACGCCGACCGTTGTGACCGACGCCACCCGCCATCCTGCCCCCTGCCCCCTCGTGCGTGCCGCACCCGCGCAGCGCTGATTTCCTGCCGTCAGAACGGCGATCGCCTGCCGTGGCAGGCACCAGCAGTCCAGGCGTGACGAATCGAAGGCCGCCCCTGCCGGGAGACGTCAGCGCTGCGGAGGCCGCCCACCTGTCCAACCGCCTGTAGACCTGCCCCACATCTGGGGCAGCAGGCAGGGCCCTCGGCGGCGGCGTGGATACGGACGCGGGCGGAGTCGAGGCTGTGCCCGCGTGCCGGCGCGTCTGATTCCTGAGCCGGCGCGCCCCACATCTGGGGCAGCTCTACAGCGGCTGTGACTACCTGGCCAGAGACGGAGGCTGCGAGCCGCCCGGACGCGGGTGGTGCTGCCGTCAGCCGGGGTCGACGTCGTCGGCGCGGGACGCGCGGCGCAGGCCGTAGAGGGTGAGCCCGGCCGCGGCGAGCAGGGGGGCGCCGTCGCGGACCAGACCGTCCACGCCCAGCAGCCACCAGCACAGCGGCAGATCCACGGCGAGCACGACCAGGGTGACGCCGACCAGCAGGCCGCGTGCCCAGTCCTTGCCGCGCATCAGGAACGCGGTGCAGAACAACACCGCGTAGCTGGCCGTGATCCCGGCGCCGAACCAGAACAGCACGGCGGGTAGCGCGGTCAGCCGGCCATCCAGGATGGAGCCGCCGGCCACCAGGGCCGGCACCAGCATCAGTGGGCTGTAGGTGAACGCCGCCACCCGGCTGGTCAACAGCCAGGCGTTCGCCTCCGGCCGCCGCGGCGGGGTTTCCCGCCAGGAGAAACCAGCACGGTCGAGGACCAGCCGGGGTCGGTGCCGGACCAGGTGCCCGGCCAGCGCCGACGAGCGGTACAGCAGCCAGACCACCGCGGCACAGAGCGCGGTGAGCACGGCGAAGCCGAGCAGGCCGGGCAGCGGTGGCACCCCCTGCCGGGGCACGATCAACCGGCCGACCGCGAAGACCGTGGTGACCGCGAGGATCAGCCCGAACGGGCGGGCCACCGTCCGGCCCCGGCGAACGTGCCCGATCAGCAGCAGGAAGCCGAGCGAGCGCAGCATCGCCCAGCCGGTCCGCACGGCCAACCCGAAGCCCTGCTCCGGGGCGTACCACCAATTGAGCAGCTCGACCACGACGGTGGCCGCCGCCGTCGTAGCGAGCAGGATGGTGAGCACCCGGACGGCGGACGGCCGCCGGACCTGGGTCTCGGCGGCCGTCCTCATGGGATCAGATGATGCCCACGCGGGGCGATCTTCACACCTAGCGCTGCGGCTGGACGGCGTCCAGGCGGGCGCGCAACGCGTCCAACTCGGCCCAGAGCACGCCGGGCAGCTTGTCACCGAACTTCTCGAACCACTCGGTGATCATCGGCAGCTCGCCGCGCCACTCGTCCGGGTCGACCTTGAGCGCGATCCGGACGTCCTCCGGGGTCATGTCCAGGCCCTCGACGTCCAGCGACTCGGGCGTCGGCACCATGCCCACCGGGGTCTCGACCGCGTCGGCCGTGCCCTCGATCCGCTCGACGACCCACTTGAGCACCCGGGAGTTCTCCCCGAAGCCGGGCCAGAGGAACGAGCCGTCCGGGTCCTTGCGGAACCAGTTGACGTAGTAGATCTTCGGCAGCTTCGCCTCGTCGCCGTCGGTGCCCTTGCCCATCTCGATCCAGTGCCGGAAGTAGTCGCCCGCGTGGTAGCCGATGAACGGCAGCATCGCCATCGGGTCCCGGCGGACCACGCCGACCGCGCCGGACGCGGCGGCCGTCGTCTCCGACGAGAGCGTGGCACCCATGTAGACGCCGTGCACCCAGTCGCGGGCCTCGGTCACCAACGGGATGGTGTCCTTACGACGGCCACCGAAGAGGATCGCGTCGATCGGCACGCCGTTGGGGTCGAAGTACTCGTCGGCGAGAATCGGGCACTGGGTGATCGGGGTGCAGAACCGGCTGTTCGCATGCGAGGAGAGGCCCTCGCTCTCCGGCGTCCAGTCGTTGCCCTTCCAGTCGATCAGGTGCGCGGGCGGCTCACCCATGCCCTCCCACCAGACGTCGCCGTCATCGGTGAGGCCGACGTTCGTGAACACGGAGTTGCCCCGGTCCAGGGTGCGCATGGCGTTGGCGTTCGTCTTCCAGTCGGTGCCGGGCGCGACACCGAACAGGCCATACTCCGGGTTGACCGCGTAGAGGCGGCCGTCCGGGCCGAACCGCATCCAGGCGATGTCGTCGCCGATGGTCTCGACCTTCCAACCGGGGATGGTCGGCTCCACCATTGCCAGGTTGGTCTTGCCGCAGGCCGAGGGGAACGCGCCGGCGATGTGGTGGACCTTGCCCTCCGGCGAGGTGATCTTGAGGATCAGCATGTGCTCGGCGAGCCAGCCCTCGTCGCGACCCATGACGCTGGCGATCCGCAGCGAGTAGCACTTCTTGCCGAGCAGCGAGTTGCCGCCGTAACCGGAGCCGTACGACCAGATCTCCCGGGTCTCCGGGAAGTGCGAGATGTACTTGGTCTCGTTGCACGGCCAGGCGACGTCCTGCTGGCCAGGAGCGAGCGGGGCGCCGATCGAGTGCAACGCGTGCACGAAGTCCGCGTCGTCGCCCATCGCCTCGAGGACGCGGGTGCCCATCCGCGTCATGATGCGCATCGAGGCGACCACGTAGGGGCTGTCCGTGATCTCGACACCAAACATCGGGGACTCGGCCTCGACCGGACCCATGACGAACGGGATGACGTACATGGTCCGGCCCCGCATCGAGCCGCGGTACAACTCGGTCATGGTCCGCTTCATCTCCGGCGGCGCCATCCAGTTGTTGGTGGGGCCCGCGTCCGCCTCGTCGACGGAGCAGATGTAGGTGCGTTCCTCGACCCGGGCGACGTCCGTCGGGTCGGTACGCGCGTAGAAGGAGTTGGGCTTCTTCTCCGGGTTGAGCCGGATCAGCGTGCCGGCTTCGACCAGCTCGTCGGTGAGGCGGCGCCACTCCTCGTCGGACCCGTCCACCCAGACGACCCGGTCGGGGGTGGTCAGTTCCGCGACCTCACGGACCCAGGCGAGCAGTTTCGGATGGGACGTCGGGGCCTGATCAATACCCCGCACAACAGCCGGAGCAACCATGACACATCTCCTTGTGGTCGACGCTGACCGATCTATGGGATGCACGAGACTCGGCGGCGCGATGCGTCGCCTTCGTGGAAACCTGGGATTGGCCTCAGCGTAAACCGGGCAGCCTTCCGAGTCAGTGGGACAGGTTGTGAAGAACTGCACAAGCTACGGCCACGCTGCGGCATCACGATCTGATACCCGCTTTCCCGCGCAGTTTCACGCAAATCTTGTTGTGCGCCCCGACGGACGCTTGTCGCGGTCGGGCCGTGGACCTACCCCGCCGACCGGTGCGTGGATTCCCGTTCCGAGGCGCGTCAGTCCTCCCAGTTGGTTACGCTGCGTACGACGGCTTCGCACACGGTGATCAGTAGCGCCGGGCGACCACGCCCGCTTGCCGTAGCTACCCCGCTGACTGGTCCAGAGCCGGTAGGCTCCCTTCGTGGCCGCCACGATGACCGGGGAACAACCGGGTCCCCGGCAGACCCGACGGGGTCTCGTCGGCATACTCCTCGACCGCTTCGGTCACCTGATCCGCGAGATGGGCAAGTTCGCCACGGTGGGCGGCTTCGCGTTCCTCGTCGACTTCACGCTCTTCAACTACCTGTTGAGTCAGCACGACGTCGAACAGGTGACGGCGAAGACGATCTCGACAGTGATCGCGGCCTCCGTCGCCTTCGTGGGCAACCGGTTCTGGACCTGGCGGCACCGCCAGCGCACCAACGCGGCCCGCGAGTACGCGCTGTTCTTCTTCTTCAACGCGGTCGGTCTCGGGATCACGGTCGCCTGCCTCGCGCTCAGCCACTACGGGCTGGGAGCCATCTGGCCGGCGGTGTTCCAGACCCAGCTGGCAGACAACCTCGCCAGCTACATCGTCGGCACGGGCTTCGCCACGCTGTTTCGATTCTGGTCGTACCGGCGGTTCGTCTTCGTCGAAGCGGGAACCCCGACCCTTCCGCAGGTGGATCCCGACCGTGACCACGGGGCGTGACCTGCCGCCCACCTCGTTCGGCCGGTGATCGCCGGCCGCACCGACTGCCCTAAGGTGTTTCGCATGCGTCTTGTCCGCCTGCTGCCTGAGCGCTGGCAGAAGTTCATCCACGAGGCGCTCAAGTTCGGCATCGTCGGTGGCATCAACACCGTCATCAATTACGCGGTGTTCAACGCCCTTGCACTGACCGTTTTCGTCAATGGTCAGTTGAAGGCGACGGTGATTGCGACTGTCGTCGCCACGATCACGTCGTACTTCATGAATCGGCACTGGACGTACCGGGATCGCCCGAAATCGGCGATGCGCCGGGAGTACGTCCTGTTTTTCCTGTTCAACGGGGCTGGTCTGATCATCGAGTTGGGCGCCGTGGCGGCGGCCAAGTACGGCCTCGGCGTCCACGGCCTGCTGGCACTGAACGTGGCCAAGACCGCGGGCGTCCTGCTGGCCACGCTGTTCCGGTTCTGGTCGTACCGGACCTTCGTCTTCCAGCCCGTCACCGATGACGACGCGGCGAAGACCGAGCCCACCTGGCACGACATCCCGCGCGACGAGTGGGACACCATGGCGGAGATGGACCCGGTCGCCGAGCTGGCCGAATCCGTCTCGGAACTGGAGGAGGCGGAGGCCGCGCGACGCGCCGACCCACCGCCCGGCGCGCCGCCCCAGGGCCGCCCCCGGTTGAGCGTCAGCCCCGACGCGGACCTGGACGCGGAACTCGCCGCGGAGTTGCAGGTCAGCACTCGCCGCGCTCCCCGCCGGTGACGACACCGGACGCTCGCTCCGGCACCGGGCAACCCGCCGAGCTGTTCTTCGAGGATCTTGTCCCGGGGCTCACCGTCGACCTCGGTGTGGTCACCGTGGATGGCGACGAGATGGTCGCCTTCGCCCGCCGTTTCGACCCGCAGTGGTACCACGTCGATGCCGACCTGGCCGGTGCCAGCCGGCACGGCGGACTGATCGCCAGCGGCTTCTACACGGTCAGCCTGTTCATGCGCGCGTACGTCGACCACCTGCTGTCCCGGGCGGCCGCGGACGCGTCCCCCGGCCTGGAAGAGCTGCGCTGGCTCGCCCCCGTGCGCGCTGGCGACCGGCTCGCCGTCCGGGTCGACGTGATGGGCGCCCGACCGTCGACCGCCCGCCCGGGGCTCGGCACCGTCAGCCTCACCGGCACCATGCTGCGTCTCGGCCCGGACGACCGGCCCGAGCAGGAGGTGCTCCGGACCCGCTTCCGTGGCTGGTTCGCCGTCCGACCGACCGAGGCCGACCCAGCCGAGACCGACCCAGCCGAGACCGACCCAGCCGAGGCCGACCCAAGTGGGGCCGACCCAAGTGGGGCCGACCCGACCGAGGCCGGCCCAGGCGGGGTAGAAGCGACCGAGGCCGAACCGACCGACTGACCCCGCCTCGACGGACTGCGGCCGAGGCGGGCCTCGACCGCAGTCGACCCGGATCAGGTCGTGGTGTCCCGCAGCGGCTTGCCGTCCTGCATGTCGGCGAGCATGTCGCGCATCTCGCCATCGCCCAGCGAGTGCTTGTCGTGCTGTGCCTCGACCAGCTCGTACAGGGTGGTCTGCACCTTTCCGACGTCCGGCACGTCGGCGAGCACCGACTGACCGCGTTCACCTGCCGACTCGATGGTGAGCGTGCCGCAACCGAGCAGGCGCTCGACGAACCGCTGGTTCATCGAGTGGTCGTTGACCCGGGCGAGCGGGAGGTCCCGCCGATCGCGGGAGAAGACACCCTGCTGTAGCAGGACTCGCTCGTTTGTGAACAGGTAGTGCGTGGTGCGCCAGACCAGGAACGGCCACAGCCCGAGCCAGAGCACCCCGACCAGGGCGATCACTCCGATCACGGCCAGCGCGACCGAACCGCCACCACCCTCGGGCAGCAGGAGCACACCGACCACCACCGCGGCGATGGCCAGCACCAGCACCACGATCGGCCGGATCAGCGCCTTCCAGTGCGGGTGCAGATGGAGCACGACATGCTCGTCCGCGGTGAGCACGTCTTCAGGAAACGCCACGACAACCTCCATCGCCATTTTCTGGACGCGCCGACGGTAAACCCCACAAGCCCCACGCCGACATCCGCCACGCGGCCCCCACCCGTTCGCCGCGATCTTGCGCTTTCGGTCGTCGTCGCGCGGCGCGCACCCGATCTGGCCCGACCGACACCGCTCGATCGCGGGGACGGCGGTCAGCGGAGGTGCAGGACGTCCCCGGCGGCCAGGGTGCGCGCTCCGGTCGCTGTGGTGACCATCAGTTGGCCGTCCGGGTCGACGCCAGTGGCGGTGCCGGTGAGAGTCTCGCCGTCGGGGAGCAGGACGCGTACCTCACGGCCGATCGTCGCGCACGCCGCCAGGTAGGCGTCGCGCAGGCCGCTGACCACCGCGTCGCCACCCGCCGAGCGCCACCTGTCGTACCAGTCGGCGACCGCCCGCAGCAGCGCCCGCAACAGCGGGTCCCGGTCGGTCGCCGTCGCGCCGGCCAACTGCAACGAGGTGGCCGGCAGCCCGGTCGGATTCACCGGCAACTCGTCGGCGCGCAGCGTCACGTTGAGCCCGATGCCCAGCACGATGGCCGGCGGTTGGTCCGGCGCCCGTCCGGGCACCGCCTCGGCCAACACACCCGCGCACTTCGCGCCGTCGATCAGCAGGTCGTTGGGCCACTTCAGGGTGGCGTCCAGCTCGGCCAGCCGGGCCACCGCCTCGACCAGCGCCACGCCGGCCAGCAACGGCAGCCACCCGTACCCGGTGGGTGGCACGGGCCGCCAGTCGCGGTCCGGCACGGCCACACCGGGCCGCAGCAGCACGCTTGTCGCGATGCCGGCCCGGGGCGGCGACTGCCAGACCCGGCCGCGCCGGCCACGCCCGGCGGTCTGCCGCTCGGCCACCACGACCAGACCTTCGGGTTCGCCGGCCCGGGCCGCCTCGGCCACGTCGGCGTTCGTGGAGCCGGTCTCGGCGCGCAGCTCCAGTCGGGCCCACGGCCCGTTCGGCGCGACCAGCGCGCGGCGCAACCGGGCCGCCGACAGCGGCGGGCGGTCCAGATCGGTGTACGGGGAGCCCGACATTCCGCCAGCCTACGGCGGTGGTGGCGTCGACACTGAGGGGTACTGCACAGCGGCACCGACCTGAACCATCGTTATATTCCCTGGGTGACTACCGAGACCGGGACCAACATCCACAGCACCGCGGGCAAGTTGGCGGACCTGGAGCGCCGGGTCGACGAGGCGGTGCACGCCGGGTCGGCCCGCGCGGTCGAGAAGCAGCACGCGCGTGGCAAGAAGACCGCCCGTGAGCGGATCGACATGCTGCTCGACGAGGGTTCCTTCGTCGAACTCGACGAGCTGGCCCGGCACCGGTCCACGGCCTTCGGGCTGGAGCGCAACCGCCCGTACGGCGACGGTGTGGTCACCGGCTACGGCACTGTCGACGGCCGGCAGGTGTGCGTGTTCGCGCAGGACTTCACGGTCTTCGGTGGTTCGCTCGGCGAGGTCTTCGGCGAGAAGATCGTCAAGGTGATGGATCTGGCCATGAAGATCGGCTGCCCGGTGGTCGGCATCAACGACTCCGGCGGCGCCCGCATCCAGGAGGGGGTGGTCTCGCTCGGCCTCTACGGCGAGATCTTCTTCCGCAACGTGCGGGCCTCCGGCGTCATCCCGCAGATCTCCCTGGTCGTGGGGCCCTGTGCGGGCGGCGCGGTCTACTCCCCGGCGGTCACCGACTTCACTGTGATGGTCGACCAGACCTCGCACATGTTCATCACCGGACCGGACGTGATCAAGACGGTGACCGGCGAGGACGTCGGCATGGAGGAGCTGGGCGGGGCACGCACGCACAACACCCGCAGCGGCAACGCGCACTACCTCGCCAGCGACGAGGACGACGCGGTCGACTACGTCAAGGCGCTGCTGTCGTACCTGCCGTCGAACAACCTCGACGAGCCGGTGGTCTTCGACGCACCGGCTTCGTTGGAGATCAATGACGAGGACCGGCAGTTGGACACGCTGATCCCGGACTCGGCCAACCAGCCGTACGACATGCACACGGTGCTCGAGCACGTCCTCGACGACGGGGAGTTCCTGGAGGTCCAGCCGCTCTACGCGCAGAACATCGTGGTCGGCTACGGCCGGGTGGAGGGCCGCCCGGTGGGCGTCGTCGCCAACCAGCCGATGCACTTCGCCGGCACCCTGGACATCGCCGCCTCGGAGAAGGCCGCCCGGTTCGTACGCACCTGCGACGCGTTCAACATCCCGGTGCTGACCTTCGTGGACGTGCCCGGCTTCCTGCCCGGCACCGGCCAGGAGTGGGACGGCATCATCCGCCGGGGCGCCAAGCTCATCTACGCGTACGCCGAGGCGACAGTCCCCAAGGTCACGGTGATCACCCGCAAGGCGTACGGCGGGGCGTACGACGTGATGGGTTCCAAGCACCTGGGCGCGGACCTGAACTTCGCCTGGCCGACAGCCCAGATCGCGGTCATGGGCGCACAGGGCGCGGTCAACATCCTCTACCGCTCCGAGCTGGCCGGCGCGGAGGACCCGGCGGCGGTCCGCGCCGAGAAGATCGCCGAGTACGAGGACACGCTGGCCAACCCGTACGTGGCCGCCGAGCGCGGCTACATCGACTCGGTGATCGCCCCGCACGAGACGCGCACCCAGATCGTCCGGGCGCTGCGCGTGCTGCGTACCAAGCGGGAGACCCTGCCGCCCAAGAAGCACGGAAACATCCCGCTCTGAGGCCGCTCCGCGGACCGGGGGGTCAGCAGGGCGGGTTGGCGGCGGCGCACATCCGGGCCGCCGCCGCCAGGGTGAGCTGGCGGAGTTCGGCCTCGGTGCCCCCCGCCCAGAGGCGGAGCACCGAGACGGTGTCGCCGACCCGGACGATCGCCAGCAGGATCGGCGGAGGGTCGTCGCCGAGCGGCTGCCCGGTCTGCACGTCCCGGGGGGCGGTGAGCGAGTCCCGCAGGATGGCGGCGTCGTCCCCGGCGAAGCCCCGCTGCACCACCGCCCACCGGTGGACCGCCTCCATCGTGCGGATGCCCTCTGCCGTCTTCACCTGCCCGACGCTGCGCCACTCGGCGCAGGGTGCGACCAACTCGTCCAGTTCGGCGAAGAGCTGCGTGGCCGCTTCGGGCACCATTCGGAAGAGATCCTGCGTCAACACGCCCTTGCTTTGCGTGGCAACGCTCGGAGACTGCCTGTGCACCAGGGTCTGCGAGCGGGACAGGATGGACATCTTCCGGCCGTCCGAGCGCCCCTGGCTCGTCCGGCAGTAGTCGAGCTGGTGATCGAGTTGGACCGGCTCACCGAGCCCGGAGTCGCTGAGCCGCACCTCGACCTGCTGCGACAGCTCGGCTGGCTGCAACAGAGCGTCGGTGGTGATCTCGTGCCGGGTCGGCGCGGCCGAGGGCGCGGCGGCCGGCAGGGCCGGTGCCGGGGACTTCCGCGGCGCGGCGACCGCCACCGCGGAGACCCCGGCAAACGCCAGCACGACGGTGGCCACCACGATCCTGCGCTGGCTGCGACGGCGGGCCCGCGAGCGAATCTCCTCCGGGGCCGGCCACCGGACATCCCTCAGGTCACTGTGGATCTGCTCGACGAACGGCAGGTCATCACGCATCGGTGGCCTCCTCCAGATCAGAGACGGCGAGCAGACTGGCGAGCGCGGCGCGCCCCCGGGAGAGGCGGGCCTTGACGGTGCCCACCGGGGCCGCGGTTTCCCGCGCCACGTCGGCGACCGGCATGCCGACCAGGTAGTAGAGGGCGATGGCGACGCGTTGCTCCTCGGGCAGCCGGCGCAGGGCGGCGACCACCTCGACGGTGTCGGTGCCCGGACCAGGAACGGTCTCGGTGGCCCCGTGCCGCAGGTACGCGCGGGCACGACTGCGCAGGCTGCGCCACCGGCTGACCGCGACCCGGCTGGCCACCACCCGCACCCACGCCTCCGGGTCGTCGTACCCCCGGACCGTCGACCAGCGCTGCCACGCCCGGATGTACGCCTCCTGCACGGCGTCCTGAGCCTCGACCCGGTCGCCGGTCAGGGCGTAGACGAACCCGAGCAGCCGTTGCCGGCTCCCCGTGTAGAACTCGTCGAACCCGTCGCTGTCCGGCACCCGCTACCTCCCCGTGTCGGTCGCAGGGAACACGCGCCGGGTCGGGTCGTCGGTTGCCGAGATCAGGGAATCATCTTCTCCAGTTCGGCGAGCGGGAACCCGCCGGCCCCGATCCGCTCCCGGACCGCCCGGCGGACGGCCCGCTGGACCGCGACGTTCACCGGCGTCGGTACGCCGTGCAGCCGACCGAGCAGCGCGATCTCACCGTTGAGGTGGTCGACCTCGGTCGAACCGGTGCCCCGGGCCAAGCTCTGCCAGGTGGAGCCACCGGAGCGGGCCTCGCCGTCGACCGGGCGCTGCTGCACCAGGTCGCCGCGTTCGGCCTTCTCCTCCGGCGGCGAGGTGTGCGCGATGCCGGCGGCGGCGAGCGCGGCGACACCCTCGGCGCGTACCCGCTCGACAAACACGTCCGGGATGTCCCGACCGAGCAGCGCCTGCAGGCCGTTGCCGAGATTGCTGAGCAGCTTGCCGTACTTCCAGCGCAGCACGTCGTCGCGGACCGGCGCGACGAACCCGGCGGCGCTCAGATCGGCGGCGATCGCCCGGTCGGTGTCGTCGGCGCCCTCCGGGTATCGCCCGATGTGGAGCATCCCCGGGTGCGGGTAGCCGTTCGCCACCACCACGCCCGGGTCCAGGTAGGTGGCCGGCAGCCAGACGCAGACCGGGTGCACGTCGGCGAAGAGCCGCAGCGCGGCCCGCTCGTTCGCCACCCCGTTCTGCGCGGTCACCAGCGACAGCCGCTCGCCCGCCGTGCCCCCACCAGCCACCGGGGCGTCCACCCAGGCGGCCAGCGCTCCGGCGGTGTCCTGCGACTTGACGGTGAGGATCAGCACCGTGTCCGCCGGCAGCGGCTGGTCGTCGGGCCCGTCCACGGCGGCGAGCCGGGCGGTGACCTCGCCGTCAGGCTGCCGCAGGGTCAACCCGCGCGCCCGGATCGCGTCCAGGTGGGCACCACGGGCCACCACTGTCACGTCCCGGTCGGCCTGGGCCAGCCGTACGCCGATGGTCCCACCGACCGCACCCGCCCCGATGATCACGTATCGCATCGCCCCATTCTGCCCGCTGGGTCAGACCGTGAGGCCGGCGCTGGTGAGGATCGGTCCGGTCAGCAGCAGGGCGCCGGCGACCAGGGCGGCCAGGTTGACCACGGCGAAGACGCCAACCCAGAAGAGCGGCGGGAACGGGGTGAGTCCGGCGAGTTGGTCGGCGTCGGAGGCGGGCATCCGGCCCCGCGACCGCAGCCGTTGCAGCTCCACCACCGGTCGCACCCCGCCGAGCAGCAGGAACCACACCCCGACGTACGCGAACGCGGCCTGGACCTGCGGCGTGGCGTACCACGAGACAGCGAACACAAGTGCGCCGGTGACCAGCAGCGACACCACCCCGAAGACGTTGCGGATCATGACCAGCATGGCCAGCAGCAGCACCACCGCCACCCAGAGCAGCAGGGTGATCCGGTTGCCGCCGAGCAGCCAGGCGCCGGCCAGCCCGACCAGCGGCGGGGCGACGTACCCGGCGAGCAGGGTGAGGATCATGCCCGGCCCGGTGGGACGGCCGGCGGAGAGCGTCAGCCCGGACGTGTCCGAGTGCAGCCGGATGCCGCGCAGCTTGCGTCCGGTGAGCAGGGCGACGAGCGCATGCCCGCCCTCGTGCGCGATGGTGATGGCGTTGCGGGCGATCCGCCACGGCAGCCGGGTGGACACCACCACAAGCGCGACGGCAGCGGTGATCAGCACCAGCAGCGGGGGCGGGTCCGGCTGAGCGCCGAACAGCGTGTCCCAGGTCTCGCCCAGCCCGTCGATCGACATCATGGGGCGCGAGCCTACCGGCGGCGTTCCGTGTCGCTTCCGGAGCACCGCCTCGTATCCTGGGAGACTGATCGGGTGGCGAGTCGAGCGGGAGGTGAACGCGGGTGAGCGCAGCGCCCCTGGAGCCGCACATCGGCCTGTGGACCGAGGCCGACTACTTCGCCTTGGGCGAAACGCCGGACCGGATCGAGCTGCTCGACGGGAGCCTTTTGGTGAGCCCTGCCCCGAGCCGACGGCACCAGCGGGTGTCGCGCCGACTGGCGAACAGCATCGAAGCAGCGGCAGACCTCCACGGCCTGTCGGTCTACGACGCGATAAACGTCCGGCTCGGCATCGATCGAGTCGTCATTCCGGACCTCGTCGTGACCGATGTCGATGAGGACGGCACTTTCCTCGACCCCGACCGGGTGGTGCTCGTCGGCGAAATCGTCTCGCCCGGCAACGCCGCCGCCGACCGGCTGGTCAAGATGCAGCTCTACGCCATCGCGCGAATCCCCTGGTACCTGCTGGTCGAGCAGGACGGCGACGGTCACTCGCTGCGGCTGCACCGGCTCGACGGTGAGCACTACGTCGAGGACCAGGTGGCCAAGGCCGGCGAGACGCTGAGCGTCGTCGAGCCGTTCCGCTGGCAGCTCGACCCGGCCACCCTGAGCTGATTCGTTCCGCTCCGGTCACCTGTGCGACCGACACTCGTCGATGAAGCTTTTTTCAGTCACCCTTGTGATCTAGGGCACTTACCTCCAAAGATGGTTGTCGATAGAGCAACGTCCTTGGAGGCACTCATGGCCCGTACCTCGTCATCGCTGCGCCGCGCGTTCGCGGCCGGCCTCACCGTCCTCGCCACCGCGGCGGCGGCCCTGGTCGCGACCGCCGGACCGGCGGCCGCCGCCACCACACCCGGCATCGACGTGTCCCGCTACCAGGGCAGCATCAACTGGACAAGCGTCCGCAACGCGGGCATCCAGTTCGCCTTCATCAAGGCAACCGAGGGCAGCACCTACAAGGACCCGAACTTCAACGCCAACTACGTCAACTCGTACAACGCCGGGGTGATCCGCGGGGCGTACCACTTCGCCCGGCCCAACATCTCCGCCGGCTCCACCCAGGCCAACTACCTGGCCTCCAACGGCGGCGCCTGGTCGGCGGACAGCCGCACCCTGCCGGCGGCGCTGGACATCGAGGCCAACCCGTACAGCGGCGGCTACTGCTACGGCCTGAGCACCACCGGGATGCGCAACTGGGTGCAGGACTTCCTGAACACCTACCGCTCCCGCACCGGCCGGTACGCCGTCATCTACACCACCACGAGCTGGTGGAACCAGTGCACCGGCAGCTGGACCGGCCCGTGGGCGAACCACCCGCTCTGGCTGGCCCGCTGGTCGAGCGCGCCCGGCGCCCTGCCGGCCGGCGCGTCGGTGTGGAGCTTCTGGCAGTACACGAGCACCGGCGTCGTCTCCGGGATCAGCGGCAACGTGGACCGCAACTACTGGAACGGTGACCGCAGTCGACTGATCGCGCTGGCCAACAACACCTGATCGGGCCGTTGGCGGCAGCGGGATCGACGGTCACCACACGGTTGACAATCGGTCCGGCTGCCGCCACCCACCGGGTACGGGTCAGACCCGCCGTCGGCTCAACGTCGGCACCATCACCGGAGCATCCTCGCGGACCAGCGCGTCCCGCCGGCTGAGCCGCCGGACGCCCACCGCACCAACGGTGATGGCAACGACGCCGAACAGCGCGACGAGTACCGGAAGCCCAACGCTGATCAGCAGCAGTGCCACATCGCCGAGTGCGACGAGCATCCACAGTGCCAGCCGGGGCCGGGCGTTCCTGTATCGGTAACCCATGTCGCACCTCCCTCCGTCGTTGGAGATCAGATACCCCGAACGACGCAAGAACATGCGAGAGAGGTTCGCGCAGGTGCGGAACGCCTGTCAGTTGACCCGATCGGGCTTGAAGCCCTTGACGACCTGGTCGAAGTTGGCGAGGTTGGCCTGCCAGTCCTTCTCCGCGATCTCCCACCGGATGGCGAAACCCCGGTTGGTGGCGGTTACGAAGCCCCGGTTACGCACGTGGATGCGGCTGCCGCCCCGGGTCTCCAGCCACTCCCAGTCGGCGCAGGTCCGGTACCAGTCGCAGGCCTTGATGTTGCCCACCAACTGGTAGTTGCTGACCAGATCCCGACGGTCAGGTTCGATCGCCTTCCAGTCGGCGACCGCGTCCTTCTTCGGGGTGGGGGTCCACTGGACCAGCATTATGCCAGGCCCATTGGGCTGGTTGAAGACGACCGTGTCCTTGCTGGTCTGACGGCCGCTCCAGCCGGGTGGAAGCGGGATGGAGAAGGTCGGCCCCTCGTGCAGCGTCCAACCCGCCTGCAGCGCGTTCGGGTCGGTCGACGGCGTGGGCGAGGCACTCGGTGCGCCCGTGGTGGGCGGAGGCGCCGCCGGAGCCGAGGACTGCGCCGGCGCCGACGTCGCGGCCGCACCGGTCGTCGGGCCGGTCTGCGGGGTCTCGTTGTCGTCGCCCTTGGTGAGCATCGGCACGATCACCACGAGGCCGATCAGCAGCAGGGCCACAAGAGCCCCGATCAGCACGTTGCGTCGGGTGTTGTTCGGCTTCGTGCCGTCCGACGGCGGGACCGCCGCACGACCGGCCGGACCCACCGGCGGCATGAGCGACGTCGACGTCGTCGGCTTGCGCTGCTCCGGCGCCACCGGCGGGCCGTCGACCACAGTCGGTTCGTCGTCGACGTTCGCCGTACCGTCGTCGATGCTCGTCGTACCGTCGCCGCTCGTGTCGGGTGCGGCCGTGACCTTCGCGGTCGGCTCGGCATCGGACGGGCGGTCGATCGTGGCGGTCGGCTCGGCCGGCACCGCCGCTGTCGGGTCGGCTGGCACCGGTGCCGTCGGGTCGGCTGGCACCGGTGCGGTCGGGTCGGAGTGCTCGCCGGAGGGAACGACTGTCGTCGGCGTGGCATCGGCGGAGGTGGTCGCGGCAGCAGCGGAGGTAGCAGCCGGCGGCGGCGACACCGGCCGGTCGACACTCTCGGCCGGCCGCGGGGCGGGGACGTGCGGCGGGCGCGGCTCGCGCGGACCGTTCGGCCCCGGCCGGCGTACGCCATCCAGCAGCGAGATCCCGCGCGCACGCTTGCCACCGGCGCGGCGCAGCAGGCGTTCCGCCACCTCTGCGGTGATCCGCTCGTGCGGATCCTTACGGAGCAGCCCGTTGAGCACGGCCTTGAGCGGACCGGCGTTCTTCGGCGGCGGAATCGGCTCGGTCGCCAGCGCCGCGAGGGTGCCGATCGCCGACGGCCGCGCGTAGGGAGACTTGCCCTCGACCGCCGCGTAGAGCGTCGCGCCCAACGACCACAGATCCGCCTCCGGGCCGGCGGTGCCGTCCCGGGCCCGCTCCGGCGAGATGTACGCGGGTGAGCCCAGCACCATCCCGGTGCGGGTCACGTTGGGGTCGCCCGGGATGGTGGCGAGACCGAAGTCGGTAAGCACCACCCGGCCGTCGTCGCCGAGCAACACGTTGCCGGGCTTGACGTCGCGGTGCATGACGCCCGCCTTGTGCGCGGCACTGAGCGCACCCAGCACGCCCAGGCCGATCTCCACCGTTTGGGCCACCGACACCGGGCCGTCCTCGGCGAGAGTGTCCTGCAACGACTTCGACGCCACGTACTCCATGACGATCCACGGATCGCCGTCGGTGCGCAGCACGTCGAAGATGCGGACAACGTTGGCGTGGTTGAGCCGGGCGATGGCCCGCGCCTCTCGCAACGAGCGCTCGCGCATCTCGCGGCGCTCCTCATCGGTGAGACCGGGAGGCGGCACCAACTCCTTGATGGCGACATCCCGGTGCAGCACCTCGTCGCGCGCCTTCCACACCCTGCCCATGCCACCCTGGCCGAGCGGCGTCAGAAGCCGGTATCGGTCAGCGACAAGTTGGGGAAGCGCGTTCGACATCGCTGAGACGGTACCCGGACCCGCCGACGCTCACACCGCCGGCACGCCACTGTGCGCTTCCCGCAACTTCGCGCCGCGTACCCTGGCGTCATGTCTGCCGAAGAGCCGCTGTTCCGGGTCGTCCGGGGCGTGCCCACCGCGGAGGAGTTGGCCGCGCTGGTAGGGGCGATCATCGTGCGAACCCGCCCCGCCGCCGCGCCCACGCCGACGACCACGTCCGTCTGGGCGCGCAGCGCTCGCCCGGCCAGCTCCGGTGGGTGGCGCACCGCCGGCCTGCCTCGCTGACCCGACCCTCCGGCGGGGGCTGCCAGGGGCGCGCGCAGCCGTTACCCTCACTCAGGGAGACGGTGTCGTGACAGTTAGGGAGGGCCCGTGATCCCCGAAGAGGACCGGCCAGCGCCCTGGCTGCGCGGCTACGGCGGCATCGAGGCCGACATCAGCCAGCTCAGAGAGTTCGCCGACCGGCTCGCCGCCGAGGTCGAGAGCAACTACGCGCCGCACCTTCCGTACATCGCCGAGGACATGTCCGCACGACTGCCCAACCCGTGCGACGCCTTCGTCGAGCTGGTCACGTTCCTGCACGCGCACCACGAGACGCAACAGGCCACCGCCGACATGGTCTACGCCGTCCGCGGCGCCACCGGCCATCTCGCCGCCGCCGCCGACCAGGTCGCCACCAGATACGCCGACAGCGACGCCTTCACCGCCGCCCGCGTGGTGGACGTGCGACAGGCCCTCGCCGACCCGACCAGCATGCTGCCCGGCGGCCCCACACCGATGCTGACCGACCCGACCGGCCCCGACGCCGAAGGACCGGTGGTGCTGCCATGATCGAACGGGGCACCGGCCGCACCTCCGGCCTCACCGACTGGCACCTGATGGACGTCAACAGCATGTGGGCCTGCCTCCAGGACCACGACACCGACAACCACTGGAAGCAGGTCGCCGGCTGGCGCAAGGTCTGCGACCTGGCGCAGACCCACCTCAGCCGCCTTCAGGAATACCGGCGCGGGCTCGCCGAGGCGTGGCCACCCGAAACCAGCGCCGCCTCCAGCACCTACCTGGCCGAACTCGACGAGCTGATCGACAAGGTGCAGCGCACCCACAACGCCGCCGCCGCGAACTACACCGCACTCTCCGCCGCCACCCAGGCCATCGGCACCACCCGCGCCGCGCTCCGCAAAATCCACGAGGAGTACGCGACCAAGTCCCAACAGAAGCAGGCGTTCGAGTCGATGGCGACCGACCCGAAGGCGGTGATGGGCAATCGGGTCACCGAAGCGCCGGTCACCGACGCGGACCTGGAACGGCTCAATACTCAGGCACGAGCGGCGATGTTCAGCCTCAGCGGCGAACTCCAACAAGCCCAAGCAGCCCTCCAAAAACCACCCCCACCGCCTCGTCGACCTGGCCATCAGCCAAACGATCCGGACATATATGGGACCAGCACCCAGAGTCCGCTTATCCCCCCGGTTGTTGCTGTGCCGATGGTGCCGGCAGCACGGTTGCAAACCTCGAAGTCAGCACCTGTAGGCCAAGTGCCTCTTCAGACTTCTTCGGGAGTTGGTCCGATCCTGGGCGGAATAAGTTCAGGCTCAATCCCGACGACGGTCAATCTGACTCCGCCTGGATATACGAATCCCCCCACAGCACCCCTTAGCGCTCCTGCGGGGCCGCCGTCCAACTTCCCCCTTCGGCCCCTTAGCGGACTTTCGCCACACACTCAGGCAGGGCCAATCGGCACTCCACCAGGTGGGCAGAACAAACCTCCCCAACGACCGATACCACCCGCCTCCCCCCACCCCATGCCACACGGAGGCCTTATCGGGGGCCCACCAGGAATTAACCTGGGCCAGCCAGGAGCAGGACCGAGTTCGCCCCGCCGCGTCAACCCAATCGGCGGCGTGATCGGGGGCGGTGGAGCCGGCACTTCCCCTAGCGGAGGAGCAGGGTCTCGACCTGGTGCGGGTCGCAACTTCTCATCAGCACAGAGTTTCCCGCCTTGGGGCGGCGCTCCCGGATTGGCAAATCCCACCGGTGCACAGCCGAGCCCTGCTCAACCAAATGGTCGCAGGCAACCGGAGAACACCTCACCGTATTGGGATCCCGACAATCCATGGGAGACTGAGAATGGGGTCGCGCCAGTGGTGCGGCCACCCGATGACGAGGGACACATTGATCCTGGTCCGGCTATCGGCTTCCCGCGGCAATGACATTAATTGCCAAATTTGCACTTATCGCGCTAATTTCGCCCATGACCGCCACAGCTCCGTCAGAGGACACGAGCTCACAGTTAACACACCACACCCACCAGCCCAATGAGACCGAACGCATTCGGGGGGACCAGTGGCACCTCCGCTACCTCGACCTCACTAAAGCGCAGACCATTAGCCAAGGCGACGGAGTCGTCGTTGCGGTGCCTGATACCGGTGTAGATCCGCATCCTGACCTTAGAGACAACCTACTTCAGGGCATCGACACTGTGGCGGGAGGCTCGGGGAATGGCCAGATTGACTCAAACAGTCACGGCACGAGCATGGCAGGGCTAATCGCCGCACATGGCAGAGGCGGAAACAGTGGCGCTCTTGGCGTTGCACCGAAATCCAAGATTCTTCCAATAAAGGCGGCTGCGGCAGATAATTACGGCGAAGCAGATGATCTCGCTGCAGCTTTGGAGTACGCCACATCTAAAAGGGTCCAAGTGATCAGCATTTCAAGCGACGGCCCGTCGACTGAACGCTTAATTCGCGCAGTCCAAGCTGCACTCGCAGCGGACATTACCATTGTGGCAGCGGCAGGTAATTTGCCCTTCGGGTCGCTTGGATACCCGGCAAGCGAAGAGGGCGTAATCGCCGTTGGCGGCGTCGGCCGAGATGGACTGCACGCCGCCATCTCGGTGACCGGACCAAAGATCGACGTGACTGCTCCCGCTGTTGACATTTACAGCACTAGTTACGACGGAAAGTACTCGAAGGGCACTGGCACATCGAGCGCCACGGCGATTGTGGCGGGCGCGGCGGCCTTGATTCGGTCCAAGTACCCGTACCTGCCGGCGCGGGAGGTGGCGCACCGGCTGACGGCAACGGCGATCGACAAGGGTCCGCCTGGGCGTGACGACGAGTACGGCTATGGCGTGATCGATCTGGTGGCGGCGCTGACGGCGGACGTACCGCCGCTGGGGTTTGAATCTGTGAGCGCGCCGGCTGGTGCTGGCCCGACGACGACCGATGCTCAGCCGGGTGACGGTGGCGCGACGGCGCGCGGCCTGGCCACCCTTGGGGTGATCTTGGCTGTGGGGGTTGGATGGGCGGTGGTGGCGCGGCGGCGTCGGCGTGGGGATGATCCGCCGCCCAGGATTAGTCGCTGATCGATCCGCGATGTGGCGATCGACTCGGGTTCCTTGATGTTGCGGTGTCTGGGGCGGTGGGATACCGCGGTTTCAGCATCGGCGAGTTGATCAGGCTGGGCGTTCGGTTGACGCAGGTCGAGCGCGCCCGGGGACGACGTCGGGACGGGTGCGTGGCGGGAGGTCGTTGCGGGGATGGTTGACCGGTAACGTCGGGTGGGTGTCTGAGACCCTGCCGCTCCGCCTCGTGCTCGCCTCGGCGAGCCCTGCCCGTCGTAAGTCCCTCCAGGCTGCCGGAATTGAGCCGGATGTGCTGGTCAGTGGGGTGGACGAGTCGTTGGTGGTGACCGAGCGGGCTGAGGAGTTGTGCCTGGAGTTGGCTCGCCTCAAGGCGCAGGCGGTGTTGACCCGGCTGAGTCCTGACGCCGGCCAGCGGACGTTGGTGATCGGCTGTGACTCCGTGCTCGCCTTCGACGGGGAGATCCTCGGCAAGCCCACGGACGCGGCGGACGCCACCGGGCGCTGGCTGCGGATGCGGGGGCGCAGCGGCGTCCTGCACAGCGGGCACTGCCTGATCGACGTTTCCGCCGGGCGGCGCGCGGAGGCCGTCGCCTCGACCACTGTCCACTTCGCGGACATCAGCGATGACGAGATCGCCGCCTACGTGGCGAGTGGTGAGCCGCTGGCGGTGGCCGGCGCGTTCACGATCGACGGGTTGGGCGGGCCGTTCGTGGAACGGATCGAGGGTGACCCGGGGACGGTGGTCGGGCTGTCGATGCCGCTGCTGCGTCGCCTCCTCGCGGAACTCGACCTACAGATCACCGACCTGTGGACGAAGGTCGCGCCGGGAGGCCAGTCGGTCGAGCCACTCGGTAACGTCCGGTCATGACCACCAAGTCGATCCCGCTGACTGACGAGCTGCACACCTACCTGGTCGCCCACGGCTCCCCGCCGGACGAAATCATTCGTGACCTGGCCGAGGAGACCCTGTCGGTGCTGCCGGAACACGCCACCATGCAGGTGGCACCGGAGCAGGCCGCCTTTCTGACGTTCCTCACCCGGCTGCTCGACGTACGGCAGGCTGTTGAGGTTGGCACGTTCACCGGGCTCTCGTCGCTGGCGATCGCCCGCGGGTTGCCCGAGGACGGGCGGCTGACCTGCTTCGACATCTCGGAGGAGTTCACCGGCATCGCCCGGCGCTACTGGGCTCGGGCCGGCGTGCAGGACCGGATCGAGCTGCGCATCGGCCCGGCCGGGGAGACGTTGCGGGAGTTGCCGCACGAGCGCTACCTGGACTTCGCGTTCATCGACGCCGACAAGACGGGCTACCCGGTCTACTGGGCCGAGTTGGTGCCCCGGATGCGGCCGGGTGGGGTGATCGCGGTCGACAACGTCCTGCGGGGCGGACGGATCATCGCGCCGCAGGACGAGGGCGACCGGGCGATCGCCGCGTTCAACGATGAGGTGTTGGCCGACGTACGGGTGGACCAGGTGATGCTGCCGATCGCGGACGGCCTCACCCTCGCCCGGGTGCGCTGAGCCGCAACGCCCGGCCGCATGATCCCCTCGGGTTCCTGGAAGTCGCGGCATCCCAGGCCGCAGGACACCCCGACTTCCAGGAAACCGAGTCGATCAAGCCGGGGCCGCCGCGCCGACCCGGCCGACCCAAGCCAAGGCGTCAGCGGACGCTGCGGGCGAACTGGCGAGCGGCCCAGTAGACGCCCAGCGCGGCGAGCACCGCGGTGATGCCGAGGCCCTGCCAGACCTTGTCGCTGGCCAGGTCGCCGGCGAACAGCGCCCGGGTGCCGTCGACCGCCCAGGAGAACGGGTTCCAGTTGGCGATGCCCTGCAACCAGCCGGGCGCGAAGGTGAGCGGCAGCAGGATGCCGGACAGCAACAGCACCGGCTGCGCCACCGTGTTCATCAGGGGAGCCAGCGCGTCCTCGCTCTTGACCTTGAGAGCGACGCCGTAGGAGACGGCCGAGGTCATGAGGGCGATCAGGGCGAGCATCAGGTACGCCAGCAGCAGGTCCCCGATGAACACCCGCAGGTCGAAAAGGAGCGCCAGCAGGGTGATGATGATTGCCTGCACGACGAGCGACACGACGTCCCGCAGCGAGCGGCCGAGCAGCAGGGCGAGCCGGCTGATCGGGGTGACCCGGGAGCGTTCGATGACACCGGCGCGCAGCTCGGCGATGAGGCCGAAGCCCTGGAACAGCCCACCGAAGATCGCCAGCAGCACCAACAGGCCGGGTACGAAGATCTTGTAGGCGGCGGCCTGGGTGGGCGCGTTCAGTGCCGGCTTGAGCAGCGGGGCGAAGAGCAGCAGGTACATGACCGGCTGGAACACGCCGACGAAGACCCAGACCGGGTTGCGCAGCAGGAGTTGGGTCTGGCGTTGGAAGATCAGCCAGGTGTCACGGGCGAATTTCATGAGTGATCTCCGGGTTGTCAGGACTCGCGCAGCGAGCGACCGGTCTTGGTGAGGAAGACGTCGTCCAGGCTGGGTCGGTGCAGCTCGATCGAGCGCAACTCCAGCCCGGCGTGGTCGAGCCTGCGCAGCACCTGCGGGATGGCGACGGCACCCTCGTCGACGTAGAGGCGCAGCCCGCCCTCGTCGATGGTCTCCAGCTTGTTGACGTACGACTCGCCGTCGAGCACCTGCGCGGCCTGCGGGGTGGCGGCCAGGTCGAGACCGACGAGCACCACGTCGCCGGAGATCTCGCGCTTCAGCTCGGCCGGGGTGCCCTCGGCCACGACCTCGCCGTTGTCCATGATCGCGATCCGGTCGCAGAGCGCGTCGGCCTCGTCCAGGTAGTGCGTGGTGATGAAGACGGTCATGCCGTCGCCGCGTAGCCGCCGGATCTCGTCCCACATGTGCGCGCGGCTCTGCGGGTCGAGGCCTGTGGTCGGCTCGTCCAGGAAGACGATCTTCGGCTCGTGGATGATGCCGAGCGCGATCTCGACCCGCCGACGCTGGCCGCCGGAGTAGGTCTTGCACGCGCGGTCGGCGTACTCGGTGAGTTGGAAGGCCTCCAGGGCGCGGACGGCGCGCCGCTGCGCGTCGGCCTTGCCGATGCCGTACATGCGGGCGTGCAGCACCAATTCCTCGCGGGCGGTGGACTCGTCCCAGGTGCTGCCGCCCTGCGGGACGTAGCCGATCCGCCGGCGCACCTCGGCCGGGTCCTTGCGCAGGTCGGCGCCCGCGATGGTGGCGTCGCCACCGTCCGGCTCGATGAGCGTGGCGAGCATCCGCAGCGTGGTGGTCTTGCCGGCGCCGTTCGGGCCGAGGAAGCCGAAGATCTCGCCCTCGGCGACCGTGAGGTCGACGCCCCGCACGGCGTCCACCGTCTTCGTCTCTCGACCCGCGCGGGAGCGGAACGACTTCCGCAGCCCCCTGGTCTCGATCATTTTCGCTCCTGGTCGTTCGGGCCGGCCGCGCCGGCCGTCGAGTGGGGAGGACGCCGAACGGCGCACTCCCCCGCAGTGCCGCCAGCAGGCTAACGCGATATAACTCTTGTAGTCAACGTTGATTATTCCGCTTGCTTCGGCGGTGGCGACTCCCGACGCTCCCTGAACCCCGACCAACCCTCGGCGCCCTCCAGCTCAACAGGCAGGTACGACACTCCGGAGTCGATCCGCTCCGCGATCCGCTCGCACCACCCCATCTCCGCCTCCGCGCGCGCCGCCCACAGCTCGAACATCCAACCCACGTGCACGGGCTTGCGGTTACGCACCCAGTCCGATTCCAACGAGGCGCGCATCGACTCGACACCGGCGCGCAGCAGATTGGCCCGATTGCGCAGGGCCGCCGCGGCCTCGGCGCGCGGCATGGCCGGCAGGAAGGAGAAGGCCACCGCGAAGGGGTCGGACGGCTCGCTGAGGTTCCACCAGAGGTTGCGCAGCATCGTCTCGAACTCGTCCTCACCCGTGGCGGTCACCTCGTAGGTGGTCCGGGCCGGGCGGGCTCCGACCTGCTCGGTGGCGACGGCACGGAGCAGCCCTTCCTCGGTGAGCTTGCGCAACGCGTGGTAGATCGAGCCGGGCTGCACGTTCGCCCACTTGTCGGCGCTCCAGCTCAACAGCTCGCGGCGTACGTCATAGCCGTGCACGGGCTGCATCCACCGCACCAGACCGAGGATCATCATTCGAGTCGCAGACACCGCACAAGCGTAATAGCCAAGTTTGACTATGGTGCGTGCCGCATTCCACACTGAGCGATCGTTAGGGTGACCGGGGCGGCCGATACACTCCCCGTCAGTAACCTGCCGGGGAGGAGCCACGAAGGTGCGCAAGGTACTCATCGCCAACCGCGGCGAGATCGCCGTCCGGGTGATCCGTGCGTGCCGCGACGCCGGCCTGGGCAGCGTCGCCGTCTACGCGGACTCCGACCGCGAGGCCCTGCACACCACCCTCGCGGACGAGGCGTACGCGCTCGGCGGGGACAGCGCGACCGAGACGTACCTGCGCATCGACAAGCTGCTCGACGTCGCCGCGCGGGCCGGTGCCGACGCCGTACACCCGGGTTATGGCTTTCTCAGCGAGAACGCCGACTTCGCCCAGGCGGTCATCGACGCCGGGCTGACCTGGATCGGCCCCACCCCGCAGGCGATCCGCGACCTGGGCGACAAGGTGACCGCCCGGCACATCGCCCAACGCGCCGGCGCGCCGCTGGTCCCCGGCACGCCGGACCCGGTGGCCAACCCGGACGAGGTGATGGCGTTCGCCGTCGACCACGGCCTGCCGGTCGCCATCAAGGCCGCCTTCGGCGGCGGCGGGCGCGGCCTCAAGGTCGCCCGCACGATGGAGGAGATCCCCCAGCTCTTCGAGTCGGCCACCCGCGAGGCGGTCGCGGCGTTCGGCCGGGGCGAGTGCTTCGTCGAGCGCTACCTGGACCAGCCCCGCCACGTCGAGGCGCAGGTCCTCGCCGACCAGCACGGCAACGTGATCGTGGTGGGCACCCGGGACTGCTCCCTGCAACGTCGCCACCAGAAGCTCGTGGAGGAGGCGCCCGCGCCGTTCCTCACCGACGCCCAGCGTGCCCAGATCCACGACAGCGCCAAGGCGATCTGCCGGGAGGCCGGTTACCACGGCGCAGGCACTGTCGAATACCTGGTCGGCAGGGACGGCACCATCTCCTTCCTGGAGGTCAACACCCGGCTCCAGGTCGAGCACCCGGTCACCGAGGAGACCGCCGGCATCGACCTGGTCCGCGAGCAGTTCCGGATCGCCGACGGCGAGAAGCTGCGCAGCACCGAGGACCCGACGCCGCGCGGGCACGCCATCGAGTTCCGGATCAACGGCGAGGACCCGGGCCGCAACTTCCTGCCCGCCCCGGGCACGGTCACCACGTTGCGGCTGCCCACCGGCCCGGGCGTCCGGGTGGACACCGGCATCTCGGCCGGCGACGTGATCGGCGGCAACTTCGACTCGCTGCTCGCCAAGGTGATCATCACCGGTGAGACGCGCACCGAGGCGCTGGAGCGCGCCCGCCGCGCGCTTGACGAGATGGTCGTCGACGGGATGGCCACCGCGCTGCCGTTCCACCGGCTGGTCGTGCGGGACGAGGCGTTCACCGCCGAACCGTTCACCGTGCACACCAGGTGGATCGAGACGGAGTTCCACAACACCGTGCCGCCGTTCGCCGCCGCCGCCGGCACCGCCGAGGCGCCGGCCGAGCGCGACACCGTCGTGGTCGAGGTGGGCGGCAAGCGCCTGGAGGTCAGCCTCCCCGCCGGCTTCGGCGGGAGTACGACCACCGTGGCACCCGCCACCCGTAAGCCGGGACGACGCGGCGGCGCAGCCAAGGGGGGCGCGCCGGTCAGCGGCGACGCGCTCACCTCACCCATGCAGGGCACCATCGTCAAGATCGCGGTAGCCGACGGCGACACCGTGGCCGAGGGGGACCTGGTGGTGGTGCTGGAGGCGATGAAGATGGAGCAGCCGCTGCACGCCCACAAGTCGGGCACGGTGAGCGGGCTCACCGCCGAGGTCGGCGCGGTGCTCACCGCCGGCGCTCCCATCTGCACCATCGCCTGACGGGCTTTGACCCCGGTCCTGCTACTTCGTCCTGCCGGCAGGAGTGCGGCGGGGGTGGTTTGCGGCACCGAGGCGGGCGCGGACGGCCGTGGCCGGGAATGATGGCCGGGTGCGGTTCCTTCACGGCGCGGCCCCCGCGCACGACCTGACCTATACCGACGTCTTCATGGCGCCGGCCCGCTCCGACCTGGGCTCCCGGCTCGACGTCGACCTGTCTACAGGTGACGGCACCGGCACCACGATCCCGCTTGTGGTGTCAAACATGACAGCGGTCGCCGGCCGGCGGATGGCCGAGACGGTGGCCCGCCGAGGTGCGATCACGGTGATCCCGCAGGACATCCCGATCGAGGTGGTGGCGAATGTCGTCGCCTGGGTCAAGCAGCGGCACCTGGTCTACGACACACCCATCACCCTGGGCCCGACGGAGACCGTGGGTGACGCCATCCACCTGCTGCCCAAGCGCTCGCACGCCGCGGTGATCGTGGTCGACGACGCCGGCCGGCCGATGGGCGTGGTAACCGAGGCGGACACCACGGGAGTGGATCGGTTCGCCCAGCTCCGTCACGTGATGTCCACCGAGCTGCACACCGTCCCGGCGGACGCCGACCCGCGTACCGGCTTCGACCTGCTCTCCGCGGGCCGTCGCCGGCTCGCTCCGGTGGTGGACGCCGACGGTCGGCTGGTCGGGGTGCTGACCCGCCAGGGCGCGCTGCGCGCCACCCTCTACACGCCGGCCGTGGACGACCGGGGCCGGCTGCGCATCGCGGCGGCCGTCGGGATCAACGGCGACGTGACCGGAAAGGCCGCAGCGCTGCTGGAGGCGGGGGTGGACACGCTTGTCGTGGACACCGCACACGGCCACCAGTCGCGGATGATCTCCGCGCTCCAGGCGGTCCGCAAGCTGGACCCTGGGGTCCCCGTCGCGGCCGGCAACGTGGTCACCGCTGAGGGAGTACGCGACCTCGTCGAGGCGGGTGCGGACATCATCAAGGTCGGCGTCGGGCCGGGCGCGATGTGCACCACCCGGATGATGACCGGCGTGGGTCGGCCGCAGTTCTCCGCCGTACTCGACTGCGCGGCCGCGGCCCGGCAACTGGGCCGGCACGTCTGGGCCGACGGCGGGGTGCGGCACCCCCGGGACGTGGCACTCGCGCTCGCCGCCGGGGCGTCGAACGTGATGATCGGCTCGTGGTTCGCCGGCACCTACGAGTCCCCCGGCGACCTGTACACGGAGCCGGACGGCCGGCGCTACAAGGAGAGCTTCGGGATGGCCTCGGCTCGGGCCGTCAGTGCCCGTACCGCGGACGACAGCCCGTACGACCGGGCCCGCAAGGCGGTGTTCGAGGAGGGCATCTCCTCGGCGCGGATGTACCTGGACCCGGTCCGACCCGGCGTCGAGGACCTGATCGACGAGATCATCGCTGGCGTTCGCAGCGCCTTCACCTACGCCGGCGCACGAAACCTGACGCAGTTCCACGAGCGGGCGATCGTCGGCGTGCAGAGCGCCGCCGGCTTCACCGAAGGAATGCCCCTGCCCACGAGCTGGTAACCCCGGCCCCGCCTGCGTCACGATGGAGTTGCGCCGCTTTTTTCGACGGGCGGCAATGGGCGAAACCACCACCACTTTATGAACGACGCCCGGGCGGGCGTGCCGAGAGCTGCGCGGCGAGCGGGATCGGCCTGCGCCGTGCCGGCGCTGCTCGCGCCGCCCATGAACCGTTTGGCCGCCGGACGCGGATAACAGGTGACCCATCCGCTCCGCGAAAGGCTTTATATGAAGCACCTGCGGCGAGCAAAAGATGTCGATGTCGGTGCGATGGCGGACGGAGCGATTATCGCCCGGTCCGTGCAGGAACCGGAGATCTTCTCGGTCATCTTCGACCGACACGCGCCGCACATCCATCGTTACCTGGCCCGTCGTCTCGGCGTGCCGGCGGCGGACGACCTGGTTGCTGAGACGTTTCTCGCGGGATTTCGTCGTCGGGATCGATTCGACGTCACCCACTCGAACGCCCGGCCGTGGCTGTATGGGATCGCAGCCAACATCGTCAGCCAACACTGGCGCAATGAGGAACGGGAGTACCGGCTACGGCAGGCGTACGTCCCCCCGACGAGCGAGACGGAGCACGCCGACCGGGTCGCCAATGTGGTGACCGCGCAATCGCTACGTCGACTCCTTGTGGACGCGTTGGCCGTGCTCTCCGACGGAGACCGCGACGTGTTGCTGCTTGTCGCGTGGGAGGACCTGACCTACGACGAGGTTGCCGCCGCTCTGACGATTCCGGTCGGCACCGTGCGATCACGACTCAACCGAGCCCGCCGGCTGCTCCGTGAGCGGTTGGGCGGCGAACCGGCCGGCACTATCAAGGAGGCACTGAGCAATGGATGAGATGCGGCTGCTCCAGCAACTCGGTGGCGAGACCGGGCTGCCGACGATCGAGCGGTTGGAGCCGGCCCGTACCCGGCTGACGACCGCGATGACCACCCTGGCCTCCGTACCCGTGACGACGAGCGCACTTCCGGCGCCTCCTCGCTCGCGGCAGCCCGGTTGGCGGCTCGTGCTCAGCGGGGTGGCGGCGGCCAGCGTGGCTGCGTCGCTGGCCGCCGTTCTGATCCTTGCCCCGGACCGGCTCGGTGGCAGCACGCCGGCCGCCCGGGCCGATGCGGCCCAGGTTCTCCGGAACGCGGCGGCCGCCGCGCTGGAGCTGCCCGACGTCAATCCCCGGCCACATCAGTTTGTCTACTCACGCAGCCAGGAGGGTCCGGAAATCCGGGAAAGTTGGCAGTCGGTGGACGGAGTCCGGGACGGTCTGCTCATCGAGACCGCCACCGATGGCCGCACGGAGATCATCCTGCCCGGCTGCCGGAACGGAAGGTCCGCGGTGACCAGGGGCGACCAGGTGGTGCCGGGCGAGACCGAGCGGTGCGTTCCAACGCCCGCCTACCGTGCCGACATGCCCACCGACGCCGCCGCCATGCGGGCCTTCCTGACGAAGAATCGCAGCGGTGAACCGGGTGACGCCAATGCTGCCGGCAAGGACCTCCTCTACTACCTCAGCGAGGGCTACCTACGCCCTCGATCACGTGCGGCGCTCTACGAGGCAGCGGCGGCGACGCCGGGCCTGCGGGCTGTGGAGCACGCCAAGGACGGCGCGGGCCGATCGGGTATCGGGATCACCTGGTCGTCGACGGGCGGCCCGGGACAGATCGTGCTGGTCTTCCATCCCGAGACCTACGCCTTCCTCGGCGTGGGTGGGTCGGCGGGATCGTCGGCCGTGCTGGCTCTCGCCATCGTCGACCGAGTCGGTCAAACACTCTGATCTTGGCCGGACGGGCGGGCGCCTCGACGCGCCCGCCCGTCCGGTGGCTGCCGGAGCCGGTGCCGAGAGCAGAGCGGCTGTCGTTTCTCGGGGCGAGCGAGGGAATCATGCGCGATGCCCTCTCGGTGGATGATCATTTCCGGCAATCGGCTGGTCCGGCTGAAACGGTTCGCGCGCTAGGCGGCTCAGGACTCCGCGGGCCGCGTCCCGGGGGTTGTCGCCCACTCGGCCCGGGAGAGCCCCGGCCAGCCAGAGGGTCGCGAAGCCGTGCGCGATCGACCAGGCGGCGAGCGCGTCCCGGTCGGTGTCGGCGGGCGTGCCGCCGGAGGGCAGTGTTGCCACCTGGGACCGCAGTGCGGCACTGGCACGCTCCCGTGCGGCGATCAGCTCAGGGTCGTCGGCCCGGTACAGCTCGGGCCGGAACATCACCTCGAAGTGTGCGCGGTGTCGGACGGCGAAGTCGACGTACGCGACCCCGGCGGCCAGCAGGTCGTCACCCGCCGCCGCCAACTCCTGGGCCAGCAGGTCGAAGCCCTGGGTGGCGAGCGCGGTGCGCAGGCCGGCCTTGTCGCCGAAGTGGTGCGCGGGTGCGGCGTGCGAGACACCGGCCCGACGGGCCAGGTCACGCAGGCTCAGCGTGGCCTGCCCGTCCTCCTCGATCGCGTCGAGCGCGGCGGCGAGCAGGGATCTGCTGGTGACCCTCACCGGCGTCCTCGAACTCGTCGGCGCCGTCGGGCTGCTGATCCCGGCGACAGCCTGGCCGGCCGCAGCCGGGCTCGCCCTGCTCATGCTCGCCATGTTCCCCGCCAACGTGTCGGCCGCCCGCCGGAAGCTGACCCTCACCGGACGTCCGGTGACACCGCTCGCCCAGCGCACGGTCCTGCAGATCGTGTTCGTGGTCACGGCTGCGATTATTTCGTTTGGCCCCTGACTATCAGGGAGCTAAGGTGCTGACCGTGGATCTCGTCACTCTCAAGGATGTGCCGCTCGGCCGGCTCTTGGTGGTGGCCGCGCACCTCGTCGGACAGCGGTGGAACCGCTACCTCGCCGAGGATCACGGCCTCACCCACGCCGGCATGGTGACCCTGATGACGCTCGCCCGGCACGGCGAGTTGCCCCACCGGGAGGTCGCCGAGAAGGGCTTCGTCCGCCCGGCGACCCTCACCGGCATCGTGGACACGCTGGCCCGCGAAGGCCTCGTCGAGCGGCAGCGCGACGACAGCGACCGGCGCAGCGTCCGACTCGCGATCACCCCCGCCGGCCGGGACCGAATCGCGGCGCTCACCGCCGTTATCCAATCTGGACACCCACTCACCTCGGTCGACGCCGACCCGGCGAAGGCACAGGTGATCCGGGAGTTCCTGCTAGAGGTCATCGGCAGCGGGGACGACCCGCGGATGACCGGCCGCCCTACCGAGCCGAAGGACCCGGCGTGCTGATCCGACTGTTGCGCGGCCAACTGCGCACCTACAAACGACAGTTGCTGGCGGTGGTGCTGCTCCAGTTCGTGGGCACCATGGCCTCGCTCTACCTGCCCAGCCTCAACGCCGACATCATCGACAAGGGCGTGGCGCGGGGCGACACCGACTACATCGTGCACACCGGCGGGTGGATGCTGCTGGTCAGCCTGATCCAGATCGTCTGTTCGATCGCCGCGGTCTACCTGGGCGCACGAATCGCGATGGGCTTCGGCCGGGACGTCCGGGCCACGCTGTTCGGGCACGTCAACCGCTTCTCCGCCCGCGAGGTGGCCCGGTTCGGGGCACCCTCGCTGATCACCCGCAACACCAACGACGTGCAACAGGTGCAGATGCTCGTCCTGATGAGCTGCACCATGCTGGTCGCCGCCCCGATCATGAGCGTTGGCGGCGTGGTGATGGCGCTGCGCGAGGACGTCGGACTCTCCTGGCTGATGCTGGTCAGCGTGCCGGTCCTGGCCATCACGCTCGGCGCGATCATCCGTCGGATGGTGCCGGGCTTCCGGCTGATGCAGACCCGCATCGACACGGTCAACCGGGTGCTGCGCGAGCAGATCACCGGCATCCGGGTCGTCCGCGCGTTCGTTCGCGAGCCGTACGAGACGGACCGGTTCGGCGTCGCCAACGCCGACCTGACCGCCACCGCGCTGCGGACCGGCCGGTTGCTGGCGCTGATCTTCCCGGTGGTCATGCTGGTGTTGAACGTGTCCAGCGTGGCGGTCCTCTGGTTCGGCGCGCAGCGGGTCGACTCGGGCGCGATCGAGATCGGCGCGCTCACCGCGTTCCTGCAGTACCTGATGCAGATCCTGATGGCCGTGATGATGGCCACCTTCATGCTGATGATGGTGCCCCGGGCCGCGGTCTGCGCCGAGCGGATCGTCGAGGTGCTGGACACCGAATCCTCGGTGGTCCCCGCCGCCAAGCCGGTCAGCGAGCTGGCCACCCGGGCCGAGTTGGAGCTGCGCGGGGTGCGCTTCCAGTACCCCGGCGCGGTCGAGCCGGTGCTGCGCGACATCTCCTTCCGGGCCACCCCGGGCAGCACCACGGCGATCATCGGCAGCACCGGCGCCGGCAAGACGACACTGCTGTCGCTGATTCCCCGCCTGGTCGACGTCACCGCCGGCGCGGTGCTCGTCGACGGGGTGGACGTGCGTGAGCTGGCGCCGGACGAGCTGTGGCGGCGGATCGGCCTGGTGCCGCAGCGGCCGTACCTGTTCACCGGGACGGTCGCCAGCAACCTGCGCTACGGCAACCCGGACGCCACCGACGAGGAGCTGTGGGCGGCACTGGAGATCGCCCAGGCCCGGGACTTCGTGGCCCAGATGCCCGGCGGCCTGGAGGCACCGATCGCCCAGGGCGGCACCACCGTCTCCGGTGGGCAGCGGCAACGCCTGGCCATCGCGCGGGCGCTGGTCCGGCAACCGGAGATCTACCTCTTCGACGACTCGTTCTCGGCGCTCGACCTGGGCACCGACGCGCGGCTGCGAGCCGCCCTGCGGCCGGTCACCGCGCAGTCGGCGGTGGTGATCGTGGCCCAACGGGTCTCCACGATCATCGACGCCGACCAGATCATCGTTCTGGAGAACGGAGGGGTCGTCGGAGTGGGACGACACGCGGAACTGTTGGAGACCTGCCCGACGTACGCCGAGATCGTGGCGTCCCAGCAGACGACGGAGGTGGCGGCGTGAGCGAGCGCGACGAGCCGCGGACCGCGGCCGTACCCAGTCAGAAGCCGGCCGGCGACGAGCGGACGCCCGGAGGGGACGCGGCGCCCGCCGGAGGAGGCGCGGTGACGCCGAAGCGGCTGCCGCCCGGCCGTCCGGGCGGTGGTCCGCCGTGGATGAGTGCCGGGATGCCCGCCGAGAAGTCGATGAACTTCGGGCCGTCCGCCCGCCGGTTGCTCGGCCGGCTGCGTTCGCACCGACTGCACCTGGCCGCGATCATCACGTTGGCCGTGGTGAGCGTCGGGTTCAGCGTGGCCGGCCCGAAGATCCTCGGCCACGCCACCGACCTGATCTTCACGGGGGTGATCGGCCGGGGCCTGACCGCCGGCACCACCGTCGAGCAGGCCGTCGCCGCGGAGCGGGCCAGCGGCAACGACAGTTTCGCCGACATGCTGACCCGGATGGACGTGGTGCCCGGCGTGGGCATCGACTTCACCGCCCTGGGGTGGGTGCTGCTGCTGGCGCTCGGGCTCTACCTGGCCGCGAGCGTGCTGGCCTGGTGGCAGGGCTGGCTGCTCAACGGGGTGGTTCAGCGCACCGTGCTGCGGCTGCGTGCCGAGGTGGAGGAAAAACTCAACCGGCTGCCGCTGCCGTACTTCGACAGGCAGCCCCGTGGCGAGCTGCTCAGTCGGGTCACCAACGACATCGACAACATCTCGACAAGCCTCCAGCAGACGCTGAGCCAGCTGCTCACCTCACTGCTGACCGTCATCGGCGTGCTGGCCGCGATGTTCTGGATCTCACCACTGCTGGCCCTGGTGGCCCTGGTCGCGGTGCCGCTGTCGGTGCTCGTCACCCAGCGCATCGCCAAGCGCTCGCAGAAGCAGTTCATCGCCCAGTGGACCCACACCGGTGAGTTGAACGGCCAGATCGAGGAGGCGTACACCGGTCATGAGCTGGTGAAGGTCTTCGGCCGGCAGCGTGAGGTGGAGGCCGCGTTCCACGCGAAGAACGAGGAGCTGTTCCGGGCGAGCTTCGGGGCGCAGTTCGTCTCCGGGATCATCATGCCGTCGATGATGTTCATCGGAAACCTGAGCTACGTGGCGATCGCCGTGATCGGTGGGCTGCGGGTCGCCTCCGGCACGATGAGCCTTGGCGACGTGCAGGCGTTCATCCAGTACTCCCGGCAGTTCACCCAGCCGCTCACCCAACTGGCCTCGATGGCCAACCTGCTCCAGTCCGGGGTGGCCTCGGCCGAGCGGGTCTTCGCGGTGCTCGACGCCGACGAGCAGACCCCCGACCCGGTCGAGCCGGCCCGGGTCACCGACCCGCACGGGCGGGTCGAGTTCGAGCACGTCTCGTTCCGCTACGAGCGGGACAAGCCGCTGATCGACGACCTGTCGCTGGTCGCCGAGCCGGGGCACACGGTGGCGATCGTCGGCCCGACCGGCGCCGGCAAGACCACGCTCGTCAACCTGGTCATGCGTTTCTACGAGCTGGACGCCGGCCGGATCACGCTCGACGGGGTGGACATCACGACGTTGCGCCGCGACGACCTGCGCGGCCGGATCGGCATGGTGCTGCAGGACACCTGGCTCTTCGGCGGCACCATCCGCGACAACATCGCCTACGGGCGGCCGGACGCCACCGAGGAGGAGATCCTCGCCGCGGCTCGGGCCACGTTCGTGGACCGGTTCGTGCGCAGCCTGCCGGACGGCTACGACACGGTCATCGACGAGGAGGGCAGCAACGTCAGCGCCGGCGAGAAGCAGCTCATCACCATCGCCCGCGCGTTCCTCGCCGAGCCGTCGCTGCTGATCCTGGACGAGGCCACCAGCTCGGTGGACACCCGTACCGAGGTGCTGCTGCAACGGGCGATGGCCGCGCTGCGTTCGGACCGGACCAGCTTCGTCATCGCGCACCGGCTCTCCACCATCCGCGACGCCGACCTGATCCTGATGATGGAGGACGGCCGGATCGTCGAGCAGGGCACCCACGAGCAACTGCTCGCCGCCCACGGCGCGTACCACCGGCTCTACCGCTCCCAGTTCACCGGCGGGGTGACCGACGAGGAACCGGCCGACCCCGCCGCCCAGCCGGCCTCGGTCTAAGGCCTGTTTCATGAGGGCGGCCAGTTCTCATGGAACAGGCCTGAGGCGGGTCGCCGCCGTGCGCGCCACGCGACCGGCGGCGACCCACCCCAGCTCGGCGGGTGGGTCAGCCCGCCGGGAGCAGCTCGGTGGCACGGGCGGCGACCTGCCCGCCGATCAGGGCCAACGCCTCGTCGGCGGGCATCGGGTCCAGGGCCCGGCCGCCACGCAGGCGCAGCGCGAGGCGGCCGTCGGCCGCCTCCCGGGCACCCAACACCCCGAGGTACGGGACGCGGCGGCGGGCCGCGTCCCGGATCCGGGCACCCAACGAGCCGTGGCCGTCCACCTCGACCCGCAGGCCGGCGTCGACGGCCCGACGGGCCAGGTCGGCCGCCGCGTCGGCCTGCCCGTCGTCGACCGGCAGCAGCACCAGTTGGACAGGCGCGTACCAGGCCGGGAAGGCGCCCTCGTGCACCTCGATCAGGTACGCGAAGAGCCGCTCCATGCTGCCGACCAGGCTGCGGTGCACCATCACCGGTCGACGCCGGCTGCCGTCCGAGTCGGTGTACGACAGGTTGAACCGTTCCGGCTTGTCGAAGTCGAGCTGGATGGTGGAGATGGTCGACTCCCGACCAGCCGCGTCGACGATCTGAATGTCGATCTTCGGGCCGTAGAAGGCGGCCTCGCCCGGCGCCTCGACGTACTCCACCCCGGCCAGCGCCCCCCGGAGCAGCTCCTCCGCGTGGGCCCACTGCGCGTCGTCGCCGACATACTTCTCCCCCGGCCCGCGCAACGAGAGCCGGAAGCCGGCCGGGCGGACGCCGAGCGCGGCGTGCGCGGCGCGGATCAGCCGGAGGATCTCGACGACCTCCCCGCCCACCTGCTCGGGGGCGCAGAAGGTGTGCGCGTCGTTGAGCGAGATGGCCCGTACCCGGGCCAGCCCGCCGAGCACCCCGGAGCGCTCCGAGCGGTACATTCCGCCCAGCTCCGCGATCCGCAGCGGCAACTCCCGGTAGGAGCGGCCCCGGGCCCGGAAGACCAGGGCGTGGTGCGGGCAGAGGGCGGGGCGGAGCACGAACTCGTCGTCGGCGCTCAGCCGCATCGGCGGAAACATGTCGTCGGCGAAGTAGCCGAGGTGCCCGGAGAGTTCGAAGAGTTCGCGCTTGCCCAGCGGGGGCGAGTAGACGTGCTGGTGACCGGAGCCGCGCTCCAACTCCCGGACGTACTCCTCGACGGCGTGCCGGGCCGCGGCGCCGGCCGGCAGCCAGATCGGCAGGCCGGCGCCGGCCAGCGGATCGGAGACGAAGAGGTCCAGCTCACGGCCGAGCCTACGGTGGTCGATCATGTCGGGCTCCTGGATCGGGTACGACCCGGAGGCGACCTGGGCTCCGTTCGGCGCGTGGCCCTCGGGGGCGGATCGCCCCGGGGCCTGGTCGACTGTGGTTACGTCAGAGCGGCACGCCGGGGATTCCCGGCGTCGTGGTCACCACTACCGCGCTGCGCATACGGCGACCGTACTCGCGGGGCAACCGGGGACGCACCCGGATTTACGGCGGCGAGCAGAGAGGTGGGCCGCCGGCGCGGGACCCGCCGGCGGCCCTGGCGGCCCGAATCGTCAGGAACGGGGGACCCGACGGGCATGGGCCGCGCCCGTCAACGGTACGCCGACGTAGGCCGATCCGCCGACCGGTACCGGACGGGTGGGACAAGCGGCGAACCCGTCACCCGAGATCGGTCGACCTCGTTGTACCCGGGTGGCCCCCGTCGTGTCGACCGTCACGACGGGCCGGGCCTGTCCTCGGTGACGCCGGACACGCCGTCAGGCTCAAGACACCCAATCGGCCGCATTCGGCGAGGTGGCAGGCGTGCCCGAACTACTGACTGACGTCGCATCGCCGACGTGGGCGTACCTGGTGCTGCTCGCCCTGCTGATCGCGGACGCCTTCGTTCCGGTGATCCCCACCCAGATCATCATGATCACCAGTGGGGCGCTGACCGTCTACGGCGGGCTCAACCTGCCGGTCACCATCGCCGTCGGCGCACTCGGTGTCTTCGCTGGGGACCTGGCCTGCTACCTGCTCGGACGGGTCGCACCGGACCGACGGCCACCCCGGCACGCCGAGCTGAGCCGGGCCCGCCGGATGGCCAGTCGGGTGACCCAGGGGCTCCGCCAACCCGGACCGCTCGTCATCCTGCTCTGCCGGTTCGTGCCCGGTGGTCGGATGGCGGCCTGCTTCTCGGCCGGCCGCAGCCGCTACCCGTACCGGCTGTTCGTGCTCTACGAGGCCGTCGCCGCGCTGGGCTGGGCCACCTACGGCGCGCTGGTGGGGCACCTCGGCGGCACCGCGCTCACCGAGTCGGCGTGGCGACTGGCCATCATCGCCACCGCCGCCGCGGCCGGCTTCGCCGCGGCGGGATGGGCGATGACTCTGGTCAGCGCCCGCCACGCCCGCGCCGCCGCCGCGGTGGACGTCCCCATCGACTGAGTGTCGGCCCGTCGGCCCCGCAAGATTGCCTGCAACTGGCGTACCTCTAGGGGTGGCCTCTCGGGGCGATGTCGGTGGGCTTCCCGGATCCGGTTCGGGTGCCCTCGGCGACAGGCTGAGGCATGCCCGTTACCCGGAACACCGGCCTGCTGGCCCTCGGCGGGATCGCCCTGGCGGCCCTGCTCACCGTGATCGGTCACCTCGAAGTCAACAACGACCTCAACCCGTGGGCGCTGACCATCAGCGACTTCGCGGTCTCCGACCGGGGCGGTGTCATCGACGTCGCCATGGTGGTGCTGGCGCTCGCCACGGTGGCGCTGCTGTGGGGGCTGCGCCGCACCGGCCCACCCCGACCGCGCGCCGGGACCGCGGAGGTGCTGCTCAGCGCGTGGGCGGGCGGGCTGCTGCTGGCCGCGGTCGTGCCGACGAACGAGCCGGGCACCGCCATGACCACGGCGGCCTACCTGCACCGGTACGCCTCGGTCGTCGCGTTCCTGGCGCTGCCGGTCGGCGGCTGGCTGCTCGCCCGCCGGCCGGATCTGGCCACGGCGGCCCGGACGCTGCGCACCCTCGTCCTGCTCAGCCTGGCCCTGGCGGCGGCCATGATCTGGTCCGCCTACCCCGGCGACCGGGCGCTCATCGGCCTGGCCGAACGCCTGCTCATCCTCACCGAGGTAGCGGTCCTCGCCACGGTGGCGGTCACCCAGACCCGAGCCGTCGATCATGGAGTGGTGGTGCGCCACAAGAGGGACGTGACGGTGTGAACCGACCACCACAACTCCATGATCTACCCGAGGGGGAGGGGGGTTACTCCAGCTCGTGGAGCATTAGCTGGCGGGCCGCTTCCGTGATGGAGCCGGAGAGGCTTGGGTAGATGGTGATGGTCTGGGCCAGCTCGTTGACCGTCAGGTTGTTCTCCACGGCCATGGTGATGGGCAGGATCAGCTCGCTGGCCTTCGGCGCGACCACCACACCGCCGATCACCTGGCCGCTGGCCGGCCGGCAGAACAACTTCACGAAACCGTCGGAGAGATCGTCCATCTTCGCCCGGGCGTTGCCGGACAACGGCAGCATCACCTGCCGGGCCGGGGTCTTGCCCGCGTCCACCTCGTCCTGCGAGACGCCCACGGTGGCCAGCTCCGGGTCGGTGAAGACGTTCGCCGCGACGGTCCGCAGCCGCAGCGGACGCACCGCCTCGCCGAGCGCGTGCCACATGGCGATCCGGCCCTGCATCGCGGCGACACTTGCCAGCAGCAGCACACCGGTGCAGTCACCGGCGGCGTAGATGCCGGGCACGTTGGTCCGGGAGGCCCGGTCGACGGTCACGTAGCCGCCCCGGCCCAACTCGACCCCGTACTCGGTCAGGCCCAGGTTCGCCGTGTTCGGGATCGACCCGACGGTGATCAGCGCGTGCGAGCCGGTGACCCGGCGGCCGTCGGACAGCTCCACCTCGACGCCGTCGGCGGTACGCCGGACCGCGTCGGCCCGGGAGTTGTTGAGGATCTCCATGCCCCGGTTGCGGAACACCCGCTCGATCGCCGACGCGGCGTCGGCATCCTCGTGCGGCATCACCCGGTCCCGGCTGGACACCAGGGTGACCTGGACCCCCATGGCCAGGTACGCGCTCGCGAACTCCGCTCCGGTGACACCCGAGCCGACCACGATCAGGTGCTCGGGCAGCTCCGGCAGGTCGTACACCTGACGCCAGGTCAGGATGCGCTCACCGTCCGGTACGGCGGTGGGCAACTGGCGGGGTGTCGAGCCGGTGGCCACCAGCACGGTGGTCGCCGCGATGGAGTATTCCTCCGTGCCGTCGGCGGGCGTCACGACGACCCGGTGGGTGTGCCCGAGGGCGTCCTCGCCGAGCCGGGCGGTGCCGGCCACGAATGTGACGCCGGCCTTGAGCAGCTTGGCGTGGATGTCGGCGGACTGCGCCAACGCCAGACGCTTGACCCGCTCGTGCACGGCCCGCGCGTCGACGGTGACCGCCTCCAGGCCGTCCGAGTGCACCCCGAACTCCTCGGTGTCCCGATAACCGGTCACCACTTGCGAGCTGGCGATGAAGGTCTTCGACGGCACGCAGTCGGAGAGCACGCAGGCCCCGCCGGCACCGTCGGCCTCCACGACTGTGACATCGGCGTCCAGTTGAGCGGCGACCAGGGCCGCCTCGTACCCGGCCGGCCCCCCACCGATGATCACGATCCGGCTCACAGCGTTCGCCCTTCGTCCAATTTCACAGTGACTTTGTTCTCCTGAGCGCATTCGACACGCACTGTCGTATTCTCCCCCACCCGTCCGCCGGGCTATCGTCATCGCCGTGCGTCATCACGCCGCCTACGGCTCAAATCTCGACCCTGCCCGGATGCGCGCCTACTGTCCGCATTCGCCGATGGTGGGCACCGGCTGGCTGGAAGGCTGGCGGCTGACCTTCGCCGGGGCGGACGTGATCGGCTGGGAGGGCGCGGTGAGCACCCTCGTCGAGTCGCCCGGTGACCGGGTCTTCGTCGCGCTCTACGACATCCACCCGTACGACGCCGGCCAGCTCGACGAGATCGAGGGAGTGACCGCCGGCACGTACCGCAAGCTGCACGTCCGGGTCTCCACCCTCGACGGCGACGTGACCGCGTGGATCTACGTCTTCAACGGGTACGAGGGCGGCCTGCCGACCTCGTGGTATCTCTCCGAGATCGCGAACGCCGCCGAGAAGGCGGGCGCCCCGGACGACTACGTCACCGAGTTGCGCTCCCGCCCCACCGGCACCGCGTCGGCGTAACAGCGCGTATCGCACCTCCCCAGTCTGCTACCGCCGCGCACCGGAACGCGGGTTGGGTGCGACCGGGGTCGGCAATCACACACCGGCGGCGAGGTCGGCCCGGGTGCGGTGCAGCAACTCGACAAGCTCGATGCCGGCAGCCGGGCCGAGGGCCGTGAACGCCGGCGCGACGAGACGGTTGGTCACCGCCTCCGCCCAGAGTCGCCGGCGCACCAACGGCCCGATCGGCGGGTAGGGCGGCGGCCAGCCGCAGGCCACCGCCCCGGCCTCCCCCTCCGGCCCGGACAGCACGGCCTCCAGCGGGGTCATCCCGGCGGCGCGTACCGCCAGCAGGTAGGCGCCTGTGAAGTGTTCCCGGAGCAGTCGCAGCCCGGCGGCAGCGCGGGCCCCGGCGGAGAGATCCGGCAGCGGCATGGCCCGCCACGCGGCGAAGAGCGGCATGGCGCTGGCGTCCGCCGCCACCACCGCCCGCTCGACGAGCACCGCCAGGCGTTCGGTGGCGGGCAGGGCGTCGAGCCGCTGCGCGCCCCACCGGCAACACTCGGCGAGGCTCGCTGCCGCCACCTCGACCGGCGAGACGATCCGGGCAGCGGCGTCCCACCCGTCGGCGACCGCGTCCGGGGCGATGAACCCGAGCGCCGCGGCGGCCGTCTCGGCCCTGACGTCGCCGAGCGCGCCGGCCCGGCCACTGATGTAGAACGCCCAGCCGGAGATGCCGAGCAGCCGGGCACGGCGCAGCGTGGCCGGGTCCCGGGTGAACGCGTCGCCGAGGTCGAGCACGACCGGCTTGCTGGCGGCAGCGACCTGCTCCGGTGTCATCCGAGCGGCCCTCTCGGGCAACCCGATCCGTCGACCACGACGAGGCCCCGATCCGGGGTCACCCGCCCTGGACGGCCCGCACACTCGTCGTCGTCCATCGATTGTTCAGTCTGCCGCGCCACCGCCGGCGTCCGCATTCCCCTCTTCGGCCGCCAACGCCTCCACCGCCGCCTCGACCTCGCCCGCGCGCCGCCGCGCCACGGTGACCGCACGTTCGGCGGCCCGCCGCGCGAGTTTGGCCCGGCTGAGATCCTGCTCGGCGACCGCCCGCCGCCGCTCCAGTTCGGCCAGTTCGGCCTCGATCCCATCGAGTACGGCGGCATCGTCCCGTTCCTGTCCGGCCGCCTCGGCCAGCTCGGCCTCCGCGCGTTGCTGGTCGGTGCGGGCCTGGGCCAACTCCCGATCCAGGGCACGACGTTGCCGGGCCCGCTCGGCGCGGGCGGCCCGCTGCGCCGTCCGCTCGGCCTGCTCGGCGCGCTCCGCGGCCCGATCGGGGCGGGCTACCGCCTCGGGACGCCCTCGCTGGGCACCCGGTCCACGGGCCGGGCGCTCCTCCTCGGGCTCCTCGTCGTCGGCGGTGACCAACCTGAGCTGCGGCCGGGGCACCTCACCGAAGCCGGCGTAGCTGGCCGCCCGGAGCAGGCGGCCGGCCCGGACCTGCTCGGCGACCTCGACGTCGGAGAACGCCGCGTTCAGTGTCGACTCCACCTCGGCCAGCGGAAGCCGACCGGCCGGTGGCGCGTCCGGCTCCGCCGCGGCGAGCTTGCGGACCTCGGCGACCAGGGCGCCGACCACCGCCCGGCGCTGCGCGGACAACTCCCGTAGTCGGGGCCCGCGCAGCTCCCGCTGGGCCGTCCGCAGCGCGTCGGCCAACTGGACCAGGTCGGCGACCAACTCCGGACGTGTGATGGCGAGCAGGTTCACCAGCCAGGCCGCCACCGTCGGGCGACGCAGCCGGGCCAACTGTCGGGCGGCGCCCGGATCGCCAGCACGGCGGGCCTCGGCCACGGCGGCGTCCCGGGCGGCCACGAACCGGTCCGGTGGGATGCGGTAGAGCTGCTGCACCAGCTCCGCTGAGGGGCCCGGCATCGCCTCAGACGTCCACCCGGCTACCGGGTTCCAGCCGCTGGTACTCGGTGCCGGACAGCGCGGTGTACTGCCCGTTCAGCACGCGCAGACCGTTGTCGTTGAGCAGGCCGTCGTGCAGGGCGTACGCCCGCCGGGGCGCGACCGCGCGGATGAAGTCGAGCACCTCGGAGAACTTCGACCAGGGGGCGTGGATCGGCGCGAAGAGCGTGTCGACGGGTGTCTCGTCGGGCACCACCAGGGAGTCGCCCGGGTGGTAGACCACGTCGTTGATCAGGTAGCCGAGGTTGTCCACCACCGGGATGTCGGGGTGGATCACGGCGTGTCGCCCCCCGTACGCCCGGACGGCGACCCCGGCGGCGGTGAACGACTCACCGGGGGTGACCGGGCGCAGCGCCTCGGCCGCGTCGCCCAGGGTCTCGGCGAGCGAGGCGGGCCCGTAGATCGGGAACGGCTGCCTGTCGAGTTGCCGGCGCACCGCGGCCTGGTCGAGGTGATCGGCGTGCAGGTGGGTGATCAGCACCGCGTCCGCGCCGTCCAACGCCGTCGCGGAGTCGCTGAACACCCCGGGGTCGACGACGAGCACTCCCCCGTCGTGTTCCACCCGGAGGCAGGAGTGGGCGTACTTGGTGAGCCGCATCGTGACTCCTCGATTATCGAATCGTGATGTCCTCAGCGCAGTCTGCCGGAACCAGCCGACGTGTGCGCCGCGTCCGAGCTATCGCCACACCGGACGACAACGAGGGAGCGGGGATGGACGGACAGGTAATACGACACCGCGGCAGACTGCTGGCGGTGACCGCACTGGCGGCGGCGCTGGTGTTGACCGGCTGCGGGGCCGACGACAGCGGGACTGCGGACAAGGCGGTCGCCCCCGCGGTGGCCCACGGCGACGCCGCTCAGCGGGACAACGCGGCGGCAGCACCCGAGGTCGCCGGTGAACCGCAGAAGGGCGGGGCCGGGCAGGCCGGCACCGGGGCGCCGGACCTGCGCGTCGACCAGCGGGCCATCATCTACACCGGTTCGATGCGGGTGCAGGTGGACGATGTGGACGGCGAGGCCCGCGAGGTGAGCGCCCTGGTCACCCGCTCCGGTGGCTTCATCGGCGGTGACCAGCGGCGCAGCGCCGGCGCCGACGCGGTGGCCGAGTTGCAGTTGCGGGTGCCGGCGGAGAAGTTCACAGCCGTGGTGGACGAGATCGCGAAGCGCGGCAGCCAGCAGAGCCGGGAGATCAGCACCGAGGACGCCACCGAGGCGATCGTCGACCTCGACGCGCGTATCACCAGTCAGCGGGCCCGGGTGGAGAGCGCCCGCCGGTTGCTGGCCCGCGCCAGCTCGATCACCGACCTGGTGTCGTTGGAGAACGAGTTGGGCCGCCGCGAGGCCGACCTGGCGTCGCTGGAGGCCAAGAAGCGGCGACTGGCCGACCTGACCGCCCTCTCCACGATCACCGTGACACTTGTCGGGCCGGCGGCGAAGGCCACCGAGGAGAAGGCCGAGAGCGGCTTCCTGGTCGGGCTCAAGGGCGGCTGGAAGGCGTTCGTCGCCTCGTTGACCGTCCTGCTCACCGTGCTGGGGGCGCTGTTGCCGTGGCTCGTGGCGTTCGGCGTACCGGTGGCGGCGCTGCTGCTGGTGCTGCGCCGCCGGAGGAAGGCCCCGGTCGTGACCGCTGGAGTCAGCGCGCCGCCGCCAGTGCCCGCAGCGCGGTCTGCACCATGACGCGGACGCCCGCGTGGATCGCCCGCTCGTCCACGTCGAAGCTTGCCCGGTGCAGGTCGACGTTGGGACCCGAGCGGCCCACACCGAGCCGGGCGAGGGCGCCGGGGACGTACTCCAGATACCAGGAGAAGTCCTCGCCGCCCATGCTCTGCGGCGTCTCGGCGATGCCGTCCGGGCCGAGCGCGGCGGCGGTGGCCGCGGTCAACACCTGGATGGCCCGGGCGTCGTTGCTGACCGGCGGCCGGCCGCGCAGGTATTCCAGGTCGACGGTGGCGCCGGTCGGCGCGATCACGTCCCGGACCACCTGAGCGACGATCTTGGGTGCCTGCTCCCAGGTGTCGCGGTCCATCACCCGCAGGGTGCCGGAGGCGCTCGCCTCGGAGGGGATGACGTTGTAGCGGGTGCCGGCCGAGGCGTGGCCGAAGACCAGCAGCAGACCACTGTTGGCCGGCACCCGGCGGCTGACCAGGGCGGGCACCTCGGTGACCAACCGGCCGAGCGCGTCGACCAGGTCGACGGTCAGGTGCGGCCGGGCGGTGTGCCCACCCGGGCCGGAGAGCCGGACGGTGACGTTGTCGGCGGCTGCGGTGATCGGGCCGACCCGCAGGCCGACCCGCCCCACCGGCAGGTTCGGGTCGCAGTGCAGCGCGAAGATCTGCACCACGTCGTCCAGGCCGCCGGCCTCGATGACCTCCAGCGAGCCGCAGGGCAGGATCTCCTCGGCCGGCTGGAAGATGAGTCGGACCCGCCCGTCCAGCTCACCCAGGTCGGCGAGCTGGGCCAGCAGCATGCCGACGCCCAGCAGGATCGTGGTGTGCACGTCGTGCCCGCAGGCGTGGCAGACGCCCTCCACCGTCGACCGGTAGGGCACGTCCTTGAGGTCGTCGAGGGGCAGGGCGTCGATGTCGGCGCGCAGCGCGACCACGGGGCCGTCCGGCCGGCCGTTGACGTCACAGATCACACCGTTGCCCTTGGGCAGCAGGCGCGGGTTGAGCCCGGCCAGCGAGAGCTCCCGGGCGATCAGGGCAGCCGTCTCGAACTCGTTGCCGGAGAGCTCTGGGTGCGAGTGGAGGTGACGGCGCGTAGCGATCAGCCCCGGGACCCGGAGGGCGAGGAGGTGGTCCAGTTCGCCGGGCAGCGGCTGGGACCCGGGCGGCGTCTCCAGCCAGGACGCCAGCTGGCCACCCGTGGGCAACGTCAACGCACTCGTCACGTCGAATTCTCGATCACTAGAGATGGATGGATCATCGGGGACAGCAGACAGCCTAGACCTCCGACGGTGACGCTGCGCAACCTCGTTACGGTAATGATCAGATCGCGCAGCGTCAGATATGCCCTGTTCGGAGCGCTCGGAGATGTGTGGGACAGCAGGTAGATCGCTGTCGAACGCCGACATCCGCCCCTCACCTCCTACAACGCGTAACCGATCGCGGCGGCTCAGAATCTGGCGGAACGCGCGCGGATGCTGGTGCAAATTGTCGCATTAGTCGGGGTGATGAACTGACACTCCGACAATTAGCCGACCACACTCCGCGACGAGCCGGATGGACGCTCACACGGAGCCGTCCGCCACGGGCGCACACCGTGTGCGTCCGCGCTCCTCCGACCCGGTACCCGCCCAGCGCTACGGACACACCGCGACCGGGACGCTCAGAAGCGATCGGTGGGCCGGTACAGCCCCCACACCTCGCGCAGCGTCCCGCACACCTCACCCACGGTGGCCCGGGCCCGCAGCGCCTCCTTCATCGGATAGAGCACGTTGTCCGAGCCCTCCGCGGCGGCCCGCAGGTCGGCGAGGGCCCGCGTCACGACCGCGCCGTCCCGCTCGGCGCGCAGCCGCGCCAGCCGCTCGGCCTGGGCCGCCTCGATCGTCGGGTCGACGCGCAGCGGCTCGTACGGCTCCTCCTCGTCCACGGCGAACCGGTTGAGCCCGACCACCACCCGCTCACCCGAGTCGATCTCCTGCGCGATCCGGTACGCGGACTGCTCGATCTCCCGCTTCTGGAACCCGGCCTCGATCGCGTCCACCGCCGAGCCGTGATCGGCCACCCGCTCCATCAACTCGAGGGCGGCGGCCTCGATCTCGGCGGTCATCGCCTCCACCACGTACGACCCGGCGAACGGGTCGACGGTGGCGGTCAGGTCCGTCTCGTACGCCAGCACCTGCTGGGTACGCAGCGCGAGCCGGGCCGCCTTCTCGGTGGGCAGCGCGATCGCCTCGTCGAAGCTGTTGGTGTGCAGCGACTGCGTGCCGCCGAGCACCGCGCCCAGCCCCTGCACCGCCACCCGGACCAGGTTCACCTCCGGCTGCTGCGCGGTGAGCTGCACGCCTGCGGTCTGGGTGTGGAAACGCAACATCATCGACTTCGGATCCTTCGCGCCGAAGTCGTCGTGCATGAGCCGGGCCCAGATCCGCCGGGCGGCGCGGAACTTCGCCACCTCCTCGAGCAGTGTGGTGCGGGCCACGAAGAAGAACGACAGCCGGGGCGCGAAGTCGTCCACCGCGAGCCCGGCGGCCAGCGCCGCCCGCACGTACTCCACGCCGTTGGCCAGGGTGAACGCGATCTCCTGCACGGGTGTCGCGCCGGCCTCAGCCATGTGGTAGCCGGAGATGGAGATGGTGTTCCACTTCGGCACGTCCTTGCGGCAGTACGCGAACGTGTCCGCGACCAGGCGCAGCGACGGCTTCGGCGGGAAGATGTACGTCCCCCGGGCGATGTACTCCTTGAGGATGTCGTTCTGGATCGTGCCGTTGAGCGCCGAGCCGGGCACGCCGTTCTCCTCGGCGACGAGCTGGTAGAGCAGCAGCAACACCGAGCCGGGCGCGTTGATGGTCATCGAGGTGGAGACCTTGTCCAGCGGGATGTCGGCGAAGAGCAGCCGCATGTCCTCGATGGAGTCGATGGCGACGCCCACCTTGCCGACCTCGCCGTGCGCGATCGGCTCGTCGGAGTCGTAGCCCATCTGGGTCGGCAGGTCGAACGCGACCGAGAGGCCCATCGTGCCGGCCCGCAACAGCTGGTGGTACCGCGCGTTGGACTCGGTGGCGGTGCCGAAGCCGGCGTACTGACGCATGGTCCACGGACGGGAGGTGTACATGGTGGGGTAGACCCCCCGGGTGTACGGAAATTCACCGGGGGCGCCCAGCCGGGAGTCCAGGTCCTCCGGAAGGTCCGCGCCCGTGTAGACGCCCTTGATCGGAAAATCGGACTCGCTTGACCGCCGTTGGTTCATCCCCGGATGGTAGGACGCGCCGGCTCGTCGTCGGGTGAGGGATACCGCACAGCCCGTTCCGAGCCGTCGACAGGAGGTGAACGACGAGGCACTTTCTGTCGAGTTCGACAAACGTCCGTCGCGTCGGCTTTCGCATCGGGCGTCGGAACCAGCAAGATAGGGGGGTTGTGTCCCAGCCCCCCTCGATTTCCCCCGGTGGCTTTTCTGTGACTCAGATCCCGACGTGGAGCGGCGGACCCGTCAGTCCCGCCAACGGCCGCGCAGCACCCGGCACCACCATCGGTGACCGGTACGCGCTGCGGTCCTCGGTGGGCAACGGCGGCATGGGCACGGTGTGGCGTGCCACCGACACCCTGCTGCGCCGCGACGTGGCGGTGAAGGAGGTCGTCCTGCCTCCAGGGCTGGCCCCCAGCGACCGCGACGCCATGTACGAACGCACCCTGCGCGAGGCGCGGGCCGCCGCCGCCATCCAGCACCCGGCGGTGGTGCAGGTGTACGACGTGGTCACCGAGGCCGGTCGGCCGTGGATCGTGATGGAGCTGCTGGACGCCCGCAGCCTCGCCGACATGGTGATCGAGGACGGGCCGGTCGCGCCCCGCGCCGTCGCCAAGATCGGCATAGCGCTGCTCGGCGCGTTGGAGGTGGCGCACGCGATCGGCGTGCTGCACCGCGACGTCAAACCCGCAAACGTGCTGATCTGCTCCGACGGGCGGTGCGTGCTCACCGACTTCGGTGTCGCTCGGATGCCCACCGACGTGCAGCTCACCACCCCCGGCATGGTGCTCGGGTCGCCGCACTTCATCTCGCCCGAGCGGGCCATGGGCCAGGAGTTCGGCCCGCCGAGCGACCTCTTCTCGCTGGGTGTGACGCTCTACACGGCGGTGGAGGGGCGACCCCCGTTCGACAAGGGTGACCCGATCGAGACCATGCACGCGGTGGTCGAGGACCCGCCGGCCCCGCCGCAGCGCAGCGGCCCGCTGACCCGCGTGCTGATGGGCCTGCTGGAGAAGGACCCGGCCCGGCGGCTGGACGTGCACACCTCCCGGGCCATGTTGCGCGAGTTGCTCGCCGGCCCGCTCGGCAGCACCGCCACCGCTGTGCACTCGGTCACCGACCCGTACGCGGTGGTGCCGGTGCAGCAACGCCCGGTGCCGGTCCTCCCGCCGCCGTCCCCGCCGGAGCCGAAGCCGGACCACCAGATCGGTGGCCCGGCGATGCTGGCCCCGGGAGAGTCCCTGACCGACCGGCTGGCCTCGCTGCGCCGGGGCGAGCGCCCCCAGCCGGCCACCCCGGCCGGCGCCACCGGGTTCGACGAGACAAGCGCCGACGTGTTGGCCGGCCCGTTGCACACGCCCACCGGCGCGATGCCCGGCACCGGCCAGCCGTCCTCCGGGCGCACCTACGGTGGCAGCGCCGACACCACCCAGCGGGTGGACGCCGGCGGGCACCCGGACGCCACCCAGCGGGTCAGCTACGGCAACTCGGCCGACGCCACCCAGCAGGTCGGATACGGCAGCGCGCCGGAGGCAACCCAACGCATCGGCGGCACCTACGGCGGTGGCAACCAGTGGTCGGTGCCCGGCACCGGCCAGCCCTGGGCCACCTCACCCGCCGCGCCGGGCGGCGGCGCTCTCGGCAAGGTCCGCGCCACAGGTGGTCAGCTCGTCGGCACGGTGAAGGCTTGGCCCCGCAAGGTGCAGCTCGCCGCGGCCGGCGGGTTGGCCGTCGTGCTGCTGCTCACCGTGGTGGCCCTGACCAGCGGCGACGACCCCCCGCCGAACACCCCGGCGGCGCAGCCAACCGCGTCCGCCCCGGCGGCCCCCACCGTCGAGATGGAGCAGCACGCGGCCCGCGGCATCCAGGTCATGGTGCCGAAGGGGTGGAAGAAGGCCACCGGCGGCTCGTACACCGACTACATCGACCCGCAGGACAGCGGCCGCAAGGTCCGCATCATCACCGAGAAGTGGTCGACCGACTCCAACCGCTGGGCGGAGACGGCGGCGAACGGCCTCCAGACCAGGAGCACCTCCTGCGTCAAGCCGTACCAGCAGCTCAACGCCACCGCGACGGAACTGGACAGCAAGCCGGCCGCCGAATTCGAATACACCTGCGGCGAGGGCGACGTCATGCGGCACGGCGTCTGGCGTGGCGTGGCCGAGGGCGGCAAGGCGTACTCGTTCTACCTCACCTCGACGGACGCCAAGTTCGCGGCGAGCAAGCCGATCTTCGACGAGATGGCCAGGACGTTCAAGCTCACCGGGGCAGGCTGAGCCGAGGGAACCGCCAGCGGTGATCCGCCGCCGTGCTATCAAGAGGCATGGCGGCGGACACCACTGACATCGACGACATTCGCGAGCAAGCCCAGCGCTGGCTGGCCGACGACCCCGACCCGGCCAGCCGGGACGAGCTGACGGCGGTGCTCGACCGGCTGCCGGCGAGCGCCCCGGAGCTGGCCGACCGGTTCGCCGGTCCGCTGACCTTCGGCACGGCGGGCCTGCGCGGCCCGCTGCGCGCCGGCCCGAACGGCATGAACCTCGCCGTGGTCACCCAGGCCGCTGCCGGCCTGGTCGGCTGGCTCGCGGCCCAGGGTGGCACCGGTCCCCTGGTGATCGGGTACGACGCCCGGCACGGCTCCCGGCAGTTCGCCGAGCGCACCGCCCAGGTGGCCACCGGTGCGGGCCGGCCGGCGCTGCTGCTGCCCCGCCCCCTGCCCACCCCGGTGCTGGCGTACGCGGTGCGCCAGCTCGGCGGGGTCGCCGGAGTGATGGTCACGGCCAGCCACAACCCGCCCCAGGACAACGGCTACAAGGTCTACCTCGGCGCGGAGCTGGGCGGTGAGCTGGGCGCCGGCGCGCAGATCGTGCCGCCCGCCGACGCCGGTATCGAGGCGGCCATCCGGGCGGTCGGCCCGCTGACCCAGGTACCGCTGGGCCCACCCGGACAGGTGCTCGGTGACGACCTGGCCGCCTCGTACGTGGAACGGGCCACCGCCGTGATCGACCCGGACGGGCCCCGGGACCTGACCGTGGCGTACACCCCGCTGCACGGGGTGGGCGCGGCGGTGCTCACCGCCGCCTTCGCCAGCGCCGGTTTCCCGGTGCCCGGTGTGGTGCCCGACCAGGCCGAGCCGGACCCGGCGTTTCCGACTGTGTCGTTTCCCAACCCGGAGGAGCCGGGGGCGGTGGACCGGTTGATCGCGCTGGCCGACTCCACGGGCGCGGACCTCGCCATCGCCAACGACCCGGACGCCGACCGCTGCGCGGTGGTCGTCCGCGACAGCGCGGACGGCGGGCAGACCTGGCGGATGCTGCGCGGCGACGAGGTGGGCGTACTGCTCGCCGACCACCTGATGCGCCGTGGGGTGACCGGGCTCTATGCCACCACGATCGTGTCGTCGTCACTGCTGCGGGCGATGTGCGCGGCCCGGGGCCTGCCCTACGACGAGACGCTCACCGGTTTCAAGTGGATCGTGCGGGCCGGCGGCGGCAGCGCACCGCTGGTCTTCGGCTACGAGGAGGCGCTCGGCTACTGCGTCGCCCCCGAGCACGTCCGGGACAAGGACGGCATCACCGCCGCGCTGACCGTGGCCGAGCTGGCCGCCGGCCTGAAGACCCAGGGCCGCACGTTGACCGACCGGTTGGACGAGTTGGCCGCCGAGTTCGGCGTGCACCACACCGACCAGCTCTCCGCCCGGGTGGACGACCTCCAGGTGATCACCGACGCGATGGCCCGGATCCGGGCGGCCACCCCGACCACCCTGCTCGGGCACCCGGTCGACAGCGTCCGGGACCTGCTACCCGAGGCGGACGTGGTGATCCTGCGTACCGGGGTGGCCCGGGTAGTGATCCGCCCATCCGGGACCGAGCCGAAGCTCAAGGCGTACCTCGAGGTGGTGGAGCCGGTCGTGGACGGTGACGTCCCGGCGGCCCGCAGCAGGGCGGCGCAGGCGGTCGCCGCCCTGCGCGGCGAGATCGCCACAGCTCTGGGGCTGTGACCGGCGGGGGTCAGCGGCGCGGGCCGAGGGCCTGGTCCACGGCCCGGCCCAGGGCGGCGACGACCAGGCCGACCGAGGGACGGACGACCGAGTCGTCGGTGCTCACCTCGCCGGAGAAGCCGGCGCCCGTGGCGATCTCCTCCAGCCGGCGGCGCGCGTCGGCGGCGGTCTCGCCGCTCACCCCGAGCGCGGACTCCATCCGCAACACCGCCACCAGGGTGGCCAGCGCGGCGGTCCGCTCGTCCGGGGCCGCCGCGCCGGTCAGCGCCTCGGCCAGCCGCTGCCGGGTCTCCGCCTCCACGGAGGCGTCCACGACCGGGTAGCGGTGCACGTGGATGAAGCCCAACTCGGTCTCGTCGACGTCGCGGACCACACCCTGGCTGCACAGGTCGCCGAGGATCCGGTCCCGCAGGCCGTGTCGCAGGCGCTGCACCCAGGAAGCCGGGCTGTGCGGGGTGTCGGCCGCGACCCGGGCCAGCACCTCGTCGGCGACCGGCTCGCCGGTGGGCGTCGGGTCGATCACTGCCAACGATCCGTCGGCGTACGCGATCCGGCCGGCCAGGGCCAGCTCGACCAGCACCGCGGCGGCCATGCCCAGGTCCAGGCTGATTCGGGGCATGGTCGCCTTGCCGGTCGTGTCGTCGTAGGCGAGGAGCAGCAACTCCTCGGCGAGCGCAACACCAGTCATGGCCGGAGACGGTAGCGGGTCCGTGCACACCGCGCACGGACCCGCCCGACCCGGCACCGACCGGGGTACCGCCCTCAGAACCGGGGCATGCCCCCGAACTGGCGGTCGCCCGCGTCCCCGAGCCCGGGGACGATGAACATGCGGTCGTTGAGCCCCTCGTCGATCGAGGCCGTGACCAGGCGCAGCGGCAGGCCCGAGCGCTCCAGTCGCTCGATGCCGACCGGCGCGGCGAGCACGCAGAGCACCGTGATGTCGGTGCAGCCGCGGTCGGCCAGCAGCCGACAGGAGTGCTCCAGCGAGCCACCGGTGGCCAGCATCGGGTCGAGCACCAGCACCGGCAGCCCGGCCAGGTCGCGGGGCAGCGACTCCATGTACGCGCGTGGCTCGTAGGTCTCCTCGTCGCGGGCCAGGCCGACGAAGCCCATCGAGGACTCCGGCAGCAGGCCGAGCGCGGCGTCCGCCATGCCCAGGCCGGCCCGCAGCACTGGGACCAGCAGCGGCGGGTTGGCCAGCCGGGTGCCCTCGGTGCCGGTCACCGGCGTCTGCACCGGGTACCGCTCGACGGGGAAGGTGCGCGCCGCCTCGTACACCAACATGGTGGTCAGTTCGTGCAGCGCGGCCCGGAACGTCGAGGAATCGGTGCGCGTGTCCCGCATGGCGGTCAGTCTCGACTGCGCCAGCGGGTGGTCAATGACGTGTACGTCCACGATCGCTCAACCTACCGGTCCCCACGGCGCGCCGGTGCGGGTGCGGTCGGACCAGCGACGCCGCTCACGTCCGGCGGCCCGCTGTGAGCAAGATCACTTGGCGTTCCGGTGCGTAGACTTCGGGGCATGACGGCGACAACGACGTCGGCCCGGTCGGAGCTCTCCGAGCTGGGACGATCCGAGACCGCTCTGCGGACCTTCCTGCACGGCCTACCGGGCGTGGACCAGGTCGGCGCGGAGCAGCGGGCGGCACAGCTCGGCACCCGATCCATCAAGACCACCGCCAAGGCCCAGGCGATCGACCTGGCGATCCGGATGGTCGACCTGACCACCCTGGAAGGCGCGGACACCCCGGGCAAGGTGCGCGCGCTGGCCGCGAAGGCGCTGCGCCCCGACCCGGCCGACCCGACGTGCCCGCACGTCGGCGCGGTGTGCGTCTACCCGGCGATGGTTCCGTACGTCGCCGAGGTGCTGCGCGGCAGCGCCGCCGGGGCCGGGCGGCCAGCCGGCGGACCCGTTGAGGCGGCCGGCGCCGCGCCGGCCGGACCCGGCATCGTGCACCTGGCCAGCGTGGCGACGGCATTTCCGTCCGGCCAGGCGCCGTTGGAGATCAAGCTGGCCGACACCCGGGCCGCCGTGACGGCCGGCGCCGACGAGATCGACATGGTGATCAACCGGGGCGCGTTCCTGGCCGGGCGGTACTCCGAGGTCTACGACGAGATCGTGGCCACCAAGGATGCCTGCGGGGACGCCCACCTCAAGGTGATCCTGGAGACCGGCGAGCTGGCCACCTACGACAACGTGCGACGGGCCTCCTGGCTGGCCATGCTTGCCGGCGGCGACTTCATCAAGACCTCCACCGGCAAGGTCCCGGTCGCGGCGACGATGCCGGTGACGCTTGTGATGCTGGAAGCGGTCCGCGACTTCCGCGAGGCGACCGGGCGGCAGGTGGGCGTGAAGCCCGCCGGTGGCATCAAGACCACCAAGGATGCCATCAAGTACCTGGTGATGGTCAACGAGACCGTCGGCCCGGACTGGCTCGACCCGGACTGGTTCCGCTTCGGCGCGTCCAGTCTGCTCAACGACCTGCTGATGCAGCGCACCAAGCTGACGACCGGCGTCTACTCCGGTCCCGACTACTTCACCCTGGACTGATAGCCGATGTTCGAATACGCCCCCGCCCCCGAGTCCCGCTCGGTGGTGGACCTCAAGCCCTCGTACGGGCTGTTCATCGACGGCACGTTCGTCGACCCGACCGACGGCGGCAGCTTCAAGTCGATCAACCCCGCCTCCGAGGAGGTGCTGGCCGAGATCGCCGAGGCCGGCACTGCCGACGTGGAGCGCGCGGTACGCGCCGCCCGCAAGGCGTACGACAAGGTCTGGGGTCCGATGCCGGGCCGCGACCGGGCGAAGTACCTGTACCGCATCGCCCGGCTCGTCCAGGAGCGCTCCCGCGAGCTGGCCGTCCTCGAGTCGCTGGACAACGGCAAGCCGATCCGCGAGTCCCGCGACGTCGACCTGCCGCTTGTCGCCGCGCACTTCTTCTACTACGCGGGCTGGGCCGACAAGCTGGGTCATGCCGGCTTCGGGTCGAACCCGCAGCCGATCGGCGTGGCCGCGCAGGTCATCCCGTGGAACTTCCCGCTGCTCATGCTGGCCTGGAAGATCGCCCCGGCGCTCGCCGCGGGCAACACGGTGGTGCTGAAGCCCGCCGAGACCACCCCGCTGACCGCGCTGCTCTTCGCCGAGATCTGCCAGCAGGCCGACCTGCCGGCCGGCGTGGTCAACATCGTCACCGGGGCCGGCGACACCGGCCGCGCCCTGGTCGAGCACCCCGGCGTCGACAAGGTCGCCTTCACCGGCTCCACCGAGGTCGGCCGGGCCATCGCCCGCTCCGTCGCCGGCACCCGCAAGAAGCTCACCCTGGAGCTGGGCGGCAAGGCTGCCAACATCGTCTTCGACGACGCGCCGATCGACCAGGCCGTCGAGGGCATCGTCAACGGCATCTTCTTCAACCAGGGGCACGTCTGCTGCGCCGGCTCCCGACTGCTCGTCCAGGAGAACGTGGCCGACCGGGTGCTGGAGTCGCTGAAGCGGCGGATGGCCCAACTCCGGGTCGGCGACCCACTGGACAAGAACACCGACGTCGGCGCGATCAACTCGGCCGCCCAGTTGGAGCGGATCCGCGAGCTGTCCGACGCCGGCTCCGCCGAGGGCGCCGAACGCTGGTCACCGCCGTGCGAGCTGCCCGACCGTGGCTTCTGGTTCGCGCCGACGATCTTCACAGGCGTCACCCAGGCCCACCGCATCGCCCGCGAGGAGATCTTCGGCCCGGTGTTGTCGGTGCTCACCTTCCGCACCCCGGCCGAGGCCGTGGAGAAGGCCAACAACACGCCGTACGGGCTGTCGGCCGGGATCTGGACCGACAAGGGCTCCCGGATCCTGTGGACGGCCGACCGGCTGCGCGCCGGCGTCGTCTGGGCCAACACGTTCAACAAGTTCGACCCCACCTCGCCGTTCGGTGGTTACAAGGAGTCGGGTTACGGTCGCGAGGGCGGCCGGCACGGGCTGGAGGGCTACCTCAATGTCTGAGCGGGTCGCGGTACGCAAGACGTACAAGCTCTTCATCGGCGGGAAGTTCCCGCGCAGCGAGTCGGGACGGTCGTATCTCGTGCAGTCCTCGAATGTGTCACTGGCCTCCCGCAAGGACGCCCGGGACGCGGTGGTCGCCGCCCGCGCCGCCGTCAAGGGCTGGGCCGGCGCGACCGCGTACAACCGGGGTCAGATCCTCTACCGGGCCGCCGAGATGCTGGAGGGCCGCCGCGAACAGTTCGTCGCCCTGGGCATCCCCGGCGACGAGGTGGACGCCGCGGTGGACCGCTGGGTCTGGTACGCCGGCTGGGCCGACAAGCTCGCCCAGGTGTGCGGCGGGGCCAACCCGGTCGCCGGCCCGTACTTCAACCTCTCCGCGCCCGAACCGACAGGCGTGGTCGCGGTGGTCGCCCCCGAGCGCCCGGCGCTGCTCGGCCTGGTCAGCGTCATCGCCCCGGCGATCGTCAGCGGAAACACGGTGGTGGTGGCGGCGTCCCCGTCGGAGCCACTGGCGGCGGTGACGCTGGCCGAGGTGCTGGCGACCTCCGACCTGCCCGGCGGTGTGGTCAACATCCTCACCGGCGCGATCACCGAAACCGCGCCGGCGCTGGCCGCCCACATGGACGTCAACGCCATCGACCTGACCGGGGTGACCGACACCGCGTTCGCCACCGACCTCGAGGTCAAGGCCGCGGAGAACCTCAAGCGGGTGCTCCGCCCCGCCCCGGCCGACCACGACTGGTCGGCCGACCCGGGTCTGGCCCGGATGACAGTTCTGCTGGAGACGAAGACGGTGTGGCACCCCAAGGGGGTGTGATTCGGTTCTCGGCCTTTGGTTTTTGCGCGGCCTTTGAGGTTTTCCGGGGGAGCCCGCCCACTCCGGGCGGTCAGGCTTGATCCCTGCGTGGGCGGGCTCCCCCGGAAAACCTGACCTGGGCCGGGTCCGTACGGGGGTTCCGTCTCGCGACTCCTGCCTGACGCCGAGTTGCCGACCAGCGGGGTGGCCCCGCCGCGCCCTGCCATGCCTCCGACCACCCAAGATCCACCTACCCACCGTGTCGCCGTGCCGCCGCGCCGCCGCGCCGCCGTTGTGGCCGTTGTGGCCAAGATCTGCGCAACTTCAGGGATGTTGCCGCCTCCGGGGCGCTGGAGGCAGCAACATCCCTGCTCTTGTGCGGATCTTGCACCTCTCGCCGACCTCGGCCGGTGATCATGGGGTTAGCCGGACAGCTGGCCTCGTTGGGGCCGGCCAACCTCATGATCAACTCGGGGTGAGCGGGATCCGGGGTGGGTGGGGTTCGGGGTGGGTGGGGTTCGGGGTGGGTGGGGTTCGGGGTGGGTGGACTGGCGCGGTGGGTGGGGGGTCTACTACCGGGGGTAGGATTGGGCTGTGACTCGGTTGGGCGATCTTGAGCGTGCGGTGATGGACGTGTTGTGGGACGTGGTCCCCGGCACGTCGGACGGTGTGACCGTGCGCGAGGTGGCCGACGCGCTCGACGGCCGTGAGCTGGCGTACACGACGGTGATGACCGTGCTGGACCGGCTCGCCGGCAAGGGCATGGTGCAGCGCGAGCGGGAAGGTCGGGCCTGGCGATACCGGCCAACGGCCAGCCGCGAGGCGCACATCGCCCAACTCATGCTCGACGCCCTCGACCTGGGCGGCAGCCGGGACGCCGCGCTGGTGCGCTTCGCCCGCTCGGTCACCGGCACCGAGGCCGAGGTGCTGCGCGCGGCGCTGGGCAGCGAGGCCAGCCTGACCGGGCCGGACACCACAGGCGGCGGCACGGGTGTCGCCGGACCAGACGGGCCGAGCCTGGCCGGGTCGGGCGCCGAACTGACCGATCGGGTGGACGGGCCGGCGGGCCGGCGACCTGCCGGCGAGACAGCGGAGCGGTAGGGCGCGCGCCATGGCCTACGCCGTGCACTTCGCCGCCACCATGCTGGCCTGCTATCTGACGGCTCAGGTGCTGGCCCGCTCCACCTGGACGTGGCGCAGCCCCCGAGTGGCGATCATCTGCTGGCAGGCCGTCGGGTTGGCGCTGGGCCTCTCCGCGATGGGCCTGCCGATGGCGCTCGGCCTGAGCACGTACGACCTGCCGACCGGAAGCGCACTGCTCGCCCTCGCCAACGACCTCGGCCACGGCACCCTGCCGGCCGGGATGAGCACCTTCCACCTGGCCGGTGTCGGGGTGGGCTTCGGCATCGGCGCGGTGTTGGTCACCACGACCGTGCGCAGCATCCACGGCACCGTACGCGCCCAGCGTCGGCACCGGGACCTGCTCTCCCTTGTCGCCCGGGACGATCCGGCCGCCCCCGGCGCGCTGGTGCTCGACCATCCGAGTGCCGCCGCGTACTGCCTGCCGGGGGTGAAACCGCAGGTGGTGGTCAGCGCCGGCACGCTGAGCCTGCTGGATCGGGCCGAGCTGGCCGCCGTGCTCAGTCACGAGCGCGCGCACGCCCACGAGCGGCACGACCTGGTGCTGCTGCCGTTCACCGCGCTGTGCCGCGCGTTGCCGTGGTTCGCCTGGGTCCGCGACGCGCACGAGCGGGTCGCCCTGCTGGTCGAGATGCGGGCCGACGACAAGGCCCGCGAGCTGCACGCCGAGGCGCCGTTGGCGGGAGCGCTGCGCCGGTTCGCCGCCGCTGGCCACCGCATCACCCCAGCGGGTGCGCTGGGCATGGGCGACCGTGATCTTGATGTACGGGTCCAGCGCCTCCTGGTCAGCGACCGGCCGCCCCGGGTGCTCGGTGCCACCGCCCTCGCGGTCGCCACCACGCTTGTCGCCCTTCCGGTCACCCTCTTCCTGAGCTAACCCCCAGCACCCCACGCACGCGCGCCCCCGCCTGCACCGCGCACCCACCCGCGCGCCTCCCGCCACCCCATCCGGCCGCCGCGCCCGCAACCCTGTCCGGCAGCGCGATTACGCCGACACCCTCAACTACTACGCGATGTCGTAGACTTGCTTACGACGTCGCGTAGTAGACAGACGTGTAGATAAACTACGTGTAGGGTGGCTACGACAAGGGAGCCAACACTACGGAGAGCCGGCCATGGACACCCTGCTCCTCGCCCGCCTGCAGTTCGCCACCACCACCTCGATCCACTTCCTGTTCGTGGTCGTCACGCTCGGGCTGGTCACCCTGCTGGTCGGGATGCAGACCGCCTGGGTCCTCACCGGCAACCCGAAGTGGGAGCGGCTGACCCGTTACTGGGGCCAGCTCTACGTGATCAATTACGTGCTCGGCATCGCCACCGGCATCGTGATGGAGTTCCAGTTCGGGCTGAACTGGAGTGGCCTGTCGCGCTACGTCGGCAACGTCTTCGGCGCGCCACTGGCCCTGGAGACGCTTGTGGCGTTCTTCCTGGAGTCCACGTTCCTCGGGATGTGGATCTTCGGCTGGCACCGACTCCGCAAGGGCGTCCACCTCGCCCTTCTGTGGGGCGTGGCGATCACCGCGTACGCGTCGGCTTTCTGGATCATGGTGGCCAACTCCTGGTTGCAGAACCCGGTCGGATACGAGGTCCGCGACGGGATCGCCCACCTCACCGACTTCGGCGCGCTGCTCACCAACCCCACCTTCGGGATGGCGTTCGGGCACGTGGTGTCGGCGGCGCTGCTGATCGGCGGGATGCTGATGGCGGCGGTCAGCGCGTGGCACCTGATCCGGCGTACCCCTGACTTCGCGTTCTTCCGCACGTCGTTGCGGGTCGGTCTGGTCACCTCGGCGTTGGCGATCAGCATGGTGCAGGGCTTCGGTTTCGCCCAGTTCGGCCCGGTGGGCAGCGTGCAGCCGACCAAGTTCGGCGGCAACGGGCCGGAGGCTCAGGCGCTGATCGCGGAGTGGACCGCGCGCTTCGGCCCCGGCGACTACACCCCACCGGTGCTGGCCAGCGTCGGGCTCGGCTTCATGATCCTGACCGGACTCACACTCGGCTGCCTCTGGTTGCTGCTGCCCCTGCTCTTTCGCGACTGGATCGTCCGACTGCGCTTCCCGCTCTGGCTGATTCTGCTGGCCCTGCCGCTGCCGTTCGTCGCGGTGATCCTCGGCTGGATCTCCCGGGAGGTCGGCCGGCAACCCTGGGTGGCGTACGGGCTGCTCCCCACCGAGCAGGCGGTCTCCCCGGTCGGCGCCCCGGTGATGCTGGCCTCGCTCGTCGGCTTCAGCCTGCTGCTGGGCGCCCTCGCCGGCACCAACTGGGTGCTGCTCGCCCGGTACGCGAAACGCGGCGCGCTCGACCCGGCGCTCGGCCGCCCGCCGACGCCGCCCGGCGAGCCGGCCCGTCCCGAACCCGCACTCGTCTGAGGATCTGAGGAGAAGACCGTGGACCTCGCCTGGTACGCCCTGCTCGGCCTCTTCTTCGCCAGCTACCTGGTGCTCGCCGGCTACGACTACGGCGTCGGCCTGCTGCTCGCGCGCGGCGGAAGTCCCGCCGGGCGGCGGGCCTCGCTCACCGCGCTCGGCCCGTTCTTCCTCGGCAACGAGGTGTGGCTGGTGGCCGCCGTGGGCATCCTGTTCGGCGCGTTTCCGGTGCTGGAGGGTGAGCTGCTGTCCGGCTGCTATCCGGCCGTCGCCGGCGCCCTGGTCGGCGTCATCCTGGTCACCGCGGGCGTGCAACTGCGCAGCCGGCACGCCGACGAGCGGATCCGCGCCCGCTGGGACCGCATCGTGACGATCGGCAGCGCGCTCGCCGCACTGGGCTGGGGTGTGGTGCTCGCCGCGCTGCTCCAGGGCGTACCCCGTCAGGCCGACGGGCACGTCGCCGGGTTGTCGCACCTCGCCACCCCGTTCGCTGCCGCCGCCGGGCTGGCCATGGTCGCCCTGGTCGCGGTGCACGGTGCGACCTTCCTCACCCTGCGACTGCCGAGCGCCGAGGCCGCCGTGGTCGGCCGCACGGCCCGCCGGCTGGTGCCGGTAGCGCTCACCGCGGTCGCGCTGGCCACCGTCGTGGGCCTGCTCTCCGCCCGGGTACGCGACGCGGTCCAGCGGCCGGCGGTGGCCGTACTCCTGCCGGTGCTCCTGGTGGCGGCGTTGCTGGTGGCCCGCGCGGCGCTGAGGCGGCGGCGGCCGGGGTGGGCTCTGGTCGCCACCGGCGCGGCCCTGGCGCTGCCGGTGGTGCTTGTCGGCGCCGCCCTCTGGCCCTATGTGCTGGTGTCCACGACCGACCCGGGCGCCTCGCTCGCGGTGGCGGACGCCGCCGCAAGCGCACCGACCCTGCGGCTGCTCGGCTGGGTGGCGATGCCGCTGCTTCCGGCCCTACTAGGCTTCCAGGCGATGTGCTGGTGGGTTTTCCGAGGACGAACCGACGGTAGGGCACCGGTGTACTGGTGAGCCGCCGTCCGTTCGACAGGCGTCTGCCGCGCCGGGTCCCTGCGGCCCGGCGCGATCTTGCCGTGCTCGCGCTGCTGGGTGTGCTCGCCGCCGGATTGATCGTGGCGCAGGCCACGGCGCTCGCGGCCGTGCTGGCCACCGCCGTCGACGGACGACTCGATCGACAGGCGCTGGCCGGCTTCGTGCTCGCTGTCGCCGCCCGCTCGGCGTTGGTCTGGGCGCAGGGCACGGTCTCCGCGCGGGTGGCCGCCACGGTCAAGGCCACGCTGCGGGCCGACCTGCTCGGCGCGGTGGGCCGGCACGGCCCTGGCTGGGTGGCCGGGCAGCGCGCCGGTCAGCTCGCCACCCTGGCCGGGCGCGGGTTGGACGCGCTGGACGCCTACTTCACCGGGTACCTGCCGCAGTTGGTGCTGAGCGTGACGGTGCCGCTGGCGGTGCTGGCCCGGGTCGTCTTCGCCGACTGGAGCTCGGCGGTGATCATCGCGCTGACCCTGCCGCTGATCCCGGTCTTCGGCGCGCTGCTGGGCTGGCAGGCGCAGGCCGCCACCGAACGACAGTGGCGGCGGCTGTCGCTGCTCGGCGGTCACTTCCTGGACATGGTCGCCGGGCTGCCCACGCTGCGCGCGTTCGGACGAGCCCGAGCACAGACCGACGTGGTACGCCGGATGGCCGACGGACACCGCGTCGCCACCATGAAGACGCTGCGCATCGCGTTCCTCTCCGCGCTGGTGCTGGAACTTGTCGCCACCCTCTCGGTGGCCCTGGTCGCGGTGCCGGTCGGCATCCGGCTGCTCGGCGGCGGGCTGGCCCTGCAGACCGCGCTGCTGGTGCTGCTGCTCACCCCGGAGGCGTACCTGCCGCTGCGGTCCGCCGGCAGCCGCTTCCACGCCAGCATGGAGGGGCTCGCCGCGCTGGACGAGGCGCTGACCATCTCGGCCGCGCCCGTCGCACCCCGCGCCGCCGAGGGCGCCACCACCCCGGACGCTCGGCGCGAGATCCGGTTCGAGGGGGTGACCGTGGCGTACGAGCGGACCACCGCGCTGCGGGACGTGACCCTGACCATCCGGCCCGGCGAACGGATCGCCGTCATCGGGCCCAGCGGCGCCGGGAAGAGCACACTGCTCGGCCTGCTGCTCGGCTTCGTGACCCCGACAAGTGGCCGGGTCACCGTGGACGGGGTCGACCTCGCCACCGCCGACCCGGACGCCTGGCGCCGGCAACTCGCCTGGGTGCCGCAGCGGGCCCACCTCTTCGCCGCCTCGCTCGCCGACAACATCCGGCTGGGCGCTCCGGACACCCCGCGCGACGTACTGGCCGCGGCGGTGCGCGACGCCGCCCTGGACGACGTGGTGGCCGGTCTGCCGGACGGCCTGGACACCCTGCTCGGCGAACGCGGCCACGGACTGTCCAGCGGGCAGCGGCAGCGGGTCGCCCTGGCCCGAGCCTTCCTGCGCGCCGCACCTGTGGTGCTGCTCGACGAACCCACCGCCCGACTGGACACCGCGGCCGAGGCGGTGGTGCTCGACGCCACCCGCCGGCTTGTCGCCGGCCGGACCGCGGTGCTTGTCGCACACCGGCCGGCGCTGCTCGCCGACGCCGACCGGATCCTGCGCGTCGAGGACGGTCGCGTCACCGAGCTGACACCCGAGCCGACCGGAAAGGCACCCCGATGAGCGCGGCAAACGGGTCGGGCCCGGTCGACCCGCGGCCGGTCGAAGCGGGCCTGGCAGGCGCGGGGCCGGTCGACGCGGGGCCGGTCGACGCGGCACCGCATGGGCGGGTCACCGCCGAACGGGCCGTGCTGCGACTGGCCCGGCCCTACCTGGGCCGCCTGGTCGGTGCCGGGCTGCTCGCGGCCGCCACCGAGTTCGCCGGGCTGGCCCTGATGGCCACGGCCACCTGGCTGTTGATGAGCGCCGCCGGTCAACCCCCACTGGACCGGCTCACCGTGGCGATCGTCGCGGTCCGGGCGCTGGCGATCAGTCGGGGCGTGTTGCGCTACACCGAACGGCTCGCCGGGCACGACGCGGTGCTCCGCATGATCACCGACGTCCGGGCCCAGGTCTTCGCCACCCTCGCGGCCCGTCGCGACGCCGTACACCGCTCGGGAGACGTGCTGAGTCGGCTGGTCTCCGACGTCGAGGCGGTCCAGGACCTGCTGCTGCGGGTGCTGGTCCCGGGCTCGGCGGCGGGCCTGGTCGGTGTCCTGGCGGTCGCCGGGGCCGCGCTGATCTCGCCGCCGGCCGCCGGAGCGCTCGCCGTCGGGCTGCTGGTCGCCGGCGTGGCGCTGCCCGGGCTGGCGACAGCGGTCACCCGCCGCAGCGCGGCCGAGGTGGCCCCGCTGCGCGGCGCGCTGGCCACCGACGCGATCGACCTCACCCACGGCGCCGCCGACCTGGCCGCGTTCGGCGCGACCGCCGGTGCGCTGCACGCCGCCGAGGAGCGTGCCCGACGGCTGGCCCGACTCGAACGCCGGCTGGCCGCCACCGGGTTCGCCGTGGACGCGGCCGGGGTGCTGACCGCCGGGTTGACCGCCGCGGCGGTGGTGCTGGCCGCGCTGTCCGCCGACGTCCCCGGCGTGCTGGTGGGCGTCCTGGCCGTCGGCGCGCTGGCCGCCGTCGAGGTGACCCTGGCGCTTGTCGCGGCGGCCCGACAGTGGACACAACTGCGGCCCGGTCTGGCCCGGGTGGCCACCCTGCTCGACGCCGGCCCGCCGGTCCGCCCGGCCACGGACGGCAGCACCGACCTGACCGGCCCGTCCGCGCTGCGCTTCGACGACGTGACCGTGCGGTACCGGGCCGGCGCGGCCCCCGCCCTGGACGGCATCAGCCTGGACCTGCCGGCCGGGCGGAGGATCGCGGTGGTCGGCCCGAGCGGCGCCGGCAAGAGCACCCTGGCCGCTGTGCTGACCGGCACCGTCCGGCCGGTGTCCGGCCGGGTCACCCTCAACGGTCGAGACCTGTCGGCGTACGCCGAGGAGGCCCTGCCCCGCACGGTCGGCGGGCTGCTCGCCGAGGCGTACGTCTTCCATGCCACGGTGCGGGAGAACCTGCTGCTCGGGCGGGCCGGTGCCGGCGAGGACGAGCTGACCGCGGCCACCGCGGCGGCCGGCCTGTTGGAGTGGGTACACGCCCAGCCGGCAGGCTGGGACACGCTCGTCGGCGAGGAGGGCGGACAGCTCTCCGGCGGCCAGCGGCAACGGCTGGCGCTCGCTCGGGCCCTGCTCGCCGCGCCGGCGGTGCTGGTGCTCGACGAACCCACCGAGGGGCTGGACCCGGCCGCCGCGGACGCGGTGCTCGCGTCCGCCCTCGCCGCCACCCCTACCGGGCACTCGGTGCTGCTGATCACCCACCGGCTCAGCGGGCTCGCCGAGCTGGACGAGATCATCGTCCTCGACGGCGGTCGGGTGATCCAGCGCGGTCGGCACGCCGAGCTTGTCGCCACCGACGGCTGGTACCGCGACCAGTGGCTGCTCCAGGCGGCTGCCGAACGGGGTTACCTGGCGCTCGCGCCCTGACCTGGCTCGGGGACGGACCAGGGTTCTCCCCGACGTCGGGGCTCCGGAGTCCGTGGCAGGGTGGTGGCATGCCGCGCTGTGAGGATGTGTTGGTCGACGAGCACCTGCGGGACCTGGCCGCCCGGTTGCAGGGGCCGGCGCGACTCAAGTCCGACCTGCTGATCGAGGCCCGGCACGGGCTGCTGGACGCCGTCGAGGCGTACCAGGAGAGCGGTGTGCCGCCCACGGAGGCGCAGCGCCGCGCGGTGGTCGAGTTCGGCTCACCGGCGCAGTTGCTTCCCTCCTGGCAGGCCGAGCTGGCGGTGGGCGCGCTGCGGGGCCTGTCCCTGCGGATGCTGGCCGTCGCCGGGGTGGGGATGGCCGCCGGCGACCTGACCTGGCGTGGGGCGAGCTGGAGTGACGGCCCTCGCCCGCCGGCCGGCTACCTGCTGCTCTCCAACTCGGTCGACCTGATCTGGATGAGCACGCTGCTGCTCGCGGTGGCCGGTCTGCTTGTGGTGGCGGCGAGCGCCCGTTCGACACGACGGGGCCTGGTCATGGCGCAACGCGCGGTGGGCGCCGGCCTGACCGGCCTGCTGGCCCTCGCCATGGTGACCGGATGCGCCCTCTTCACCTGGTCCCTCAACCTCTGGGACGCGGCGCTGAGCTGGCCGCCGATGATCATCGGCGGGGTGTTGGTGGGCGGCGCGTACTTCTCGCTGACCCGCGCGACGCGCGGCTGGCTGCTGGCCATCGCCCGCTGACCCGCGCCGCCTGCTCTGCGCCGCGGCGTGCCCGCCCGCTCTGACCCGCTCCGGCGCTGACCCACGTCCTTCACGCCCGCTCGCGGTCGGGCGCGGGCGGGCACGGTCCGGCCGGGTCAGGCCGGGGTGGGCGGGCTGCCGGGGTCGAGGAACCGGCCGACCGTCAGTTGGAACTCGTGCCAACCGGCGCGCTCTCCGGCCAGCGCGCGGCGGCCGGAGTCGGTGAGCTGGTACGTCCGCCGCTCCCGACCGTTGACGGTGCTCCAGGTGCTCGCCACGTGCCCCGCGCGTTCCAGGCGACGGAGCGCGGGATAGATGGTGCCGGTGGGCAGATCCAGGCTGCCATCACTGCGCTCCCGCAGCGCCTCGATGATGGCGTAGCCGTGCTGCTCGCCCTGCTCCAGCACGGCGAGCAGCAGAGCGTCGAGATGGCCGTGCAGCGACTGGGCCTTCATACGTAGCTACGCTACTTGTCGAGCGGCCCGTTCGCCAGCGCCGGCCACCAGCAGGTCGAACCCGTGCGCCAACCGGCCACCGGGGTGCGGGCATCGGTCACCCAGCGCCGCCGACTAGGGTATGTGCCCAGAGTCACTCGTCGGACAGAGACCCCGGCGGGTGGGCAACCCGAAGCACACGGAGGTCAGCGTGGCCCGCCAGTCGCCCCAACGGCCCGACGCCGACGAGCCCGAGCTCGACGACACCACGAACGCGGCCGAGCCAGAGGAGGCCGCGGAGACCGACGGCCCGTCGGCTTCGATCGACAGGTCGCTCTGGGACGAGCTGCGCATCGATCCGGTGGAGATCTCCCTGCCCGCCGGCACCGGTTTCACGCTGCGGGCGTACCGGCCGGCCAGCGCACTGACCCCGACCGATGTGACCGAACGCGACCAGGACGACCCGTTCCTCGCCCGCCGCCAGGTCGTCGAGGAGGAGGAGGACGACGAGACAGTCGTCATCCTCGACGAGGACCTGGCCGAGGAGTTCGCCGACAGCGACGAGGACGAGTCGACGCGCCGCCGCGCCGACAGCAAGGCCGAGGACGAGGCCGAGGGCGACGAGGCGGACGAGGACGTCCCGGACGAGGCGGACGACGAGGAGGTGCCGGTCTTCCTCAGCCACCGGGGCAAGCTGCTGCTGTTCAAGACCCCCGAGTCGTTGGTCAGTTTCATCCGGTCCGGTGCGCCAAACGATCTGTCTCAACTGGACAGCTGGAATGAATTGGCCGAACGGGTGGAGCCGGCCGATATCGCTCCGCTCGACGAGGACAACTACGAACTCGACCTGGTCGTGGAGAACCTGCGCGGCGGCCACGACACCTGGGATTCGACCCTGCTGATCGAGGCCGGCGAGATCGCCCGCGACATCTCGTACGCATTGCGGCTGCCTGCGGTCCTGGACATGCTCTCCGCCGGCTCCAGCCTCGACGACCTGGACGAGGCGCTGCGGGCCACCGCCAACGGTGGGATCGGTGCTTTCATGGGTCGACGACGGCTGAAGAAGATCGGAGCACAGACCGCGAGTTTGGGTTGGCGCACCATTGTCGGCAAGATCTCTGCGGTGGTGGACTGGCGCGACTGACCCGTACCGGGGAGCATCAGTTGCTGGCAGAGGAAAGACCTGTCCCGGGAGGAGGACGACGCCGTGGCGCTCGTGCGCGTTTACTGCGGTCTGGCCTCGGCGGATCCGGCTGACCGACCGGCCTCCGCCGGTTCGACGCTGACGTCCGCTGTGGTCGACGACGCAGGCCGTCTGCTGCATGTCTGCGAGATCAGCGACGACGCCGCTGGCTACGCCCAGCTCGTCGCGCTGCTCGTGGAGCGGTCGGGCGGGCCGAGCGGAGCGGCCATCGCCGCCGACAGTGACGACCACACGGTCACCTCGCTGCTGAGCGCGGCGGGGCGACCGTTGGCCATTGCCGACGACGACTCGGTGGACGACTTCGCCGAGCGGTTCGCCGACGACGACTCGCTGGAGGAGATGCAGTCCCCTCCGGCCGAACGACGGGCCGTCGGCCTGGCCCGCGCGTTGCAGGCGGGCGCGCTCTCCGCGGTCACCCTGCCGGCGCCCCGGGACCTCGCCGGCTACAAGCAGGTGCTCGCCGCGCACGCCGCCCTGGCCAGCGGTCGACACTCCGCCGCCGTGGCGCTGCGTGAGGTGCTGCGTGAGCTCTACCCGGCGGCCCTGCGGGCGTATCCGGACCCGGCCGAGCCGGTCTCGCTTGCGGTGCTGGACGCGCTGCCCGAGCCGGGCATGCTCGGCGGCACCGTCGCCCGGGGCCGTGAGGTGTCGGTCGCGGCGGATGCGATCGCCGCACATCTCGCCGCCGACGGGGTCGCCGACGCCGAGGAAATCAACGAGGCGGTCACCGCACTGCGGGTCGCCATCTCCGAGACGCCGCGCCGCGCGGCGGTCAACCGGGCTCTCACGTCCGCGGTGGCCGAGACGGTCCGCCAGGCCGTCGCTTCCGTACGAGCCTGCGACGCGGGCTGTGAGGCGCTGGTCAGCGCCCTCAGCTCTCGGGTCAGCACGCCCGCCCAGGCGCCTGGTCGCCGGGCCGCTGCCCGCCGTGGTGAGTCGGTCGGTGAGCTGACCGGCCTGGCCGGCACCAACGCCGGGTTGGCCGGCACCAACGCGGGGTTGACCGGTCTCGCCGGCACCAACGCCGGGTTGCGGTCGGTCCGACCCACCCCACCAGCCGCCGACCCGGCACCCGCCGTCGGGCGACGCAGCCGACCCGAGCCGGTCCCCGGTAACGCGCCGTTGGCGTCACCCCGTCCACTCGGGCCGCCGCCTGTCGCACCCGCCCCGGTCACGCCGCCGCCTGTCGCACCCGCGCCGATGACCCCCGCGGCGATGGCTGGGCCGCCGGCGTCCACGCTGCCCAGTCGCAGCGAGCCGCTCCCCAGCCGGATCGACGGCCCGACCAACCGGCCGGTCTCCTCGCCGCCGCCTCCGCCGCCCGGGATCACCCCGATCGCGCCGGCGCAGCGCGGCATGGTGCCTCCGGCCGAGGCCGGTGAGCCGTTCCGGCCGACGCTGACCACCGCCGCGATCAACAACGCGCGGGCCGAACGGCAGCGTACGGTCATCCCGCCCCGCCCCAAGACCAACGGCGAGCCCCGGCCGAGTCACCTGCAACGCCCGGTCGAGGAGCCACCGACGGGCGGGTTCAGCGTCACCGATCTCAGCATTCCGGTGCCGACCCCCCGACCTGGTCAGGAGTCGGCACCGCCCGGCTCCCGCGCCAACTGGCCGCTTGTCAACAACCCGGAGGACCCGGCCGACGGCCCACCGAACAACCCGGCGGCCTATCCCTACGGCGGCAACCGCGGCATCGACCCCCCGACCGACCCGGGTCGCGCCGACGGTCGGGTCACCCCACCCTGGTTGGCGGACGACCTGCCGCAGGAGCCCCCGATGCTGCGCCTGGTGGAGCCACCGCCACTCGCTGATCGGGCGCTGCGTGAGGGGCTCAACCCTCAGGCGGACCCGCACCTGGAGACGCCCCCACTGCGGTTGGTCGACCGGGAGCAGGCCGCGCGGAACGGCCGAGCGGCCGCACGCGCCGCCGAGCACCGGCCGCCACCCCCGGTGGAGCACCGGCCGCCTCCGCTGGAGCGCCGAACGCCTCCGGTCGAGCACCGGCCACCGCCGGTCGCCGACGAGGGCGACGGCGACCTGCTGATCTTCGCGCAGGCCAAGTCGGCCTGGTTCGTGGGGCAGGCCGAGGAGACCGACCTGGACTGGTCGACCACCGCCGACACCGGCTGGCAGGCCGCCGAGCAGGCCGCCCGCCCCGCGGTGGGTGCCGCGACAAACGCCGGGCTGCCCAAGCGCGTGCCACAGGCCAATCTGGTCCCCGGCTCCCCGCTACGCGAGGAGCGCCCATTGCGCATAGTGCGTGATGCGGCGAGCCTCGCGGAGAACACCACGGGTTACTTCCGCGGTTGGCGTCGCGGGCAGGAGATCGGCGGTTTCGCGGTAGGCGGACGACCAGGCCGCGAGGCGGCCGGTGGCTGGGACTTCAGCCGCGACCACGGCGACCGCGACGACGACCGGGAGTACGAGTACCGCTCCGCCGGCTACCAGTCCTGACCCTCGGCAGCTCCCCCACCACACGCGAATCGCGCCCCCAGTCGGCTGACTGGGGGCGCGATCGTGTCGGCGGGACGGAACGTCGACGCGAAAACGCCGCCCCTCGAAGACCCAGGCCGGACGTCCGTGTCCCCGAGCGGGGCAGACATCCGCCAGAGCTCAAGAAGGCGGCGTCGGGTGCCCGCCGGCACGAGCAGCACGACGGGCAGGGCGAAACGCCCGGTGGCGGCCGGAGCCACCACCGGGCTAGCGGTGCCCGATCAGGCCGGGGCCACCGCGCGCGTACGGCGCATGGTGAGCACGTACTCGACAAGCGAGATCAGCACGTGCTTCGTCGACTCCCGGTTACGGGCGTCGCACGCCACCACCGGCACGTCGCTCGAGATCGCCAAGGCGTCCCGAACGTCCTGCGGGTCGTGGTACTGCATCCCGTCGAAGCAGTTGATCGCCACCAGGTACGGGAGGCGTCGGTGCTCGAAGAAGTCGATCGCCGCGAAGCAGTCGGCCAGCCGGCGGGTGTCCACCAGCACGACCGCACCGATGGCGCCCCGGACCAGTTCGTCCCACATGAACCAGAACCGGGTCTGACCCGGCGTACCGAACAGGTACAAAATCAGGTCACGGTCGATCGAGATCCGGCCGAAGTCCATAGCCACCGTGGTCGTCGTCTTCCCCGGCACCTGCCGGTTGTCGTCGACGCCCACGCCGGCGGAGGTCATGATGGCCTCGGTGGTCAGCGGCGTGATCTCCGAGACCGAGCCGACCAGCGTCGTCTTGCCGACGCCGAATCCACCGGCGATAACGATCTTCGCCGACGTCACGCGCCCACTCGGGTTCGGTGGGCGGTGCGACATGTCAGAGCCTGCGAAGTCCACTCAGCACCCTCTCCAGCAGTTCAGTGCCCACCGCGTCGTCGGAGTCGTCCAAAATGGTCGGCTCGTGGACCGCGACCAGGCCGTCCGTCGCCATGTCGGCGATGAGCACCCGGGCCACACCGAGCGGGAGCTGCATCCGCGCCGCGATCTCCGCGAGCGATTGCACGCGTCCGTCACACAGCGCGGCGATGTACTGGTGTTCGCGGCCGCCACCGTTGCCATTGGCAGTGGTCCGGCCACGCACCGTCGTCTCGACGAGCGCCTCCAGCGCGATGTCGAGCCGAGGACGGGTACGACCGCGGGTCACGGCGTATGGACGGACCAGCGCTCCGGTTGGTTCGTCACGATCGGCCATCTCGCCGCTCACCTCCTTCGTACCCGCTACCGGCTCCCACCGGTGAAACCCGTCGTTGTCGTCGTTGCAGTCGTGCCGACCTCACGATCGGCGAGACGTCAGCCAAGCATGCCCGCGGCCGCACGCGGCTGCGGGGTCAGGGCGTCGCCCACCCGGTCGACAAGCAGCGCCATCTCGTAGCCAACCTGGCCCACGTCGGAGCTGCGGGCGGCCAGCACGGCGAAGGACGAACCGTCCGAGATGGACATCAGGAACAGGAAGCCATTGTCCATCTCCACCACGGTCTGCAACACCGCCCCTCCCTCGAAGCAGCGGGCTGCACCCTGGGTCAGGCTGACCAGACCCGATGAGATCGCGGCAAGCTGATCCGCCCGGTCGCGCGGCAGATCCCGTGACGACGCGAGGAGTAGGCCGTCCGCCGAGACGGCGACCGCATGCGCGACGCCGGGCACCCGGTCGGCGAAGTTGGCCAGCAGCCAACCAAGATCCTGCGTAGTTGTCATCCTTCTTGCTCCTTCTGCCCGCTCCCGGCCACCGGGCCTGAGCCAGACTGCGAGGATTGCCCTCCCGGAGTTGCCTCCGGGCTGGTCGGGTTGTCCGAGGTGCTACGCCCTCGCTGCACGCCCCGGTGGTAGGCGGAGAGCAGTCCACGGACCGCCTCCGGAGAACGGCGCTGGACCGAGGTGGCGGGCTTCTCCACCGCACCCGGCACGAGCTGCGCCATCGGCTTGCGCTTCGGCAGGCCGGTAGTGGTGGTCTCACTCACCGGCACCGCGCCGGCCGCGGCCGAGGCGGCACGCCAACCATCGTCGGCTGCGGTCTGCCAGCCGTTGCTCTGCTGCGGCTGGGACCGGCGGTTCGGCAGGCTCTCGGCGAGACCGGGGCGGGTGCCCTCGCTCGCTGTGGAGCCGTTGTCCCGCGGCGCTCCTCCGGCCATCGGAGTGTCTGCCATCGGCGTGTTACCTGTCGTCCCGGGTGGTGTCTTGTGGACTGTCCGACCGGTGGCCTCGACCGTGGCGAACTGCTGGGTCGCGGTGTCGCCGTTCGTGCTCGGCTGGGCTTCAGCCGCGGACTCCTCCGAGCCCGGACGGCGGGTACGGAACCAGGCCGACTCCAGCTCCCGGAAGATCGGCAGCTCCATCGTCTCGTCCGCGTACCGCTGCCGGTTCTGCGCCTGGGATTGCTGCGGCGTCGGCCGGGTCTGCGGCGCTGGCGCCGGCGTCGGAGCTGGCGCGGGAACCGGAGGCTGGGCCGCGACGGCCGGCTGCTCGCCGGGTCGCGGCACCCGCGGCAGCTCCGTCGTCATGTCCAGGGCGGCGGCGAGCCGCTCCGGCACCGGCGGGGTCACCGCGTCCCGGTCGCCGCCCGGCACCGGCGGCCAGGCCGGCGGCGCGGGGACGCTTGGCGCCTGCACGGGTGGCGCGGATCGGGGTGCGAACCCGCTGAACGACTGGCTGGAGGCGGGTGGCACCGAGAACGGCTGACCCGAGTACGGCTGACCGGAGGCCGGCGACGCGGACACCGGCGGACCGGCGTACGGCTGACCGGAGGCCGGGGCCGCGGACACCGGCGGACCGGCGTACGGCGCACCCGAGTAGGGCTGCCCGGAGTACGGCTGACCCGAGGCCGGCGAGGCGGAGACCGGCGCGCCGGAGTAGGGCTGCGCGGAGACCGGCGGCGCCGAGTACGGGTACGTCTCGGGGCTGCTCGGCAACTGCCGGGGGATGGACGGCTGCTGGCCGGTGCTCGGGGTGTCGTCCCCGGAGCGGCGCTGCGGCAGCGGATCGATCGGCTGGCCGTTGGCCGGTCGCGGGGTGAACCCGTCGCCGCCGATGACGCCGTTCGTCCCGGCCGCACCGGTCAGATCCGACCAGGCCGGCATCGAACCGTACGCACCGGTGTTGGCGGGGGTGCCGGCACCGTTGCGCGTCGCGGGCTCGAACGGACGACCGCCGAGGGTGACCTGGTTGCCGGATTCGCTGGAGCGCGGGTGGTTGCCCAGCGCGGGCAGCGCGCCGAAGACCGGCGCGGGCGCACCGTGCTGAGGACCGCCGGCCGCGGGAAGTGCCGGCGGCTGCTGCACCCGCCCGGAGAGCGCACGGGGCACCAGCACCGAGGTGGGCAGGGTCACTTCGGCGACCGTGCCGCGGTCGGAGCCGGGGCGCAGTTCGACCCGGACACCGTGCCGGGACGCCAGCCGGGCGACCACGACGAGGCCCATCATCCGGGACACCGCCACGTCCACCTGCGGCGGCGTCGCGAGCCGCTCGTTGAGGTCCTGCAACTGCTCGGCGCTGATGCCGATGCCGCGGTCCTCGACGTAGAGCGAGGAGCGGTCGCCGACCCGGCGGGCCTCGACCATGACCTGCGAGTCGGGCGGCGAGAACGCGGTGGCGTTGTCGAACAGCTCCGCCACGAGGTGCACCAGGTCGTTCACCGCGTGTGCGGCGACCTCGATGTCGCGGTCGATGACACCGAACTCGATGCGGGTGTAGTGCTCGACCTCGGACTGCGCGGCACGCAGCACGTCGATGAGCGCGGCCGGCTCCCGCTGGACGCGGGTGGAGTCGGCACCGGCGAGCACCAGCAGGTTCTCGTCGTTGCGGCGCATCCGGGTGGCCAGGTGGTCGAGCTGGAACAGCTCGGCCAGCCGGTCCGGGTCCTCTTCGCCGCGCTCCAGCCGGTCGAGGTGCCCGATGAGGCGGTCGACCAGGATCTGCGAACGGCGGGCCAGGTTGACGAACATGGTCGCGACGGAGGCACGCAGTGCGGCCTGCTCGGCGGCCGTCCGGACGGCTTCCAGGTGGACGGCGTTGAACGCCTCGGTCACCTGACCGAATTCGTCCCTGCTGCGCACCGGCAGCGGCTCGGCGATCTGGTTGGCCAGCTGCACCGGGGAGAGTTGCCCGATGACCTGCGGGTCGCGCAGTCGAGCCACCGCCTGTGGCAGGCCGTACTGGGCGACGGACAGCGCGCCCTGGCGCAGCTCACGCAGCGAGCGGGCCATCGAGCGGGCGACCAGGTACGCGAAGAGGATGGCCAGGAGCAGCATGCTGAGCAGCAGGCCGGTTTCCAGGAAGACCTGGCGCTGGACGTCCGCGCGGAGGGTGTCGGCCTCGGCGACCACCTCACCGTCGAGCTTCCGCTCGACGGTGCGGATCAACCGGGCGTTGGCCGTCATGGCGGCCTCCCACTGGTCCGGTTTGAACGGCGCGCCGCGCATGTCGCCAGTGGTGTTGCCGTCGATCCAGCCGGTGTAGTTCTGCGCCTCCCGGCGGTCGCCGCCCGCGACCGTCTGGTCGTGGAACTTCGCGTCGTCCGGGGTGGCGACGGCCTTGAAGCTCTGCAGCGCCTGCTGCTGGCCGGTGCCGCTGGCGATGTAGTCGGTGCGCAGCGCGGGGGTCAGGCGCTGACCGCCCTTCACGCCCAGCGCGCGGTGCACCACGACCCGGCGTGCGGCGAGGAACTCCTTCTCCCGGGCGACCGCCGCGGCGGCGCGCATCCGGTCGCTCAGGTCGTTGTCGCCGGCGAGCTGCGTGGCCGAGTCGCGGATGGCGAGCAGGTCGCTGATCAGACCCTCGTACGCCTGGACGGTCTCGGTGAGCGCGAGCTTGCCGTTGAACACCTGGCTGCGGATGCCGGACAGGTCCTGCAGGTTCTGGTCGATGCCGTCGAGCAGTGTCTCGAGGCTGCCCGGCAGGTCCTCGACCTCGGTGCGCTGCTGCCGGTAGGGACCCGCCTCTTGATCCACCCGGGAGTTCACCCGGTTGTATGCCTCCTGGTACTGCGCTGTCGGCTGCGTTCCGTCCGCGCCGAGCAGCAGCACGGCGGCGGTCCGCTCGTCCTGCAAAGCGTCGACCAGGTCACCGGAATAGCTCGACAGGTTGGCCAGGTCGCCGGCTCGATTGGCATTGTTGAGCGTCTCCACGTGGTCGACAAGACCACTGGTGCCCACTACGACCGTGGCGATGGTCGGCACGATCATGATGAGACCGAGCTTGGACCAGATCGGCATGTCCCGGAGCCGGCTGGCCGGCCGGCGCAGCCGCGACAGGAAGGAGCCCGCCGTCTTTGGCCGTTTGCTCACGTCACCGCCCTCGCGATTTACAGCTTGAACGCGTTGCCTCCGGGCAACGCCCAGCGACCGACCCGGCGGGTCGGACCCCCGAGATTCCATCACGCCCGTCGACAAGAAGAAAGCCCAGGTTGTCACCTACCGAAGGTGTGATGAGATGTTGATGCGATTTGATAGCAGTCCGTCTGGCCGGAGTAACTGAAGGTAATGGAACATCCGCACCGTGTTGTCCTGCTCGCCGGCCCTTCAGGGTCCGGAAAGTCGTACATAGCGCAGCAAACCGGCCTGCCGGTGCTCTGCTTGGACGACTTCTACAAAGACGGCGATGACCCTACGTTGCCGCGACGAAACGACCAGGTGGATTGGGAATCACCGCAGTCCTGGGACGCTCCGAGTGCGGTGGAAATCATTGCCCGACTAGCTCGCGAGGGTCGAGCCGATGTGCCGGTTTATGCGATCGGCGCAGATCGACGGGTGGCCACCCGGTCATTTGATCTCGCCGGATCGCCACTTTTCGTGGCCGAAGGGATTTTCGCGGCCGAGATCGTCGAGGAGTGCCGTCGCCTCGGGCTGCTCGCCGGAGCGTACGCGCTGCGCCGGCCGCGCGGTGCGACCTTCCTGCGCCGGCTGGTCCGCGACCTGTCCGAGCAGCGCAAGGCACCCCGGGTGCTGGTCCGGCGCGGAGTGGCGCTGCTGCGGGCCGAGCCCGCGGTGCTGCGTCGGCAGACCGGGTTGGGGGCGGAGTCGGCCCGTGCCCGGGAGGTGCTGCGTCGGGTGGCCGGCCTGCTCGCTGGCCACCCGCACGGCTGAGCGGGAGTCAGGCCAGCAGTTCGGCGTACGCCGGCTTGATCACCTCATCGATGATCCGCAGCCGCTCGTCGAACGGGATGAAGGCACTCTTCATCGCGTTGATGGTGAACCACTGCAACTCCTTCCAGCCGTAGCCGAACGTCTCCACCAGCAGCGACATCTCCCGCGACATCGAGGTGCCGCTCATCAACCGGTTGTCGGTGTTGACGGTGGCCCGGAACCGCAGGTCCCGCAGCAGGCCGATCGGGTGGTCGGCGATCGAGGCCACCGCGCCGGTCTGCACGTTCGACGAGGGGCACAGCTCCAACGGGATCCGCTTGTCCCGCACGTACGCGGCCAGCCGGCCGAGCGAGCCGTCGGAGGCGATGTCGTCGACGATCCGGACCCCGTGACCGAGCCGGTCCGCCCCGCACCACTGGATCGCCTGCCAGATCGACGGCAGACCGAACGCCTCGCCGGCGTGGATGGTGAAGTGGAAGTTCTCCCGTTGCAGGTATTCGAAGGCGTCCAGGTGCCGGGTGGGCGGGAAGCCGGCCTCGGCGCCGGCGATGTCGAAGCCGACCACCCCGGCGTCGCGGTGCCGCACGGCCAACTCCGCGATCTCCTGCGAACGGGCCGCGTGGCGCATCGCGGTGAGCAGTGTGCCCACCCGGATGGTCAGGCCCGCCTCGACGGCCTGGGCGGTGCCCTCGGCGAACCCGGCGAGCACCGCCTCGACGACCTCGTCCAGTGTCAGGTCCTGCTCCAGGTGCTGCTCCGGGGCGAAGCGCACCTCGGCGTAGACCACCCCGTCGGCGGCCAGGTCCAGTGCGCACTCGCGGGCCACCCGACGCAGCGCCGACGGGGTCTGCATGACCGCCACCGTGTGCGCGAACGTCTCGAGGTAGCGCTCCAGGGAGCCGGAGTCGGCGGCGTCCACGAACCAGCGTCCGAGCGCCTCGGGATCGGTGGTGGGCAGCTCGTGGCTCACCTCCGCGGCCAGGTCGACGATCGTCCCCGGCCGCAGCCCGCCGTCCAGGTGGTCGTGCAGCAGCGCCTTCGGAACCTTGACAATGTCCTCGTACCGGATAGTTGCGACCATGCTCAGACCCTAGTCAGCGACGGGCGTGACCGGGTGTAGGAGGTCGCTTGAGGTCCGCAAGGCCTGCCCGGACCGGCCCGAACCAAGGCCTGTCTCAGAAGAACTGGCCGGCCGCCCTTCTGAGACAGGCCTTAGGCTGAGCGGCATGGGAGCACCACGGTGAGGGTCCGCGGGCGACGCGGCCCGGCGGCCTGACGTGGACCCCCGCATCCTGGACCGGCTGCGCTGCCCGGTCTGCGGCGACCCACTGGCGCAGGCCACCGACACGGGGGCGCTGCGCTGCCCGCGCCGGCACAGCTTCGACATCGCCCGCCAGGGCTACGTCAACCTGCTCACCGGTCGGGCCCCGCACGTCGGTGACACCGCCGAGATGGTCGCGGCCCGTGCGGATTTCCAGACTGCCGGGCACTACGACGTCATCTCGGCCGCCCTCGCCACCGCCGCGACGGAAGCGGTCGCACGGCTCCGCGCCTCGGCCGCGACGTCCACGCTCGAACCGCCGGAGCCCGACGTCGGGGCGTACCCCCTGGTGGTGGATGCCGGCGCCGGCACGGGCCGCTACCTCGGCGCGGTGCTGGCGGCGGTGCCGGACGCCGTGGGTCTGGCCCTGGACGTGTCCAAGCCGGCGCTGCGCCGCGCGGCCCGCGCGCACCCCCGGGCCGCCGCGGCGCTCGCCGACACCTGGCAGCGGCTGCCGCTCGCGGACGCCTCGACCGCCGTGCTGCTGAACGTCTTCGCCCCGCGAAACGGCCCGGAGTTCCACCGGGTGCTCGACCCGGCCGGCACCCTGCTGGTCGTCACACCCGACACCGACCACCTCGGCGAGCTGGTGGACGCCCTGGGCCTGCTGCGGGTGGACCCGGACAAGGCCGACCGGGTGACCGGCAGCCTGGGCGGGCACTTCACCGCGGTCAGCTCGGCGGCGCACCGGGCGGAGCTGGCCCTGACCCGGCCGGAGGTCGCCACCCTGGTGGGGATGGGCCCGAACGCGTGGCACACCGACCCCGAAGCGCTCACCGCCCGGTTGGCCGCGCTGCCCGAGCCGGTCCGGGTGACCGTGGCCGTCCGGGTGGACGCGTACCGACCTCGCTGAACTCAGGTGGAGAGGTCTACCTCTTCCCAGCCCGGCGGCTCGTCGTGGTACGGCCCGCGCAGGATCACCGCCCACTCCAGCGCCCAACGGCGCTGCCCGATCGCGTTCGCGTCGATCATGCCCGGGGCCCGCCGACCACCGCGCTCGGTCTCCAGGTACGCCCAGTCCAGGCAGTAGTGCAGGTCGAGCAGGGCGGCCGCGTCGGCCGGGTGCTGCGGCGCGGTGAGGATCCGGGTCCGCCAGTGCGGGAACGTCTCGCCCTCGGCGATGTGCGGCAACTGCTCGACCAGCCGCTCGTCGACGGCCAGCGTCGGGTCGAGCTGCTTGCTCAACCCGAGCACCCAGGCCAGCGCGAAGAGCGCGTCGTGGTGCAGCACGAACGAGCGGTGGTCACCCTTGCCGCCCATCACGAACTGCCACTCCGGGGGCGTGACCATCTCGACCAGGTGCGAGCCGAGCAGCCAGCTCATCGCCGCCTCCGGTGGCATCCCGAAGCAGCGCGCCAGGATCAGGTGCAGCACGGCGATCCGCGCCTCGATCTCCACAGTGGGACGAAGATCGATCGCGTCACCCGGCTCCCAGACCAGCGGGAACTGGGCCGGCGGCAGCGGCAGGCCGAGCCGGGACAGCTCGTCCAGGCTCGCCTCGCGCACCTCGCGTGGGTCGGGAGCAGCAACTGTCACGGCGGGTCTTCCTGTCTGCTCGCGCCGGCTCAAGGCCGGTTGTCCCCCCTTGGCCTGCGACAATAGCGCTCCCAGGTGGCCGGCACCATGGCACCCCGACCCCCGGTTCGCCTCAGCCGATGCGCTCGATGAGCAGCGGCGTCGCCGCCGCGGCGGTCGACGCGATCCGCACCGCGTCGGCGGCCTCGGCAAGCGCCGCCGGAATCCGCGCCGGGTCCTCGGCGCGCAGCTCGTAGAGGGCGTCACCGGCCCGCACCGGGTCACCCGGCCGCTTGTGCAACACCACACCGGCCGGCACGCTCACCGGGTCCTCCTTGCGGGCCCGACCCGCGCCGAGCCGCCACGCCGCAACCCCCATGGCGTACGCGTCGACGGCGGCGACGTGCCCGTCCCGCTCGGCGCGGACCACCTCGACCTCGTTGGCGGTCGGCATCGGCGCGTCCGGGTCGCCGCCCTGCGCGCGGATCATCGCCCGCCAGGAGTCCATCGCCCGGCCCTCCCGCAACGCCGCCGCCGGGTCGGCGTCCGGCAGGCCGGCCGCGTCGAGCATCTCCCGGGCCAGGGCCAGCGTCAGCTCCACCACGTCGGCGGGGCCACCACCGGCCAGCACCTCGACCGACTCGGTCACCTCCACCGCGTTGCCGATGGCCAGGCCGAGCGGGGTGGACATGTCGGTGAGCAGGGCGACCGTCCGAACGCCGTGCGCCCCGCCCAACTCGACCATCGTGCGGGCCAGCTCGCGGGCCTGGTCGACGGACTTCATGAAGGCGCCCGAGCCGACCTTGACGTCGAGGACCAACGCGCCGGTGCCCTCGGCGATCTTCTTGCTCATGATCGAGCTGGCGATCAGCGGGATCGCCTCCACGGTGCCGGTGACGTCGCGCAGCGCGTACAGCTTGCGGTCGGCGGGGGCGAGCCCGGCACCCGCCGCGCAGATCACCGCGCCGACCTCGTCCAGTTGGGCGATGAACTCGTCGTTGCTCACCGTGGCCCGCCAGCCCGGGATGGACTCCAACTTGTCGAGCGTGCCGCCGGTGTGCCCGAGACCACGGCCGCTCAGCTGCGGCACGGCCGCGCCGCACGCCGCCACGAGCGGGGTGAGCGGCAGCGTGATCTTGTCGCCGACGCCACCGGTGGAGTGCTTGTCGACGGTCGGCCGGCGTACCGCCGAGAGGTCCAGCCGCTCGCCACTGGCGATCATCGCGGCGGTCCACCTGGCGATCTCCGGGCCGGTCATGCCGTTGAGCAGGATCGCCATCGCCAGGGCCGACATCTGCTCGTCGGCGACAACCCCCCGGGTGTACGCGTCGACCACCCAGTCGATCTGCGCGTCCGACAGCACCCCGCCATCCCGCTTGACCCGAATAACGTCAACAGCAGCAAACCCATTACTCATCAGAAGATCTTCCTAGTCCTTTGGTGGAACCGACGCACGGCCTTGCCGACGCGGGGATGGGGCCGACCGTGCCCGGCGGAGGGAGGAACCCAGACCCCCCCCCCCCCCGCCCCCGCGGCCCCCACCCCCCACAACAAC